>JAGNBF010000213.1 GCA_018004935.1 Chloroflexota bacterium | reverse complement strand
TAATGAGGCTGAGGGGAACAACGCGGCCGCGACGGATGGCGAAATCGTCTTGGCCGAGGAACTCAGCGTCTACAACTGGCCCGATTACATTAATGAACAAGTTCTGGCCGATTATGAAGCGGAATATGGGGTCAAAATCACTTACGACACCTACGCTTCCAACGAAGATTTGCTGACCAAACTCCAGGCCGGAGCCGCCGGTTATGATGTCATCTTTCCCTCTGATTTTATGGTGGGGCAGATGATTGATTTGGATTTATTGGCCGAGATTGATGTCAGCCAGATGCCCAACTTTGCCCATATCAACGAAGCTTTCCGTGATGCTCCCTTTGATCCTGGCAACCAACATTGCATTCCCTACCAATGGGGCACAACCGGCATCACTTACCGGGCCGGACATCCCTTCTTTACCGAAAACCCACCCGATAGCTGGGCTTACATCTACGAGCCGGAATTGCTGGAGCAATATGCCGGTGAAGGGGTGAATGTCCTGAACGATCAGCGGGAGTTGATGGGGACGGCACTGGTTTATCTGGGGTACAGCCTCAACACGCAAGACCGGGCCGAATTGGAAGCCGCTCGTGACCTGATTCTGCGGGCCAAGCCGTATTGGAAGACGTTCAACAGTGAAGATTATGAAGATTCACTCATGGTTCCTGATGAAATTGTCATTTCTCATGCCTGGAGTGGGGACGCCTTTGGGGCGTATTATGCGACTTACAATGAGGAAACACAGGATGGTAACTGGTATTACATCATCCCCAAAGAAGGTGGGGTGAAATGGTTGGATAATGTGTGTATCCCCAAATCGTCTACCCGGTACGAGACGGCCGTACATTTCCTGAACTACCTGATGGAGCCAGAGGTCGCGGCCGCGATCACCAACTTCACCTACTATGCCAGCCCCAACGATGCGGCCAAACCGTTCATCACCGAAGAAATCCTCAACGACCCCGGCATCTACCCCCCAGATGATGTCCTGGTCAAGCTAGAATGGCTGGCCGATGTGGGAGATGCGGTATTTATCTATGATGAGATGTGGACGGCAATTAAGGGGCAGTGAACAGTGGACTCATCCGTGAATAGTCGTGTCCAAATTGCTTTCGCCGACAGTCTACCAGTGCATCTTTAATCAAATGTTTATGATAAACCTGACAGGTTTTCAAAAACCTGTCAGGTTTGTAAGCCCAACACAGCAATTCTTAATTTGGTTTGCTCCTGGCGTTTGCCGTTTTTTCGAGAGGGTGAACAGCCTGAAAGGCTGTTCTACGGCTTGGGCCATTTTTCGGGTGTGCTTGTGGCGGCCAACGATTTTTACGTTTTGCCGTAGCGGGCAAGGGGAAACCCCATTCGTGTCATTTTTCGCGGGCGTCTGCCCGCGAAAAATGACACAAGAAAAAGTTCCCCGCCCCTGGGGGCGGGGTTAGGGGTGGGGGAAACCCTATACCGGTATTCATTTGTTAAATCGGCATGGTTCAGGTCAGCTTTACAAATTTGTAGGACGATTTGGTAAATCGTCTCGTGGGTGATTTACCAAATCGCCCTACAAAGTGTTAAGCACCGTTTGCCGACTTTTGAACCACGCCTTCACGTAACCAGGGTTCTGTTTGTTCTACCCACGACCTGACCTGAGTGATATGTTCAAATTTGAGCCTTCGGGCTTTTAGGGAGTTGACACCGTCTGTAGGGGCAACCCTGGTGGTTGCCCTCGGCGGGGCAGGCACAAGGCCAGCCCACCATGTAGCCACACCCGCGAATTCCGAAAGAACAACAAATTTCCCTGTGCTTTGAATCATGCCCAATCATACTAAGGGCCTGTAAAAGATTAAGTTCCGTCAAGGCCTGACAGGTTTTCGGAAATCTGTCAGGTCTAAACCGGGAAGTTATATTTTTACGAACCCTAAGCAGACCATTAAGTTTCCACGGATTGCCCGTTTACGAATATCGCAATACAATAACCTTGTCATTACGAATCGTGCAAATCAGTCAGCATATACTTCATCCTGGCACAACCTGCTGGTAACTGCTCACTGTTTACTGTTCACTTCTTTCCCCCCATGGATAACCTCGACCGGGCCATTCTCTCCTTGCTACAAATAGATGGGCGCAAACCGTACACGGAAATCGCCCAGGCGTTGAGCGTTACTGAGGGCACGGTGCGGAACCGGGTAGGTAAGCTGATTGAGGAGCAGGCGGTGCATATCGTGGGCATGGTGGACCCCTATCAGCTCGGGTTTGATGCTCCGGCCATCATTAGTGTGAGTGTGCAACCGGCAGAACTAGACAACGCGGCCGCGACCATCGCCACCTTTCCCGAAGTCAGTTACCTCATTATGATTTCCGGTGAATACGACCTCATGGTAGAGGTCATGTGCCGCAACCGGGAACACCTGGCATCCTTCCTCAAAGACCATCTCCACCAGGTTCCCGGCATCACCCGCACCCAAACATCACTCATCTTACACACCTATAAAATGGCCTACGGGGCCCAACCAATGCTAACCCAACCGAAGTGAGGCGGTGAATGGAGAATGGAGAATGGGGCGTGGTTCAAAAGTCGGCAAACGGTGCTTAACACTTTGTAGGGCGATTTGGTAAATCGCCCACGAGACGATTTACCAAATCGTCCTACAAATTTGTAAAGTTGACCTGAACCATGCCGAGAATGGTGAATGGTAAATGGTGAATGGTGAATTATCGTAACTATTCAGGTGTCACAACTTATTCCCACGCTCGGCGTGGGAATTCCCTCTGGGACGCTCTGCATCCTACACGACGCCGAGCGTGAAATGAGGATGTGAAACCGCTGACCCTCACCCCCGGCCCCTCTCCCGAAGCGGGAGAGGGGAGTTAGTTCCCTCTCCCTGGGGAGAGGGTTAGGGTGAGGGGCTGTATAGATACGAATTATCAATAACTTACTCGCTCACTCGCTCACTCCAAACTCGAAACTAAAAGGAACCCCCATGAAACCCATGTACATCAACGGACGTTTTACCACCGGGCGTACCACCGAAACAATTCAGGTCGTGAATCCGGCCACGGAAGAGGTGTTGGACGAAGTGCCGCGTGGCACGGCAGAAGATGTGAATGAGGCGGTCGCGGCCGCGAAACAAGCCTTTCCTGCCTGGTCCCGTACCCCCGCCACTGTCCGCGCCGGGCTGTTGCACGAGGCCGCCAACCTGATGAAAACCCACGCCGAGGAACTTACCCACCTGCTCACCGAGGAAGAGGGCAAACCGTTTGTCGAGAACGAAGAAGAGATTTTCTGGACTTACGACACCTTTCACTATTACGCCGAATTGGCCCGCCACGAACGCGGCCGCTTCCTGCCCCCCGGCGACCCCGATCAAATCAACTTTGTCATCAAAGAACCTTATGGGGTGGTGGGTTGCATCGTCCCCTGGAATTTTCCTTTATTACTGTTGGCATGGAAGGTCGCGGCCGCGTTGGCCGCAGGCAACACCGTTGTCATCAAACCTTCGGAGCTGACCCCCCTCTCCACCTTGCGCCTGGTCGAACTGGCTTTTGCCCACCTGCCCCCCGGCGTCGTCAACGTCGTCACCGGCTACGGCCCGGAAGCGGGTGAACCCCTGGTGCGCCACCCTGATGTACCCGTCATCGCCTTCACCGGTTCGGTGGAAACGGGGCAACGCATCGCCAGCATCGCCGCCCCCATGATGAAAAAGCTCCACCTGGAGTTGGGCGGCAAAGACCCAATGGTCGTAGCCCCCGATGTAGACCTGGATATGGCGGTGCGCGGCGCGGCTTATGCCGGTCTCATCAACGCCGGGCAAGTCTGCACCAGCACCGAACGGCTCTACGTTCACGAAAGCATCTATGGCCGTTTCAGTGAGGAACTGGCCGACTTTGTCGGCAAACTACGCCTGGGCAACGGCCTCGACCCCCACACCGACATGGGGCCGATGATCCGCAACCGGTTCCGCGAAAACGTGGAACGGCAACTGGCCGAAGCGGTCAGCCTGGGGGGACAGGTGCTGGTGGGCGGCAAACGCCCGGCGCACCTGCCCAAAGGGTATTTCTTCGAGCCAACCGTCATGGTCAACGTCAATCACAACATGGCCATCATGCGCGACGAGACGTTTGGCCCCATCCTGCCCATCATGCCCTACCGTGACTTCGACGAGGCCATTCATCTGTGCAACGACACCCGTTTTGGTCTGGGGGCCACGCTGATGAGCCATGATGCCAAATTGGTGAAGCGTTTCTTTGACGAAGTAAAGGCCGGAACCATCTGGATCAACGATCCGCTGACAGACAATTTTGCCGGGCCGTTTGGCGGGATGAAGATGACCGGTGGCGGCCGCGAACTGGGGCAGGAAGGGTTGGACGAATTCCTGGAAGTGAAACATGTCCATTGGGATGTAGAAGGGAAGGTGAAGGGGTATTGGTATCCGTATGGAGCCAGTCTGTAGGGTAGGTTTTTAACCTGCCCGCCTTGCCAATTCGCGGCCGCGATGGTGTACAATCCCTATCATATTCTCCATCCGCGCCCCTTCCATCTGTGGCTACATTATGCACCTCTACCTCATCAGGCATGGCGAAAGCGTCAACCCCAACCCCCAGGCCACACCCAATGCTGGCCTGACCGAGCGAGGTCAACAGCAATCTCTGGCGTTAGCCCGGTGGCTGAGACAACAGATACCCCACATCCACGCATTCTACGCCAGTTCAGCCAGACGCGCTCAGGAAACGGCCCAATTTCTGGCCGATGCGTATCACAGGGAAATCATTTTCGACGCACAATTACAGGAGAGTGTCCACAGCGAGATTGAGTCTAACCGGGAACGCATCACCCAGTTTTTGACCCGGTTGCTCCACCAGCACCAGGATGAAACAGTGGTTGTCATCACACATGGACGCACCATCAACGCCTTGTGTGAAACCATTTTTCAAATTAATCAGCGTCACTGCCATATCCGCCTTACCGATACCGGCGTTTGTTATTTCCAATACCTCGGCTCCAGCAACAACGTACCCTGGCAACTGCACTACCTGGGCCGCGCTGATCACTTAATCAACTAAGCCTGACGCCCACAAAGCCAGGTAATTCAGGCATCACGAATCACGCATTAAATAAGGATTTCCATCTATGACCCAACATCCATCTCTTCCTCATGTTTCCCCCGTTTGGAGCCGAGGCAACCAGGTGATCGCCGAGCGGGGCGAGGGGGCTTACCTCTACGCCACCGATGGCACACGTTACCTGGATTTCACCTGCGGCATTGGCGTCACCAACACCGG
>JAGNBF010000031.1 GCA_018004935.1 Chloroflexota bacterium | reverse complement strand
CCCCAAAACACCACCCCCGGCTGGGCCTTCACCACCCAGATAACTCTCAAAGAAGACAAAGCCAATGCCGGACAATACGGCATCAATCTGCGTGGTCAGCCCCGGCGCGATGGGCAAAATATCGGCTTCATCCCGGCCAATACCGAACTCCTCGTCACTGGCCCGGCCCAAGGAGAATATACCCCGGTACGCGTGGATAATGCCCACATTCAGCCCCCCTTCCAACCCGTTAGTTTCGCGATCTCCTTTGCCATGGGGGATGAATTCACCCCCAACCCCGACCCGCCAACCTTCGGTTCTGCCCACATTGGTTTACATGCAAACCTGGAAGGGGGTCCCATCCTGGCCGAGGAGTTTGCCGAATTTGCCGCCCTCCGTCCTGGCATCATCAAACTGCTCTCTACCCACGAGCCGGATAGCGTGGCCCAACTGGCACAACAACACCCTGATGCGAATTGGATCGTGCGCCCCTATCTGGCTTTTGGCGATAAACCCGTCTCCCCCGCCCGCTTCCTGGAAGAGACCATCCTCTCTACCTTGGATGTTCTGCAAGTGTTGGAAGGGAAACAGGTGATCATTGAATTACATAGTGAACCCAACCTGCGCGAACAGGGGCTATACACCAATTGGCGCGATGGGGCGGAATTTGCCGAGTGGTGGTTGGAGTTGTTGGAAAACTTCCGCCGCGAAGTGCCCAATTTGCCGGTTATCTTCCCGGGTCTCTCCCCCGGTTCCGCTATTATGGGACGCAAACAGGACCATATCGCCTTTTTGGAAACCAGTCGCGCGGCCGCAGAAAAAGCGCATGGTATGGGCGTTCATCTCTACTGGTCCAAACTCTCCCCCATGGCCCAGGCCCTCGCCACTCTAGATGATTACATCAGCCGTTTCCGCTTCAACCTGCTTTGGATCACCCAGGCCGGTAACAACCAACGCGATCTCTCCCCAGTGCGAAAAGGTAATGAGTACCTGAAATTCTGGGAAGAAGTGCAAAAGCGGGCCACCGTTCAGGGCATTACCTACCTGGTGTCCTCAACCACCAATCCCCAACTGACCGATCTGGCCTGGGTGGGGCGGGGCATTGGCCGCGTCGTTGGTCGCCGCTAATACGGCAGAAGAAACTGGCTTCATGTCTGCCCGATTAAAGAGGTTTTGCCACGAATTTCACGAATGCGTCCACTGAAAAAAGGTCAAAACAGTTACTCCGCCCGGTGGTTAGACAGCCAGGCTCAATGGACGAAGCCCTACGGGCTAAAACGTCAGGCCAACTGCCTTTGTCGCCACAGCCCGGTCATTTTATGACCGGGCGGGCTGGGGTTGAATTGACACAACTGAACCTCAACTATAAATAAGGTACAACTGTGCGTCTAATCAGCTATCAATACCACAAACAAAACGGCATCGGTGCAGTACTTGGAGAACAGGTCATAGACCTGACGCCCATTGCCGGAGATATGGTGGCCTTTATTGAGCAAGGCGCGGCCGCACACACCGCCGCCGCCACCTTATTACAACAACCAACCCAGGTGATCCCCCTGGCCGATGTCACTTTACTGGCACCCATCCCGCGGCCGCGACGCAACATTTTCTGCCTGGGACTAAATTACGTCGAACACGCCGCCGAATCGTACACGGCTCGCGGCCGCGCAGTAGAACTCCCCGATCACCCCATCATCTTCACCAAAGCAACCAACACCGTCATCGGCCCCGAAGCCCCTATTCCCTATGACCCTACCGTCACCACCCAACTAGATTGGGAAGTCGAACTTGGGGTCATTATTGGTCAACGATGCAAAAACGTCCCTCGCGAGACGGCCATGTCTGTTATTTTTGGTTACACCATTATCAATGATGTGTCCGCCCGTGACCTGCAACGCCAGCATAAACAATTCCACAAAGGCAAAAGCCTGGATGGCACCTGCCCCATGGGTCCCTGGATCGTCACCACCGATGAAATCCCCGATCCCCAAAATCTACGCCTCACCTGCCGCGTCAATGGGATAGTCAAACAAGACGATCACACCAGTCATATGCTCTTCAACATCGCCACTACCATTGCCATTTTGTCACATGGCATGACCCTGGAAGCTGGCGATGTCATCGCCACAGGCACACCCGCTGGGGTAGGTTTTGCCCGTACTCCCCCTGAATTTATGGTTCCCGGTGATGTGCTAGAAAGTGAAATCGAACAGATAGGCCTACTCCGCAACCACATCCGCGCCGATTAACTATGGCTGGCGTGGTGCAAAAGTTAGCAAAATGGGTTAATTCATCCCTCCGCCTACGATTCCCGGCGGAAAGGGGGGGAAATACCAGGAGTGGTGGTTTTTGAGCGCGGCCGCGCTCAAAAACCGCCACATGAGAAAGTTCCCCGCCCTGGGAGCGGGGAGTTTTTTAAGGCGGGTAAAATCGGGGCTTCGCCCCGATTTTACCCGCCGAGTGGGTTCCCCCTTCCCGATTTCGGGAAGGGGGGTAGGGGGATGGGTTCATTCTGGTGAGTATGCAATCGCCCTAGCCCATGAGACGATTTACCAAACCGGCTTACAAATTTGTAAAGCAACCTGAACCATACCCTATTGCTCGTTAAGAAAAAGCGTAACGATGTAGACGTAGCCCAAGGCAATTCGTTACCGGAACCCCCCAATTCCCCTTTCCTGATCTTTGCCCGGGGACAAAACTAACCACAGGTGGTCAAACAATCCCCGTACTCACCATTACACCCACATCACCACTCCAATACACTGGGATTGTCTTCTCCTATAATTGACAAAGAAAAACACAACCGTTATAATCCCGCCTGCCGGGTCGGAAAAGAAGCGTCGTTTTAACTGGTTTGGTGCCCATGGCTGTGCTTACATCATAAAACCATGTGTACTATGCAGAGTAGAGAAATGACAATAGGTTAACAGAAAACCGGGATCGATCTGACCTTTGAAAGCTCGGCTGTGTCTGACTTTGTGACGCGCCGGGCTTTTTTTACGGCAAAATCTATATTATAGGAAAGAGTTTTAGCATGATGGCAAGTGAATACCCCCAAAGTGAAAACGTGATTGAGGGACAGGCCGGGATGTCACCTGAACCAGAGGTGAGTTTCGCCGAACAATTGGAGCAACTGTTAGAGGCTCATGATTATGAGTTGCCTCAACCAGGCGACATCCGTCAAGGTGTTGTTGTCTCCATTTCTCCCCAAGGCATCATTGTGGATCTGGGCTTGAAACGTGATGGTATTGTTCAACCCACTGATCTGGAAAAACTGACGCCTGAAGAACGGGCAGAACTCAGAACCAATGACGAAATACCCGTCTACATCCTCTCAACCAATGACGCCGATGGCCTCATCGTTTCCATCTACATGGCTCGTGTTAGCCAGGATTGGGAAAAAGCTGAGGAGATGTTGAACAGCGGCGAAATCTTTGAGGGTGAAGTCATTGGTTACAACAAAGGTGGTCTGATTGTCCCCTTTGGTCGTCTGCGTGGTTTTATCCCCGCTTCCCATGTCTCCACCCTGACACCCAATCTGGATGAACGGCAACGGCAACAGCGGATGGCCAAAATGCGGGGCCAGAAATTCCCCTTGAAAGTGATTGAAGTCAATCAGTTGCGCCGCCGTCTGGTCTTTTCCCAACGGGACGCCCAAAAAGAGTGGGACGAAGTACAGAAACAATCCCTGTTGGACCATCTGGCCGAAGGGCAGATCGTCAAAGGGCGTGTTAGCAGTATGCGTGACTTTGGGGTATTTGTGAACCTGGGTGGTGCTGATGGCCTCATCCATGTATCCGAACTCTCCTGGCAACGCATCAATCATCCCAATGAAGTTGTGAAAGTTGGCGACGAAATCGAAGCTTATATTGTCAAACTGGATCGTGAGAACCAACGCATAAGCCTGAGCCGCAAACGGATTCTGCCCAACCCCTGGGATACACTGGCCGAGGATTATAAACAAGGCCAACTGGTGGAAGGTAAGATCACCCGCATTGTGGATTATGGTGCGTTCGTGGAAATCGCTCCCGGTGTAGAAGGTCTTCTCCATGTATCTCAACTCTCCCGTGGGTCCGTGGAAAAGGTGACCGATGTGGTACGTGAAGGGGAAAACCATTTGCTCCGCATTGTTAGCCTGGACGCCAATAAACAACGCATTGGTCTGAGTTTGAAAGCCGTCACGTCCAAAGAGCAGATTGAGTGGATGGCCAGCCGTCCTGATACAGGAACCACAACCCCCGTCGCTGAGAGTAAACAACCTGTCGCCTCTCCCCGTCCGGCTGAAGTAAACGAACCCGCACCCGAAGATGACGTTCACACTGGTGACGTTGAGGGCGCATCTGAATAATGGCTAATAATCAAAGAGGACTTATGGCGGAGAAAGATAAAGAAGAGAAATTCGAGGTTGAGGGAACCGTCATTGAGGCATTGCCCAATACACAGTTCCGGGTTAAGTTAGAAAATGGCCATGTTGTGCTGGCATATATTGCCGGGCGCATGCGCCGTAGCTATATCCGGGTTTTGTTGGGTGATAAGGTTCGCCTGGAGATGTCGCCTTATGACCTGGGCCGGGCACGGATTACTTACCGTTACCGGAAGCAGGCCAGCGCGGACTAGATGTAGTTCCTATGCCTTGTTTCTTCTGGGTGTTTTGCTAAAGAGACCCTCATTTTAGCCACTGTACCTTGTTTTTAAACGCCAGAGCCGTCCCGGTTTTGGCGTTTTTTATTTGTGGGTCATGGATTCATTTTGGGGAGTCGGTCATCACCCTAAAATGATTGCAGAAAACATCGGCAGGTTATTGTCCTTTCGTTATAATGTTTGCAAGGATGCTCTTCATGGAAACTCGTCACGATAAACGCCTGCCGGATCAGTTGCGGCCGCTTCATTTTGAGGCCCATTTTACTCGTTGGGCTGAAGGGTCGGTGTTGGCGCAGTTTGGTCATACCCACGTGTTGTGTAATGTGACTTTGGAAGAACGGTTGCCACCGTGGCTGAAGGCAAAAGGATCACCCCATGGCTGGCTCACGGCGGAGTACGCGCTTTTGCCGCGAAGTACCAAACAACGGGTGGACAGGGAGCAACGGTGGCCAAAGGGGCGGACGCAAGAAATTTCCCGGTTAGTGGGGCGTAGTTTGCGAATGGCTGTTGATCTGGTGAAGTTAGGCCCACGCCAGTTGATTATTGATTGTGATGTGTTACAGGCGGATGGAGGAACCCGTACGGCGGCCATTACGGGAGCCTGGCTGGCGGTGGCGTTGGCCTTGCGGCCGCTGATTCAGCAGGGTCTCATTCCCGCCAATGTGTTGCAACGTCAGGTGGCGGCTATTAGTGTGGGGGTGGTGAATGGTCAACCGGTGCTAGACCTGGATTATCCAGAGGACGCGGCCGCAGAGGTAGATTTTAATGTGGTGATGACGGGCGAAGGGGAATTTGTGGAAGTACAAGGAACCGCTGAAGGACAGCCTTATACGCGGCCGCAATTAGACATTCTGCTTAACCTGGCCACCGCCGGTATCCAAACGCTATTGACCCATCAGCAAGAATTGCTCGCTACTACAGTCTGAAAAATCCTAACACCTGATAAGATAACCGGATCCAGCGTTGCTCTCTCTGGCGGGTTATGCTAATGTTAGCCACCGCTTATTATGCAATTACAATTGTCACAATCACCCTTTGAAGGTTGCCGCCTACTTTTAGGGTCTCAATCAGGAAGCTTTTTGTGGATACCTAAGTAATCGTTCGGAAATAAGATGGGTGGCGCGGTCAGGAGACCGGCCACAGCAAATCGCTAAGTTATTCTTAGACAATTCCTCAGTTAAAACCGAACGATTACCAAGAAGTGAAAACGAAACCATGAACGCCTTACCCGATTTCAAACAAGAAGCCCATACTCTCTTTGACGAACTTGTTCGTGTGCGGCGTGATTTGCACCAATACCCCGAATTAGGGTTTCAAGAACATCGCACCTCTAATCTGGTGGCCGAAACTTTGCAACAATTGGGTTACGAAGTGCAACGCGGCATCGCCCAAACCGGTGTGATTGGTTTATTAGAAGGCAACCAACCTGGTCCCACCATCATGCTTCGCTTTGATATGGATGCTCTGCCCATCCAGGAACAAAGCCAGGTGAGTTATGCCTCAAAAACGTCGGGGGTGATGCACGCCTGTGGTCATGATGGGCATGTTTCGATGGGATTGGGATTGGCCCGTATCCTGGCTAAATACCAAAACCAATTGACCGGAACGGTCAAACTAGTTTTTCAACCGGCTGAAGAGGGTTTGGGTGGGGCGTTTGCGATGATTGCCGATGGGGTGTTAGAGGACCCGCGCCCGGATGTGGTTTTTGCTATGCATCTGTGGACAGGCGTACCTTACGGGCAGGTGCGTACGGCGGTCGGCCCAACGATGGCCGCCTCGAGTGTGTTTACCCTAACGGTACAGGGTAAGGGGGGACATGGGGCGGCACCGCATGAATCTATTGACCCGATTCTCGCGGCCGCGCACATTGTCACAGCTTTACAAAGTATCGTCAGTCGCAATGTGGATCCACAAGAAAGTGTGGTTGTTACCGTGGGACAAATGACTGCCGGAACCACCTTTAATGTCATCCCTGATCATGCGGTACTAAAGGGAACGGTCCGTAGTTACAATAACGAAATTCATCATATTATCTACCGCCGTATTTTGGAAATGGCGCGTAATATGTCTACGGCTTTTCGCTGTAGTGCTTCTATGGAGACTGTGGCGATTGTCCCGGCGGTTGTCAACTCTCCCGAACCCACCGATGTGGTCAATACTGCCGCCCGCCGTATTGTCGGCCGCGAAAACCTCGTACACGGGCGAGAGATGGCCTCAGAAGATATGGGCTATGTTCTGGAAGAAATTCCCGGTTGTTATTTTTTCATTGGGGCACGCAACGAGGAAAAAGGGCTTATGTTCCCCCACCATCACCCCCAATTTGATTTTGATGAACGGGCGATGATTAATGGGGTAGCGACAATGGCTTACGCGGCCGCGCACTATCTCATGAACTCTCATGACTCCACTCAAGTGTAAACCTGGCCCATTACGAACTCTTTAACCCTCACCCTGCCCATGCGTCGTCTTCCTTTTCTTATTTTCTTGCCCTTTTTTCTCCTGGTTGCTTGCCAACAACAGGGCTTTTTTGGCCCCATTCGGCCTACACCCACCCCTGGCAATCAAATGATTCTTGGCGAACCCATTTTGCTGAGTTTTGATCAATTGGCCCAGAACCTGGAACGATATCAAAATACGTTGGTACGCATTACCGGGGTATATACACCCTTAGCGGCCGCACCTTGTTTTCCCCCCCGTGGCCCACAGCCACAATGGTCCTTAGTGGCCGATAGTAAACAAATGCGGGTACTCAATTTTGAGCAAGTAGTTGTACCCCTGGCCTGGGAAGGGTTGACCATGACATTAGATGGTGTCTGGCGCAAATATGAAGGGCCATTGGGTTGCGGCAAAAACGCCGCTTCCGGCATCAGTTGGTATCTGGAAGCAATTCGTATCATTGAACCTAACCCCATTCCCGATTTTTTCCTGGAAAATAACCCCAATCTGACCCCGGTAGTGCCGCAGGGAACACCCCCTTCAGGAGAGGCTCCTTTGCCGGGAGAGACCCCTTTGCCCTCGGGAACAGAAACACCAACAGAGCCAGGATTGCCCACCCCAGACACCTTCCCGACCAGTTCACCTACCCTTTCTGTTACCCCCAGCCCCACTCAGACGCGGTTAGTTCCGCCTACACCAGCCGCATCCACAACAACTACCACAACGCCGACTGCCTCATCTACACTACCCCCACTTTATCCGGGACACCAAATGGGAGTACGCCGACGCCCACATTACCCGCAGGGACAGGGACACCCCCTGCCACTCCATCGCCTACCCCCACCGGCAATGGTTATCCACCTAAACCCACTACCGAAACTACACCCTATCCATGATTTCTTTTCTACCTGCTGTAACCCCACCGGAGTATTTACCAGAACCGGCCTGGTGGTTTGCTTTTTCTGGTGACAATCTGCTTGTCTATCTTCATGAGAGTGAGCCGACTATACCGCGTCTGGAAACGCTGGCCGAAATCGGCCTGACGCCAGTCAATCAGCATTACCTGGGGACATTAGAAGGTGTGCCCTGTTTTGCGGCTGATTTGGGAGAAGCGATTACGCCTCCCGAAGGTATGAGTTGTCAGGGGTTGCGCCGTCTGGGGGAGAAGCTGGCGGAGCCGTTGTTCCTGGTAGCGGGGCGGGCTATTCAGATTGTTAATTGGGAACGCACCCATCAGTTTTGCGGCCGCTGTGGTTCTCCCACCATTTATCAACCCCACGAACGAGCTAAACTCTGTCCTCATTGTGGCCTGACCAATTTTCCCCGTCTGTCTCCGGCTATTATTGTGGCGGTTACCCGAGGGGACAAATTGCTTCTGGCACGGAATGGGCGTTTTCCGGCAGGCTTTTTCAGTGTCATTGCTGGTTTTGTGGAACCGGGTGAGACGTTGGAAGAATGTGTGGTGCGGGAAGTGTTAGAGGAAACGGGTGTCCTGGTAGACAATATTCACTATTTTGGCAGTCAGCCCTGGCCGTTTCCTCATTCATTGATGATTGCGTTTACGGCTACCTATGTGGGGGGTGAGATTGTCACAGATGGCACGGAAATTACGGAGGCGGATTGGTTCGCGGCCGCGGCTTTACCCCTCATTCCTGGCAAAATTAGTATCTCCCGCCGCCTGATTGATTGGTTTGTTAGCTCCCGAACCGAAGAAAAGGGATAGCGGGAAGGCGGAAATGGCGTGTCTTCTCAATAAAAGATGATGATGTTGGTTAAGTTTGTCACAACCAACCGCCTTCGACAGGCTCAGGCTACGGTAAGCGTTCAGTCATATAAATTCATCTGCCAGACCCGCCCGAACGTAAAACGACCGGGCTATGGTTACAAAGGCCGCTGGCCTGGGGTTTTAGCCCGCAAAGCTCCGTATGTTTAGCCCGGTGGTTTGACCACAGGGCAGGATAACTGAACGCTTACCAGGCTACGTTTCCTCCGCCATATTGAGAAGAAACGAAATGGCACAATAAGCCCTGTTTCCTCAATGTTTTTGCGGATCTAGCTGGACGAGTAAAACGGGAATCTCGTTCTCCCGTATTTCGTAGTTATAAAGTCGCATGCATTCCAAACAACAAAATTGATATTTCACCAGATCATTGGTGAGGTTACGGCCAAACGATTGGTGGATTAACTCAGCAACCTGATGAGACCAACGTAACGTTAGCCAGACGTTATCGGTCTTAGCCACTTCTTGTTGAACTTGTTCATCCAGATACAACGCCCGGTAGCCGGTGAAAAAGAAGCTACACCGGGCACAGGCGGAAAACACACCAA
This sequence comes from Chloroflexota bacterium, assembly GCA_018004935.1. Taxonomy (GTDB): domain Bacteria; phylum Chloroflexota; class Anaerolineae; order Promineifilales; family Promineifilaceae; genus Trichofilum. The sequence goes on along the minus strand of JAGNBF010000031.1, from coordinate 59,290 downwards.
TCATGCGGGCCAGGGAATAGGGGGGGGGCGCGGCCGCGGCTGGGCGATTCATTTTTTGGACACGTTGCGGCCGTTTGTGGGCGGTGGCAACAATTTTGGGGCGAGGGGAGTATTTTTCTACCATAGTTCCCTGGATTCTAACGAGGTCAGGGAAAGTGTCAACTTTACCGAAGGTGAGTTTATGCGTGTATCTCTTAGTTTAGCCGATATTCAAGCCACGCGAACCTTGATTGACCCCTATATTGTGACCACGCCGGTCTGGTTGTGGCGCGGCCGCGAACTCTCTACGCTTATCGCACCCAACACTCAGGTTTTCCTTAAACTAGAGCTATGGCAGTACACCGGCACCTTTAAACCTCGGGGCGCTCTAGCCAATGTGCTCTCCCTGGATGAGACAACGCGCCTGCGGGGTTTTACGGCTGTGAGTGCCGGAAATCATGCCATTGCCCTGGCCTATGCGGCGCAAATTGTGGGTTCTCACGCCAAAGTGGTAATGCCCCAGAATGCAAACCCGGCACGGGTGGCCTTGTGCCGGGCGTATGGGGCCGATGTGGAACTGGTCGCCAATGTACATGAAGCATTTGACCGGGTGGAGCAAATTCAACAAGAAGAAGGACGGCGTTTCATTCATCCGTTTGAGGGGCGACAAACGGCCTTAGGAACGGCTACCTTGGGGCTGGAGTTGGCGCAACAGTTGCCAGACCTGGACGCCGTAATTGTGCCCATTGGGGGTGGGGGACTGATTGCGGGCATCGCGGCCGCGATCAAACAACTCTCCCCTTCTATCCAGGTTTACGGGGTGGAGCCAGAAGGGGCCGATTCTATGTTTCGCAGTTTGCAAAGTGGGCAACCGGAAAAGATTGAGGCGGTGCGCACGATTGCCGATAGTCTGGGAGCACCGTATGCCTTGCCCTATAGTTTTGCTTTGTGTCAGCAGTTTGTGGATGAAGTAGTTCTGGTCAATGATGACCAACTCAAGGCCGCGCTGGCTCTGCTATTTCGCGAGATGAAGCTGGCGGTTGAACCAGCGGGCGCGGCCGCGACGGCCGCCCTCATTGGTCCCCTGCGGCAACGGTTACAGGGAAAACGCGTGGCCCTGATTGTGTGCGGGACGAATATTGATACCGCCAGCTACACCCGCTTTCTCCTACGAAAATAGCCACTGATTAAAAAAACACGGATGGGAAGGAACGCGGATAGGAATGAAAAATGGTGGCGTTATTTTCATTCCTCTTGGTGCGCCGTAGACCCATGGGGAACTCCTGCGAAAATAGCCACGGATAATGGAAACACGGATAGGAAAAAACACGGATGGGAATGAAAATGGTGGCGTTATTTTCATTCCTCTTGGTGCGTCGTAGGCCCATGGGGAACTCCTTTGAAAATAGCTTGTCAGCTTGTCAGCTTGTTAGCTTGTCAGCCGGGGAGTGCTGTCCCCAGCATCTCAACACATGCCAATGGAAACCGTTGGTATGCGTTTGCCAGCGATCCATGTCCTGGATACAGAGTACCCACACCGGGGAAACCCTCACCCCTAACCCCGCCCCTGAGGGGCAGGGTTAGGGGTGAGGGTTTCCGACGACAAACGAAGGGTGAGGCTTGTCATAAAAACATACGTCCTACTCCCGCAAAACGGTACTAGTACATCAGGGCGGAGGTCTCTAGTCGGTTTAGAAACCAGGGTTCTTTCGGAATTTGCGGGGTGTGGCTACATGTAGGGGCTGGCCTTGTGCCTGCCCCGTCAAGGGCAACCACAAGGGTTGCCCCTACAGATGGTGTCAACCCCCTGAATTCCAAAGACCCGAAACCAGGTTTTTCTCCTGTAAAACATTCCGAATTTGCTGTAAAAACCTGGTTTCTACTTTCGCCAGGCTGTTCTAGGGTGTTATCCTGGCCGTGCCCAGGCGAACCTGGGTTTGGGAATCGTAGAAGCCGATTTCAATGGTCACTGCATCAATTAAGGGAATGACGTAGTTATCAGTCAAGACTTCACCGGGAAGCCAGCTTGTGGTAGGCCGTGCCCCACCGAGCGGGGGAGCATCTATTTGAGCCAGGATGTGATCCTGTCCATCAAGCACATGGACAAAGGCGATGTAGGGTTTAGCCAAAACCGCCAAGGCCTGCCAATAAAGGGTAACACCCTCGGGACGAAGATCGTAACCCAGCCATTTTATTTTTTCATCCCAAATGATGGTTTGCGGCTGAGAGATAACAGGCAGGATAAAAGACCGTTCGGGAACCCGAACGGTGATGGGCGAAAGAATGAAGGTTGGGGTTTCAGTGGGGGTGAGCAGGCGGGCACGCCATAAGGCCGGGCCAGCGGGAATGGTGGCCGGAACGCGCAAGGTGAGCGGAGCGCGTACAATTTCACCGATCTGCCATTGCGACGTAGGATAATCCGCTCTGGCGGGGGCAATCTCTTCCACATGCAAAAGTTCTCCATCTGGAGCTACCAGTTCCAGGCGCAGACGAAAGTCATCGTCTGGGGTGGCCTGAACCTGCCAAAATAGCGTGGCGTGAAGATCATTACCTACCATCATATCGGTATTGTCTATTGTCAGACCAATGGGGGAGATCGCGGCCGCGATTCCTTCTACCCTCGTCTCTGCATCCAACGTCACGGGGGGTTGCTCTGCCCGTATCACCGTCACGGTTCCCAGCCGGTATGCTTGCCCCACAGGAGCTTGATTGGCATCTAACACATCCAGCGAGGGGCCACCCACCTGATACACCGTAACCGTAACCTGGTAATGCCCTGGGGGAGTGCCGGGCAGAAGGGCAATCAGGTGAGCGTCCTGGGCATACTGGTCGGGCAACCACCGTGAGGTCGGCATACGCCCTGGATGCTGAGCGTCAGATTGTCCAAAGAGATGACCATCTTCATCAGACACCTTCACACTAACAGCATAATTGGCTGAAAGGGGATTTTGCGGCCGCCAATACAATGTCAAAGGCAGGAGACTGTCGGCGGGCAGGTTTTCTGCGGGCCAATCTACGCCAATCAACGCCAGTTGGTGCGCAAAATTGACCGAAACCACCTGATCCACTCCCGCCACGGTTACGCCATCAAAACGGGAGCGAGCAAATAAGGTGGGTCGGGTGTCTATAATCCATATTCTCAGGCCCAAAAGGAGCAGACAGGTAAGGCCAAACAGGCGCAGGCTCTGTAAGCTGAAGGCCGAGGGGGCAAGGGGTGGGCTTTGCGGGAGCCGGGCCGGGCGTTGACGATACACCCGGATGAGAAGAGCCACCAGGATGAGGAAGCTAAGCCAGGAAAGGGCAATACTCAGGCTACGAAGTGGGGTGGAGCCAAAGACCACCATCACGTTGTGTTGACCGCCAGGAACGGGAACAGTGATTAATCCGTGGGGACTTGAGGCAGTAATGGGGACAGGCTCTCCATCCACCGTTGCCTGCCACCCGGGAAAATGAAAGAAAGCGAAGGTAATGGTGGCAGGTTGGGAGGTTGTGATGAGCGCTTCGGCCGAGATGGGTGTGGCTGTTTGGTGAAGCAGGGTGACACCAGCGGGCAAAGGGGCCACCCGATCAATGATAGGGTGAGTGACATACTCTCCCTGGAGCGAGGTGGGATCAGGGAGTTGTTGGACGGTGAGAGGTAGAAACTCACCGGTAGAGGTGGTCCCCAGTTGGCCGCTGGTGGCTTCATAGGCGGGCAGGTCGGCAATGGAAGGGGAGAGGGGGACAGCGGCCGCGGCCGCGAACGTCCATGGCAAACTGTACAGATACAGCGCCGTAGGAAACAAGGCAAATATTAACACCTGGGCTATCAGCGAACGCCCAGATTGTAACCAGGCACGGAAAACCTGGGGCAACGGTGTCACCAATAGGGCCAACAACAGGCTGGCTGGGCCAACCAGCCGCCAGGGAAATTGTAGAATGTAGGCCAGGGGGAAAATTTCCCACAAAAAACGTGCGACGGGGAGAGTCAAATAACACAAGCCCAAGCAACTGAAGGCGATGACCCCCAGGCCAGTATAGGGACGCGACTCTCTTCCCTTCAGGAACAAACTGCCCATATACCCCCCTACCGCCCCCAAAAGGGTGATCAGGTGTAGGCTGGGGTTTTGGGGAATGAACACCAGACGGGCATCAAAGGGGCGGGGCAACGCCCATAGTTGTGTCAGCGAGAGAAAATTATTGCGGAAATCCAGGTCTGCCGGGCCTGTAAGCTGGTGGATTTGGACGCTGTTTGTCTCCAAAACCGCTGGTAGCAAAAAATAAGCGCCCAGACCGAGGGCCAGAAGAAGGGAGATGAGGGTAGAGCGAAGAGGGCTAAGGGTAAAGGGTTTGATGTGGGCCACAACGATTATGAGGATAAGGGGGAAGGCGATGAGTGCGCTCAAGAAGTGGGTGAGGCAGATGGCGGCATAGAGCAGGGTAGCGACCAGCACCAGCGCTGGGTTCTGCGGTTTACGGGCCAGGCGCAGATACGCCCAGATGGTCCAGGGCAACAACCCCAGGGCAAAGGTTTCTGGCAAGGCCCCCCGGGCCAGGGTATTGAAGGCAAGATAAGGGGAGAAAGCGTACGCGGCCGCGGTCAGCACTCCCCCTGCCCTATCGCCCCATAACCGGGCCAGCTGATAACTTCCCACTATCCCACTCACCAGGGCCAACCCATAAACCGCTACCAGGCTATGAGCATAATTCAACCCCAGCGCATGAAAAAACGCCCCCAGATAATAAACCAGCGGTGGATAAAAATTAAAGAGGGGATAACCATACCCATACCCCAAGTCCGTCGCCCAGCGGGGAAACCAAATCCCCTGGTGAAGCAAATGATCAAACTCCACCAGCCGGTAAAAATGAATAAAGCCATCTCCAATCGTCGGATAACCGGCCCGTAGAAGCGGCCAGAACGCCAATAAACAGAGCATGGTCAACGGCAACAGGGGAGATGGCGTCAAAAAGGCCAACTTCCCTAAAGGCAATGAATGATTACGGGGCAATATCCTGGTCATAGAGTTCAATGCCCAGCGTGGCAAAAATCGCTTCAAATTGAGTAAAAACGGTGCTGATCACCGCCTGCAAAACGGGTAAATCCTGGTAGGCCCCTTCTACCAATATATCCAGCAAGGTGTCAAACAGCGCCGGTTTCAGGGCAAACGTTCGTTACGAAGGCCGTTGGCCTGCTGTTTTAGCCCGTAGGGCTTGGTATGGATAGCCCGGCGGTTTGACCACCGGGTGGATTAACGGAACGTTTATCGTTCAAAATGAGACCTGTGGCTAGAAGTGTAGCAATTCTCAATTTGGTTTGCTCCTGGTGTTTGCCCCTTTTTGTTTTTTCGGGCGAGTGAACAGCCTGAAAGGCTGTTCTACGGCTGGGGCCATTTTTCGAGCGTGCTTTTGGCGGCAACGGTTTTAACCGTTGGTTAATGTGGCCGACCTTCTGACCACCGTGCCACTCAACTTGATCGTGAGCAAACTCTTAGCAAAAGTCAGATTTGACCTGCCCCTGCAAAGAATCATCCATGTTTCCTACCCAGAAAAAATCGTGCTTGATGCCACTACCATCAGCGGTTAGAAGTGGCTAAACTCCGCCTGCCATAGGGGGAAATCACCCCCTAAGAAGATGAAATATTTCCACAAGTCCCCCAAAAAAGGAAATAAATGATGGCTCTCCGCAAAATTTCAATACACTCCAAAAGCTGGCTTTTTCTATTCCTCTGGCCGTTGGTATTACTTCGGGCAAACTGTACGGCCCAAGCAGGTGGCTCCTCGGAGCCACTGCCCCAACCGACGTTTGTAGGCGATTACGTGGTGGTGGATACGGCGCAGGTGACGTGTTATGACGCCAATGGCTTAGCGGCCGCGTGCCCCTCTGCCGGTGACTCTTTTTATGGTCAAGATGCCCAGTACACCGGACACGCCCCCAGTTACACCGACAACGGAGATGGCACCGTCACCGATAACAATACCGGGTTGATGTGGCAACAGGCGGTGAGTGAGAAGATGAATTATGCCGAAGCGGTCGCGGCCGCGGACCCTTTCACCCTGGCCGGTTATACCGATTGGCGTCTCCCCACCATCAAAGAGCTGTACTCCCTTATGCAATTCAATGGCACAGACCCGAGTGGTTACAGCGGAAGTGACACCTCTGGCCTCACCCCCTTTATTAACACCACCTACTTTGATTTTGAATATGGTGATGTCACTGCCGGGGAACGGCTCATTGACGCCCAATACTGGTCCAGCACCGAATATGTCTCCACCACTATGGGCGGCGCGGCCACCACTTTTGGTGTCAACTTTGCCGATGGTCGTATCAAAGGCTACCCTAACGTACCAATGGGGCCACCCGGAAACACCTTCCTAATGACCGCTTTCGTCCGCTTTGTACGGGGCAACACGGCTTATGGCATCAACAATCTGGTAGACAATAGTAATGGCACAATTACCGACCAGGCCACCGGGTTGATGTGGTCACAGATGGATAGCGGTGTGGGTATGGATTGGGGCGAGGCGTTAGCCTGGGTACAACAAATGAACCAACAAAACCACCTGGGTTACAACGATTGGCGCTTGCCCGATGCCAAAGAATTACAAAGCATCATAGATTACAGTCGCTCTCCAAGCAGTACCCAATCAGCCGCTATTGATCCCTTATTTACAGTTACCACCATCATAAATGAAGGGGGTAACACCGATTACCCATCTTACTGGTCTGGTACCACCCACGTCAACTGGACATCAGCGCCAGGTTTATGGGGAGTGTATGTGGCCTTTGGTGAAGCATTAGGTTGGATAGAATTCCCGCCCAGTTCCGGGAATTATGAATTGCAGGATGTTCATGGTGCTGGGGCGCAACGCAGTGATCCCAAAAGTGGCGACCCTGCCGATTGGCCCCTGGGCAATGGACCACAAGGGGATGTGGTACGGATTGATAATTTTGTGCGGTTGGTGCGTACCGTAGCCGATACGCCCAATTGGACGAATCACTTCTTTCTGCCTGTGTTGATGAAGTGATGAGCCAAAGGGGGTACTTTGTGAGCGTCTAAAAATAATTAGGGTCTTCGGGATTTCAGGGAGTTGACGCCATCGGGTTCCCCCCTTCCCTGTGGGATCATAGAAACCTGACAGGCTTCTGAAAACCTGTCAGGTCTTGACCGCACGAGATCTGTTGCTGACCCTCACGCCTACGCCTGCTCACTACACTTAATCCTTCATCAGTAACGGCAGGTAAATGAGGGGAGGGGTAGTGGGGAGAGGCAGGGGGCCATTTTGGTTAAGGGCTACCACCAGATCCGCCCGATCATGGACCGGGGGGTTAGCTAGAGAGCGGGCGGTGAGGGTAGTTTGATCCCATTCGCCATCGCTGGCAGTGCCCGGTACCGTGATCATTACCGTCACCGTACGTGCTGTCCCAGAGGCCACGTTGCTAAAGTTTCCCGTTATCTGGGCTGTCCAACTATTGCCGCTGGCTGTTACGACGTAGCTATCCATAAAAGAGCCAGTATTGGTCAGGGTGAGGGTAAACTGGAGCACGTCACCGGGGCCAGCCGATTGCCAATCTCCAGCCGGAGCCAGGGTAACACCATGAGTGCCTGGTGTGGCTGGGGTAACACCTGTTACCAACAGAGAGAGGTCGCTAATGGTGTTATCCAGGGTAGAAATAGCCTGGATAAGGGCAATATCTTGATCGGGCGCGGCCGCGCCGCTGGCTACCCTTACCCTTACCCCAATACGCTGAACCTCATCCACCCCCAATAGTTGTGTCTGCGTAATCACCTGCGTAAACGAATCATTCCAGATGACCGTTTCCCAGGTATTCCCCACCGCTTCCAATTGGAATTGATCATCCAGATTGCCACTGTTCTGCACATGAAGATAGTAACTGACAATGGTACCAGCCGCGCCGGTTTTTGTTTGTTTGTGCTCCTGAATATTGACACCCACATTCGCGGCCGCGGTCGTGGTTAATGACGTGCTCGCTAATGTGCCCGTATAGACGGCTGAACTCACCGTTAATCCGGCCAAATCTGTCATATTGGCAGGAACGTTGGCCGGAATGTCCACCTCAACCGTCAAGGCTTGACTCTGGCCTGGGGACAAAACATTTGTCTGTGTAGCAGGGGGGTTAAAGCCAGTGGGCCAGACAAAACCGGTCAGGGACAGGTCATACGTATCCGTTACGTTGCCCGTATTGGTGACTGTTACCGTATAACTGACCGTACCCCCAGAGGGGCCACTGCCGTTGTAGGGACCACTGATTGCTACGCCAGGGGCGGCATTATCGGTTGTAAGCTGGCTGGAAGCGGTGATAAGTGGATCAGCCTGAGAGCGGGCGCGAATGGTGGCTACATCGGCCACGTAAGTGGTGCTAGGGGGCAATTGTACCCGCACCCCAAATTGTTGCGCTGTGCAGGGTGTCAGCGGGCCAATGGTGCTGATGGGGTTAGTAAAGGTTGCATCCCACAGCGTTGTGGGCAATTGTGATACCACTTCCAGGTCATAACTATCAGTGATACTGCTGGTACTATTAACTGTTAGGAGATAATCCACCTGACCACCGGGAGCACCCGTCTGGCTGGCCTGCGTTGGGCTAAGCGCCAACTCTAGCACCGTATCCGGCTCGCTTACATCAAAATGAACGGCCAGTTGATTATGTAGAACATTGGCCGGGGGTTGCTGATCGTTGACGTATAAAACCCCTTCCAGCCCGGTCTGGTTCTCCATCCCCACCACTGTAAAGTTGTGATAACTCATGACCTGATACTGTACCGTCACCTCACCCGTGTCCAGGTCCAAAATGGCCTCGAAGGTATCTACATCGCCCAACAGGTTTTCATACAGGTAATATTCAACAACAAAACGGTTGCGGCCGCTACTGGTATCATGGTAACTATACACGGCCGAATCAGGGTGCTGAGCCGCTGGGTGCCAGTACAGGTTGCCCCAGGCCATATAAATCGCCCCATTGGGGTCGCTGATGGTGCTGTTGGGGATGGGGGGCGTCCCTGAAGGGGTACTATCCGTGTAGCTGTTGTCATCGCCAAAGAGAATCTGGCCGTGATCATTCACCCACAGGTGGCTATAGGTTACATTGTAGAAGGTAAACGGTTGCGGCAACGGAATCGCCAGGAATTCGGGTGTGGAGGTAGAGCTACTATCATCCAAATCCCAGCGGTCGCCCACGGTGGCATCTACCCACTGAAAGTGCACGCCACTATTACACTGATCGTTATCCCGATAGGTGTAACTCATCTGCGCCTGCGCCACCAATGTTGTCTCGTCCACATAGGGAGTACTACTTTGCGAGGTGGCCCGAATGAGGCTATTGGTGTGACTGCCGGGCTGACTGCCCGCCGGAACCTCGATCACTACCTTAAAGTCAGCAGTACTGTCCGGAGCAATAGGGCCAAGTTGGCTAATCGGCGTGCTAAGTGTTTCATCCCATAGGGTAGTGGGCCAGTCGGCGTTAGCCACATCCAGGCTGTAAGTATCGGCAAAGTTGCTCAGGTTGCGAACGCGCAGGGTATAGGTGATGGTAGCGCCAGGATACGCTTTGTCGGTTTTTTGCGGCGGCACCAGGGTCAACCCTTCAGCCAGTCCGGTAACACCGAACCATTGCATTGCCGCGTACATCACATCGGCGGCGTCCCCATCGGCCATCGCTTCCAGCGGTGTCGCCATGTAGATGACCTTAAACCCGACGGTAGGGCTGATATGGGTGTAAGTGGTACGATTGACCTCGCCGGGTGGGGGTGTGGCATCCGTAGCGGTCAGAGCCAGACTGGCGGCCACGCCGCCGGTGAGATTATCACTGTAGTCGGTGAGACCGGCAGGGTATACCATAGGAATGGGGCCAAGGCCGTTGGCAAATGGGTTGCCCGTCACCCCATAATGCACATCTGCGCCTCGGTCTTCTACCCAGCTTTGTATACCCAGATAATCACGGGTGAAAGTGCAGGGGCCTGCTGGGGGTTCACAGGCGGCATCATCCCCATAATAAAAGGTGTGCTCCTCAGCAATGTAGAGGAAGTTTCCCCCAATATCCAGGTAATCCATGATAATCTGAGCCTGGGCGGCGTCGCTGATGTCTTTGATGCGGCCAAATTCGCCTCCAAACCAGATGACGGCGCGAAATTGGCGCAGGTAGTCAAAAGTGGGAGCGTTGCCTTCTGTTTCTAAATCCCAGTAGACATAGTTAAACCCATTGGCATCCAGGGCAGTGAAGTAGTAGGACTCGACATGGGGGGAGTAGGAGCGCAACTGCCCTTCATCATCGTCTATGAGCAATACCGGGGGGAGTGGATCCAGGTAGAAGTCAATGGTCTGGTGGGCGGTGACAAGAGTGGTGGTGAAGTTGGTGGCATAACCGAACGCGGCCGCTTCCAAAACCACACTTCCGGCGGCTACCTCAATCTCGTAGTAACCATTGGCATCGGTTTGGACAAAGGGCAGTGGTGTGTCCAGGGCGGTAAGACGGGCGTTGGTGATGGGGATGGTGGGCGCGGCCGCGTCATAAATATGACCAGAAAGGATAAATCGGGGCAAAGAATGCAGGTTAAGGTTCAATGTGGTGATCTGGTCGGTGATGATGGTGACATTGGTGACGGTGAAGGGTTCATAGCCGTAATAGCGGCCGCTCACGGTATAACTGCCATTGAGCAGGTAAGGCAGGGTGTAATTGCCGCTGAGGTTCGCGGTTGTTGTCTCGTCCAAACCGACCCCCTGTGCCCGTACCTCAGCCCCCGGAATGGGGGCCAGGGTAGCATCATCGCGCACGAGACCGGTGAGATCCCCGGAGCTAAGGAGCCGTTGCACGGCGGCCAAGGCGTCAATGCGGCCATAACCGTAGAGCATGTCTGGGCCGGGGGTTCCCAGGTCTATGGCGGTGTGCCGGATGATGTTTTCTAAGGTGGCAAAGTCGAGATTGGGCGCGGCCGCGAACATGAGTGCGGCCAGCCCAGAAACGTGCGGTCCGGCCATGCTGGTTCCATTAAACGCCCCGTAACCATTACCAGGCAAACTGGAGCGCACATTTACCCCAGGGGCCGTCACATCCGGTTTAATATCATCGGTGAGTGGAGAAGGGCCGCGCCCAGAAAAATCGGCAATCAGGTCATTGCTATCGGTAGCCCCTGTAGCAAAGGCTTCGGCAAAACTGGCCGGTGAACTGATGGAACCCACCCCAGGGCCATTGTTACCCGCGCTAAATTCTGGCCAGATACCGGCAGAACGGAGCGCCTGCACATCAGGCAAAAATTCAATGCGGGCACCATTGCTACTGCCCCAGGAGTTGTTGACAATGCGGGGAGCACGGGCCGGGTCACAACTGGGCGAGCCGGGTTGAACCCCAGCCGGGCAGGGGGCTAACAGCCATTCAAAAGCGGCATGTAGATGGATAGTGTCGCCGGTTCCTTGCGCGTTAAATGCTTTGACGGCGATCCAATCGGCCCCTGGAGCCACACCAATATCGTCGGCGAAGGGGCCAGCCCCATCCCCTCCCACGATTGTGCCCATGGTGTGTGTGCCGTGGCCGTTATCATCAAAGGGGGCGGCCAGGTTGAGGCCAGTGGCGTCGTACCAGTGAAAATTGTGATTAAAATTGCCCCCACCGTTATTGCCAGCGTATTGGCGCACCAGGGCAGGGTGGGTGTATTGCACGCCACTATCCAGATTAGCGACAAGGATGCCCGTGCCAGTGATGCCATATGTAGCCCACACATCATCAGCGTTGATTTTAGCAATGTTCCACTCAGGATTGGCGTTGGCAGATTGACTATTTTCACTTTGTGGGGCAAGTGGGAGGGACAAACCGCCTGTTATCAATTGGGTGTGGCGGTCAAGCTGGTAGGTGTTATTGGGGGTGATGGCCTGGACATCGTCGCGAGCGGCGATTTGCCAAATGAGGTCAGGGGTGGTGGTGAGGGCCAGCCCATTGAAAATGAAGAAGGATTGGAAGGTGAGGTCGCGGCCGCGAGACAATTCTTGTTGTAAGAAGGCGCGTATCCCGGCCTGCCGGGTTTCGGCGAAGGTCTGGAGGGCCTGGTAAACATAAGCCCCTTTAGCGGCGGGGTCAGAGAACGCGGCCGCGGCCCGCAAATCCGCTTCACCCCCGATATGGACAATAACCGTGAGTGGTGTATCAGGGTTGTTGAATAAGAGATCCAACACCGTCGGATTGATTTTGCTGGCGGCTTTTTCCTGCGCCGGTGCCATCAAATCAGTTTCTGCCTGAGGTACGGGAGTTGCGACAGCGGTCAAAATGGTAAGACCAAAGAGAAGAACCAAGAGCAGAGGGATTACTTTTTTCATAGTATGTATCCTGACGACTGAGGGAACGCGGTTAAAACGATGGGACAATCGAGTGAGTGTCACCGAATTTTCCCTATTATGCCACAAATCAGATGGAGATCTCTATTTTTAGCACTCATTTTCAGGGAAGTTGTAAGAAATATAAAGGAATGGTCATAAATATTATTAAATGGTGGTGATCCTTTGGGAATTCGGTAAGCGTTCAGTTATCCCGCCCGGTTGTTTACGATCGAGCAGGTCTGGCCGATGAATATATATGACTGAACGCTTACGAAATTCAGAGGGTTGAAACCCTATGGAGGGACACCCTCTTCCTGGCACTACTTTTTGAGGCTCTTTATTTGCAACTATAACTTTTAAGAAAAAGATGGGTCTTGGCGATTTCAGGGGGTTGACACCATCTGTAGGGGCTGGCCTTGTGGTTGCCCTCGGCGGGGCAGGCACAAGGCCAGCCCCTGCCCTGAATTATTACCTTAAGGAATGAGTCCTATACTTACCACGGGCATAAAGTGACATTGTGTTGGCGGCAACAGTCTGGGTAGGTTGGGGCTGAAGACCCATCCCCCCTGCCGATTCCCGAGGGAAGGGGGAATTCCCATGGGGCATTTTTCGGGGCGAATGCCCCGAAAAATGCCCCTTAGAAAAGTTCCCCGCCCCTGGGGGCGGGGTTAGGGGTGGGGGTGGCCCCGGACAAACCACGCCCAAATGGTAGCTTGTGTCTCTGTGTTTCTACACGAGCTTTTTAGTAGACTCACTGTTCACTATTTATCAGCCGCAATTGCGGGGGAATGGCTGGTACATAGTTGCGGTTGCGCCAGGGGGTTAACTTAATGATGAAGCGGGCCATCTGCCAGCCCAGGCGTACAAACCAGGGATAGCGAAGCATATAAACCCAGCGGGCCAAATTAGTGCGTACTTGTAATTGGTAAAAGAGAGGATGACGACGCACCCGCCGAGCATAGGTGGCAAAGGTAAAATCCTGCCGGGTAAAGGCATCGTTGATAGCTTCGGCGGCGGGTTCGCCGTACCCCAGGGCAAAGGAAATGCCTTCTCCCATAAGGGCATCGGCACCGGCGGCGTCCCCGACAAGGATGACGCGATTGGTAGCGAGTTTGCCTTTTTTGTCATACCAGCGGATGGGGTGGCCTTTAAGTTTATATTGGGTGAGGTCGCGGCCGCGTTCCCCCATCGCCTCCCGTAACTCCGTCTTTAGATCTGGCTTGGGCAAATCAGGACAGGCCCGGCTATCAAAAACCCCTCGGTTCATCACCGCTTCCCCTTTCACATAGCTAGGAAAATCCCAGTAATACCCCTGCAACCCACTCGTCATCCGCGTAAAATCAAAAACCGCCACCCCTTCCTGAAACAAAACATCCTTGTGCCCATCTTCAGGAGTCAATACTTCTAACAGACGCGCCACCCGCGACTCATCGTCCCATTTCAGTTTGGTGCGGACAACACTCCGCGAGCCATCTGCGCCCACCAGCACCTTGGCTCGGAAAATCGCCTGATCAGTAGTTACTTCCACATAATCATCATAAACGACCACATCCTTCATGGTTTCGCCCTGGCGGACTGTGATACCCCATTTCTCCCCTGTCTTAACCAGCCAATGATCAAACTCATCCCGGCGGACAATACGAAAAACCGGATTGCCATAGAAAGAGTAACTTTTATCCTCATAAACCAGTCGGACTTCGTGTACCTCAAAGTTAGAAACACCAATGGGCAAACCCAGCCGGGCCAATACATTTTGCCCCAAATGGGTGATTCCCCCACCACATAACTTTTCGCGAGGGTGAATGGCTTTATCAATCACGACAATGCGTTTGGCCCAGTTTTTATCCTGGTGAACCAAATGTAGGGCCGTGGACATCCCGGATGGCCCGGAACCGATGATTAACACATCTACAGATATGACCGCTAACATGATCCCTCCAACGTGTTTTGTAATGCGTGATGATACCTTGCCCGTCAGATTTTGTCCGGCGAGCCAAAAAAACATGACTCTTTGGACCTTCAGCGGGTTGCACCAACGTAAGGGGGGCCTTGTGCCTGCCCAGTTTAGGGCAAGCACGTTACCGAGCCATATCACGCATCCTGTTTTAACGCTGAATTATAGGAAGCATCACCTGATTGTCTAGTAGTATTGCCTGCGCTGTGGACATATCACCGCTGGCATGAGCTGGTTCAAGGTTGCTGGCCGCATCTATGGCCTGGGCACGGAACCAATAAACAGTTCCTGGCACTGGGGCCACAAACATTCCATTCGTGCTGAGGGTGCTGGTGTACCAGGGGGTCCAGGTGTTGTCACCTTCGGCCTGGTACTCAATGGTATAACTGGTGATACCTGATATAGCGTCATTACCTCCCCAAAACACCTGATGCTGAGTAGACGTGATGAGTTGCGTAGGGGTGATGACGTAAATGCCCGTTATTCCAGATGTAGGTGCCACGGAATCCAGCCCCAAGTGACCAGTGTTGGAAGTAATGGCTGGCCCCACGATGGGGTTCACCCGGACACGCCAATAAAGGTCATGATAATCCTGGCTAAAGGTAACGATGTGGGAAGTAATGGTCGCACTGAAGGTTCCGGTGAAGAGTAGATCCGTAAAAACTGGGTCTGTAGCGAGTTCCAGGGTTTGGCTTTGGATGTTAGCGGTGTTAGTGACTTCCCAACCGAAGTAAACCTGGGGATTGTTGAGCCAGGTATCGGGTGGGGGGAATTGTAGGTTGACCGTGGGCGCGGGGGTGACCTGCGGCCGCATACGAATCGCATCAAACCACATCCCCAGATTGCTGTCCGTGGTTGTCTGGTTATTCAGGTAAATGTAGTTATCTTCTCCCGAAGCAAAATAGAATTCACCTAAGGAGACCCATAAACCCAGGTTATTTCCCTGATCCACCGTTACCGGCGTTGAGCCACCCGTATGATGCACCTCATATGTTGCCCCATGGGTATCACTAAAACCGGTATTGCAATAGGGGGCATAGACTTCGACGATGTAGTACCCAGACTGGGTAACGGGCAACTGCCAGCGTCCCCAATGCGTGGCCGTGCCGGTAGTGGAACGGGCATACCAGGCGTGGACATTGTAGCCACAACTATTGGGGCCATCTGTCCAGGTGGAGTTGCTTCGGGTAAACGCCGGGGTTTGTTCGTCAATGTAGGTGTGGGGTGGGGTAAAACCAATCGCGGCCGCGACCATATCCCGAATCCAGGGTATCAGATCATGCGCCTGTTCGCCGGGGCAGGCGGTAGTGCCATAGGCATCTCGGTGGCCCATCAGGTGCGGCAACCCCCAATCCATATTCGGCAACTGGCTAGAGTCATAAACATCTATCTCTTTCTGATCAGCTTTCCAGGCCAGTAGTTCAATAGCAGAGTCGAGCATAGCCTGGGGTGGCGGAATACCCGGCGGGTCCTGCGTCGGCAAAGTAAAGGTACCTATGAAGGAAAGGGCCATCGAACCGGCATTAGCGCCACTAGAATGGGTGCCAACGACATCATCCCCCCCATTGTGACCTTCGTATAAGATACCATTCATGTCTACCAGGTAGTTATAGCCGATGTCACCCCAGCCCCGGGTAAAGGTGTGGAAATACCAGATTGCCCGAACAACGGCGGCCCAGTTGGTGCTGGTATTGGCCGAAACGGTGTGGTGAATGATGAGGTGGCTCACTGGATAATATTCTAAACCAGTGGTGTAATCACAGGCGGGATCGGTACACCAGACATCCCGGCTGACAACCGGGGGTTTGGGATAGCCATCTTCAGGGGTTTGGGGTTCGGTTTGGGCCAGGGCGGCCAGTTCGGCAGAGGTAGGACCAGCGGTGGCGTCTATGAAGGTAAAGCGAATCTGATGTAGGAACGGCGCGGCCGCGGTTATGCGTCGGCTAAATGTAACGGTGTATTGAAAATAGCTATGGGTTCCATCTACCTCTGGGGCAACCACCATGTTACCCACCGTATCGGTATCTTCCGGTACCATCCAATCTTCATTCGGGACAATATCGTACCACTCATTCCAGACACCAGCGGCATTGGCCGTGCGCAAGCGCATCTGTATGGCCGTATCCGAGGGCAGAGTGGCTACCCATTGTGGAACAAGGGCATTAAAGGGACGGGGAGCCGTGAAGATAGGAGAAATGTAGGTAGCAGTTGCGGCCGCGGCGCTGGGGGTCAATCCTTCAGTCGTCACAACCATCTGTTCCATCTCCCCGGTGGCAAAATCCAGTCCAGCAAACACCATGTCAGCGGCGAAAATACCACTGGCCTGCACCGGAGATGAGCCATCAGCCGCCACCACAAACACAAAGAGTAATAGCAAAAAGATACGTAACTTCGTCATATTGCACCTCTAGAATAATGTCTTGTGCTTGCCCAGTCGAGGACAACCACAAGGGTTGCCCCTATATGGGTGTCAATTCCGTGAATTCCCAAAGAGCTAAGAGTTACAGCGACTACGATCAATAACGTAGATGAGTAACCGTTCAGTCCAGAGACTGTGTTGTGCCATTTTGGGTTACAACAACGGATTTTGAAAGGAACGGATTAAGAGCGGCCTCTGGAAAATCCGTTTAGTTACTATACACGGCCTCGAGGGCTGAGCTTGGTGATTACGATTCTAACAAGTTGGGGCGTATCAACAGTGAAGGGGTCGCGAAATTTAGGTGAGTGAGTTGTGAATGCAATAGTACTGGAGAGCTTTAGGGAAGGGCTATGAATCGGGGTGAGGATGGTGGAAGCCAGTGCCTGGAGGAACTTTGGCGTTGAGCCAGTGGACGGCATCTGCCTCATCTAGCATCACCTGAAAATTTCCCCCTGGTTGGATGGCTAAAACGGTCTGGACCAGGGAAGCGGTGCGGCTGGAACGAGTGAGGACGATGGCGTAAACAAAGTGGGCGTTGCGGTGGGATTTGAGACGGATGGCCGTGCGTAGGGCCATGATGGAAAGGGTATTAAGTTCGCGCAGGTCGTAAAGCCGTTTGCTATAAGCATCTGTTTTTTCTAACAAAGCCTGAGACTGGTTGTACCAGTCTTCAACGGTAGCCGCAGAGGTATCTGTGGCTTTAAAAACCAAAATGCCATCGTCACGCCAATAACTTTTCAGAGTGCTTTCGCTCATTGCTAATCAATCCTGTGCTTTTGTAACCTGACCAGCGAACAATTATACTCAGTTTCCGTAAACACGGAGCAAAATCTGGGGGGTCAGGTAGGCTTCCAATAAGCCAGCCAGGAAGAGTAAGGGAATGACAAGGCCAATAAAGATGCGAAAGTAGTCCGCGGCCGCGAGCACCCAACTTTCGCTTAAACTACGTTCCGGGGGTGGGGCAATAACGACTGTGTGCCAACGAATGGCACCCGCGGCCGCGAGCACTAAGGCCGGTATTTCCACCACCCCATGAGGCACGACAGTAGCCAAGATAAAGACCAGTGGGCTTTCTCCTGCGGCCGCGATGGGCAAAGCCACCAGGCTCAAGACAACCCAGGGCAGGGCAAAAAAAACAATATCGGCCATACCAATAGAGAATATACCCAAAAAAGCAATGAGTAAGAGTGCCCGCACATTGTGCCAGAAAATAGTAAACGGCAATTGATTCGCCAACAGTTGAAGATTATATAGATATTGTTGCCGGTTTTCCCCGGTTAGCGAATTGTATAACTCTTTTGGTAAGCCGTACCGCTGTGTCATGTAATACCCTAACACCAGGGCCAGCCCAAAAGCTCCCCCTAAAATCAAGGCCGGGGCACGTAAAGCCTTTAACAAACCAAAGGTTTCCCGGTACCAGGATAAAGGGGTAGTCGCACCAGTATCGCGGCCGCGAAACCGGTGCCAGAACCGCCGCCCCATCGCTCCCAGTTGCAACTGATCTAGTTCCCGGCCCAGCAACTCCTCCCGGTTAAACATCTTCACACCCATCCGCACCAACACCACCAACACAATAACCAATGCCAACAAAATCCACCACATCCCCTCACGATTGCCAATAAACATCATCGCGGCCTCAAACTGTAGCAATAGAGCCATGGGAATGATAATGAAACTGGCTAACAGATTAGCGGCCCGGACACTGGTCGTTTGGGTAGAGGCCACAACGGCTCCGGCAACCATCACCATAGCTTGCACAGTTGTCAGCAAGACAACAAGCGCAAACAGACCAAATGGCACCACGGTGTCCTCAGTGAGCCACAGGCCTACCGTATAAACAGTTATGCCCAAATAGCTGGCAAGAAGCGGCGGGCACAGGGCGGCCAGCATCTTACCCAGATAAAGTTGGGTATTGGTTAAAGGAGCCGCCAAGAGAGGTTCCAGGCTTTTGCGCTCTTTTTCCCCCACAAACGTTTCCAGGGCAATTACCAACGAAAAAGACGCCGGGAAAAACCCTACGACCATCAGCAGAAAGGGAAAAAGCCGGTCGGCAATCATTTCAGGGTTGTAGCGGGAAGCCAGACTTAAAATCCGATCAGCCGTAAAATTCATCAAACTAGGAAACATGAGGGTCAGGAAAACGGTGGGCACAACAATACGCCAATCCCGGAAAGAATCTCGTATTTCCCGACGAGCAATAATTGATGCCATCTGCCAGTCATGACGCGTTACAGGCAAAGAGGATGTCAGGGTAGCCATGGTTTACTCCAAAAGATATGACCGCAAAGACAAAACCGGTACCGCACGTCTTATTTTTCCCCACTCACTACGCGTAAATACACCTCTTCCAAACTCTGAGGTACTTCGTAGAGGCCAACCACACCTAGCCCCAACTCATGGAGACGACGCACCAATAGAGGGTTGACGATTTGCGGCCGCTCGGCCCGGTAGCGAATCGTATCCCCAGCAAAATATTCCACAGTTACCAGGTCATTAAGTTCTTTTACCTGACCATTGAGGGAGCGATCTAGCTTCACTTCCATCTGTGGCAAACCCAATAACTCCTGCTTCAACCAGGCAGGTGTTCCCTGAGTAAGAATACGCCCCTGCCGGATAATGGCAATGCGGTCGGCCAGGCTTTCGGCCTCATATAAGTTGTGGGTACAGAGAATGACAGTGCGGTGATCATGGCGAAGTTCATAAATGGCATCACGCACCAGGCGAGCACTATGGGGATCCATCGCAGAGGTGGGTTCATCGAGCAATAAAACGGGCGGATCATGCAACAAGGCGCGAATGAGGCCCACTTTTTGGCGCATACCTTTGGAATATTCGCCCAGGCGGCGGACTTCGGCTCCGGGCATGGCAAAACGTTCAAACATTTGCTGGCTTCGCTTTTTACTCTGCGCATCAGAAAGGCCATAAAGACGGCCATAAAATTGCAGATATTCAATCCCTGTCATCCGGTCATAGAGACCGGGCTGTTCGGTCAACAAACCCACAGAGCGGCGCACCTGATCGGCTTGTTGCACCGTGTCATAACCAGCCAGGGAAGCGCGGCCGCGGGTTGGTCGCAGAATCGCACTCAAAATGCGCACAGTTGTGGTCTTCCCTGCCCCATTCGGCCCTAACAAAGCCAGTAATTCCCCTTGCGGCACATGCAAAGAAACATCATGCACGGCCACAAAATCATCAAACTGTTTGGCCAAATGTTCAGCATCAATCATGGGAAAACTCCTTCATTTACCACAAACCACCCACCAAAACCATTGGTAGTACGCTGAGCAACTATACTGCTAAAGGGCATAATCTGACATTTTTCGCCGTATCGTTTTATCGTCGCGTCAGGTTTGTCTGGGGCCACCCCCACTCCTACCCCCGCCCCCCGGGGCGGGGAACGATTTCCGGCTCGGTTGGACGGGCGTCCACCCGCCCAACCGAGCCGTTGGGTTTCTCCCCTTCCCTCTGGGAAAGGGACGGGGGACGGGTCTTCCGTCTGGGCTTACCCAATCTGTTACCGCCAACAAAATGTCACTTTATGACCATGGTAAGTATAGTAAAGAAACACCATACACCCCCGCCTGAGTGACATCTATCCCCCTAATGTCCTACACATTATGAGACACTGGTAATCTTATGATTTTTGACCCTACAACCTTGAGTAGACCCATCATTTTTATGATCAACCCTATGCCTTAAAATGCACATTGCGGCGGCGCACAATCAGCCAAATGCCCATCACAACGGCTATTACCAGGGAAATAAGGGTAGCCACAGGCAAATGGATATCAACACCCCCCAGAGAGACGGTACGGCTATCTAGCCGCACAATTTCTAGCAAAGTACGTCCCACCCCATAAAAAATCAGGTAAAGGGCAGTCAGCTCTCCCGGCTGTATTTTGCTGGTATAACGTTTAGCCAGGGCATACAAGACAAGAAAGGTCATCAGGCTCCACAGAGATTCGTAAAGAAAGGCTGGATGAAACTGTTCTACGTCGGCATAGGCGGGTAGACGGTTATTGGGATTAATCGTAACTGCCCAGGGCAGATTTGTAGGACTACCATATAGCTCCTGGTTAAAGAAGTTGCCCCAGCGCCCCATCATTTGCCCCAACGTCAGACCAATCGCGGCCAGATCGGCCCAGGCCAATAAAGGGAGGCGATGCCGTCGGGTGTACCAGAACAAGCCTAACACGCCCCCAATAATGCCACCATAAATACCCAAACCCCCATTACGGATGTTGATCAATTGCATGGGGTTGCGAAAGTAATCTAAAGGTGAGGTAATGCCGATAGCGGCCATACTGGGCGATGGGGTCATCACGTGGTAGAGGCGTGCACCTATTACGCCCAGTACCAGGCAAACACCCACGCCTCCCCAGACATAATCGGGGTTCCATTGGCGCCAGGGAGAATCGTCACCAATCCAGAGAGGGTCAAGGTTCGCGGCCGCGAGTGCCTCACGCACCGTTTTTACCCCACCTCGCTTTAACCCCAACAAATCCGGGTTAAATCCCCATAATAAGAGCAAATGCCCCAAGGTTGTGATGTTGTTTTGAGCCAGGGCAGTACGAATATCTCCTGGTAATGCCAGTGCAGTCAACCCTTTATCCCGTATATGGGCGGGAACAGTCGCCACAAAGATAGTTAAAGCACGGTTATAAGCTAACCGGGAAGCCACATAAGCCCCCAATGTCACCCCCGCCATAATAACTACGCCATACCAGTACACAGGGAAATCAGTTCCAAAAAGCGGCAGATTTATGATGACTCGGTCAGGCATCCAGCCAGAAACCAGATGGGCTATATAAACACCCCCAGTCACCAGCCAAAACAGAATGATAATGTACCAATAGGGTTCGGCACGAAATAAAGAACGTATTGTCATCTACAATATTCCTGACATAGTGTTAGCATTCTTGAGCTTTTGCCCGGTTAAACAGGCAAACAAAGCTATTTTATGGTCAAGGGCAGATCATCAAAGCGCCAAACTTTAACGCCCAAAACAAAGGGGTTGCCCTAATCGGGTACATGTGCCACTCATTACGAATCACTCAGCCGGTCGTGTTTGCTTCCAGACATGCCAGATGCGTTGGACAAGGGTAATGTAAGTTGTCACTGCCAAAATAAGCAATCCCACCTCAGGCAGGTTCAGCAGAAGGGTAACGATGATGATGATATAACGCTCAACCCGGCTGGCAATACCGATTTTACATTCCAGGTTCAAAGCTTCGGCGCGTGACCGGGCGTAACTCACCATAAGAGAACCGGTGATCGCCAGGTAAGCCACGGCCTGCCATAACCCGGCCCCTTCTCGACTGAAGTACAACATATAACCGCCAAATAGGATGATCTCAGCCAGGCGATCCAGGGTTGAATCCAAAAAAGCCCCAAATCCACCCTGCTTCCGCCCCAATTTCCGCGCCAATGCCCCATCCAGTGCATCCAGAGGAGCAATAAACATGATCGCAATACCCGCCTCAATTGAATGCCCCGTAGCAATGAGCCAGGCAAAGAAGAAGTGAAACAACATCCCGGTAATGGTCAGGCCATCCGGAGTAAACCGCCAACGCGCTAGAAACTCAACGGTTGGGTTAATGATTATGGCCGTTCGTGCCCGTAAATGGTCTGTCAGGGTAACACGCGGCTGGGGGGCAGAAGTTATTGGGTGTGTTTTTACAGGTTCCATCTTTTTCGCCTCTATTTGTCAAGACAGCAACAAGGTATTGTATTCCCCAGATCTTTTCGTCTCGCCCTCTGGCAAGCAATCGTTGTGTCAAAAACAAAATACGGTAACCATGACAGGCTGATGCTATCGAAACAGCAGGCAACTGTCAACTTATAGGGCTAATGTTTCAGGGTGATTGCATACTCCTCAGAATGAACCCAGCCCCTTGGCCCCATTTCCATGGCAGGGGTGTGGATGGGTGATCACCCCCCTGAAATCCTAAAAACCCGCTAATTCGTTTAGTTCGTGGCAAAAACCTCTTTATTTCTGGCTTGACCAGGTTATGGTTGATCCAAACGGAAACCGAGGAAGGGAGCTTCCATTTCCGCTACGGTTAAACCAGCATGGCGACCAATCATTTTGGCTGCTTTTTCTTTTTCATCTGGGGGGAATAGACCATAACCAGCACGGGTTACAGCAATCACATCGCCTAATCGGTGGGCTACATCTGGGGCGTAGGGCGGAGATCCATACAACCCCATTTCCAGGGCTTCATCCGCACGGATAGCCCAAATGGCATGGCCCAGATAAGTACGCAGATAGGCTATTACGTCTTCCACACAACCATGCCGGGCATAGAAGTTGGTCACGCGTGGTTCACCGGCAGGACGCATAAAGAGCATTTTTTGTAGTTCGGGATGTCCATCCAGATGAATGAACTGCTCGGGTGGGGTAACGATTTGACCATGATCGGCAATGATGAAAACTGCGGTGTGATTACGTGCGGCCGCGTTGGTTCGTCCTATCAGTTCTTCTTCAATCAAATGCAGAACCGTTCTGACTTCCGCGGCCGTTGTCTCATGATGTGGCCCACGGTAATGACTCAGGTTATCCACTTCATGCCAATAAGCCGAAATATACATGGGGGTGTCGGGCTGGGATTCCAGAAGTTGGCGAATCTGAACCACCATATCGGCCATACTGCGAATACCGTACCGCTTTTTGACCCCGCGACCATGCATTTTGCTCAGCGGGGAATCCACAAAGGCATAGGATTTAAAGTCATAGGTAGGTACGCCCGCGGCCGCGAATTGTTCCGCCACCCCAGGCACGGCCAGAAATTTTTCCGGGTCTACACCCGCTTTCACCAACGTTTCTTCACCCCAGGTAAAATTGGCTCCCCAGCTAATCATATTGCCTAACACTGCCTGATCCGGCATTAACATACGGAGAGCTACCAGACCATGTTGTGCCGGTGCGGCTCCTGTCCAGATACTAGACAACGCATTCACCGTCGTGGAAGGGAATACAGATGTGATTTTGGCCACCGTTTTCGCTTGTTGCAACAAGCTGGTCAGAGCTTCTTGTTCCTGCTGGATTAGATTCCAGCCTAATGCATCTAACGTGAACACAATAACACGGCGAATGTCACCGGCCAGCGCGTGCCAAAAGGTATCCCGCAATGGTGGCAACCCTATGAAAGGAATGTGAAGCAACGCGGCCGCGGTTGGGGCCACATTAGCAATAGAACCCCCCTGATAATCAGGCCAAACAAAATCTTCCGGAAACGATACAGGTTTCATGATTTATCCTTTACGACACAAAGTGACAGGTTTATCTCTTGCAGTTTCACACCTAATCCGTAAACTTATTGTATGCAACTCTTGGGGAATTGAGAGTTGATACCAAACGGTAAGGACTGGGTTGCTACCCACTTTACTCGAAAGACTTATCACTCACAAAATCCCCAGATTCAGACGTCTCTTCCCCTAAGTTTAGAGCAAGCCCCCAAATTTGGCGGCCAATTGACCCCATTAGTCTTAACTCTATGGCAAAACTCTAAACTCCATCTGAATATATCTCTATTGAAAGGAGACCCTTGTTATGCGTCACGAAATTAAAGGAACAACATTACAGACATTAGACATATACTTGAACCAGGGAGAAAAGGTTTTCACCGAATCTGGCGGCATGGCCTGGATGGTTGGCAATGTCAAAATGGAAACTAACACCCGTGGCGGTCTTCTTAAAGGGCTGGCTCGTAGTTTATCTGGCGAATCACTCTTTCTAACCAGCTATATTTGTGAAGGCAATCAGGCAATGATCACCTTTACTCCCGAAGCTCCCGGTTCCATCATCGCCGTCGATCTAAAAGCAAATGAGAGTCGAATTTGCCAAAAAGATGCTTTTATGGTCGCTGAAGATTCTGTGCAATTAGAAATTCATTTTCGCAAGAAATTAGGTGCAGGCTTATTTGGTGGTGAAGGATTTATCCTGCAAAAACTAACTGGCCCCGGCACCGCGTTTGTGGAAATCTCCGGCGAAGTCCGTTCGTACACCCTACAAGCTGGCCAGACAATGAAAGTTGATCCTGGCCATATTGCCATGTATGAACCATCGGTAAACTATGAAATTACCACAGTGAAAGGGGTCAAAAACATTTTCTTCGGCGGTGAAGGCCTGTTTCTGGCTACCCTAACGGGTCCTGGCACTGTCTGGCTACAAAGCTTACCGCTGGCCAATCTAGCCTCCAAACTGGCTCAGTATATGCCTGTTAAGAGCAGTTAGTAGCTACAAATACTGTCTGTTAAGATCGTACCAGTCTTAAGAGTGCGGCAATCTCCCCAATAAATGAAAAAGGCCAGTGGAGTTGATCCCTGGCCTTTTCTTTCTTCTTCTTGCCTTTAGGCGAGACGGGTTTAACTTAAGACGTTTCTGAGAGCACTCATTTGTGAAGCAACACTGTTATCCACAACCTGATCACCCACCCGTACAATCACACCACCCAAAATACCAGGGTCAACCTTGTAACTAATATTCTGGGCTTTAATGGTGTTAGCAACATTGGCTTTTTCGGCTTCTGTCAAGGGAAGAGCGCTGGTAACTTCGGCTTGGTTACCAGTAAGTTGCGCTATATTAGCAGGAACTCCAGCAAAGAAATCAGCAATAAGGGCATGTTGCCGTTTCTCGTCTAACGCTTCACCAATGAGACGGTTAGCGGCCGCGATAGCGATACTCGCTACCTGACCACGTAATTCCGCTAAAATGCGATTCCGTTCCTCTTTAGCATCTTCATCGGCCTGAACCATCATCGCTTTTGCATCTTCGTTTGCCTTAGCAATAATACCTTCGGCTGTGTCTTGCGCTTGGGCGGCCGCATCCTGACGAACCTTGGCTGATTCCAGTCGGGCCGCATCCAAAATTTTCTTCGCCTCTGCGTCAGCATTTTCGCGAGCTACCGCCGCCTGCCGGGAATCTTCCAATCCCTTAGCAATACGACTTTTCCGCTCTTCTAGCGTGCGCAGAATCGGATCATACAAATAACCTCTTAACACCAGAAACAAGATGATGAAGAGCAGGATCTGCATCACCAGATAACCGATATTAATACCTAATGCTTCCATTTAGCCACCTCCTGGTCAAGTTACAGAATTATTGGACTTGAGCCACGAAGATGAGGATCAGAGCCACTACCAACGCATAAATAGCGACGGCTTCAGCCAGAGCCACACCCAAAATCATGTTCGCTTGAATGTTACCGGAAGCATCAGGGTTACGGGCAATACCTTGTACAGCCCCACCAACAACGATACCCACACCAGCACCGGCACCGATAGCCCCGGTCATAGCCAGACCAGCGCCGAGAAGTTTTAAGCCATTGGCAATCAACAGAGCAGCTTCAGCATCCATTATGTTATTTCCTCCAAATTCTTTTTCGAGTTTCGATTTCTTGATAACTGACCACCGACAATTGACGGCTGACTAGTGATGATCATCTCCATGATGGGACTCAGTCGCACCTTTCATGAAGGTCAGGGTCAAAAGGGCAAACACGACACCCTGCAACGCACCCACACCAAACTCCAAATGCCAGAAGAGCAGGTTGCCGATGGGTAGCAAGGAACCGATAACGAACAACAAGATTTGTCCAGCGAAAATGTTACCTAGCAACCGGAAGGCGAAGGAGACGATTTTAAATACTTCACTAACGAACTCCAACAAACCAACACCGGTATCCATTATCGCCAGAGGGTTCTTAGCAATTTCGTCTGATTTCCAGACAAAGAACTTATTCCAGTAGCGTAGACCTTGGGCTTTCATGCCATAATATTGGGTCATTACGACAGAAATAATGGCTAACGCCAACGTGAAATTGAGATCCGTTGCGGCCGCACGGACAAACGGCACAATGGTGTAATCCTTCTCTTCCTCAGCACAACCATCACGAGTCAGGAAAATTCCATTATGGCAGGCCCCAGAATTGGCTTCCATCGCCTCTTCTTCGATGGCGTGTAACTCGGCTTCGTCATGCACACCTTCAGCTTCTGCTTTGTGCAAAGCCAGTTCACCCATTGTCTCTACTTTACCTAAAGAGTCCACAAAAGGAACCAATTCCAGCCAGTTGCCAATGACAATCCACAGAATGAACGTCATAAAGAAGGGGAAAAAGGTTCTGGCCCATTTGCCAGACATATTGGCCACATAACCATAGGCCCCTTCAATTAACATTTCCATGAAATTGTAGAACCCAGTAGGAACCTCATCCGCTTTGCGGGAAGGAGCACGTGTGATGAAAGCGATCAAGAGAACCAACAAGGCGGCAAAAATTGCCCCCACCGCAGTATTCGTAAAACCCAGGCTTTCACTAAATATCGTGCTAAAGAATTCATTACGGATAATCGCTTCACCAGGCAATTGAATGACTGGTAACACGGGTGGCAATACAAACGTGAGTGCCAACAGTCCGAGTAGACAAAGGTAAATGATGTACCTTTTCTTCATGAGTTGATTTCTTCCTCCCTTTTTTGGGTATCTTCTTTCGTCTGCATTTGCTCAATAGCCCGTAACCATATCTTGAATATCAAGAAAAGGGATAACGGCACACTACCTACCATCAAAAGAACGGTAATGATTCGACCTGTACCCAAGAGGTTATCCAAAAGCATACCTCCACCTAGAGCCAGGCCAATAAATAGGACCGTGCCACAACCAACCTGAGTGACTACACTCATCATCATGTTGATTTGTCGCACTTGTTCGGGCCGAATTTGAGACATTATTAATTTACGCCAGGGGCGACTGTTTGCGAATTATATCACAAACAACTATTCGTCCAACCGGAGTTACAAAATACAGTCAGTTCAATTAGCCGAGAAAAGCCGCGGCCGCACGCTGAGTCCACTCAATAAGCGGGGCGGCAACTGTACCAAGGATAATAATCCCTAATGACGAGAACAAAAGGGCCACGGTCGCAGCTCGCGGTGAAGGAATACCAATTTCCTCTTCTTCAGAGCGGTACAGATACAAGTATTTCAATACCGAAAGATAATAGTAGAGGGCAATGAAGGCATTCACGATCCCGATCAAAGCCAACCACCACAATCCTGCATCTACAGCGGCTCGAAAAAGCAAGAACTTGGCGATAAACCCTGCTGTCGGCGGAATACCTCCCAACGATAAGAGCGCCAACATCATAGCCAGAGCCAGGTAAGGAGAACGACGGCTCAAACCAGAATAAGCTTTCAGGTCATCTGTGCCCGTTTGATTGTCAAACAATACCACTACCCCAAAAGCTGTAATGTTTGTCAGAACATACATAAACAGGTAAAACATCGCCGCGCCCAAACCATCGGCGGTAAATGTGACCAATCCCACAATGATATACCCAGCCTGAGCAATACTAGAATAGGCCAACATCCGTTTGATGCTACTCTGGTAAATCGCCAACATATTACCCAGAGTCATGGTAACAATACACATGGCGACCAGGATGGTCCACCAGGCGTTACTACGATCAGGAACCGGGGCACCCAGCATACCGATGGAAAACACGCGGAATAGAACGGCAAAACCAGCCGCCTTAGAGGCTGTAGATAAGAAGGCGGTTACGGGTGTAGGTGCACCTTCATAAGCGTCCGGGGTCCAAAAATGGAACGGAACAGCCGAAACCTTAAAAGCAAATCCAGCCAGGATGAGAATAGCCGCAACAAGAAAGGCATTATTAAAGTTCAGTTCAGCAACCTGTAAACCACCATTTAAAACGCCCTGGGCGATGGCATAAATATTTGTCTGCCCGGTCATGCCGTAGATCAAACTTAGACCATAGAGCATTAACGCCGAGGCAAAAGCCCCATAGACGAAATATTTCATGCCCCCTTCTGTAGAGCGTGGGCTACTGGTCACAAAACCTACCATTACATAGAGAGAAAGACTGGCTGTTTCCAGGGCAACATAGAGCATGATCAAGTCCGCGGCCGCGGCCATTAAGCTAAACCCAATTGTTGCCACATGGAGCAAGATGTAAAACTCGCCTCGTTGGAGCGATTTTACATCCATGGAAATGAGGCTGGTCAACCCCAGAGCCATCAAAAACATAATACGGAATACCAGGGTAAACCCATCATTCCGCATCATTCCACCCCAGATGAGTGTCTCACCTATGGAGTTACTGGTGTTCAGGTCAGGAATACCAGCAAAATACCACAAGCCTAACGTTGCCAAAAGGATGACAAATGCACCCCAAGCAGAGACCAGACCCAATTGACGGCGATTTTCTGGAGCCAAGTGTCGCTCATAGGCGAAAATGACAATTATCATCACCACCAAAGCGATTTCGGGGAGTAGAGCTAGATAGTTACGTAACAATTCCGGAGACACTTAAGCACCTCCTCCTAACCAAACAAAGATATTCGTCGCCGCAGATTGAACCGTGTGCCACACAGTCAGGTTGCTTTGCGCTTCCTGAACACGAGCAATTACGGGTGCAACTCCTGATTCGACGATGGGAGCGATGATCCCCGGATATAAACCAATGACAATCAAAATGCTCACAAACATTACTAAGGTGATTTTGTCCACCGCACGAATGGGTTTCATGTCGTGCCATTTGTGTTCATCATAATCGCCAAAAAATACACCATGGACGGCCCGCAGAATATAAGCGGCCGTGATAACGATACCAAGAGCCATAGGAATAACCAGGTAAGGGTAATAGTCTGCTGGGTTCAAACCCCACAACGTTCCCGACAGGTTCAGATCCCCACCATCCCACACACTCAGGAAGATAGGGTACTCGGCGACAAAGCCAGACAAGCCGGGCATACCCATAGAAACCAGACCGCCGATGATGAAGGCAACAACGGTCCAGGGCAAGGCTTTAGCCATACCGCTGAGTTCATCCATGCTCCGGGTATGCGCACGATCATAAATCATACCGACCACAGAAAAGAAAAGGGCTGTCATTACGCCATGGCTCACCATTTGGATACCGGCTCCGGTGTAACCGTTCAGCGTCATGGCCGCAAAACCCAATGAAACCAGTCCCATGTGGCTCACGCTAGAATACCCAATCAGGTATTTCATGTCGCGTTGGCGCATAGCGATAAATGAACCATACGCCACATTGATGGTTGCCAGTATGATGACCAACGGCATCCAATAGACAGCGCCTTCGGGCAACATTTGGATAGCAACCCGCATAGCCGCATAAGCGCCAAGCTTCATCAGCACACCTGCATGAATCATGGAAACCGCAGTGGGTGCGGCCACGTGACCATCAGGTGACCAGTTGTGAAAGGGGAAAAGACCGGCCAGAATGGCAAATCCCAAGAATACTGGCATAAACCAGATTCGTTGCAGGTTAAAGGGGAAATCAAACTCAGCCCATACCCGCAAGTCAAAGGTACGCATCTCGACCGGCATATTGAAATACAACACCAGATAGCCGATAAACGCGATGAAGCTACCAATCAGCAGATAAAGGGTGAGTTTCATGGCGGCGTACTCGCGTGTTTTTGCCCATCCCCAAATGACAATCATGACATACATGGGGAGTACGGCGAGTTCGTAGAAGAAGAAGAGTAAGAAACCATCTACGGACACAAAAACACCATGAACACCAGCGACCAGGAGCATGAAGAAGGCATAGAACTCACGCGGACGGTCATCAATACCCCAAGAGATAAAGACCCCTCCCAGGCCAACAATGGCGGTGAGGAAAACGAGCGTTGCACTCATGCCATCAACCCCCAATATATAACCAATGCCCAGGCTAGGAAGCCAGTTGACATCTTCAACAAACTGGAGGGTGTTACGCCAAGTCTGACCCGCGGCCGCATCTATGTTATACGTAAAGTACACATATGCACTCAGGATCAGGCCAATGATCATCGTTGCCAATCCCAACATCCGGGCATTCTCACCCCGTTCCTTGGGCAACAGCAAAATGATGACCGCCGCCACGATGGGCGATAAGGTTATGATGGATAAAAACGGAAATTCCATTACCAATGCTCCGTTAGAAGAGTCGGGAAACCGTGTCGTTAATAATTGCTAACAGCCATTGAGGCCAGAGGCCAAGGCTGAGCATGAGCAACATAAGCGGCCAGATAACCAGATGTTCAATTGTGGTCATAGGGGTCAGGTGATGGGCCAGCTCTTTGTCTTTGATGGGGCCATGCAAAGTTGCACCAATCCCCTTTAAAATATAGGCACCAGTCATCAACAACCCGATCATGGAGATAGCCACAGCCCAAGGGAACGGCCCCCAGGCTCCCCGGGTAATCAAAAACTCACCCACAAAGCCATTCAAACCGGGCAAACCCAGAGACGCCATGCTATTAAAGATAAGGATGCCCCCTGTAACGGGAGCAACGGCCCAAAAGCCACCGAATTTACGCAAATCACGGGTATGAAGCCGGTCATAGAAAACACCAACCATGAAGAACATTGCGGCCGCGCTCAAGCCATGATTAAACATTTGCATGACCGCCCCATTCGTAGCCATGATTGCATCAGCCTCAAAAGCACCTACATTACGGCCATAAGCAAAAGCCATCACCGCTATACCCAACACCACAAAACCCATATGGTTGATAGATGAATAGGCGACCAACCGCTTAAAGTCCCACTGACCAAATGCCGCAAACCCACCCAGAACAATACTTAACATCCCCAAAATAGCTAAAACCCAGGCCGCCTGATTCGCGTATTCGGGGAATAGGGGAATAACCAGCCGCAGAAAGCCATATGCCCCCAGTTTTAACAATACACCCGCCAAAATCATAGACCCGGCAGTGGGAGCCTGCGTATGGGCATCAGGCAACCATGTGTGGAAAGGCCAAATTGGTACCTTGATGGCAAAGGCAATGACAAATGACCAGAAGGCAAAGGTTTTAATAAACGGAATGGAAACACCTGTATTGGGCAGAACATCACCCGCCAGGTGAACCCATTTGTCCATCAGTTGCACCAGGTCAAACGTCCCCATCGAAAGTCCCATGACCTGAATAGAGAGTAGTAAACCCAAACTACCGGCCATCGTATAAACAAAAAATTTAAACGAGGCATATTCCCGATCCGCTCCACCCCAGATTTTAATGAGGAAATACATGGGCACCAGACTGAATTCCCAGAAAATGAAGAAGATCACCAGGTCAAGGGCCGCAAAGTAACCCAACATGGCCGTTTCCAATAAAAGGAAAAGCGCCATGAACATCTTGGTTTTGTCTTCGATATTGAAAGACGCCAAAATACCAAGCGGTGTTAAGATGACCGTCAGGAGCATCATGGGTAGGCTGATACCATCTACACCCATATGGAAACCGGCACCAATCAGGGGGAACCAATCAGCAACGGTTTCAAATTGGAAGCCACTGGCCAGACGATATTTATCGGAATAGATGAACCACATCGCCAGGACAATGCCTAGGGGGACAAGGCTAAGAATGAAGGCCAACCGTTTGGTCAGGGTTTTCTCGTCATCCGGCAAAAGGAAAACGATAAAAGCGGCCAACACCGGAAAGAAAACAGCGAGTAAGAGTAGGGTAGGTTCGGAAAAGGTCATGGGCTTATTCCGTGTTGCTGAATGGCAGAGTGAGTTTTAGTTAAGTAAACTCGGCAAAATGATGAGCAAAATAGTGAACGCGGCCGCGGTCAGAACCGACATCAGCGCGTATTCCTGTATATTTCCCGCCTGAATCGAGCGGAATTCCTTGGACAACCATAAGGCGGCATCCTTAATGGCATCCACTCCATCACTAACCACCCGTTCTTCAAACAGTTTCACATATTGGCCCAAAGCATAGGTGCTACGGGCTACCAGATGGAGCGTACCGTCAATCACCCCTTTGTCTACCCACTCATAGACAAAGGTCTCCGAGAACCAGACCGCTGGTTGAATAAACACAGTGTTGTATAACTCGTCCCAGTACCATTTATTCTTGAGGAAAACATGCAATGGGCCAAGGGGAGCAATGAGCGGATCTGGTTCGTTGGCCTTGAGGGGTTTGCGGCCATACACCAAATAACCGAAAAACAAACCACCCAGCGCTACCACAAAAGAAGTTGTCAAAGGAACCCAATTAAATTCCAATGTCTCCAGGGCATGAACGCCCGGAACCAATTCACTGAGATGTTCGAGGGTATGTTCTACTGTCGCACCCACAAAATGGTGGTAGAAGTTAAAGAAAACCCCTTCCGTGCCCAAGAAATCTTCAGGAATGCCCAACCAGCCAAAACTAATGGCAAAAACGGCCAACGCCAACAAGGGGAAGGTCATGTAGTTACTGCTTTCGTGGGCATGTTCGGCCAGGGGGGTGCGAGGTTTACCCAGGAAGGTCAGGGCAATCTGGCGCATCGTGTAGAAGGCGGTCAGGAAAGCGGCAACAGCCAAAGTCACAAAAATAACCATCGCCAACGGGTTGCCGGTACTACCCTGGTGCCAGGCATCGGCCAGAATTTCGTCTTTGGACCAGAAACCGGCAGTGACAAACGGGAACCCAGCCAGCGCCAGACCACCAATGACAAAGGTGAGGAAGGTGAGCGGCATTTTGTCTTTTAGTCCGCCCATGTTCATCATATCTTGTGGATCGGTGTGGTGATCATGGACATGTTCCGCGCCGTGTTCCATACCATGAATGATGGAGCCGGAACCGAGAAAGAGCAGAGCTTTGAAGAAGGCATGGGTAATGAGGTGGAACGCGGCCGCAACATACGCCCCAATCCCGATGGCCGCAATCATAAAGCCCAATTGGGAAATGGTAGAGTAAGCTAACACCCGCTTCACATCATTCTGAGCGACGGCAATTGTCGCAGACATAATGGCAGTGAAAGCGCCAATACCACCCACCACAAGACTAACAGTTTCATTTCCAGCAAAACCCAGAGCCATCAGAGGGAAGATACGCACAACCATGTAAACACCAGCCGAAACCATCGCGGCCGCATGGATCATTGCGCTAACCGGTGTTGGACCTTCCATCGCATCTGGCAACCAGACATGCAACGGCCATTGGGCTGATTTACCTACCGTACCAGCGAAGAGAAGTAAAGCAATGATCCCTCCAACTGCCGGACCAACCTCAGCCAACGCTTCCGCAGAAAATGCCTGAGCGAAATTGAGCGTGCCAAAAGCACGGTAGAAGAAAACGATACCCATGAGCATGATAACATCAGCTACACGGGTCGTCATAAACGCTTTGATTGAGGCTTTGCGCGGGGGGGTTGCCTTCGGGTCATCATATTCACGGCCATACCAGAAACCGATGAGCAAATAAGAGCATAACCCCATTACTTCCCAGCCCACAAAGAGCAAGAGCAGGTTATCTGCCACAACCAGGGTTAGCATCGCTGCCGCGAAAAGGTTAAAAAACCCAAAAAAGCGGCTAAACATTGGCTCTTCTTTACCATGATTGGGCACGCCCGGTTTGGTACCACGCGGTTTACCATAGTTATGGTAGCCCACACTGTAAATGAAGATCATGGTTATGGCGAAAGGAACCATAAACAGCATCACCGCCGTCAGTGGGTCAACCGCCACCCCCATTCGCAACCATGCACCAATATCAGACAGGAACGGCAACCAGGCTACGGAACTGGCAATCGCTACCGGGTGCTCAGCCAGGTGATGGAAATGCTCTTCCAATCCTTCAAGGCCATGCGCGGTTAATTCGCGCAAGCCAAAAACCTCGGCGGCGATAATCCACCCCATCACCAATGAGGTGATGATCGCCGCCCAGGATAGCATCCAGGTCAACGTGCGATTACGCCGGGTAAACAGGAAAATGATGAAGAAGCTCGCCAGGGGAAATGCCGGGATGAGCCAGGTGAAAGTGGTTAAGGTTGCTTCGTTCATAGGTCAGTGAACAGTGACCAGTAAACAGTGTCCAGTCCAGTAGCTTTCTACTTGCCGACTTTTCACTGTTGACTGTTTACTAATATTTCAGAATGTCCATCTCTTCAGCAATAACAGAATCGCGTTGGCGATAAATGGAGATGACCAACGCCAGACCAACGGAAGCTTCCGCGGCCGCGACGGTAAACACAAACAGTACCCAGGCTAATCCGACAGGCCGATCAGGTGTCAGGTAACGCCAGAAAGCAATTAAGTTAATGTTGACCGCATTCAGCATTAGCTCAACCGCCATAAGGATAGCAACGGCATTTCGTCGCGCTAACACCCCATAGAGACCAATCGCAAACAAAATTGCGGCAACGATAAGATACCAGGATAAAGGAATACCACTCATGATTTCTTCTCCGGCTGGGCCACCACAATTGCGCCAATCAGTGCCCCCAAAAGTAAGACAGACGCGACTTCAAAAGGCAGAACATAACCTTCTGCATTAACCAACATCGCACCCATAGCCCGCACACTATCAGCAATTGCAGGATCTTGAACAGGGGATTGTAGGACCGGGAACGTTTCTGCCACCGCTCCACCCCATCCCTGAATCAGGACAAAGATGAATAATCCCCCGACCAATACGGAAGCGAACAGGGCCATGATCCATTGCGAATTAAAACTAGGCTCATTCGCGGACATGAGGCGCCGGGTGAGCATGATGGCGAAAATAATGAGGATGGAAATAGCTCCAATGTAAACGAGCAATTGCGCGGCCGCGAAAAAACCCGCATCCAACAAGATATATAACCCGGCCACACCCAAAAACGACGCCATCAACGCCAGGGCCGCGTGGAACAGATTTTTATTCGTTACCACAATCAGGGCCGCAATAATCGTTGCGGCAGAGATAAGAAAGAAGATGATTTGTTGTGCGATCATAACGGGTTGCGTGTTGTGTGTTGCATCAGAGGCAAACACACAAGTAACTCATAATGGGTGACTAATCGCCAGCGGCATGGGCCAGTTCGTGCCCGTGGTCATGCGTTTCTCCATGACCATGATCATCATGATGGTCGTCACCATCAGTTAAATGCGCCCCTTCCACCTCTTCCCGAATCTGGCGGCCGCGGCGGCGAAGCAATTCCAGGGTGACAACCGCTAAAACGACATTGCTGATTAGATGAATCAACGCTCTATTCCAGGTCACAACACCATTTTCTTCCAAAACCTTGTCCAAAATAACCACCATCATCGTCAGGACAATAGTCAACGGCACCAGGAATTTCCAGTTCAGGTCCAGAAGTTGGTCAATGCGCACCCGCGGTAACGTTCCCCGAATCCAAATGAATACCATGAATACGGCAAATACTTTGGCAAAGAAGACACCCATCGCCAGCAAATTCCCCAATTGGATATTACCGACAACGATATTTTCGATACCAAATAAGCGCCAGCCACCCAGGTAAACCGTGGTAAATAAAGCCGACATGAATAACGTGCCGACAAATTCGGCGAGCATAAACATGCTCCATTTCATGCCGCCATATTCCACATGGAAACCAGCGATAATTTCCGATTCAGCCTCTAACAGGTCAAAGGGAGTACGTCCGGTTTCGGCCAGGGCTGAAATGAAAAAGATAAGTGCAGAAATGGGGGCCAGAATCAGGAAAGGTATGTCCTGAGCGACGATGATTTCACCCATCTGCATACTGCGAGCTAACACAATGGGCACAATCAGAGAAAGTACCATCGGCACTTCGTAACTAACCAATTGGGCTACCGAACGGAACGCCCCTAAAAGGGCGTACTTGTTGTTTGAACCCCAACCTGCCAGCAAAAGGCAAACAACAGAGGCAGAACTAACAGCCAGGACATAAAAAAGCCCGATGTTAAGGTCAGAACCAATCACACCGGGCGCAAAAGGAATCACAGCCCACATAAGCAGGGCTGTCATTACCAGGAGAATCGGGGCCAGATTATAGGCTACTTTGTCCGCTCCGGCAGGGGTGATGGCTTCTTTGGAAACCAGTTTAAGGGCATCGGCCAGTGTTTGGAGAAGGCCAAATTTGCCACCTACCCGGTTAGGGCCGATACGATCCTGCATTCGGGCCAGTACCTTACGCTCTAACCAAATGAGGAACAAAACGATGAGCAGGCAGAAGCTGGCCAGGATAACCACTCCGATGGTGTCCGTGAGCAGTTTAGCCAGACTGGGGTCCATTCCCCCAGCAACCCACACCCCCCGTAAATATTCAAACGGGACGAGGCTTAGGGTGCTTTCGAGTAACTTGATGGGATCCATATTGAGGTTACTCCTAAATAGGACTGAGATTAAAGAGATGAGAGTCGAAAGGGACAGGGTAGAACTCCGGCCTCGCCCTCATCGCTGGCAACTTTTTATACCCACTCCAAAATACCGCGATCCCAGGCGTAAACCAGACCGTCGGCCAAGAGGAAGATGAAAAGCGCGGCCGCGCCGATACCAAACAAATCAATGTGCCCGTATGCGGCCGCAATCGGGAACAAAAAGATCGCCTCTACGTCAAAGACCACAAAGGCCAATGCATAGATGTAATACTGCACCTTAAACTGAATCCAGCTATCCCCCACCGTCTCAATACCACACTCATAGGTTTCCTGCTTAATCCGGTTAGGTTTGCGCGGACCAAGTAGATGTTGAGCGATCACCGGGGCGGCCGGAAAGATTGGGGACAGCAGAAAGAAAATGCCGACGAATTGCCAGTCAGTTAACACGCTGGAAAGCCTCCTCACCAGAGAAAAACGGGTGATTGTGAAATATATCGCAAGAGCGTTTCATTTATAACACATGCCAGGAAGCATGACAATGCACGGGTGATGGGGATTCTACCTGCAATTATGGTGGCTGGCAATCCAGGGAAACGACCAGGTAGGGCGATTATTTACTCCCAAAAATGACCTATTCCTGTAGCAATTTCCCAATTGGGGCAGGAGTAACCTGATCTGGGGGCAAAATGGGAGGCGAAGTACCCCATTTTGGGAGAGGCCTGACAGGTTTTGGAAACCTGTCAGATTTTCATCCGCCAATTCATAGGTTTACTTATTATCCTGGTGCGGTTTGTCGTTGCGGCCGCAACCTGCTACGATCTTCAGGCTCCATAACCTATGTATCGTGGAGCGTTCAGGTTCTCAAGACCACTCCTAATGCCGCCGATCCTATGTACCCGGCGGCACCCGCCAATCCCCAGGCCAGCTTTCACATTCTGGCCTGTTTGATTTAACTGACGTAACCGTTTAGTCAAGAAGTTGAACTTTTCTCTGGTAATACGTCATTCAGCAGGGCTAAAAGTTCAGCTTCTCCAAAGGGACGAAACGCTTGCTATACTTACCACGGTCATAAAGTGACATTTTGTTAGCGGCAACAGATTGGTAGGTTTGGACTGAAGACCCATCCCCCTTCCCAGAGGGAAGGGGGGAGAAACCTACCGGCGCGGTTTGGCGAGCGGACGCTCGCCAAACCGCGCCGAAAGTAGTTCCCCGCCCCTGGGGCGGGGTTAGGGGTGGGGGTGGCCTTGAATAAACCCAACTCGACGATAAAGTGAGACGGCGACAGGGCGAAAAAATGTCAGATTATGCCCTTTGACAGTATAACTGACGAAGACAATAGACAGCGAGCAGGGAAGACAATCATCACTCAGGGGCCACCCAACCGATAGCACCTCTTGTCCTGCTTGCTGTTCACAGTTCACCATTCACGACAATGCTTTCCATCCGCGAACTTAAAGGCCGCTATAAAACCAATCTGGCGCTTCACCGTGCTCTGCCTCTGGCTGATATGGCCACCTCTTTACCCCTTTCTACCGGTCATCCTCTCTATGACGCCGCCCTGACCGATAAACTAGTGGTAACGGCTACGATGAGTGAGGCTGATCACCTGGGACGTGCCTGGCATTTGGTCAAAGAAGCTACCCCAAATGATATGGTCATTTTGGGGCAACAGGCCCAGCTACTCCTCAATGATTACAAACTTCTGCTGGCACTACGGGCCTGGAGCAATGGGCAGGATGAGCTAACACGCACCTTTCTGCAAGCGTTACCCTGGCATTGGCGGTTGGGTTTTCCCATTGCTGTCCTCAAACCGGCGGAGCACCTTTTCACCGGGTGGCGTAAATCTCTGACTTTTCGCCTGGTAGATGATCCTCGTTACCCTGCCCTGCGTGAGCTATTTCGCGAGTTACTGGCCCAGGCCCCACCACTTGCTCTGCTAAAATACCGCCAGACCGTCAAGAGCGCGGCCGCGTTGCAACGGTTTCGCTTTGAGACAGAACGCGAACTAATCATCCATGATCTTTGTTTCCACAAAGGCAAAAACCTGTCTCAGCGGGAGATGGAGCCAATTGGTACCTATTTGCGGGCACGACAGGCGATCCTCGGGGGTGATGTATCGGCGTTTTTAACTATTCTGGACGCGGCCGCATACGAAATTCCCCTCACCTCTTACATGGGCCTATTAGGCAATGCCGGTATCCGTCTGCAAGACAACAATCATCCCCATAAAATCCCCCTACGTCGCTATGCCATTCGTAGTGCCTCAGCTATCGAGTCACTACTACGCCTTAACGAATGGAGTTCCTGGCTGAATGCCCAGCATGCGGCCGCGCTCGGCCAAAAAGTACGCCACGCGATCATCGAACGGGGAATCAACATCCCCTTCTTCAAAATAGTAAAAGGATTTATTGCCTCCCCCCAACACGTTCGCTACCTGGTGCTGGAACCATTGCTTTTACCCCTTCTCCGCCACTTTGGACAACAGATTGCCGGATTAATACCCGAACCCGGCCCCCTGACCTATCTGCAACCAGCAAATGTCATTCACCTCATGAGTTTTTTACTCTACACCGTGATCAGCCAGGCAATGCCCACCCGGTTTTTCCTCATTTACCCCGATGGCGCAGAAGAAGTACCATCCCTCGACCTGGCGGAAGTAGGCCGACATCTGGCCGATGATCCTCAGACGTTACAACAATGGCTATTGCGGGAGTTTGGTGGCCTGGCGACAGGGCGAGATTACCAATACGATTATGATCAGATCGCTCTCCGTTTTCAGGATTTAAATCCGGCGGCCCCGCTTCTGTTAGATTTACCCTTTGCCAATAGTCACACCCTACTCTCTGCCTTATTACCTTTCGAACGAGTATTTAATCTAAACAACACCTTTGGCGCACCGGGTGAAGTATGTCTGGCTTATGAATATTACGCCCAATTCCGATTAGACATGCCCGGCTGGTCTTTCAATATCTGGTCACGTTATAGCGATTCGGCGGCGCAACGATTTGCCGAGTTTCTAGATCGATTGCATGCGTTTCAGCAGTTGGGCATGGCATTTGATGCGCCAAGTCAACAGGAATGAAAACGCGAGGAGGCGACGCGGAGACACGGCGGTTTTTTCGCCCCATCGCCCACTCGCCCCGTGGGCACATCTTATTTTCGTAGGAGTTCCCCATGGGCCTACGGCGCACCAAGAGGAATGAAAATAACGCCACCATTTTTCATTCCTATCCGTGTTCCTTCCCATCCGTGTTTTTTAATCAGTGCTTATTTTCGTAGGAGTAAATATGTCTATCAAATTTGGTACCGACGGCTGGCGTGCCGTCATCAGCGATACCTTTACTTTTGCTAACCTGCGCCTGGTGGCTCAAGCTATTGCCGATTTTATTCATGAACAGGGGAATCCCCACCCCACAGCAGTAGTGGGATTTGATACCCGCTTTCTGTCGGACCGATATGCTCTAGAAGTGGCCTGCGTAATGGCAGGCAATGGTATTTCGACCTGGCTGGCACGTGCTGACACCCCTACCCCAGCCGTCAGCTACGCCATTGTCCACAAAAAAGCTACTGCTGGAGTGATGATTACGGCCAGTCATAATCCGCCCCGCTACAATGGCGTAAAACTGAAAGCCAGTTTTGGCGGGAGTGCCACTCCAGAACAGCACAAACACGTTGAGGCCATTCTGGCCCGAAACCTGGCGGAAAATAAGACACCTCGGCTGATGGATGTAGATCAGGCGTTATCTCAGGAGAAAATTCGTAAGTTTGACCCAGCCTGGGCTTATTACGAACATCTCAGCACATTGGTCGATCTGGATATTGTTTCTGGGGGAGAGCTAAAGGTGATCGCTGATGGCATGTTTGGCTCCGGGCGAGGTGTGATTGGTGAAGTGTTGGCCCGCGGCCGCACCCGGGTACTTAACATTCGCCACGAGATGAATCCCGGTTTTGGGGGCATTCACCCAGAACCTATCGCCCGGCACCTGGGGCAACTCATGTCCACTATTCAGGGCGGGCATTGGGATGTGGGGTTGGCAACGGATGGCGATGCCGACCGCATTGGGGCGGTGAATGCCCATGGGGAATTTGTAGACCCCCACCGTATCTTCGCCCTGGTGTTGCGCTATCTCATTGAAAAGCGGGGTTGCACGGGTGAGGTCATCCGTACCGTTTCTACAACTCGGATGATTGACCGCATCGCGGCCGCGAACGGTTTACCCCTTACCGAAACGCCCGTTGGTTTCAACCACATCGCTGACCTGATGCTCCGAGGGGGCGTCCTCATGGGGGGTGAAGAATCAGGCGGTATGAGCATTCAAGGCCATATCCCCGAAGGGGATGGTGTCCTCCTTGGTCTGCTCATCTTGGAAGTGATGGCTTATCATCGTGCCCCCTTACACGAACTCGTCGCCGATTTGTTACAGTATTATGGTCCCGCCGAATATAAACGCACCGATATGAAACTCAAACGGGCCATCGAAAAGAAAACGATGGTCAAAATGTTGGTGGATTCGGCTCCCGCTCAGATTGAGGGAGTACCGATCGAGCAGGTTAGTACCCTGGATGGGGTGAAATATTACCTCAATGATGGCAGTTGGTTACTCATCCGGCCTTCGGGAACAGAGCCAGTATTGCGGGTGTATGCTGAAGCCCCCAACAGCGGCCGCGTCCGGGCTTTACTCAAATTTGGCGAACTTGTCGCCCAAAATGCTTAGTAATCGTCCAAGAATAAGTTCCGCGCAGACCTGACAGGTTTCCGAAAACCTGTCAGGTCTAAACCGGATCGAGTCATGCGTTGATTCGCCATCCCCTTGCGATTTCCGGCGGGAAGGGGGAAACACCAGAAGTGCGGGTGTTTTGATCCAATAACGTCATAATAGGGGACGCATTTTGAGACAACCACTTAACCGTTAGAGGATACACATGAAAACTAAAAACTTGATCCGCCTTGTCTTCTTTATCGTGCCCCTGCTCTTTCTAGGCTATTGGCTCTTCTGGCCAGGGGGATTTTCTGCACATGATCCGTTGGCTCGTTCCGGATTAGCCCCCGGAATCTACACCAATCTATACGCAGGTAAAGATTACAATCCAGATGTTCCCCCTTTTGCTGAGCATTTAGTAGATGAAAGTTTGTACCTACAAATGCGAGATACAGCCGTCGCCCAAATGCGCGGTTTACCCTATGATTTACCCTACGATGCTCGCGTTTTGGCCCTGGAACAAATGCAACAACAGGCCAGCGGCCGCGCCCCATTTTTTGGCACACCAACCTGGAACTTTGTCGGCCCTGCTCCCATGCCCAATGGGCAAACAAACACGCAATCGGCCCCCGTTAGCGGCCGCACCATTGCCATTGCCGTTCATCCCACCAATTCAGATATCGCTTATGTAGGCACCGCTCAGGGCGGGTTATATCGCACCCTGGATGGGGGTCAGACCTGGACACCCCTCATGGATAATGCCCTTTCCCTGGCAATTGGGGCCATTACCATTGACCCAACGGATAGCACCCGTCTCTTTATCGGAACGGGTGAGAACAGCAATTCTTGTGACAGCTACGCGGGTGTGGGACTTTACATTATCACCAATGCCGAAACAACAGCCAATTTAGCCGGGCCGTATAATCAGAACAGTGTAGGGGCAAACGTTCTCGGTAAACGGTCTGTGGGGGAAATCCTGGTAGACCCGGTTGATCCGAACAAGATTTTGCTGGCGATGGGGGGCGGCATTGGGGGAATTGGCTGTTCTACTCCCGCGGCCGCGCCCACACGGGGGCTATACCGTTCTACCAACGCCCTCTCCGCCTCACCCACCTTTGAATATGTACCCGTATCAGCCTCCACAGATAAACGAGTGATCGATCTGCTTTATGATCCCAATGATGTTACCCACGGAACAGTATTAGCCACCGTGTTAGATGCCACCACGACCACCACTGGCGAAGCCGGTATTTACCACACGACCGATGTCTGGGCAGTAACACCCATTTTTACCCGGGTCTATACCCCCATTACTTCCACCTCTTCGGAAAGTGCCCGCATCGAGTTATCAACCAATGGCTCTGTGTTTGTCGCCGGAACGGGCGAAGGGGGCGGCAAGATTATCAAATCACCGGATGGGATCACCTGGACAGCCGTAACGGGTGGTACGGGTTTCTGCTCGCCCCAATGTTGGTACGATATGGGCATTGCCGTTGATCCGGACGATTCAAACATCATTCATGTGGGGGGAGCATTCAACACAGTCTTCATCCGTTCCACCAATGGAGGCACATCCTTTTCCCCTGTGGATGTAGGTTTACATGCCGATTCCCACGTGGTTACTGTGGCACCTTCCAATCCCAATATCGTTTATTTAGGCAGTGATGGCGGTATCTGGCGTTCTACCAATCGGGGTGCCTCATATACCAGTCTGAATAACAGTGGGTTTAGCGCAACCCAATTCATGGGCATTGAACTACATCCGGTTGATCCTGATTTCATGATTGGGGGAACACAGGACAACGGTACCCCTTGTTATGGTGAATGCGGGGGCAATGCCAACCAAACCTGGATTCGGGCGGACTGGGGTGATGGTGGGTATGCTGTGATTGATCAAAATGCGACCAATACATCTGATGTAACGATTTATCACACCTATTACAATCAGACGAATAATCTCATTGGCTATGGTCGTATTACCAATACAGCCAGTGCCAGTGATGGGAGTTGGGTGTTTTTTGGCTGTGGCGGCACAGCGAATGGGATTAGCTGTGCGGATGCCGTGCGCTTTTATGCCCCCCTGGAGCGGGGGCCGGGAAATCCTAATACACTTTATTTTGGCACGAGC
Organism: Chloroflexota bacterium; assembly: GCA_018004935.1. Classification (GTDB taxonomy): domain Bacteria; phylum Chloroflexota; class Anaerolineae; order Promineifilales; family Promineifilaceae; genus Trichofilum. Next base: position 15,711 of record JAGNBF010000031.1, on the reverse strand, counting down.
AAACTGTATCGTTCCAGTAATGAAGGGGTGACAATGACGGCGGTGAGCCAGAATTTGGGCGCGGCCGCGAGCGCCATCGCTATTGCCCCCGCAAACGATAATGTGCGTCTGGTGGGCCTGACTACCGGCCAGGTCTTTGCTACCAGCACCGGTTCTTCTACCCTGGTAGATGTGACCCCACCCACCAGCCCCTTCCCCACAACCTTTGATGTGGGCGCGGCCGCGATTGACCCCACCAATAGCGCTATCGCTTACGTAACCTACTCTGGCTACTTTGGTACCCCCGGCTTTAATGTATGGAAAACCACCAACCTGAGCGCCGGGGCCAGCGCTACCTGGACCGCTTCCGCCAATGGCCTTCCCGATGTACCGATCAACGCCATCGTCATCCACCCCACCCAACCCAACCTGGTTTTTGTGGGCACCGATATCGGTGTGTATGCCTCAACCGATGGCGGGGCTACCTGGTTGCCATTTGGCACAGGTTTACCCCAGGTAGCAATCTTCGGTCTGGAAATTCATCCGGTCACATTCATGTTGCGGGCGGCCACCCACGGGCGAGGCATTTGGGAGACATCCCTGGACACAACGACAACCTGGCTGATGTATATGCCTTTACTGGCCAAACCAGCGGAGTAGTTGGAATACCGCGTTATAAGAACATTTTCGCAGGAACAAAAAACGTCAGCGGTTGTGTAGACCGCTGACGTTTTTGTGTTGTGTGGGTATAAGGCGAGGGGGTTTAGCGTTGATCTATGAGTTTGAAATCGCGCCGGGGGGAACCCAGGTAGAGTTGTCGCGGCCGCGCAATGGATTGCTCAGGATCAATCACACTTTCCACCCATTGGGCCAGCCAGCCCGACATACGCGGAATGGCGAACAGCACCGGGAACATACTGGTGGGCAGACCAATGGCCTGGTAAATGATGCCTGAATAGAAATCCACATTGGGGTACAGTTTGCGTTCGATGAAATATTCATCTTGCAGAGCAATACGCTCCAACTCCAGACCGATGTCCAGCAAAGGATTACGGCCGGTCACTTCAAACACCTCATCGGCCACCTTTTTGATGATTTTGGCGCGGGGATCATAATTTTTGTACACCCGATGGCCAAACCCCATCAAGCGGACTTCCCGGTTTTTCACCCGTTTAATAAATTCGGGGATGTTGTTTACATGCCCGATTTGGGTGAGCATACGCAGGACCTCTTCATTAGCCCCACCGTGTAAGGGGCCATAAAGAGCGGCGGCCGCGGCCGCGGCCGCGCTGTACGGATCCACTTTAGAACTACCCACAGCACGCATGGCATTCGTCCCACAATTTTGCTCATGATCCGCGTGAAGAATAAATAATACATCCAGCGCATTACGTAAGGCCTCATTTGGCTCATAACGCGGCTCCACCATGCGGAACATCATATTGAGGAAGTTACCCGTATAAGACAGATTATTATCGGGATAATTGATCGGGAAACCCATGCTATGCCGATAAGCATACGCGGCAATCGTGGGAACTTTGGCAATAAGGCGTTTTATTTGCAAGTTCCGAATTTCTGGATCATCAATGTTACGCGCTTCCGGGTAAAAAGTAGACATAGCCGCCAGATTACTGATGAACATCCCCATAGGGTGAGCATCATAGCGGAAGCTTTCCACAAACTGTTTCATGCTTTCATGAACCATCGTGTGGTATTTAATTTCGTCTTCCCATTGGTTTAACTGACTTTGATCAGGCAGTTCCCGATTTAGAAGGAGATAAGCTATCTCTAAATATGTGGCCTTCTCTGCCAGTTGATCAATGGGATAACCACAATACTCCAGGATACCAAGATCACCATCAATGTAAGTAATGGTGCTTTTGGTAGAAGCAGTATTTTTAAAGCCAGGGTCATAACTCATAATGCCAAAATCATCAGCACTGCTTTTGATCTGGCGGAGGTCATTGGCTTTGATGCTCCCGTGTTGAATCGGAATTTCGTAGCTACGACCAGTACGATTATCAGTAATAGTTAGGGTTTCTTGGGTCATGCAGGCCTCCAATTGTGAAACAGGGGATGTTATGGACAGACGATGACTTTCAGCACTGGCACTTGTCTCATGACCTGTCCGCTCTGGTTTTCAGGTAACACAACCGGTGACAACGCTATGCGTCATACGGCACGCTAAGTATATCTGATTTGTATTGGCGGGCACGAAAAATAACCCTTGTTGCCGGGTGATTGCATAATTGGGGTTTCCCCACCCCCGACCCATCCCCAGAGGCGGGGAGTTTTCTAACGTGGGCAATATGCAGAATGGGGTTCGTCTTCCCTCATTCAACGGCAAGCAATAACTACCAGATCACCCTGCTGAAATAGTTTCTCTGTCTGGTCAAGTTTAGCCAGGGCAAACGTTTGTTGTTGTTGTAGAACCGGGCGCAGTTCTGAATCGTAGGGTTCAAAGAAGTAGGAGCCGCTGGCAATACGGGCAGGGGTGAAATCAGCTTCATTCACGACAACATAATCAACGCCGTGGGCCAGGCAAAAGGGGGCCAATCCGGCCAACGTCGGGGCGTAGTATGTTTCTAAAGCCAGGCGAACGACATCAGGATCGGGATGCGGCCGCTCGCAGGTAAAGAGCACCTGCCGCCGGGCAAAAAGGGGTACACCATCAAGCAAACAAGGGGGACCGACCAATAAACTATCTTCTGGTAAGGTTGCCAGGAAAGCCAACAAGGCACGCTCATCAGTGGTTGCCTGGTAAAAACCTGCCCCCATCAATTGCACATAAAACAACGAGGCCACAAACAAAATTCCCCCCACCAACGGCCAGACAAAGGGTGAAGGCGTCGTTTTTGTTCCCTGCGTCACCGGAGTCGCTAGAGGAAGCCTGGTTCGGCGTCGCTGTATCACCACCATTAACCCAATGCAGACCAATATTAATCCTAATAATAACCAGCGACTTCCCGTAGTACGTAAAAATGGGTTATCCGGTGAAACAGGCAGGACGAGAATTAACCCAGAGAGAGCCAGCAAAGGCACAATTCCCCAGATCAGCTTTCCCTGTAGGCGCATTATCCAACGGGCGGCGTTGTTTAACCCTTCGGGTAGATGAATGATGGCGACGATGAGGCCAAACAGGAAGAAGGTTGCCTGAGTAAAGCGGCTGGGCAAATAGAGAACAAAGGATGAGGTGAGCAAAATACTAACCCAGGAGAGCAGATAACAGAAGACACCGGCAAAGAAAAAGGCCTTTAGAACGGGGGGAATCTCTGTCATCAGGGTGGGTTTCATACGCCAAAACCAGATGATAAGGCCAAACAGGAAGAGGATATGTACCAATTCGGTGCCATCTATGACGATGCCGCCACGCCCAACCAAAGGAAAGAGAAGGAAAAAGGCAAACCGTCCCCCTTTTTGGTAGAGGGGATCGTTCAGGATAAACGGTTTGGTTCCGTCCGCGGCCGCGTCATTGGCAATGGTCGCCGTGTTGTTTAGACCACTCAATGTCACCGGCAACAAAACCAGCAACACCAAAAAGGTCACAACCAACAGAGGAATCAGCCGCCGCCAATGAATGATGAGCGGCCAACGGCGACTTTTGTCCCACCCCAGGCAGAGCAGACCATAGGTACCCGCTCCCACCAGAAAAGTCGGAGGGTAAATAAGACCACCAAACAGAAGCCAGATCGCGGCCGCGTGCCACTGCCCTACCAACAGGTGATACACCATCGCCAGGAGTAACGGCGTCACAAAAGAGCGTTGCAACCCCCCCACAACCGAAATCGCCGAATGGGACGCCAGGATCAAACTGGTAAAAGCCAGGGACAGGGCCAGCCCAGTTCCCGACCCCTTTAACCGATCCCCAATAGCGAAAGCGTAATAAGCTCCGGTCAGCAACAAAGGGAAAATGAGTAATTTACTCAACAAAACCGGCTCAATCAGGCCGCTGGTCAATTGGAACAGTACACTGTACAGCGGACTGCCATTGTCCATGATGAATTCGATTGGCCCAATGACAAAGGAGACAACCCGACCATAAATGGTAGGATCATCCACAAACAGATCCGGGTTTTGGAAGCGGTGCATCCAGTAGAAGTTGCGAAAATCTTCTTCTACACTATACGGGTCTATCAAACGCGCATATTGCACCCAAAGGGCCAGCAAAAAAGCCACGGCCAACGCCAACCTTAAATAACCGTAACGATGTTTGTTTGCGTTATCCACCTGCGCCTCGGAGTAAACAATAAACAGCCGTTAGTAATCGTTCACAATTGAGTCCACTGAAAAAAAGACCCACCAAGACCGCCAGGAACAGAAGAAGTCCCGAGAAAACCTTTACGATTTGCGTCTTGGCGGTAAAAACTCCCCTTTTTTTCAGTAAATTCATTGTCCACTACTGAGTCTACTGCAAAAAGCCCGGTTTCTGACTAATCTAACCGTCGCTTCCAGAGAGAAAGAAACCGGGCTTTTAACTGTTTTGACCTTTTTTCAGTGGCGTCACTACCCATTTCTGGTAAGCGTTCAATCATATATATTCATCGGCCAGACCCGCCCGGTCGTAATCAGTTTTTACCATCAAAACCGGTAAAAAAGGGCGTGTACCTTCCTGTGGGGTGTACTGTTTATACCGATTTTGATTTTCAAAACGCATAACGACCGGGCTATGGTGACAAAGGCCGCTGGCCTGGGCTTTTAGCCCGCAAAGCTCCATCTATTTAGCCCGGCGGTTTGACCGCCGGGTGGGGTAACTGAACGCTTACCTTTTGGGGTTCCCAGAGTGAAACAGCGATACCAACACCAGCGTGATCAAGATATTCAACCAGAGAACGGCCATGTGCAGGACACGGAACACCAGCGCCAACCCTAAAGCCTGTTCGGGGCCTAAAACCGGGCCAAGAATCAGGCTCATTACCCCCTCGCGCACGCCTAAACCGGCGGGTGTGATGAAGCTCAAGTAGCCCACTACATAACCCGCCGAAAATGTGCTGGCTAATAACCAGGGTGACACCAGCCAACTGCCGACAACCTGATGCACCAACAGGGCAAAACTAGCCGAGGTAGCCGCCCAACTGCCACAACCAACTACCAAAATCAGTCCTAGCCGTCCGGCGGAAGGGAAGTGGGATGTCTGGCGGAAGAACCGTTGCCATAATTTTTCCCAGCCATTACGCCCCACCACCAAAGCCACAATGGGCAGTAGCGCCAACAAGGTGTATTGCCAGCCTAACAAGGCGATGAAACCTACGGTGCCGGTGATCGCGGCCGCGCTCAGCATCAACACTGTATGCAACGTTATAATCAACAGGCTATCCCCTTTGGAGATACCCTTATTCCACAACAACGCCGCCAACCCGGCAAACCCCCACACCTTGCCCGGAACCATCGCCGCCACCTGGGATAAATTCAAACTATGATAGCCGTCGCCGTAGCTAAACGAATACCCCATCCCCCGCACCAACAAGGTAAAGCTCCAGGCCGCCAACCCCACACTCAGGGTTAACCAAAACAGTAGGAGCAAAATTTGCCCCCCCTGCAACTGCCGGAAAATCTGTTGCAGGGTGGCCCGCTGTTGCCACATCCAGACCACCAGCCAGGCCAGGATGGTTATGGTAAACAGGCGTGAGACTCGCGGCCGCCATACCCGCCACATCATCTGCCACCTGGTTTCCTCTAGTCGCCCATCTGTCATAATGTCACGTTCTATCCAGAAGAAGGGACTCTCTAACGTTTTTTGCCCTATCGCCCTTCGTTTGGTCGCCGCATCGGGCATGTATCTTAGCCGCGTAAACGCAACACCCGTGCCGGAACCCCGGCCGCCACTGCAAAATCAGGCAAATCATGGCTGACAACCGCTCCAGCACCCACCTGAACCCCTCGGCCCAGGCGTACTCCAGGCAAAATAATCGCCCCGACACCCACATCGCTATCATCGCCAATCACAATGGGCGCAAAGGTAATCTGGCTGTGCAAAATGGGCTTGTCTATCCCTTCTTCCTGGTGATATGAGGTGATCATCTTCACCCCCGGCCCAATACCTACATTCGTGCCGATGGTAATGCCTCCCGCGCTATGAAAAAAACATTGTTGACCAATCCAGGTTCCGGAACCGATGATCAGTTTGTTTTGATAATACCCCTTCAAAATAGTCTGGTGGCCCACATATACCCCAGCCCCAATTTCGATATTTTCCGGGTGAAACACCAACACTCCCGGCTCAAACACTACCCCATCTCCCAAACGGGCAAACTGCTCCAGTGTAAATTCCCCCGTGCCATGTGAACGTCGTATGGGATACCCAGAATTCATTGTCAATGCTCTACTCTCGCCTGTAAAACGGCCTTTCCTGCCGGTTCATTCACCGAATAAAACGCTCATCAACTGTGTCACCACCTGTTTCTGCTCATCTAGGGTCAAAAATTCATGCAGGGGCAAGGTGAGGGTACGGGCAAAAACAGCATCCGTGACGGGAAAATCGCCCGGTTGGAAGGTGTAGCGGGTACGGAAATAGGTAGTAAGGGGCATGTGCCAGGTGCCGATGGTGGTTTCGATACCCAATTGGCGCAGTTGTTGGCTCGCGGCCGCACGCCTGTCCATCACCGCTTCCGGCAACAATACCACATAGGACTGGTAGACGGGCTGGCTACCCACGGGCACAAATGGGGCCTCAATGGGGCCACCAGCCAACAACCGATCATACGCGGCCGCTTTTTCTCGCCGCGCCGCTATAATCCGGGCCAACTTCGCCATTTGGGTAAGGCCCAACGCCCCCTGGAATTCTGTCAGCCGGTAGTTGAAACCGGGCATAACAAAATCAATCATCGCGGCCGCGGGGTCTTGCCCATGATTACGCAACGCCCGTAATTGCCGGGCCAGTTCCCCATCCTGAGTGGTGATAATGCCCCCCTCGCCCGTCGTGACCGCCTTACGCGGATGGAAGCTAAAACAGCCCAGCGCCCCCCAGGTTCCTGCCGCTTTTTCTTGCCATGATGCGCCTAGGGCACAGGCGGCATCCTCAATCACCGGCAAATCATAACGGGCGGCAATGGCTGTAATCGCGGCCATGTCGGCCATTTGACCAAAGGTGTGTACAGGCAGAATGGCTTTAACCCGGCGGGCGGTGGTGGGGTTTGCCATCAGCGGCCGCAACGCCGCTTCCAGTCGCTCTGGAGACATATTAAACGTGTCCGGCTCAATCTCCACAAAAACGGGTTGCGCCCCGCACAGCTCAATAACGTTGGCAGTGGCAGGCCAGGAGTAGGTCGTCACCAGCACCAGATCGCCGGAGCCAACCCCCAGCGCCAACAAGGCCAGGTGGAGGGCGGCAGTGCAATTCGACACGGCCACGGCTTCGGCGCAACCCACAAATTCGGCTACCGCCTGCTCAAAGGCGCGTACCTGTGCCCCCTGCACCAGATAACCGGTTTCCAACACCGCCCGCACAGCGGCAAAATCGTCCTCATCCAGAGAAGGAATAGTCAGTCGTATCATGACAGGTGACTCCGGTAAAACTCCGCCGTGTGACGAATCCCTTCTTCTAGATCAATTTTAGCTTCAAACTGTAGCAGTTCCCGTGCTTTGCTGACTGCCGGGACACGCAACTCCACATCGGCATAATCTTTGCGGGTGAAATGAATGGGCGACGAGGATTGCAGAACACGCACGACAGTATTGGCCAGACCGTAAATGGTGGTCACCGCTCTGGGGTTGCCAATGTTGAACGATTCGCCGGGGGCCTTGGGGTGTATCATTGCCAATAAAACGCCGTCAATCATGTCATCCACATAACACCAGGCACGAATCTGGGTGCCGTCACCGTGGATTTCAATGGGCAAATTTTGCAGGGCGCGGATGATGAAGGTGCGTAAGGCCCCCTCACCCACCTGTCCTGGGCCATAAACGTTAAACGGGCGGACGACAGTCGTAGGCAACCAGCGTTCCTGGAAGTAGGCGATAGCCAGGTGTTCTTCAGCCAGTTTGCTAACAGCATAAGTCCAGCGGGCCTCGCCCACCTGTCCCATCACGGTGTTGTCGGTTTCACTGGAGCGGAAAGCATGTTGGCCGAAGACTTCACTGGTAGAGAAACAGACGACGCGCTCACAATGAGGCAGGTTCGCGGCCGCGTCCAGCACATTCGCTGACCCTACCATATTCACCCGCATGGTCTGCACCGGCTTTTTAATCACCGTATCAATCCCAGCAATGGCGGCACAATGCACCACAATATTGGCCCCCACCATCGCTTCTTGTAGACGAGGCACATCCAGAATATCCCCCTGTATCAGCTTCAGGTTTGGATGGTTACGGAATGGTTTATCTTTGAGTGAGTCACGAACCAGATTGTCATAAGCCACAATCTCATTTTTCTCCACCAACCGCCCAATCAGTGAGGAGCCAATAAAACCGGCCCCCCCAGTAATAAAAATCTGTTTGTTTTCGATTTGTACATTGTTCATTGGTACACCTTATGAGATGAATAGGGGGGAGTAGCGAGTAGCGAATGGCGAGTAACGAGTAACGAGTAGCGAGTAAGCGTTCATTCGCTACTCGCAAACTCGCCACTCGCAACTTATTTTCTCAGGAGTTCCCCATGAGCCTACGGCACACCAAGATGGATGAAAATGACGCCACAAGTTTTCATTCTTATCCGTGTTCTTTCCTATCCGTGTTTCATTCGTGGCTATTCTCGCAGGAGTTCATCATAGTAAGCCCGCACGGCGGTGACAATGGCCCGCTTCTCCTTTTTTTGCTCCCGGAGCAGGTTCCAGGCTCCGGTGGCGAGGTGTTGACCTAACCCGGCATCGGTCAATAGACGGATCAAGGCCGAAGCCAGGGCGTCCGGGTCTTGGGGGGGAATCAGCAGGCAATCACGTTCATGGGTAAAGAGCCGTTCGGTATAACCCACACGAGTTAACACCACCGGCACAGACATAAACATGGCTTCGGCAATGGCATTGGCCCAGGTGTTTTCGATGGGGCTGATGTGAACCGTCGCGGCCGCGAGCCGTAGCACTCTCTCTGGATCTGACCGCATGCCCAAAAAGCGTACCGTATCGGCCAACCCCAGCCGGGTCACTTCCGCCTGGCACTCCGCCTGCAAATCTCCATCCCCTGCCACCAACGCTATAAACGGAACTCCTTGCTCTTGCACGCGGCCGCAGGCCCGAATAAACGTCAGGGGGTCTTTGAAATAATTCAACCGTCCCACAAAAGCGATAACCGGCACATCCGGGGTCAATCCCAATTCTTGCGCCAGGTCTGGGGCCACGACTTCCCGGTTAAACCGCTCTTCTTCCACCGGGGCCATAATACGCCGAAAATCGTCGCGTCCAGCCTGGCGTAAATGTTCGTCTGTTTCTACGGCGGTGGAGATGCACCCTTCGACCCGTTGTACTACCCAGCGGGTTAGCCAGGTGGGCATGAGCCGGGTGTCTGATCCCCAGTTGGTGAACACGATAGGGGGTTTGGTGCGACTGAAAGGGCGGGTGAGTAACGCGGCCGCGGCCGTTGGCAACCAGTGGCAATGAATTATCTGATGCTGATCCTGTTCACGCCACAACCGCCACAATAGAGCGAGGAAAAAAAGGGGAACCTGCAACCGGGCCAGCCAGGAGAGACGCATATTGGCCAGAATACCGCCCCCATCATAGGCCAGTCGTTGTCGCTGGGGGGGCCAGAAATAGGTGAACCGCCGGACGTAAATGCCAGACATGGTTTCCTGGATAGGGTACGCGGCCGCGGCCGGAGCCAACACCGTCACCGGCACCCCATCTTCCACCAGATACCGGGCAAAACGGTAGATAAAACTCCCGGCAAAATCGCCCGGAAAACGGGGAAAACTGGTCGTTACAAACAAAACCGCTGGAGCCTTGTTCATCCCTGCCCCCGCAGATTGCGGTTGTACTCCATGTCAAACCACATGGCAAAAAAGATGGACTGCAACCCGGTCACAAACAAAAAAACGGCAAACAAGGCACTGGTTGAGGCCACCGTGCCCACAAACAAGCGAAAAGCCAACAAATACAAACCAAACAAGGTTCCTGGCCCCAGTAAAAACAGACCAAAGCAGTAAAAGAAAATCAGCGGGTGGAAGTCCCGAATAACATATTTTTGCCACATGCGGAACCAAAACAAGCGCAGAATGAGCAAAGCCAGCCGGGGAATCATCCGAATCGGTTTGATGCCCGATTTTTCGCCAATGCCGTAAATAGGTCGAATCGGCACATCAGCCACGCGAAAGTTGTAAATGTTGAGCCGTACCAGCAAATCATTGGGCTGACCATACCGTTTGTACATCTCATCCCAATTAATGGTGCGTAATGCCTTTAAGTTAATGGCCGTATAACCAGATTGGGAGTCGGCAATATGCCAATAGCCGGAAGCAATCTTGGTCAGCAAAGAAAGCATGGAGTTACCCAGGTAACGAACTCGGGGAATCTGGTTCCAGGCATCCCCGGTAAACAAACGATTGCCCTTGCTGTAATCACATTCCCCTCGCGCTACCGGGCCAACGATGGCGGGTAAATCGTCCGGGTCCATCTGAGCATCTCCGGCCATGACGACTGTTACCGCCATTTGATCCGCACAAGCCGCTTTGTAGCCAGTGGCAATTGAGCCACCCACCCCCTGGTTGACCTCATGCCGGATTAGCCGTACTCGTTCTGGTTGTTGCTGAACGTATTCCTGCACCGCGGCCGCGGTATTATCCCCGCTCTGATCATCCACCACATAAATCCGGTCCACCCAATCGGGCATGGTTTCAATCACCCGTCGGATCAGCTTTTCCTCATTGTGACAGGGAACCACAACGGCTACGGTGGCATGTTCAAACATGGGGTTTCTCCTGCGAAAATAGCTACTGATGGTGGAAACACGGATAGGAAAAAACACGGATAGGAATGAAAAATGGTGGCGTCATTTTCATTCATCTTGGTGCGCCGTAGGCCCATGGGAAACTCCTACGAAAATGTAGGGCGATTTGGTAAATCGCCCAGTGGACGATTTAAAAAATCGTCCTACAAATTTTCATTCCTCTTGGTGCGCTCAAAGCCCATGGGGAACTCCTGCGAAAATAGCCACGGATACTGGAAACACGGATAGGAAGAAACACGGATGGGGATGAAAATTGTGGCATCATTTTCATTCATCTTGGTGTGCGTTCCGTCCATGGGAAACTCCTACGAAAATGTAGGGCGATTTGGTAAAGGGTGTGTTTCATTTTGGTTGAACGGAAGAAAATAATGAATCGGTGAATTTGTGAATTGTTGAATGATTAACGAGGGGAGCGTCTACCGCTTCTCTAACATAAGGACTTACAGGGTTGCTCGAGCCGGTCTCCTGACCGTGCTCGTTGGGCTTCGGTGGGGACACCCGCTACGTTACGTAAATCCTAAAAGGCAATACACCTTTAGCCATAGTAGTCACTTAAAGAGGCGTCTTTGGGGGCGTTGGTGAGGGTGACGCCGATGATGCGGACGTTGGCTTTTTCCAGGATTTGTTTGGCTTTTTCGGCGTGGTCGCGGCGGGTTTTACCGGCACTGACCACCAGTAGAACCCCATCCACTTTGGCGCCCAACACGACCGCATCCGTAACAGCTACCACGGGCGGGGCATCGAACAACACCAGGTCGGCCTGCCCGGCCAGCGTCTCGATGACCCGATCCATCTGGCGGGAGCCGAGCAGGTCGGCGGGGTTGGGGGGTTTGGGGCCGCTGGTGAGCACCCAAAGGTTGTCTACTTCGGTTTTTTGCAGGGGCGCGGCCGCGTTCTCATCCAGCATCATGTTGGTAAACCCGGCATTGTTTTGCAGGTCAAACAAAGTATGGAGCGAAGGGCGGCGCAGATCACAGTCAACGAGGATGGTTTTGCGGCCGCTTTGGGCCATCGTCACCGCCAGGTTAGCAATCGTCGTGCTTTTTCCTTCTTCCGGGGCGGCTGAGGTCACAACCAGGCTCCGCAGAGGGTGATCCAGGCTGTAAAAAGACAAATTGGTGCGGAGCGTGCGATACGCTTCACTGACAGGCGAACGGGGGTTGGTGAGGGTGATTAGGGTCATAAGTTGGGGGAAAGTAAACAGTGAACAGTAAACAGTAGACTGTTCACTGTTTACTGTTCACTGTTCACTGTTTACTGATTCGGGATTGTACCAATGACAGGTATGTTCAAGTACCGCTCCACATCTTCACTGCGACGGAGAATACCAGATTCGACCCATTCCAGAGCGAAGATGAGGAGAATGCCGAGCAAAGCGCCAAAGACCAGCCCGGCGGCAGTGTTGATACTGGTTTTGGGCGAATCCAGACCGGCTTTGGGGTCTTCGAGGAAATAAACATCTACCCGGTCTTCGTTGCGCTGACGGGCATTGTCTTCGATGCGCCACTGGATGAGTTCTTCCCCCCACACGCGGGCGATGTCGTTGGCGATGTTGGGGTCAGGGTTTTCGACAGCCAGGTTAATGACAAAGCTGGAATCGTCGGAGGCCACGCTGATGTTGGAGCGCAGTTCGCCGGGGGTCATGTCGAGTTGGAGTTTGTCTATGACCGCGGCCGCGCGGTAATCGCTATCCAACCATTGCACATAACTGCGTAACAGGGCCTTCACCGCCTGGGATTGGCCGAAATCGGTGCGGGCCGGTTGTACCAACATCCGCCCGGTGGATTTGTAGATGGGGGTTTGGGCTTTGCTGAAGCCGAACGCGGCCGCGGCCGTCAGCCCCGCCAGCAATAGCACCAACCAGCCCCGCCGCCGCAAAATGCGGATATAGTCATTCAATTCCATGTTCATCTCCCGAACAATTGTGAATGGTAAATCGTAAACGGTAAATGGTGAATGATGTTCACCATTCACCATTCACCATTTACCATTATTTCTTAGGGATTTCCCCCAACACCACCCAACCGGCCGCTTCTAACTCTTCGCGGCCGCGTACCGTTGGGTCCACATATTCCACCAAAAACACCAGCCCTACCCCAGCCCCAATCGCCAGGGCCAGACGCAAGGGTAAACCCAGTTGCGAGCGGATGCCGGGAGTGATCTGGTTGACGATGGGATTGTCCAGTTGCACCAGAGAGGCTGGTTCGTCGCCCAATTGGGGCAGAGCTTCCCCATTTTGGCTGAGCAAAACAGCAATCACGGCGTTGATCATCTGCTCGACGGTGGCCTGATCGCGCCCGGAATTGAGGCTGATGGTCATCATGCTTCGGGTGTTGTCCACGGCCAGCCCGCCCCGTATCTCTCCGGCGGAAACCTCGATGCCCTGTTGGGCGAGATGGGCGGAGACCGCGGCCGCGAACCGTTCTCCCCGTATCCAGTCGGTCAGGCCATTGACGATATACTCTGAGGTGAGCCAGTTGTAGTAACGCTCCTCGTCCTCGGTTGCGGCCGCGGTCGTTGGTTCTTGTCCCACGATGAAGCGTATCCCCACACTGTAAAACGAGCCGGGGGGAGTGTACGTTGCCAGCCCCACCCCCAGCACGATCAGCGCGGGAATGACCGCCACCAACCATCGCCGCCTAAACATTTGCCACAATTGTCTTAATTCCATAAACCATGAACCGTAGATTTCGGGGATTAACGCAGATTCTTTCATCAGCGAAAATCCGCGTTAATCTGCGGGTAAATTTTCTGGTTCACCCAGATTAGCAAAAGGAATAGATGGAAGCCAAGTTCCCAGAGTTCCCTTGAGTTCCTATAAGTTCCTATGAGTTCCCACTTTCTCGGCCACAAACGCTTCCATCTTCGCCTTAAACACCGCCGTATCGAATTGCTCGGCGTGGCGGCGGATGAAAGCAGAGCTGACAGCCTGGGCATCAAACGCCTCAACCGCCTTAATGATAGCCGCCACCGACTGTTCGGCAAACAAAACGCCGGTTCCGGGGATAACGGTATCCAACACACCCCCAGCGGCGTAGGCAATCACTGGCCGACCGGCGGCCATGGCCTGGATGGGGGCGATGCCAAAATCTTCTTCCCCCGGCCAGACGAAGGCGCGGCAACGGGCCATGAGGCCGGGTAGCTCGTCATCGGGGACGTAGCCGAGGAAGGTGATGTTAGATTGGGCCAGGGCTTGCAGACGGGGCAAATCGCGGCCGCGGCCGCCAATCAACAACGGTCGCCCCATCTGATTAAACGCCTCAATCAACAAATCCAGCCGCCGGTACGGCACCAAACGCCCCACAAACAGGTAATAATCATCCACCCGGCTGGCCGGTTCAAACCGACTCGTCGCCACCGGCGGGTAGATGATAGTCGCGTCCCGCCGGTACACCTTGCCGATTCGGCGACGGACTTCCTGCGAAATGGCAATGAAATGATCCACCCGATCCGCCGCCAGCCGGTCCCACTGGCGCAAAAAGGTGAGAAAGGGGGTCAGCCCCAACCGCACCAACCGCCCTAACTGTTCCTGCTCGGCATATTGGTGATACCGCCACACGTAGCGCGTGGGCGTCAGACAGTAGCAGATGTGGGTTGTCTCCGGGCCGGTGATGATGCCATGACAAAAGCCACTTTTGTTGCTGATGACGACATCATAACCACGAAAATCGAATTGTTCAAAACAGAACGGGTAGAGGGGAAAGTAAAGCTGTTGCCGTTTGCGGGCGAAGGGGAGTTTGTCAATAAAACCCAGGCGAATGTCCCAATTTTGCCAGTGGGCAGGCATCCGCTGGCGATCATACAGCGAGGTATACAACGGCGCAGACGGGTACAAGCTGACCAGACTCTCCAGGACATCCTCAGCCCCCCCCACCTGATTCAGCCAGTCATGTACCAGGGCGGTTTTCATGGTGTATTGGTGTATTGGTGTATTGGTATATTGGTGTACTAATAAACCAATATACCAATACACTAATAACTAATTCAGCCCCAACCGTTCCATTCTGGCCGCCAGTTCCGATTCCACTTCCAGGCTGTTCATGGCGTCGTCTAACTGGTTGTCCAGGCTACCGGCCTGAATTTCCCAGGTGGCGTCGGCATGATCCAGGCGGCTACGGATATTTTCGGCGGCGCGGGACATTTCGGAATCGCTGGAGCGGGTGAGGGAATCCAGGGATTTCATGGCCTGGGCGGAGATTTCTTTGGCCTGGGCCAGTTGGAGCAGGTAAGCCAGTTCTTCCCGTTCTTGTTTGGCGATGGCCAGCCGTCCTTCCAACTTCACCTTCACATCTTCCAGCTTTTCCAGGGCCGAAACTTGTTTGACCAGGCTGTCATCGTAGGTTTTGATGAGGCTGAGGGCCGAACTAAGCTGTTTTTGTGTGACCATGGCTTCGGTGCGTTTGTTACGCAGGAGAAACTGGTCAATGGCCGCATCCAGCCGGGCCGCCTGGTTGGCCAGGTTTTCGCGGCGGCCTTTAGAGGTTTTCACCTGGGCATAGAGCGGGGCGATGGTGCGTTTGTATTGTTCCACCTCGCGCTCGGCCTGGCGGATGTACTCATCGTACACCGAGAGGTCGCTCCGTTCCAGAGCACGGTCGGCCATGTCGTGCAAGGTGGCTTTGAATAGGGTGAGGAGTTTGCCAAATAGTGATGCCATGGCGAGGATTATAACTTGCGTGCGCCGGAGTAGGTAGTAAGTGCCGTAATTCTCAATTGGGGATGATTGCTGACAATTACTAAAAACCGTCTAAAAACAACGGCTCTTTCGGAATTCGTGGGGTGCGGCTAGAGGTAGGGGCTGGCCTTGTGCCCGCCCCGCCGAGGGCAACCACAAGGGTTGCCCCTACAGATGGTGTCCAC
>JAGNBF010000212.1 GCA_018004935.1 Chloroflexota bacterium | reverse complement strand
GCAATACGCGGCCGCCCCTGTCGTATCTCTGGTGACTGAACAATTAAACTGCCAATATCAACGGTTGCTGTCAGCATGATGACACCTCTGTTTCAAACTCGAAATAAGTGTGGCATAGGCAGATCATGATGTCAAGCGACACAAAGGCGTTCCTACGAGTTCCCCTCCAACCGCCCCACAATCTGCTCCGCCATCTCCTGCGTGTTCAGCGGCCGCGAACCACCCCCCGCTAAATCCCCGGTGCGATACCCGGCTGTAATCGTGTCGTAAATGGCCGCCTCGACCGCGGCCGCTTCCCGTTCCAGCCCCAACGAATAACGCAACATCAGGGCCAATGAGCCAATCGTGCCGATGGGGTTGGCGATCCCCTTCCCGGCGATATCCGGGGCCGAGCCGTGAATCGGTTCGTAGAGGCCACGGGGGAAGCCGTGCTGGTTCAGGCTGTCGCCCAGCGAGGCCGAGGGCAGGTTGCCCAGTGAGCCGGACAACACCGACGCCTCATCGGTGAGGATGTCGCCGAACAGGTTGCCGGTGACGATGACATCGAAGCTGGCAGGGCGGGTGATGAGGTGCATCGCGGCCGCGTCCACCAGCAAATGTTCCAGGGTAATGTCCGGGTATTCCGGGGCCACTTCCATGACCACCTGCCGCCACAAGCGGGAACTTTCCAGCACGTTGGCTTTGTCAACCGAGGTAACTTTTTGTTTGCGGCCGCGAGCCATTTTGAAGGCGGTATGGGCCACCCGGCGAATCTCATGTTCGCTGTAAATCATCGTATCCAACGCCTGCCACTCGCCGTTGACCTGCCGCCGTTCGCGGGGTGTGCCGAAGTACACGTCGCCGGTCAGTTCGCGCACCACCACCAGGTCAACCCCCTGGAGCTTTTCCGGTTTGAGGGGGGATGCGTGGGCTAAAGCGGGGTGGATGGTCAGCGGCCGCAGATTGGCGAACAGCCCCATGTTTTTGCGGATACCCAGCAAACCCTGCTCTGGGCGGACGGCGGCGCGGGGATCGTCCCACTTTGGCCCGCCGACCGCGCCCAAAAGCACGGCATCCGCCTCCAGGCACGCGCCGAGCGTCTCTTCAGGCAAGGCGGTGCCGTGGGCATCAATGGCGCACCCACCAATGAGATGGGTGCTGGTGTGAAAGGTGTGGTTAAACTGCTGGGCGATGGTGGTAAGGACGGTGGTCGCGGCCGCGGTTACTTCCGTGCCAATCCCATCACCGGGCAAAAGTACAATCGTTGCTTCCATGTTCTATTCCTTTGTCAGACACAAATTTGTAGGTTCATTGCGCTACCCACAATTCTGCGGGTGTTTGAATGCAGGTTTCCCTACCACCTGATTGATACAGCTCATAAAAAGTGACAACGTCCATATCCGTTGCTTCATTCAAAGACAAGAATTGACCCCGGCTTCGGTCAAAACCAGCCTGAACCCTTGCGTCTATAAATGATGAAATTGTTCCAGGTATCCAGAGAAAAAGTTGGGCGAATTGAGTTTCATCAGGTTCAAAGCAAGCTGAAATAACGCCCTCATTTAATTCTTCATTATCCGTCGTTAAGGCGACCATGAAACCCTGCTCTAAATACAAAAGCCTGATGTTGAATCCCAAATTACCGTCTCGCGGGGCATCCATCGTATAAAGCCATATTTCATCGGGTGGTCCATAATTTTCCAGAATTGCCTGCAAATAATAGGCGGGTGTGTGTCCGGCAATCACCTTAATCGTTTGGATAATCCCGACTTCTACGCTGTAGAAGATTTCAAGGCCGAGAGTATCATTGTTTATTTCTTCTGGTACATAAGGTAGGCGAACATCATAAACACCATTCATCGGATCATCTGGTTCATCTATTTGCCCGCCAAGCTCCCATAACAACCACATTGTGTCACTCCATAGCGTTTGTCCTGGCGGTGCTCCCCACCAGCACGGCAATAAACAATTGTCATTATTTGCCAGCAAATCCACGAGCAACGCTTCGGCTGTGACTTCAGGGAGTACAACAGGCAAGGGCGCGATCGTCGCACCCTCAGTCAATGGTGATACAGTTTCCTCTATTGTGGGTGACAATTGTGGTGTTGATGTTGGAGTTCGGGTTGGTATGGGGGAAGGGGTGCGGGTAGGTGTCAGGGTTGGGACGGGAAAGGTAGGCGTTGAGGTGGCCGCGGCCGCAACCGCCGTACTTATCATAGGAGAAGGGGTAGGGGTGGCAACGCGGCCGCAGGCCACCACCACCATCAAACCTACCAGCCAGATAAAATATTGACCCCGTTTGGGCATGTTACGTCCTGATTATTGCTGTACCGCTTCGGTAAATGTCTCAGTTGCCCATTGGTTAATGCTTTTACCACTTACCTCAGCCGCAATCGCCACCGCCGCATGAACTTCCGGGGGAATACGCAGCATCAATTTACCCGAATAAGGCTTTTGTGGCGCACGATTCAGCCGGGTACAGGTCTCCAGGTAATCATCAACCGCTTCCGCAAAAGCCTCTCGCAATTCTGTTACCGATTCGCCATGAAACCCCACAATGTCCTGAACACCGGTAATATGTCCCACAAAACATTGATCCTCATCGCTGTATTCAATTTTGGCCGTATACCCTTTGTAACTCATTGTATTCATGGTCTGATACCTGCCTGCTCCTGACCGGCATCATAACGAATTACGCCAACCGGGGCAATGGTTTGCCTAAATGCGTTGAATAATTAATCCCTGAATGGTTGAATGGTTAATGAGGCTCCCCGTTAATCATTCAGCAATTCAACAATTCACCCATTAATTATTTCCGTTCCCGTTCAGCAGCGCATACTCCATACTATCTGCCAACGCCTGCCAACTGGCCTGGATGATATTGGTGCTGGCCCCGACGGTGCTCCAGCGGCCGCGACCGTTCTCTGTATCAATCAGCACCCGCACCCCGGCCCCCGTCGCACTTTCGCTGTCCAAAATCCGCACCTTGTAATCCGTCAGGCGGATGTCGGCCAGGGCGGGGTAGGCTCCCACCAGGGCCTTGCGTAACGCCTTGTCCAACGCATTCACCGGGCCATTCCCCTCGGCGGCGGTGTGATGGATTTCCCCGGCGACCTTCACCTTGACGGTGGCATCGGCGGTGGCCTGATGACCGTGACCAGGGCGCACGATGACGGTGAAATCTACCAGTTCAAACGGGGCGCGATAATCAGGATGCAGGCGACGCAACATCAGGCTCATCGAGGCTTCGGCACTTTCAAAGGAGAACCCTTGCGCCTCTAGCTCCTTGATCTCTTCCAAAACCGTGCGCGCCTGGGCTGAATTCAGGTCTACGCCGTACTCCACCGCCTTGTCCAACACATTGCCCCGCCCCGCCAACTCCGAAACGACGGTGCGCTTCTGGTTGCCGACCAGTGTGGGGTCAATGTGCTGGTAGCTGGCCTCGTTCTTCCGCATGGCGGCCACATGGATGCCCCCCTTGTGGGCAAAGGCACTCACCCCGACAAACGGCGCGTGGGTATCCAGCGGCAAGTTGGCGACCTCGGCCACAAAATGGGAGAGTTCGGTCAGGCGGGAGAGGTTTTCCGGGGGCAGGCAGGTTTTGCCCATTTTCAACTGCAAATCGGGGATGATGGTGCAAAGGTTGGCGTTGCCGACCCGCTCGCCATAGCCGTTGATGGTTCCCTGGATGTGAACGGCTCCGGCTTTGACCGCCGCCAGGGTGTTGGCGACGCCACAACCGCTGTCGTCGTGGGTGTGGATGCCGATGGGGATGCCCAGTTTGCGGTTGACCAGGCCGACGATGGCTTCTAAATCCCAGGGCATGGTTCCGCCGTTGGTATCGCAGAGTACGACACAATCGGCTCCGTGCGCGGCCGCGACCTGCACCGTCAGTAGCGCATACTCAGGGTTGGCCCGGTAGCCATCAAAAAAATGTTCCGCGTCGTAGATGACCTCTTTGCCCAACCCTTTCAGGTAAGCGATGCTCTCGCCGATCATGGCCAGGTTTTCTTCGCCGTCCGTCTCCAGCACGTCGCGCACATGCAAATCCCAACTCTTGCCCACCAGGGTGACGACGGGTGTCTCGGCGGCCAGCAACGCCTGGATGTTGGCATCGTCGGCGGGGCGGGTGTCTTTTTTGCGCGTGGAGCCGAAAGCGGCGATTTTGGTGAATTGCCAGGATATGGTGGACGCGGCCGCGAAAAAAGCCGCATCTTTCGGGTTTGACCCCGGCCAGCCCCCCTCAATGTAATGCACCCCAAACGCATCCAGCCGCCGGGCAATCTTCAACTTATCGTTCAGCGAATAAGAAATCCCTTCCCGCTGTGTCCCATCCCGTAACGTCGTATCGTACACAAAAACCTGGTTGGTCATCGCTGTTCTCCTGATAGCCCCAGATAGGTGAAACACGGATAGGAAGGAACACGGATTTTTCAACTGATTTTTATCCGTGTTCCTTCCTATCCGTGTTTAAAAAACCTTTCCCGTGGCGTCATCCATCATCTTCCCATCCGTTGTTCGTATTCTGCCACTCGCTCCGTTTGCTTGAGTAGATACCCCAGTTGATCCAGCCCTTCCAGCAGGCAGGTTTTGCTGAAGCCGTCAATGGGGAAGGATGTGGTGCGGCCATTGGGCAAGGTGATGATCTGGTTTGCCAGATCAATCGTCAATTGCAGATGGGGCGATTCGGTAGACATCTCCAGCAGTTGCTCGTGCGTTTCCGCATCTACCGCTACCGGGAGCAGGCCGTTTTTCAGGGCATTGTTACGGAAAATATCGGCAAAGCTGGTGCTGATGATCGCCTTGAACCCCCAGCCCTGGAGCGCCCAGGGGGCATGTTCGCGGGATGAGCCACAGCCGAAGTTATCCCCCGCCAGGAGAATCTGCGCCCCCTGGTATTCGGGCTGGTTCAGGGGGAAATCAGGGTTGGCTGTGCCATCGGGCTGGTAACGCCAGCGTTGAAACAGCCCTTCGACCAGCCCATCTTTGCTGGTCACTTTCAAATATTCCGCCGGGATAATCTGATCCGTGTCCACGTCGTTGTAGGGCACGGGGATGAAGGTGGAGGTGAGGGTGGTAAAGGATTGCATGGTGTCCTGAAAATTGTGAATGGTGAATGGTGAATCGTGAATGGTGAATGACGACCCGTTCACAATTCACAATTTACAATTCACCATTCACAATTAAATTAGCGTCCGTGGATCGGTAATTGTCCCATTTACAGCAGAAGCGACGGCTGTGAGTGGGCTGGCGAGGAAGGTGCGGCCGCCTTTGCCTTGCCGCCCTTCAAAGTTACGGTTGCTGGTGCTGACGGCGTATTGGCCGGGTTCTAGTTGGTCCCCATTCATGGCAA
>JAGNBF010000123.1 GCA_018004935.1 Chloroflexota bacterium | reverse complement strand
CTACCAATCCCCGGCCCATCGTTTGAACAAGCGGGTTTATCACGATAACTGGTTGCACAATTTGCTCATTTCCACTTCATTGGCTGGAGCAAAATCTTGACCACAAAATCCGTTAGAACTAGCGATTATCAAAATCAAAATAGAAAA
This sequence comes from Chloroflexota bacterium, assembly GCA_018004935.1. Classification (GTDB taxonomy): domain Bacteria; phylum Chloroflexota; class Anaerolineae; order Promineifilales; family Promineifilaceae; genus Trichofilum. Next base: position 19,813 of record JAGNBF010000123.1, on the reverse strand, counting down.
TCACCGGTTCATGCACATAGAAATCGCGATGCCGTGATAGAGCCGCATCAAAGGTGGCCGATTGGGCATCACTGACCGAAGCCTGCTCATTTTGGATGCGGCCCGCCCGAATCTGGAACTCCCATTTGAGTGCTCCAAAGATTGTCATGGTGTCTTCACCCTTTGCCACCGTCTCAAAATTGAAATTGCGATTACCACTGCTTCCGGGGGCATCGGTTAATTCAGCCGCTTTGATATCGGCGGGGGCGTCAGAGCGTTTGTAACCGACGGTAGCGCCACCGGCACCGCTGGAGAAGGGGCGCGATAGGCCAGGGGTGGCGGGATTGGGCTGGGCCGGATCATTGCCAAAGGGGTACTGGGGTGGCAAGGCGCTTCCGGCAGGGGCATCGGTGCCAGTACCGCCATGGGCGGGGGCGTCGTTGTGCAACACGTCAGTAAAGAATCCGCCTTCTACCCCAGTACTGGCATCCGCTGTGGTGCGGAGACGAGCCGCCCGGGCCGCGGGCAATGATTGCGGCTCCACATTGTCACCTGTATCGGAATTAATGTCGCGCACGATTTGAATCAGGCCAATCTGGTTGGAGTAGGGGGCGGTGGTTTTGGGTTGGAAGCGAATGGTAATGGGTAAGCTGGCTCGAGTAGAACCGGCGGGGGCGTTTTGCGGCCGCGCCGTGACAAAAAACTCTCCATGGGTTGCCTCATAACGGGGGTCAATCGTCCGCTGAATGAACTTGCGTCGGGCTTCCCCGGTCTGTTGCACTACATGTGTCAATTCATGGGCCAGAAGTCGCCGCCCCGTCTGGGTTCCTGGCTGATACGTTCCCTGGTTGAAGGCAATATTATGGCCTAACGTAAACGCATGGGCCTGAATGTCACGACTGGCCTGAATTGCCTGCGTGCCGGTATGGATACGTACATCCCCAAAGTCATAACCCATACGTGCCTCAAAGAACCCTCGTTCACTGTCCGGTAGCGGCTGACCACTGCCTTGCATCTGCTGGATGTTGGCTTCCACATCTGCCGAAGCGGGAAATGCTTGCTGGTCATGGCTGGCCTGGATGGTGGAAATAAGGGGGAACCGGTGAACAGTGGCCTGATTGACGCCCGTAACACCCGTAAAAGGGGCGGCCAATGAGGTCTCGGACATGGCCATTACGGTGTTGGCGACTCGATCGGCCTCTTGTTCATAGGTGTCGCCGGGGGCATTAACAATGAGGTTGGCCTGGATGCGGGGGTGGGTACGTGCGGGTATGGTGCTTAAGTTAAAACCAGGGGAAGGGGGATCATGGGTGAGCGCGGCCGCGGCTGGCGGATCACTTACCCGGGTAGCAAAAGAGGTTTGCTGTTGCTGGCAGGTAGAACAAACAGTACCGGCAACCGTATATTGACCACAACGACATTGTCGTTGCAACAGGCTGGGGGTAGGGATGGAGGGGGAATGAGGAGAACGGGGTGAGTGCCAGGCAGTGGTAAAGGTGGGAGTAAGTGCACTTTCTCGTTCAGGCCTGCGCTTGGTAATAGCGTTTTTTTCGTCCTGAGTAACACCGCTGGTTTCGCTCATAGAACACACCTTTTACGTTGTGAATGGCGAACGGTACGAGTTGTTATTTACATCCTAGCACGTCCTTAGGGACAACGTCAACAGCTTGGTTCTTTGGGAATTTGCGGGGTGTGGCTAAATGTAGGGGCTGACCTTGTGCCTGCCCCGTCGAGGGCAACCACAAGGGTTGCCCCTACAGATGGTGTCAACCCCCTGAATTCCCAAAGACCCAAAATAGTCAGGTAATAGGGTTTCCCCCACCCCTAACCCTGCCCCTGGGGGTGGAGAACCGGTCTAAGCGGATTTTCCCCTTTCCCTCGTAACTTGGGCATGCTCTCTTCCTGTAAAAACCCGGCTTTTCCGACAGCTTGCTAGAAGGCTAGAAACGTGGCAAATTGCCACACATCTTCTTCCAGGGGTTGCGGTTGGGCATAGTGGGCAAATGGGTCAAACCGGTTTTTGAGAGGCGTCCAATCTGACTGCACGGAAGGGGTGGGACCGAGGTACGGATTTGCCACCGCTAAAATCTCGCGATGAGGGAGATCATCAGGGACACAAATGCCCTGACGGGGGTTACGAATCATCCAGAAGATGGCACCCAGGGCTGAAGCGGCGACCTGCAAAGTGGTGGCACTCTGACGAGGAACCAACTGGCGGGCTTCGTGAATGTCCAGTTGTGAACCTACCCACCAACTGTTCAGATCATGACCCATGAGCAGAACCCCTAATTCATCCCTGCCCTGAGTAATCTCATCGTTCATAATACGTTGCCGGGGTTGCATTTCGTAGCCTTGCATTTTGAGTTCATGCAGAGAGGCAATGGCGGCATCTGTGGGTAGGTAAGCATAATGAACAGTGGGCCGGTAAACAGATTTGGCACCCTCCCACACGGTGAGGTGGTCGGTAATCGTAAAGGCTTCACCATGGCGGATAACCATACCGATGATTTCTCCACCTTGAGGGACCCAGGAGCGCACCCAGGTATTCATGCCCATTTGGGCCAGACAAATCTGGTTACCGGGGCCGTTGGTGTGTACATGGGCTTTGGCTGGCAGGCGGCGTTCGTGGGTTCCCCACCCCATCTCGGCGGGGGCAACGCCTTCCTCGTGAAAACCCGCAACAGACCAGGTGTTGACAAATTCGCCCACTTCTTTGGGTTTGTCGCTGATCTGGGTGTCACGTTCGGAGATGTGGATTACTTTGGTGCCGCTGTACAGGGCTAACCGGGGGTAATCGTTATCGGCTAAGGCCTGTTCCAGGCCAGCCTTACGGATGGGGTCGGTGGGTAATCCATTCTGGAGCATGGCCTGGCTCAAATCTTCCAGGGCCACTTTGGCCCAATGGCTGACCAGGCCGGGGTTGGCTCCATGCTCCATGACGGCGGTGGCTCCGGGGTCAGCCCAGCTTTGTTTGAGGCGGCGCAAAGCCATATGACGAACGTAAAGGGTACGATCCAGGGGATGTGTCGCGGCCGCGTCCTCATACGGATCCCACAATTCTACTGAGGTGTTGATATACAGGACATGATTGTCGTGGCACCATTGGGTGATGGTATTGCAATCAATATTCCAGGCCAGGTCAATCAACAAATCGCCAGGGCCAACATATTGCCCTAACAAAGTGCTGAGATTTTCTCGCGTGATACGCTCTTGCACGTAGCTTGCGCCCGCCGCTAAGGTGTCAGGAATAGTGGCCCGTTTATCGGCAAAATCCATGATTGTCAACTTGCTAAAGTCCATATCCAAATGGCGCAGAAGTAGCGGCTGTAAACATTGGGACACGGAACCACAACCTAACACCAAAACCTTTCCCGGAAAAGCAATTTTCATTCTCGTTTGTCTCCTTATTTTGTTGGGATAATGAATAGAACCGAGGTATAGGCCGGTTGCGGCCGCACACCTCGGTTCTTTTTTGACTAACAAGCTGATATTTTATACGATGCCTGCCCCAAATCAAATGGGGTATTATCCTCGGGGGAACGCCCCTTCCCGGCATTGACAAGCATTCAGTCAATGTTAATATTCACCGGTTGTTGACCCGAAGGCGAAGAATATGGATTATCGTAAACCCGTTATTTTTGGTGAAAATTGGTCGTCGAGCCGCTATCAGGTATTGCCGTATTTTGCGGCGGAGAAGGCACTCATGAGTCAGCCTGGGGTTGAGCGCATCTTGGATTTGGGGTGTGCGGCCGGTTGGAATATGAGCCGTTTTGTTCAGTATGGTTGTAAGCCACTAGGGCTGGATGTGGTGCCGGAACGGGTGAAGTGGGCCAGACAACATGGCCCGGTGATGGTTGCCAGTGGTTTACAATTACCTCTGGCGGATCAGAGTTGTGATGTGATCTATATCCAGCATGTATTACACCATATTGGGGATGTGGAGCAGGCGTTGCGAGAAGTGCGGCGATGTCTGCGGCCGCGGGGAGCACTCTTTCTGGTGGAAACGGTCGAAGATAATCCCATCATTCGGTGGGGGCGCTCCTTACACCCCTCCTGGTTAGGGGATGCCGTTAATGCCCGATTCACCTTTGCCGGGTTACAGGCTTTGCTCCAAAAAGAGGGGTTTCAGGTTAGTGAAGCCGGTCAGTACAGCGTTCTTTTCTGGTTGTGGGAGATTTTGCCCGACCATTGGCCGTTGCTGGAAAAAGTGACCCCTTTGTTTGTCGCGTTAGAACGGGTGATCGTGAAGTTGGCCCGTCGCCATAGTGCCCATTGTTTTCTGGTGGCCTGCCCCAGCCCTCCCTCCTAAAGCGGGAGGGGGAACTAACGCCCCTCGCCCGCTTTGGGAGAGGCCCGGGGGTGAGGGTCAAAGGGTGCGTTTCATTTCGGTTGAGGGGAAGAAAATAATGAATCGGTGAATTTGTGAATTGTTGAATGATTAACGGGGGAAGCGTCTACCGCTTCATTAACCATTCAATAATTCAACTGTTAATTATTCGACTCATTTGAAACACACCCTTGGGTAAATCAGCCTACAAAATGTTAAGCACCGTTTGCCGACTTTTGAACCATGCCTTTAATCCTTGATCCTAAGTAACTGGAGTTTAGAGCGAGAAGAGCGAGCGAGAGGAAATTACTCTGGAAAACCCTCTCGCTCTGGCTCTGAACTCTAAACTCAAGTAAGTAACCGTCTAAGAATAACTTCCCGTTTTGCTGTGGCCGGTCTCCTGACCGTGCCACCCAGGTTATTTTTGGACGCTCACTAAGTTCTGATCTCATTTGCCGAACTATTCTATGCAATCACGACATGAATGGGGGCTGGTGGCCCTACTGGTTTTTATCATGCTTGTCAAAGGCGTCTTGTGGAGTCTGGCTTTTCCCTTATGGCAAGGGCCAGACGAAGACGACCATTATGCCGTCATCCAATTCATTGCCGAGACAGGGCGCCTACCTGATGAAGCTGATGTTTTTCTGCCCGATGAGGTTGCTCTCTCCCGCGCCCTGGCCGATGTAGGGCGCATTCCTTATGCCCCAGAACAGCGCCAGACATTTAGCCAGACCCCTATTGGCCCCAATGAAGGGGCGCTGGCCTCCCTTCCCCCAGAGAGTCGTGCCAGTGTGGAACTCCAGGCAACGGGGAAGTTGATGCATGCGACTCCGTTTTATTATGTGGTCGCGGCCGCGGTTTATCGCCTTTTCGATAATGGGGATCTTCTCTACCGGGCACAGATCCAACGCATCTTCGCTGTAGTCGTGGGTGCGCCCCTGGTGGTGGTAGCCTATTTGTTTACCCGTCTGCTCTACCCCCACGATGCGGCCATGCGTCTGACTATCCCCGCGCTGGTAGCCTTCCATCCTATGATCACCGAAATTACAGCTGTGGTTAGCGTGGATGGTCTGCTCATTCTCTGTTATTCCTTATTAATTTATCTTAGTTTGGTCGTTTTACAGTCGGGATTGGATTGGCGGTTGGGATTAGCCATGGGGCTGGTGTTTAGTGTGGGGATGTTGACGAAACCAACGTTGAGCGGATATGCCCCGGTAATTGCCTTGTTGGTGGCGTATGATTGGTGGCGCGGCCGCGAGCGGCGGCGAGCTATTATTATTGGGGCATTGGTGCTGGGGGTAGTCATTCTCCTGCCGGTGGGTTGGTGGATGCAACGAAGTTATCGTATCAACCATGGTGACTTCTTCTACTTTAATCCCGTTATTGAGGGACATCGCATCGTTACCCACCCTCTTTACGATTATGCCTTTCTCACTCATGCATTCGACTATTACCATTCGGTGTGGGGAGGAATTTTTACCACCTGGTGGGCGCATTTTGGCTGGCTGGATACAGCCTTACCCCCCTGGGTCTACTTTTTTTTGCGTGGCCTCACCTTTTTGGCGCTTGGGGGTCTGGTTTATCAGTTGGTACGCACCTGGCGGGCCGGACGGTTATCTGAGCGAATTTTGCCCTGGAGCCTGATGGCGCTGGCTATTTTACTACCGGTCTTCCTGTTGCAATATTACGATTTGAGTTTCTGGCATACCTATGGCCTGGGACGGGGGTTGCAGGGGCGCTACTGGCTGGGGACGGTCATCCCTATGTTGTTGTTTTGGGTGGCGGGGTTGCTGGCCTGGTTGCCGACTCGTTGGCACGCGGCCGCGCATCTGGCTCTACGTTTTGGCCTTATTCTTCTTAACTTCGTCAGCCTTCTGGGGTACATTCTGCCCCGCTACTATCTGTAACTGTGGCGTTATAAGGAACCCCTTTACTCCTGCTCATCCCAAAAAGTAAATAGATCACCGATAGACTCGCGATGATAGTTTTTCAGAATGGCGTTGCCAAAAACTGAAGCGACAGAGATGGTAACGAGGTTAGGCATTTCCCGTTCGGGTGGGCGCAAGACTGTATCGGTTGTTATCACCTCAGTGATTTGGGGAATGGCCTGAATACGCTCTACGGCTTTACCCAAAAAGAGACCATGGGTACAGACCAGGATTATCTCTTCGACTCCAAATTGGAGTAGATGCTGACTTAATTCTACGACCGAACCACCGGTAGCGATTTCATCATCATGGATGATAGCCCGCTTAAAACCCTGGACTTGCCGTCCTACCAGCCCCCCAATTTCAACTTTGGTATCGGAAACACGAGTTTTGCTCGCGGCCGCGGCATGTAACCCCAGCATATCGGCAAACCGCTCTGAAGCCTTGGCACTGCCCACATCCGGCGCTACCACCACCGTATCTTCAGGGGTATAGCCCCGATCACGGAAATGATCGGCCAATGACCAACGTGCTGTCAGGGGGTCTGTGGGGACGCCAAAAAAGCCATGCGCCTGAGGTGAATGCAACGTCATGGTCATTACATGGGTAGCACCAGCGGTTTGGAGCAGATCGGCAACCAGCCGGGCGGTGATAGAGATGCGCGGCCGATCTTTTTTATCCGAGCGGGCATAAGAGAAGTAAGGAATAACAGCGTGGATTTCCTTCGCGGCCGCACTCTTGGCAATATCCAACATCATGAGCAGGCCCATCAGGTGATCACTGACGGGGGGAGTCAATGATTGCACCAGATAGACAACGCGGCCGCGGACGCTGGCTCCCAGTTGGACAAATAAGTTGTCATTACTAAAACGAGAAAAATGGGTCGGTTCCAGGGGAACGCCCACATGATGAGCGATTTTTTCGGCCAGGGGTTTATTGGAACGACCACTGAAAAAACGTACATCATCAGGATCAAGATGTATTGCAGTCATAAGCGCAACTCCCACCAAAACGGTTATGGCTTGTATTTTAGCTCCGCTCTCCCATCTTCTCAATTACGGTGCATTTCGGCGTAATGGAGATACAAATCTTCAAGAGTGACAGAGTAGAGGCGAAAATCGTCAATTTCCTGAAGGTTTAACTGGTTGAGCGTAGCATTCACTTCCTCACGATGGAGGTAAACCAGCCAGCGGCCGCGATCCATTTCATGAACCTGAAGATGAGGAGGTAGTTGCGGCCGCGTGTCAGCACCAAAAAATAGTTCTAAGCGTAACTGTTGGGCAATTTGCTGTTTTAACTCACTGGGTCGCCCCAAAGCCACCAATCGCCCCCGCCACATAATCCCTACCCGCTGAATAATCTTCTCGGCTTCAATGGCATCGTGGGTGATAAAAATAATCGTCGTTCCCTGCTCCCGATTCACCTGGCGCAAAATCTGCCACACCTGTTGCCGCCGTTGTGGGGCTAAATCATTGGTTGGTTCATCCAGAATAAGCACCGGCGGCGACCCCACCATCGCCGTAGCCAATACCGTTAGCCGCCGTTCCCCCCCGGAGAGGCGTGAGGCGGGTTTATGGCGTAACGGTTCAATCTCCCAGAGTGCCAGTAGCCGATCCCGCTCGTTTTTGGCCTCGCTACAGCTGAGGCCACGCAAATGCCCGGTAAAATACAATGCCTCACCGACGGTCAACATGTTTAAGGCAGTTCCATCTTGAGGCATGTACCCCACCTGCATCGGCACATACAATGTATCATTACCGACGGTTCGTCCCAATAACTCAATCTTGCCCGATGTCACATGGAGCAGGTTAGCCATTTGCCGTACCAGGGTAGATTTACCAGCCCCATTATCACCAAGCAGGCCAAAAATTTCCCCGGCCATAATCTGTAAATTGATATTATCATTGGCCGGGTATTTCTGCCCAGGGTAGGTTTTGCAAAGGTTTTGGATGTTGTAAACAGGGGTAGACATGAGAGAGTTAAGCCGCTACGGCATCCTCTCAATATTTCGGCGGAAGCGTAGCCTGAGCTTGTCGAAGGCGGTTGGTTGCGACAGGCTCAACCAACGTCACCACACTTTATTGAGAAGATGCCCGCTACGCCTAACAAAAAAGTAGTTGACGTTGCGATTTTTGTCGTTGCAGGACCTGGTTCAACTGCTGTAACGTCGCTGTTCGTAAAGCCTCATCGTCGTCGGGCAAATGGGTCAATGCGCGTTGGAAGTAATGTATAGCCCGGGGATAAAGCTCTAGCTGTTGATAAATAGACCCTAAACAATGAAGCAACGCGGCCGCCATTGACACCGTGCCCCATTCTTCCACAATTTCTAGAGCCAGCAAATAACTACCAATCGCCCGGTGATATTCCTGCTCGGCTAAATAGACGGTTCCTTGATCATATAATTGCTGAACCATTGCCAATCGTTTTTCTCTGATAGGATACATATGTCGCCTCGTTTTCAACCCTGTCGCGCCAATTTTCGTGACAAATATTATCCATTTAGTCGTAGGCAATAGGAAAAAAGTCACACCCTAATATTTAAACGTAACCGTTCAGTTAAATCAATTCATCTCATCTGCCAGACTCACCCAACGGTGCTTAGACCCACCTGCCCACCCCTAACCCCGCCCCCAGGGGCGGGGAACTTTTCCAAGGGGCATTTTTCGGGGCGAATGCCCGGAAAAATGTCCCATTGGAATTCCCCCCTTCCCTCGGGAATCGGCAAGGGGGATGGGTCTTCCGACAAAACCGGCTAAAGGGTGGGTAAAGCTGTGCTAAACTAAAAAGCCATCCCCCTAACCCCCTTTGGCCCACTGGAGAAACCGCCCCGCCCCAGAGGCGTGGCGGTCATCCCCACACCAGCCAGCGCTCCGGCCGGATGCGCAACAGCAGGCCGTAATCCGCATCAGTAACGATGTCCCAATTATATTTTTGCTGGAAAAGGGAACGGACAGTTTCAGGCCAGACCAGGGGTACGGTATCGGCGATCCCTTCACAAATAACCGGCTGATTACCATTTTCCAGGGCCAGGGCGATGCGAGGGTTGTTTTGCAAATTAATGGCTTTGACACTTTGGGGCTGAATACAGAGATAGATATGGGCATCATGCCAAACAAACCAGACGGGGACGAGATGCGGCCGCGAATCAGCCCGTACCGTCGCTAGCCATACATTCGCCTCCCGCTCCAGGCGGGGTACAACCGTTTCGGGGGGAAATTGGGCATAAGTCGTCATAGGCACTCCGGGGATTGATTACGATTCCAACAACTTTTCTTCATAGATTCGCCGAATCGTCTCCTCAATATCGGCTTCACGTACTTCCAGGTCGCGGATACGGTATTGCACAGACAGGCGGGCAATCAGATCAGAAGCAGAAATAGTCTGCCGGTCAAATTGGTAGGTGACGCGTTGACCTTCTTGTTTCACAATTTGGACGGGGGGTAGTTCTGGGTGGGGATAAGGTTCGGCGAAATCAACCACAAGCTGACGCTGACCACCAAACCGCTCGCGCAAGGTATCTAAAGTACCATCAAATAGTTTGCGGCCGCTGTCTATAATCATCACCCGTTCACATAATTTCTCTACATCCTGCAAATCATGTGTCGTCAGAATCACCGTCGTGCCCCGCTCCCGGTTCACCCGCAGAATAAACTGGCGAATTCGCTCTTTGGCAACCACATCCAGCCCAATCGTTGGCTCATCCAGGAACAAAACCGCCGGATCATGGAGCAAAGCCGCACTAATATCCGCCCGCATCCGTTGCCCCAAGGAAAGGGAACGCACCGGGGTCTGTAGAAACGGTTCCATGTCCAACAAATGAATAAACTGTTCCAGATTAGCCTGAAAACGGGCCGAAGGAATGCGATAAATATATTGTAGCAAATCCAATGACTCAATGACGGGCAAATCCCACCATAGCGTCGGTCGCTGTCCAAAAACCGCGCCAATGTGCGCCACAAATTGCCGCCGCTCCTTCCAGGGCACAAATCCATTAACGCGTAACTCCCCACCAGATGGCACCAACAGGCCCGTCAACATCTTCAGCGTTGTAGACTTACCCGCCCCATTGGGGCCGAGATACCCTACCAACTCCCCCGGCTGAATCGTAAAACTAACCTGATCCACCGCCTTTATCAGCCGATATTCCCGTGTGAGCAGGTTGCGTACAGCCCCCCACCCACCCCGGTGATGTTTGTAAATCTTAAAATGCTTTTCCAGGGCGTTGACTTCAATCATACTCATTTAACTGCCAGTGCTCTGATATTGTTTAACGCCGTAATGCCAGAACAACAGTGCCGCCCCCATCATACTTATGCCCGCAAGCGGGGCCAGAAAAGGGGCGATTGTCGGTACAAAGAAAGGGGCCTGCCGATCCAAAAAATAGAGGGCGGGGAAATAGTTGATCAATGTAGCAGGAATAAAGAACGTAAAGATCTGCCGTAACCAGCGCGGATAGATATGCATGGGATAGGAGACCATTTCACTACCACCATAGGTAAAAATATTCATAATCTCGATGGATTCGACTGTCCAGAAGGTGATGGTAGCTCCAATGATAAACAACCCCCCAAAGAAACCCACCTGGCTGGCAACTACTACCGGCAGGTAAAGCGTTTTACCCCAGGTCCAGGTGACATCGAGTTGGGTGAAGCCATAAGCCAGAATGATAGCCCCTTCTAGAATACGCCCCAGGCGTCGCAAGATAAATTGGGAACTAAATACCTGAAGGGTGAGAGGTAGCGGCCGCAATAACATCTGATCAAATGTCCCCCGGCGTACCCGCTGACCAAAATGACCGGGATCAAACCCACTAAAAAGCATATCCATCAGACCAAAAGACATCTCTACCAGGCCAAAGAGAAAGGCAATTTCCCCGATATCCCAGCCACCAATATGGGCAAACCGTTGCAAAATAAAGTAGAGCGAGACAAAAAACAGCCCCAATGTTATGCTCGTTGCCACCACATCCAGCAAAAAAGAAGCCCTATACTGCAACTGTCCCCGGATTTCCAGGCCCACCAGGCGCAGGTAAAGAGAGAGGTAATAAAAGATGCCATTTAACATATGCCTTAGTCATCGTTCAGCAATAACGTGGGTGGCACAGTCAGGAGACCGTGCCACCCACGTTATTGTTAGACACTCACTTAGTAATCGTCCAAAAATTAGTTCTGCGCAGACCTGACAGGTTGCCGAAAACCTGTCAGGTCTAAATCGGGAAGTTATTCTTAGACAGTTCCTTAGTTTTGGTTCGTCATGGGTTTTCGGGATTTCGGGGGGTAGGGGCAACCCTTGTGGTTGCCCCACACTGGGCAGGCACAAGGCCAGTCCGTCCATCTGGTGTCAACCCCCTGAATTCCCAAAGAGCCAAAATTAAATTTCGTGTGTTGGCTGACTCCCCACGGTTCACGATTGATCTATCCTCCCTGAATAACCAGACGGTGCACCCCGGCACGCAACACCAAATGCCCTAATAAGAGCAACATTACCAGCCAAAACAGTTGCCAGGCAAGGGCCTGGAGCAAAGCCTGCCCTTGAAGTAGTTCGAGATAGACTTCGACAATGGTATTGACCATTGAGGGGAAAGGGGTAAGCTGACACAGGGTTACATACCAATCGGGAAAGAAGCGTAGGGGCATAAAAAAGCCGGACAAAGTTAGCCCCACACCAAAAGCCAGACGACCTACCCCGGTGGCATTGGGCGTCCAGAAAGAGGCGAGGTTGACAAGGAAACGCCAGGCAAAACTAACAAGGAGGCCTAAGATGAGAGCCACCAGAAGGGCCAGCCATTGGCCGAGGGTGGTAGGGCTGGTAATGTCGAAAAAGAGGGCATAGACAATCATAAGGAGAAAACCGCGCATGAGTAGCGTCGCGGCCGCGCGGCCTACATCTCGTGCCAACCAATAACCCAGGTAAGACATGGGTTTCAGCAAGTCACCCGCCACATCCCCACTATATACTGAATTCATCACCTCATTCCAACCAAAAATAGAGAGGTAAGACACCGTTGCCTGGGTAAGCGCCATAAACGTAATCGCATCCCTGGGGGACATCCCCTCCACTTCAGAACGTGTCCCATACAATGCCAATAACACGGCCACCCGCAACAAACCAAAGAAAAAATTCGTCATTAATCCAGCCAGTGTGGCCGCCCGATAGGTGAGTTGGCGTTGGAAAGAGAGTTTGATCAGTTCCCAGTAGAGACGTAAGGTATTCATTGGCAAGAGAAGATTTTCTGGTAACTACTAATGACTCCACCGAAAAAAGAAGATTTTTCACCGCTAAGGCGTCAAGATTCCAAAGATTTTCTGGCTCTTGGGGAATTCAGGGGGTTGGTACGGGCTGGCCTTGTGCCTGCCCAGTGTGGGGCAACCACAAGGGTTGCCCGTACCCCACGAAATCCCGAAGACCCGATTTTCTTTGGACTTCTTCCATACCCATTTTCTGAATAATACCCGTGATGAGCAGGCAAACAAAAAGGCCAGAGTTCCTAATGGAACCTGGCCTTATTCTCGTGTCAAATGAGTAAGGTTGTGGTTTAGCCGTGGGTACAAATTACTGTTCACGGCCTGGTGTATTGGCCGGGTAGCGCCGCTCCGGTACAGGCACAGGGGCAGGCTCCCGTTTTTTGCCCGTCAGGCGTTCGTAGCCGCGCATCATCTGCTCTAACAACTCACGAAACCCGGCTTCCCAGGCTTCGTTTAATCGATCCATTACACGCCTGCTGTGCCTGATGATATTTTTCATGGTAAGGTTAGCTCCGTTTAACGATTGCCAATGAATTAGAAAGTCAATTTTCGGCTCAATAGTAAGATTGTAAGCACTTTTTCTTACAGTCGCAATAAACATCCAGGTAATTTCTCAGAATTTAGTCATCTGTTAGTCACAGTCTGATGGGGAACAAAGAGGATGAAGTTCAGGAGCGCGAAAGATGAACAAGGAACAGGCATCACTTGACGAGCAAGTTACAAAATCGCCCTACATTTTCGTAGGAGGACGATTTTGTAAATCGTCCACCGGGCGATTTAAAAAATCGCCCTACATTTTCGGAGGAGAACCATATGGGAATCGTTCGTTGGGGTTTGTTATCTACGGCTAACATTAACCGCCGGGTTATCCCGGCAATCCGTGCTTCACGTCGGGGCAAGCTCGTAGGCATCGCCAGCCGCACCCTGGATTCGGCTCGCTCGTATGCCGCCCATTGGGAGATACCTCTGGCTTTTGGCAGTTATGAGGAGATGTTGGCTTCAGATGCAGTAAATGCTGTTTACATCAGCCTGCCTAATCACCTGCATGCCGAATGGACAATCAAGGCATTGCAGGCAGGTAAACATGTACTATGTGAGAAACCATTTGCCCTGACCCTGGCTGAGGTGGATGCGGTAATCGCGGCCGCACACGCCACCAATCTCGTTGTCTCCGAAGCGTTCATGTACCGCCACCATCCCCAAACCAAAATCGTTGGGGAATGGGTACGCAGTGGCCGCCTGGGGGAGATCAGTCTGGTCCGCAGTACCTTCAACTTCAGCATGAACACGCGGGACAATATCCGCCTGGTGCCGGAATGGGGCGGCGGTAGCCTGTGGGACGTTGGCGTATACCCCCTGAGTTTTGCCCAATATATCATGGGTGAACCCCCGTTGTGGGTATCAGGAGCGCAATGGCTGGGCGAATCAGGGACTGATGAAACCTTTGCCGGACAACTGGTATACAGTGGCAACCGGTTAGCCCAGATCAGTTCCGCCTTCCGTACCCCATTCTTCACTTACGCAGAGGTAATTGGCACGGCTGGGCGTTTATTCCTAAACCGTCCTTTTACGATGTTAGATGAAACACGGGAATTACTCTTTTACCCGGCTCACGGAACAGGAGAACATATTGCCGTGCCCGTACAAGAGCTTTATCGAGGTGAAATCGCAGATATGCATGCGGCAATCCTGGATGGCGAACCACCCTATCTTACACTCAATGAAACGCGCAACCATATTAAAACAGTACTGGCTTTGTACGCGGCCGCGACACAACAACGTATCGTCCATCTTACCGAAATCAGCTAAAAACCGACCCCGTGGTAAAGGGTTAGTTACTAACACGGCCAAAGGCTGAACTTGTCGCAACCCGCCTTTTACCTTCGACAAACTCAGGCCACAGGCTTAGAGATCGCTCGCCAATAACATTTGAGTTTGCTGTGGCCGATCTGCCCACCGAGCCACTCAATTTAATTTTGAGTGAACCCGTCGCCATTACCATCCTTTTCTTAAACCCTGTACTTACACCCGGAGCACACCATGACCGCCATGATGCAAGCCTTTTACTGGGACTGTCCCCGCCAGGCACAACAAGAATTCCACTGGTGGACCCACATTCAGCAACACGTAGCCCAATTGGCCGCCATCGGTTTTGATACCCTGTGGCTACCACCCGCCCACAAAGCCGCCAACCTCGGTGGCCCATCCATGGGTTATGACCCCTACGATTATTACGACCTGGGCGAATTTGCCCAAAAAGGTTTTATCGCCACCTGGTTTGGTACCAAATCAGACCTGCTTAGCCTCATCCAAACCGCCCATCAACACCAGATGACCGTCATCGCCGATCTCGTTATCAATCACAACAGTGGGGCTGATGCGACCGAACTAAATCCTATTACAGGCCAGACACGTTGGACGCTCTTCCAACCCCAAAGTGGCAAATTCCCCCGTAACTGGGAATCTTTCCACCCAAATGCTTATGAAAGTTGGGACGAAGGCACCTTCGGCGACATGCCCGACCTGTCCCATCGCAACCCTATTGTTTTTGGCGAAATTCTTAACCTGGCTCGCTGGCTAGTAGAAGAAATCGGGTTCGATGGCTTTCGTTATGATTTTGTCAAAGGGTATGGGGCGCTGACCGTCACGGCCATCCAGGAATACCGCTACCTGCGCCATGGTCAACCATTTCGACCCTATGGCGTTGTTGAACATTGGGACACCACCCACGCCATCACGGAATGGGTGAATGTATCCAATTTCTCTAATCACAATCCGGTAGATGCCTTCGATTTCCCCCTACGGGAACTACTCAAAGCTCTGTGTGAGCAATATGGCTTCAGCCTGCGCCGCCTCGTTAACGAAGACACCCTCCTCCACCAACAGCCCCAAACTACAGTTACCTTCGTCGAAAATCACGACCTACGCGACGAAGGTCGCCCCATTACCCGTGATAAACTCCTGGCTTATAGCTACATCCTTACCCACGAAGGGTATCCCTGTGTTTTTTGGCGTGACTATTACAATGAAGGGCTGGCCCAAGAACAGACTCCCCATGGCATTGCCGCCCTTGTGCAGACCCATGATCAGTTTGCCGCCGGAGACACCCAGATATTATGGGTCGAGGATGATTTATATATAATGGCGCGAGGTGGTTATGCGAATAAACCAGGCTTAATTTACGTCCTCAACAACCGGGGAGATAGCTGGCAGGGAGCCTGGGTCAACACCCCCTGGCAAAACAGCACTTTTGTGCCAGTAGCCTGGTGGAGCAACAATGACCTCAGCCAACCCGAGACACAAACCTGTTACCAGGATGGTCGAGCACAGTTTTGGGCTCCGCCACGGGGGTATGTGGTGTATGCGCCAAAGATGAATTGATTCAACTGAACGATTACAAAACAGACTGGTTCTTTAGGAATTCAGTGAGTTGATTCGCCCCTCCCCTCGCGCTTTCCGGTGGAAAGGGGGAGGCAATCGCCCTGCCTGCCCGCTCTATCACTTCCACTCTAGTCCATGTTGCTCCAACAAAGCTCCATCGGCCAACAGATGGGCAGTAGGGCCATCGGCAACAATTCGCCCTTCATCCATGATAATCATACGGTTGAATAGTTCCGCTACCATGAGCATATCATGGGTAGAAACGAGCATGGTGTAGGGTAAATCACGGAGCAGGTGAATGAGATTGCGCCGGGCACGTGGGTCTAAACCGGCAGATGGCTCATCAAAGACCAGAATATCTGGCTTCATGGCTAACACGGTAGCAATCGCTACCCGTTTCTTCTGCCCCACACTCAGATGAAACGGGCTTCGTTCATTAAACTCAGCCATACCCACCTGCGCCAAGGCCCAGATGACCCGCTCCCGCACCTCAGCTTCGGGGAACCCCATATGCAAGGGGCCAAAAGCTACATCCTCAAACACGGTTGGCGAAAACAGTTGATCATCGGGGTTTTGGAAAACAACCCCTACCTTTGCCCGAATGAGGGGGAGATGGGGTTCTGCTACCGGCAAACCGGCCACATGCACTTCTCCTTTCTCGCCTTTGAGCAGACCATTGAGGTGAAGCATCAAGGTGCTTTTACCGGCCCCATTTGGTCCTACGAGGGCCACTTTTTCACCTGGCCCAATTTGTAGGGAGACCCCGCGCAAGGCGGTATGGCCGTCTGGATAACGAAAGTGCAAATCGGTTATCGCTAAGGTTGGACCGGTGTGGGCGGGCAAGTGTGCGGCCAAACCGTTGTGTGAATGTATTACAGGCATAAGAATCCTACTTTTAGTCGTGTTTAAAACACGCGGCCGCAAATCTGCACTACCACCATAAGCCCTAATGTCAGCCCGGCCACCAGCCAATCCTTCCCCTTCATTAGATGAGGGTTGAGCGTCAACAGTTCACCGCGAAAGCCACGGGCCAACATCGCATTGTAAACGCGATCACTGCGTTCAAAACTGCGCACCATTAACTGCCCGGCCATATGGCCGGTAATCTTCGCCCGCCACATTACCGTGCCTCCACCAGATTGCCCTGGCAAAACGGCACTCCGGGCCTGACGGGCACGTAGCAGGCGTTGCACTTCGTCCACCATCACAAACAGGTAACGGTACATAAAGGAGATAATAGAGACCAGAATCGCCGGTATGCGCAGGTGACGCAAGGCGTGCATCAAATCAAAAAAGGTGGTGGTAACGGTGAGTAAGATAGCCATCTGCACCGAAAGCCAGCTTCGTACCACAATACTCAAGAACCGGATCAAACCAACATCCGTGATGGTGAGATGCCAATTTGAGAGATGGAACGCTAACAACGGTTTACCGGGTAAGGTAAACATGATTGTGACCGCCGCCAGGGTAAAAGGCAGAACGATAAAGGCCCGTTTAACGACAAACCAGGTGCCAATTTGGGCCAGACTCGCGGCCGCGATGACCATCCCCCACGCCAGAGCAAAGGCCAACCACGCCCCATCTGGCAAGAGGGCATTCGACAAAATGAACAACACCGTCATCACTACCTTAACACGGGGATCCAGATGGTGAATGAGGCTATCCCGCCGTTGATATCGCTCAAAAGTATGGGCATTCATAAAACTCTATCCGTATCCTATTTCTTTGCTCCCCTGCGCCAAGTTGCACGCAAAGGGTTCGCTCGCAAATAACTTTTGCGTTTGCTATGGCCAGTCTCCTGACCGCACCACCCAACTTAATCTTGAGCGAACCCAAAGTAACCAGCTATACCCACGCGACAACAAAGCGAGAGGGCGAAAAAACCTCGGATTATGCCCGTTGCCGTAACGATAGACCTCAAGATAATGATTTTGGGTACGGGCTGGCCTTGTGCCAGCCCTGCCATGAGAGGACAACCACAAGTGATCTGGCCTAAGCAAAAACCCGGTTTCTCCAGCGAGATTGTATAGTTACAACTTAAGTTACAGAGAAGATCGACGTAAGGTTCGTACCAGAGCAAAAGCCAGGGCGAAAACCAGTAACGCGCCAATAAGTCCTGCGACGATGGTAGAAACGCTCCCATCCCCCAAGAAGGGAACGGTATAGTCCGGTAGAATCTCAAATGGCGCACTTTGGGCCGTCTCCAAGAACCCTTGTTGCCCGGCCACCCATTCCAAACCATCAGGGGAACTAGACGCCAGGGGAGCAAAAAGGATCAAAAACAGGGCCAACAATACCCCCCCAATGACCCAGTTGCGGCCGCCGCTGGCTTTACCCTTTTCTACCATTTCGGGCCGGGTGCGTACAATAAAAGCATAAGCGGCCACCGTGATCGCGGCTTCCCCCAAGCCAATAATGCTATGAACCCCCAACATGGCGGGCACCACCACCCCCAAAGCCGAGGTGTTACTCAACCACAACAGGAGGGCAACCACAAACGCGGCCGCCATAAGCGACAACCATGACGCCACCCCAATAATCCCCAGTCGTTGCCCGAGAGGCCGATTTAGAAAACTCCGGGTCAGGCCAAACCCTACAAAGGCCGGAATAATGCCCATGACCAACACATTAGCCCCCATCGCTACCAGCCCCCCATCCTGAAATAACAAGGCCTGCAACATGATAACCGAAGTCATCACCAGGATACCTAACCAGGGGCCTAACACAATGGTAGCCAGGGCCGCACCGATAAAATGGCCGGAAGTTCCCCCGGCTACTGGGAAGTTGAGCATTTGGGCGGCAAAAATGAAAGCGGCCATGATCCCCGCCAGGGGAACCAGACGTTCATCAAATACCTCTTGAGCCTTCTGGGCCGCCACATAGAGGGTAATGAGGGTAATAATCCAGCACGCGGCCGCGATAACAATCGTCAAAAAACCATCCGGGATATGCAATTGACTCATAGAAGCAAGTACCAACATATCGTTTTCTCCTTGAACAAACTGTTCATTCCGTCTGAGGATTGACGATTAAACAACTTGAACATTTGCTGTGATCCGTCTCCTGACCGTGCCACTCCCAGCGAACAAGTTATTTAGTTCTCATTCCTTAGTGGTTACCGCCAAACAATGACTACATATACCAGGAATCGTTAGATGCTCCATCTCTGCTTTAAACCCATGCTCTCCAAGTAAATGCTCTGCCAGAGAGAGAAAATGATGGTTATCTAACACCGTAACTTGCCCACAATGACGACAAACCATGTGATGGTGAGGGTTCTCCTGCACAATTTCGTAAACCGTTGTGCCATTGATCTGGGATTCACTGACCATTTGTAGCTGGTGGAAAAAGTCCAGAGTGCGGTAAATCGTAGCCCGATTAACAGCCGGGGCCTGAGCACGCACCCGTTCATAAATCTGATTCACCGTAGCGTGCCCATTCATCGTACATAACGTATCTAAAATGAGCTCGCGTTGGGGAGTTAGACGATAACCACGTTCTCGGATTTGTTGCAGGTAATTTAGTTGGTAGTGAGGCATAGGCTATGGTTTATTGCAATTATTTGCAAAAACAAATTGTAGCGTATGGAAAGGCGGGGGCAAGCGCAAAATCGTTTCCACTTCCTGCGAGTTCGAAGGAACTTATCCCCTGCTGATTATCAGGGGGATGGGGGTTGGGACTTAAGCCTAGTCCTTCCAAAGTAGTTTAGCCCTACAAGTTCCCCCACCCCTAACCCCGCCCCCAGGGGCGGGGAACTTTTTTGGGCGCGGTTTTTCGGGGCCTTCGCCCCGAAAAACCGCGCCGCTAAATGCCCCCTTCCCAGCGGGAAGGGGGAAGGGTCTTCAGCCTTTGCTGTAGCCGGTCTCCTGACCAAGCCACCCACGCTATTTCTGACAAATAACTAAGCGCCCCTACCCACTCGGCGGGTAGGGCCATCGCCTCGGCCCCACTCG
>JAGNBF010000122.1 GCA_018004935.1 Chloroflexota bacterium | reverse complement strand
GGCGCACCAAGATGGATGAAAATGACGCCACAATTTTCATCCCCATCCGTGTTTCTTCCTATCCCTGTTTCCAGTATTTGTGGCTATTTTCGTAGGAGTTCCCCATGAACGGGTGCCCACCAAGAGGAATGAAAATAGTGAATATGCGAGTAGCGAGTGGCGAGTAAACATTCACTCGCCACTCGCCCCTCGCTAACTTATTTTCTCAGAGACTACATGAACAGGATTCACCAGAGGTGTAGAACAGCCTTTCCAGGCTGTTCGCCCTCTGGTATAGGTCGTGTGACAATGATCTCGTGTAGGGGCTTGTGCCCTGCCATGCCCCGGGATAACCACAAAGGTAGGCCCATAGAAGAACCTCAAAAACCTTGAGGGGGGAGATGGTTTACAAATAATCCTGAAAAAACGACAGGGCAATCTCAGGGCGGTTAATAATGTATTGATACCCATGATAACGGTGTTGGGTTTCAACGATGAGCGGGTCAACGGCATAAGGAGTAACAGCGACCATATCCAGCACATCATCTACACTACCCCAGGCATCACCCGTCCCTTGGACGTAGAGAATAGGGGTGCGGCCGCTGTGCGCGGCCGCATACGCTGGTTTTATCTGCTCAAAACGCAGGCCCCCGGCCCAATGATAAAACAGTTGCACCAGAGGCAATACGACTTTACTAAGCGGCCCCAGTAAATGCCAGGCATACCCCCGCGTGAAAACATCCACACTGGTGGGTTGAACAGCAATAACCGCCTTGATCTGTTCCGTATGGGGCAACGTATAGAGAATCGTATTTGCCCCCATCGAAAAACCAATAGCCCCAATCCGCGCCTTATCAACATCAGCGCGGCCGCTAAGAAAATCCAGCGCTCCCAACAAATCATCGGTTTCTTGCACCCCAATCGTCGCCGGAGACGCGGCCGCACTCTCCCCATGGTTACGCAAATCAAACATCAACACATGATACCCGGCCTGATAAAGGCTAAAGGCCAACCGCAGTAAATTCACCGGAGAGCTACCTTCTAGTCGGGAAATGGGATCATCTGCGGCCGCGCCCAGTCGGTTCCAGGGAAACCCATGGACTAAAATCACCGTTGGCCGGGGTGAGCCAGTCGCCCCCTGCGCGGGCACAAACCACCCTGAAAGCCGGATCCCTCCACGGGCAGGAAAGTGCACCGGCTCATATACCATCCCCAGATCAGCCGGTGAGGCCCACAACCGCTCCCGGGGTGGTTTCACCAGACGACGGGCAAAAAAGAAGGCGATAGTTACCACCAAACCGGCCAATAGACCGATTAAAAACAAAAACAGGCGTAAAACGCGGCTGAAAACAGTCACAGTATCCCCCTGGAAAACATGATCAGACATATATTAGAGTTTATCGGTAATTACCTTCCGAAGGTTTATGTCAACTAACTGCTCAAAGGTACAAACCTTCGGAAAGTTTCCAAATGCTATTGCCGATAATGTCTATTATCAATTGGCGGCCACAATGTG
Source organism: Chloroflexota bacterium (assembly GCA_018004935.1). Lineage (GTDB taxonomy): Bacteria > Chloroflexota > Anaerolineae > Promineifilales > Promineifilaceae > Trichofilum. Next base: position 18,548 of record JAGNBF010000122.1, on the reverse strand, counting down.
GCAAACAGCAAACTAAAAACAGGATTTACGGCAAATAAGGGTTCGTAAAAATATAACTTCCCGGTTTAGACCTGACAGGTTTTCGGAAACCTATCAGGTCTTGACGGAACTTAATCTTTAACAGGCCCTAAGCACATAACCGTGCCACCATGCCCGCAGAAATGACATACACCACAGAGGCAAACGTGGGCTGTCAAGAAGTGGAAATGAAAGGATGAGAGACAAAGGCCCTTTCGCTATGCGAATAGATCTTCCTCGCGATAACCATCAGGCACAGGGGGATAGGCACGCATGAAGGTTTCACGGCCAAAAAGCCATTTTTGCATCCAAAGCGGCATCCAGCGATTAAAACCGACCCCACCCCCTTGAGTTTTGTGCTGGGCACTGGCCAGCCCTTTAATATCCCAATAAGGCCGGTAATTAATGCGGGTATGAACTTTGGCCCCGGGTAGCCCCAGGCGGGTGAAATCTATGTCTTTGTTGCGCCCCATTTTTCTGGGATCCATACCCCGTAGGCGCATCAAAAATACAAAGAATTTGACCCAGCGATTGGGGAAGGCACTATAATACAGCCGTTCGGGTTGGTGGGGGGCCGGACCGATATGAGGGAAAGCAGAGGGATCCGCGGCCGCGTGGAATGCCTTGGTGGTGATATTCCAACACTGGATATGGTCAGGGTGAAAATAACCACCTGTTTCATCATGGGTGATGATGATGTGCGGCCGCAGTTCTCGTATTAACTGCACCACGCGCCGTACCGCTTCCTCTTCATCCGCCCGAATCCAGGCTTGCGGATCATCATTCGCCGGATCCCCTTTCATACCTGAATCACGATAGCCTAAACGGTGTAATGTTCCCCCCAATATCTTCACCGCCGCTTCTAATTCTTTACTGCGGACAGAGGCTAACTGCTCTCGCTCCACTTCATGCCCTTCGGCCATGGAACCAGCCGCGCCATCCGTGGCAATGGCAATGTGGACATCTACCCCTTCGGCGGCATATTTGGCCAGTGTCCCTCCCGGGCCAAAAGATTCATCATCTGGGTGGGCAAAAATAGCGAGTAAAGTTTTGGGCATTAGTCAAAATACTCCTACGAAAATGTAGGGCGATTTTTTAAATCGCCCAGTGGACGATTTACCAAATCGTCCTACAGATTTTCATTCCTTTAGGTGTGCGCTTCGCCCATGGGAACTCCTGGCCTTATTTCATCCCGTTTCCTGGCGAAAAATCGTCTGGTACATCATCCAATCGGCCTCGGTATCGAGGTCGAATTTAATGCCGGGAGCATGAACTACCCGGTAAAACATGCCGTGCTGTTCCGCTTCCTGAATATGTTGGTGGAAACTGTCTGGCCCATAACGAAACGTAAAACCAATGGCCGGTCGAATGAAGAGGGCGTTGGTTCCATCCTCATGGTGATCAGGGCAGATGGTTATGGCTTTGGGGTATTCAGGCAAAACCAGACGGGGATTAGTAGCTGTAGCGTCGTGAACAGTGACAGACCCTTGGGTTCCATTGATATGCCCATTAACGCCGTTAAGATGCCCATTTGGGCTATGGAGATGGTCCTTATTATGCCCATTTGGGCTGTTGGTACTGTGCCCGTTTTGATAACCGTTGCTATGCCCGTTGGCCATGCCGGTAACGGGTCGTAATCCGTTGGCGGGCATGGCTCCAATGAGCATCATTTGCACATCGGCTTCGGTAAGGAGAGGCAGATCAGAGGGGAGAATGAGGAGACTACTAGCCCGGCGTGCGGCCGCGACGTAAGCCGCACGTAACAAAGCTACATTCAAACCCGGCCGATCTCCTTCTACCAGAGTGATGGCCCCCCCTTGCCGGGCTACTTTCAAGGCTTCTGGATCGCGGCTTACCACCATAATCCGGTCAATCGCCGGGATTTTGCTGAGAATACCCAACGTTCTCTGCAAAAGAAACCCGGTCAACCTGGCCCGTTCCTCTGGCGTCAACACAGCGGAAAGGCGACTTTTACTTTCACGAAGCGGTTTTACAGGAATAATGGCCCAAATCATAATATGTCCTGGTTATGGGGTCTTTAGGAATTCAGAGGGTTGACACCAGATGTACGGGCTGGCCTTGTGCCTGCCCAATGTGGGGCAACCATAAGGGTTGCCCGCATCCGTAATCGTTCAGCCTTTCGAAGGTTTGTACCACTGGTCAACACCTTTACAGAAACCTTCGGAAGGGCCTTTTGCTCAGGGAACTGAACGCTTACCCGTACCCCACGAAATCCTGAAGATCCGTTGTGGGAATATGAACAGGCTAAAACCAAACCCTTACAAAGGGCATGACTGCACATCTGGATATCACAATAGGGACCGACCAAACGCTATAATCTCTTGCGTCAGGCGGATGCGGTCTTCACGGGTTTGCATCCAGGTATTGGTACAAAGTTGCGGAATGTCCAGATGGGCCAATGCCCCTCTATCCCGTTCATCATAGACAAAAGCGTCAATCAATCCTTCGTAATACAAAACCACCGTTTCTGGGGTAACGGGCAAATTCATTTCTTGCATCATTTTGGCCGCTGGCCCTTTGACTGCCTCGCCACCTATGATGGGGGTTACGGCGATAACAATACCAGCCGAATCTGCCAGAAGTTCCCGTACCGGATAAACATTTAAGATAGGATTGATACTAACAAATGGGTTAGATGGGGCAATAAGGATTAAGTCCGCCTGTTCTAAAGCCGTGACCACGGCTCTGGTGGCGCGAATATTATCGGGTAGGATGATCTGTTTGACTACGGGTTGCCATCGTTTCTGCACAAACCAGGTTTGGAAAGGCAGAATGCCTTCATCCGTCTCCACCAGGGTGGGGGCGGGCTGATTGCTCATGGGCAAAAGGGGATGCTGAATGCCCAGATGTTGACATAACTGTCGGGTGGCCTGGGTCAGTTGACCGCCATTGCTGAGGATGTGGGCACGCGTGAGGTGGGTTGCCAGGTCGAGATCACCGAGGCGGAACCAGTCTGGTGCCCCCAGGCGGGCGAGTTCGCTGATGGTACGCCAACTTTCGTCGGTGCGTCCCCAGCCGGTTGTGTCGTTGGCAACACCGGCCAAGGTATACATGACGGTATCCAGATCGGGGCTAATGGGCAGGCCTAAATGGGTAAAATCGTCACCGGTATTGACGATAATGGTGAGTTCTTCGGGAGGCAGAATCGCGGCCGCACCGTCAGCCAGTTTGGCTCCACCTACCCCTCCGGCGAGAAGGACGATATTCATGATTTTCCTTTGGTAACTATACACGTCCGCGAGGGCTGAGCCTGACGAAACCCGGCTCCGCCTTCGACAAGCTCAGGCATTGCCATGTACCACCTGTATAGATACTTCCTTGTATATTCCAAGTAGGATCAGCAGGGCGGTTCGGCCAAGGGCCTTACCGCCAGTGAATTTAATGGGTGCTCCCCTCAAATTTTCCGTTTTTGCGGCAGGGACAGACGCGGCCGCGCTGTGCCACGAAAATGCACCCACCATTCAACAACCAAAAGAATAAACGCCAATGCCGCCAGATAAGGCCATAATTCCCGCTGGCTCACATCACTTTCTGGGGCGGTTCCTACACTTTGGGCGGCCAATTGGATAGTCGGTTGGGGCGCGGCCGCGGACTCCTCTGGATCAAACAGGTTGACGGCAAAACTACCGGCGGGCTGTTCCCCCACAGCATCCCGCAGAGAAACCTGATACAACCCCAGTTGATCCGTTTGGGCAAAAATAACGGGGGGAGTCGTCACCTCTTGTGTCCACACCGTTCCATCTGGTTTGATGACCTGGATATGTGTGGTACTGGCCCCAGGAGTAATACTGACTGGATCACCCGGCGGCAAACCGGCAGGGGTATCAAATGCCTGGCCTGGATTGAGCCACCCCGTCAGGTTCGCCATCAGAATGGGAAAGGCAATTTGCAACGGCAGATCCGAATCACGCAAGTCGAAGGTGAGAATAGCCACCCGCTGTCCCGCCCGTTCGCCCGTCAGCAATAGAGATCCACCTTCGGCCATGATGAGGGTTTGCGCCCAGTCAGCCGTCACTTGTTTGGCCTGGCGAATGTCTACACCACTCCAATCCACAAACTGCAATAACGGATTATCACTTAGACGGGTGACACGTGTCGCCGAAAAAACTCCTGTGACGGTAAATAGATCGTTCGTCTGGCTGATGGATTGGGTGGGGTTGATGATAAACAGATCGGCCAGGGGCGGCGGATTGGGCAGGGGTACACCATCAAACACATAGAGATCAAACTGTTCCGAGGGTTCCTCAGTGCTATTGAGTAAGGGGCTATCTGGGGCGGCTTTGAACGCCGAGACACCGGGTAAAACGGCATAGATTTGTTCCAGAAACAGGTTGCCCTGGGTAACAAGCAACACCCGGTTGCTGATACCTCCTTCATGAACGGCCCAGGCGGTGTCATCGGCGGGGAGGATGTCATCGGGGTTGTCACTGAGTGTGGCCTGGATAATGGCCGACCCGGCAGGCAGTTCCCAGGTGAGATTGTTGGTGTTCCCAGCCGAAACCTGCACCTGACGAGAATCAAATAGAGTACCATCCAGGCGTACACTTAGCAGGGTTTCGCGGTCTATCAGGCCATGATTGGTGATGCTGGCGAAGAGTTGAATGCCTGTTTCGCTGTTGCGGGTAGCCAGGGCGGATAAGGCCAGGTTTTCGCCACTGTTACCGATGGGCAGGTAAACGAGTTCAGCGGGGAGTGGGGGCAGGTTGGCGGGCAGTCCACCATCGGAGAGGATGACGACACGGGCATTGCTGTACCCCTGGGCCGCCCCCGCGGCCAGGGCAAAAGCGGCTGACCAATCCGCGGCCGCGTCGCCTACAACTGCCTGCTCTAGCGCTTGTGTGAGTAGGGTGCGATCAGAGGTTGCGGCCGCGAGGACTTGGGGTGTTGTGCCGACTAAAATGAGCGTCATTTGATCCCCGCCCCCCAACTGGCGAATGATGTGACCGGCTTCTTCTTTTGCGGCCGCGAACCGGTCTGGGGCTACATCTGTGGCTTGCATGGAGGCTGATGCATCCAAAAGCAGGACGACATTGCCGCTAACTACTGTGGCAACAGGCCAGAAGGGGCGAGCCAGCGCTAAAACCAGAAAAGCCAGGATGAGCAGTTGTAGGATGAGCAATAGGTTACGACGCAGGCGTTGCCAGGGGGCATTGGCTTCCCGATCTCGCAATAATTTTTGCCAGAGCAGGGTACTGCTTACCTGCATCTCCTGACGCCGCAGACGAAGCATATAAAGCAAAATAATTGGCCCGGCCAACAGGCTAAGGAGTAAGAAGAGAGGAGTGAGAAAAGACATGTGCGAGAGAACGGTGTAAATTCAAAGAAGGGTGCGTGTGTCAAATCTGTGGATGACCAGAGAATGGCTGTGGTTGGTTTCTCGACCATGCCACTTCGTATCCACAAAAGTGATGCCTAACCCCTGACACTCAGCACCTGTTTCTGATTGTATACCAAGATAGGGCGCACGGGGGAAGAATATTAAGGAAACGTTGGGGATTAGTAGGGTAAGGAGGGTGCTCGCGGGGCGGGCTGTCCCCTGAATGAAGGGAAGTTGAGGTCGCGGCCGCGTGTTCTGGGTGTTTTGAGGGACATTTGCGGGCGGAATCGTAGGCGTACCTCCCCATCATTCCGTTTTCAGGCCAGCCGTTGCACACATTGCCCGCGCACACTACAGCGGCCGCAACGCCGCCAATCGTTGTGATCCCGATCTAGCTCATCCGCATAAAGGGCTTCACGCATCTCCACTAACAGGTCCAACAAATCATCTTCCAAATCATCGGTAAACTCTACGGCGAAGGCGCGGTTACGATATTGGATGATGCCGTAACGCGGCCGCACGCCATAATTTTCAGTGACTAGCAGGCAATAAGCCGCCAGTTGGAGCACATGCCCTTCATGCGGTTCGTTAGGAGCCTGACTGGATTTTACTTCTACAGGAGTGAGCGAGCCATCTCTTTCCCGTACCAGATAATCAGGGCGACCTACCAGTTGCAGGTTTTGGCTGTAGAGGGGTTTTTGTTGGGGATACCAGTCACCATTTTCCGTATGGATCACATCTTCATAGACCACTTTGCCATCAGGCAGGCCTGTATTAGCCCACATCCGGTTGGCCCGAAACCAGGCCGCGGCCGCGAGGAGTAAACATCCCAAGATAATGATCCATGTGCTATCCATACGTGCTAAAACAGTCCAATCCACCAGGCTAAAGCAGTCATAAGGGCAATACCCACCAACGCATAAGCCAAAAGTCGTGTCCGTTGGGCGCGTTGCACCATATAACCGTGAACCTGATGGTAGTTTGTGCCCTGGGTCAGGGCATGCTCATTCTCCGGCTGTGCCCCACGGGTGCGCTTCAGCCACCACGAGCGGCGGCAGTAGACATAATCGCTAATTTCGCTGGCTTGAATCATAAAATCGCTCATGTGTTCTATTTTAGCTGATTTACCGGGACGGGTAAAGAGTGATCATTATCGCTTTGGTATCTATACGGGCAACGGGCACAATCTGCGGTTTTTTCGCCTTGTCGCCGTATCGCTTTATTGCCACGTTGGGTTTATCCAAGGCCACCCCCACCCCTAACCCCGCCCCCAGGGGCGGGGAACTTTTCTAAGGGGCATTCCCCCCTTCCCTCGGGAATGGGCAGGGGAGGCAATGAAGGCGTTACCCGATTAAAAATTTAATGAACAAAGGGGTGGGGTTAGGGTGGAAATCCGAGTAGGCATCGCCCTTGTTTTGCCCTCACCTATAGCCAGGGTTAAAATACAGTTTGAATGTAACAACTAACCCTCTCGAGGGCTGAGTTTGTCGAAACCCGTTTGCCTTCGACATGCTCAGGCAACGGGCTTAGTAGTTACATTTGAATAGTAATTACGCCCTTAACCCCTACCCTGGACAAGTAAGAAGCAAAGAAAAAAGGTGCTGAGCCTAAAGATGACAGGGAAATTCGCCAGGCTATAAGAAAGATGTAGCTTTTTCTCTATGAATCTCTGTATTATTGCCCTGTTACGCTTTGTCTCAGGCACGATTCAGCCAAGAAGTTGAACTTTTCTCTGGTAATGCGTCGTTCAGCAGAACTAAAAGTTCAACTTCTCCAGAGGAACTGAACGCTTATTTGACTCATCTCGTTTTGACTCCCGGTAAAAACTGGCCGGTAGGGTATTATGTCGTATTCGCCAGACATCGCTTTTAGCGGTGCGGCATACGCAAGATACAATAGTTACCACGTGAATCCAACTCAGGTAAACACTTTTATTCCTTTGCTGGGCGCGGCCGCGTACACGGTCTTGCTTGTCGTTCTTTTTGCCCGGCGCAGTCAGGAACGCCTGACCCAATGGTTACTCGGTTACCTCACCGTTTCTGCCTTGTGGCAACTTCTCATTTTTCTTTTCCCGGGCGCACAACCATTCGCCTTCATACCCATGAAAGCCCTCTTGCTGGGCACTATTTTATTGGGCATGACCACAGCCGCTTATAGTGACTGGCATCAACAACGGTGGTTGGGTGGCAGTGCCCTGGCCCTCATCGTTACAACCTTCCTGGACTTGCTTCTGCCCACGCCTTTGTTTGTCTTGCCCGTCGCCCTCACCATACGTCCCACCCCCGGGGGAATTGCCTCACTGATTACCTGGGTAGGATTAAGTGGCATTATTTGGTTTAACATCTGGCATACATATCGTGAAACCCGCCTGCCCTGGCACGCCAATCGTCTGCTTTATTGGGCGATTGCCCTACTTTTTATCTTGTTTGGCGAAGGCCTGCTCATTATTGATGAAACCACAGTGTATGGAGTGGGGCAGGTGATGCGTTTTGCGGGAGTGATGGGCTTAACCTACGCGGCCGCGAACTATCGTCTCTTTGATGTTCGTACCCGCCTGCAACAAATATTTGCCTTCATCCTGACCATCCTGGTATCCACCTTACCCGCCGCCGGTCTCTTCTGGCTTATCGGGCAAATGGCTAGTATTCAGGAACTCACCCCCCAGACCATCACTTTCATTACCATTGTTCTCATTGCCCTGGCACTTATCCTCTACCGCCCCTTACACAGCTTTTTTGAACGAATCATTTACCACTATCTGATTGGCGAAGAATTTAAAGGCACGGAAGTGGTGCGTCAGTACAGTCAGGCCGTATCTAGTGCCCTGGAAGTTAACCAACTGGCCCACACCATCAGCAATACCATCAATGAGTTATTAGGTGGAAACCGGGGAGCACTCCTTTTGGTCTCCAAGAATGGGAGTTATGAGATTGACCCCATACCCGGCACAGGCGTAATGGAACAGGAAAAACTGTACGCGGCCGCGGATAGCCTCTTCACTAAAACCTTATCCACCCGTCGTCAGCCCCTCCTCCAATACGAACTCGACTTCAATCCCGAATACCGCCACGAACCAACTCAAGAACGCGAATGGATTAAAGACCTGGCGATGGATGTCTTCGTACCCATCTGTCAGGGTAATCAGCTAAACGGCATCATCGCTCTTGGCCCTAAAAAATCCCGCCTCCCCTACGCCGCCAATGAGTTAGACCTCCTGCAAACCCTGGCCGACCAGACCCTGGTCGCCTTACAAAATGCCCGTCTCTTCTCCGAACTCAACGGCCAAAACGAAAAAATCCGTCGCCTGAATGACGATCTCCGCCAGCAAAATGAACGCCTGGAAATTATGGACAAAGTGAAAACGGACTTCATCACCATCGCTTCCCATGAACTCCGCACCCCACTTACCCAGGTGAAAGGTTATGCCGACATTCTGGCGGCCATGAACGAAGAAAACATCCTCACCCGTGAACAAACGCGCGAAATCATCGGGCACATCAATCGAGCCTCCCTACAGCTAGAAAAACTAATCTCAGCCATGCTGGATGCCAGCCAATTGGATGTCAACGGGATGCGCCTCACATTTGTGCAGACCCGATTAGATACCGTTTTGCGCCTGGTCACAGAGCCACTATATCAGGCCCTGCGGGAACGACGCCTCACCTTACGCATACAAAATGTAGACGAAATCCCCCCCATTCATGCTGATTTTAAGCGACTAGTACAGGCATTTAGCAACCTCATGGGCAACGCCGTGAAATATACCCCCGATGGTGGCACCATTGCCGTCACCGCCAATATTTTACCCGGTCAAGATAAGGACATCCGCTATGTCGAAGTGATCGTTTCTGATACGGGCATTGGTATTGACAAAAAGTACCAGGAGCTTATTTTTGAGAAATTCTTTCGCATTGGTGACCCCCAACTACACTCCACCGGGAGTACTAAATTTATGGGGGCCGGACCGGGGCTGGGTCTGCCTATCGCCAAAGGGGTAATTGAGGGGCACGGCGGCCGCATCTGGGTAGAATCTGATGGTAACGATCCAGAAAACTTACCGGGTAGCAAATTCCACGTCATTCTGCCCGTCAAACCAAAACATCTCTCCCATGACAATGGCCCCACCGAACCAAAAAAAGAACGGCCCCCCTGGCTTATTGGCTAACTGATCGCCTTAGATACGATTAAGAACTCCTTACCAGATTAACGCCCACGGATAGAACTGGTTATAATCGCGCCGTTATGTTTCCTATCTGGACGTTATGGGGCATGGCACTCTCAGCGGTGGGTGCGCTGATTGCTCTGGCCTTAGCCCTCTTTATCCAATCACCCACCCTGGCCAGACGCGCTGGTCTGCCCTTTTCCGTTCGTTCCCTTACTGGTTATGCTTTTGCATTGGTGTTATTGCTGATTGGCTTTTTTGTGGCAGGCGTACCCCTGGGTACCCAAGCAGGCGAGACGCTCACCACGAACATTACCCCAACGGCCACATCCCCTTTTGATAATGTGGTCATTTTGCCCAGCCCCACCCGTGAAGGCGTGCCCATTGTTACCAGCACCGCGCCGCCCCTGACACCTGTCACCGGTGCTTTTGGTGGCCCCCCCCCAACCCAACCAACGACAACGGTTACTATAACCCTTACCATACCCACGGTGTCAGGGGATGCATCCCTTGGTGCAGAAGGTACAGCCACCCCACGCCCCACCCTGGCCCCGACAGCCACCTCAACCCACACCCCCACACCAACCCCCAGCCAAACACCGACAGCCACCCCTTCCCCTACGTTAACTCCCACGCCCACCTGGACACCTACTCCCATCACTGGCCCCACCGCTCAGATCAATAGCGCCGGTAGTGCGCTATTCCTGCGCCGCTACCCGGGGGGGAATCAATCAGTGGCAATGGTGAATGATGGGGATACTGTCCTGGTATTACCCGGACGGGCCAACCAGGGTGGCATTCTCTGGCAAGAAATTAGCACCCTGGTTGGGGTTGAGGGGTGGGTACAATATGAGTTTCTAATTTTTAGTGAGTAAAAACGTTATTTCTCGCGTACTATTTTTTCCAGGGCGATCAGCGTTGCGGGAACAGAACGGGGTAGTGCGGCTTGTTTGATAGCAGTATCAGGATCTTTCAGGCCATGTCCGGTCACGACACATACAATGGTTTTATCGGCCGGATCTAACGCTCCAGATTCAATTTCTTGCTGTAGGGCGGCTATGCCCGTTGCTGAAGCTGGTTCAACAAATATTCCTTCTAAACAGGCCAATTGTTTCCACGAGACCAGAATTTTCTCATCACTGACTGCCGTAATCAGGCCATCGGATTCGTCCAGGGCGGTGACAGCCTGTTGCCAGCGGGCCGGGTTGCCAATGCGAATGGCGGTGGCGATGGTTTCTGGATGTTCAACCACGCGGCCGCGGACAATCGGCGCGGCTCCTTCTGCCTGTCCCCCCAATAACCGGGGTACCCCCTGTCCATACGTCTTGTACCCCAACCAGTAAGCCGAAATATTCCCCGCATTACCTACCGGCAAACAGTGCCAGTCCGGCGCACGGCCGCCCAATTGATCACATATTTCAAAAGAGCCAGTTTTTTGCCCTTCCAGTCGCCAGGGGTTGACAGAGTTTACCAGGGCCAGAGGATGCTGTTCGCTTAGCTCACGCACCAGGCGCAAACCATCATCAAAAGAGCCTTCAATGCTTACCACCTCCGCTCCATAGGCCAGGCAGGCGGCCAGTTTACCCAGGGCAATTTTGCCTTCGGGCACGAGAACAATACAGCGCAAACCGGCACGAGCCGAGTACGCGGCCGCACTGGCGGCCGTGTTGCCCGTACTGGCACAAATAACCGTTTTTGCCCCTTCATACACCGCCTGCGAAATCGCCACCGTCATGCCCCGGTCTTTAAATGAACCGGTTGGGTTCAACCCTTCATACTTCAAATACAACCGCATCCCCGCTCCTGGTGCTAATGCTTCGGCCAGGCGGTCGGCCCGGATGAGGGGTGTATTACCTTCATTAAGTGAAATGACGGGCGCGGCCGCGGCCAAAGGAATATGCGCCCGATATTGTTGAATCACACCTTGCCAGTTCAAAGAAACCCTCCAATCAGGTGCGGGCCGTGGTTCGGTGAGGAGCCAAAGCCGCCATAATATCTACATGCAAATGACCATTATCGGCCACAATCCCGTTCACTTTGGGCCATGACTTGTTAAAGCGGAAGGCATTCCCATCCAGATCAACACAGACCCCACTGGCTTCCTGAACCAACAAAGCCCCGGCACAAATATCCCATTCATGTTTGGGACCACGACTCCAGGTACCATCAGCCTGTCCAGAAGCCACCCGTGCTAATTTATAGGCAATACTCCCGGTAATTCTCAGTTCAACCAGTTCCCGAAACGGATCAAACTCCCCCCGTTTAATTTCAGAGCGGCTGGCATCTATGAGAGAACCAGCCAGTTGATCGCGGCCGCTGACAGACACCCTCTGCCCATTACACCACACCCCCTGTCCTTTCTCCGCCACAAACAACTCATCAGTCGCCGGATTAAACACCACACCCAACACCGGCAAACCCTCTTCCACCAACGCCACGGAGATAGAAAATTCAGGAATACCTGACACAAACTCCTTCGTGCCATCAATTGGATCGACAACCCAAAGCCATTTCTTCTCCAAACGGGCCGGATTATCCGCAGTTTCTTCACTCAACCAGCCCGACCCTGGCCATAATTCGCCCAACCGTCGCTTCAGCAATGTATCTGAAGCAATATCCGCTTCCGTCACCGGGTTATCAGGTGACTTATCCCGTACCGTAAACGAAGCCTGATAAAACTGCATCACCGCTTGCCCCGCCTCACGGACAATTGCAACTGTATCTTGAGTAAGTTTGTTCATTGTTTACTCTTGTAGAACTATGAGAAACAGAGAGGCGAGTCGCATTCCCTCTGCAATCTTACAGTTCCTCTACATTCCTTTTACTTCATCTGCGCCGCTAAAAAGTCCAAAATGTCAATCTTGGTCAAAATCCCTTGTACCTCATCACCGGTAGCCACAATAGCCACATTGTGATTACTGAAAATACCCATGAGTGTCTCCAGCGGCGTATTGGGGCGCACCACCGGCACATTCCGGTTGACAACAGCCTCAATTGTCTCATCCGCCGAATGTTGATGGTCGCTCATAAACATATGATTGAGCAGGTCTATCTCGGTGACAATACCCAAAAGGCGTCCTTCTTGTGTCAGCACCGGCATTTGCGAAATATTATGCTCTTTCAATAGCCGGATAACATCCTTCATCAAATCGGTGGGACGGGCGGAGATAAGCTGATCGGTGGTTTTGGTCTCATGAATATCACGCGCCCGATAATCCACCCAGGCCCGCTCCAGAAACCCGTTTTCCCGCATCCATTCATCATCAAACACTTTGCTCAGGTAACGAGCACCGGTATCAGGCAAGAGCACAACCACCACATCATCAGCGCCGAGGCTATGAGTTTTAGCATATTTGACCGCTCCAGCCAGAGCCGCCCCCGCAGAACCACCCGCGAAGATGCCTTCTTCCCGGACTAACCGCCGTGTCCAGAAAAAACATTCCCGGTCATTAACCTGAACAATGCTATCAACGACACTCAAATCAGTCGTCGTAGGTAAGAAATCTTCACCAATACCTTCCACCTTGTACCCTTCGGCTTTGCTGTAGCGGCCGCTTCGATGCAGTTCATACAAAATAGAGCCAACAGGGTCTACCCCAATCACGCGTACCGAAGGGTTTTGTTCTTTGAGGTATCTCCCAGTGCCGGAAATAGTGCCCCCGGTTCCCATGCCTGTAACAAAATGGGTGATACGTCCGGCTGTCTGTCGCCATATCTCTGGGCCAGTAGATTCATAATGGCATTGGGGGTTGACCGGGTTGTGATATTGATTGGCTAAAATGGCGTTAGGAGTTTCCGCGGCCAATTTACGGGCCACAGAATAATAACTGCGTGGATCATCCGGCTCCACAGCAGTGGGGGTAACAACCACCCGTGCGCCAAAAGCCCGAAGCAGACGAATTTTTTCTTCAGACATTTTGTCCGGCATAACGAAGATGCAACGGTAGCCCTTGACCGCGGCCGCGATGGCTAACCCCACCCCCGTATTGCCTGATGTAGACTCCACAATCGTTCCCCCCGGTTTCAGCAGACCCCGCCGCTCCGCATCCTCAATAATCGCCGGGCCAATCCGATCCTTCACCGAACCCCCAGGGTTAAAATATTCCACTTTAGCCAGAATCGTACAGGGCAAGTTACTAACGGTGCTATTAAGTCGCACCAGAGGAGTATTCCCAATCGTGTCCACAATACTATTAAAAACTTGCATTTGGCCTCCGGCAACCATTGTTGTGTTGCGTTCTTCACTGATCACAGCTTCGGGAAATAACATATAAGCACCTTTACTTGAGTTTAGCGTTCAGAGCCTCAGCCAGAAAAAACCCGTTCACTTTTTGCTCGTAACGACTAAGCCTGTTGCCTGAGATTGTCGAAGGCAAACGGGTTTTGACAGGCTCAGCCCTCCAGCAATTCTCAATTTGGCCTGAACGTCTACAAATATACAGGCCGCCCAAACGGAACGGGCTATATTTACAAAGGCCGTTGGCCTGGGGTTTTAGCCCGTAGGGCCTGGTACTGATAGCCCGGCGGTTTTTGACCGCCGGGCGGATTAACGGAACGTTTACCGTTCAAATTGAGAATTGTTGTCAGCCCTCGGGAGGGTTAGCCGTTACCTTTGCTCCTGCTCTAAAAGCCAGCCTTTCGCTTCACGAAAAAGAGCCACCAAAACACCTTATCACTACAGGCAATCTTTGGGGCCTCTGTACCCTATACAGCGAGAAACTTCTTGTATCAGTGAACAGCCAGGAACCAATGAACAGTGACATTGTTCATGTGTAACTGTTGACTGTTGACTGTTTACTATTCACTGTTTATGGATAAAGTAATTGTACCAATCTTTGCTGGTACTCCAATGAGGGGGGATTCAACTAAGCGTTCGCTCAAGATTAAGTTAGGCGGCACGGTCAAAAGACCGGCTCGAGCAACCGCGTAAGTCCTAAACTGAAACAGTAACAAGGTGAGGCCATCACCACAGTCAAAAACCTCACGTTATCACTGCGAGCAGTATATAATACCCACATCAAGGAGCCAGGGTGAATTTCTTGGCGCTCTTCCTTAGGAACTGTCTAAGAATAACTTCCGAGTCTTTAGGAATTCAGGGGGTTGACAGCAGATGTACCGGCTGGCCTTGTACCCTCTGTGTTCCTTCTTCCTGATTCTGGCTTGTCCAGATCAGGCTTAAGGATTAAATAACTTACAGAACAGCTATGGCTGGTCTCCTGGCCGTACCCCTTTCGGTAAGCAGGTTATTTAATTCCCCTTCCTTATTCCCCTGAGTTCCTCTGACTCCATCCCTTTGTTCCCCCCAGGTAAAGGTGAAATACCATGAAAGTACAGCTTATTTTGGCCACGAAAGTAAAAGGTGTGATCACGATTACTCCAGAGAAGACGCTGAAAGACGCGGCCGCGTTGCTGGCCCAACATCGTATTGGTGTCCTCATCGTGTTAAATGAAACCGGTCAGATTAGTGGCATCCTCTCCGAACGCGACATCATCCGCGAGGCCGCCCATAACGACCAGGTCCTCAGCCAGACCGTCAGCCACGTCATGACACAAAACGTCATCACCGGAACTCCCGATGATGACATCTACTCAGTAGCCCATCTCATGACCGAGCGCCGTTTCCGCCATTTACCCATCCTTGACGAAGGGCAACTGGTAGGATTAATCTCTATCGGCGACATCATGAAAGCTCAACGGGATGCTTACCGGGGTGAAGTCAACACCCTGGAGATGCAATTATTAGCCGACGAAACTTAATGAACACCTAAAAATAACGACCCAATTTAGACCTGACAGGGTATCTTCTCAATAAAGTGTGGGAACGTTGATTGAGCCTGTTGCAACTAACCGCCTGCGACAAGCCCAGGCTACGTTTCCCCCGAAATATTGAGAAAATGCCTGACAGATTTCCGAAAACCTGTCAGGCCTGGGTGGGACTTGTTTTTAGACGAATACTCAGATTGGTTCCCTCGCCAGGATTAAACCAATCTCCACTCTCTACAAGGAAACCCTTATGTCCCCCATTGGAACCGAAACAAATCCGTTGCGCGTCGCCATCATTGGTGCTGGCCCGACCGGTTTTTACTCCGCCGGTCACCTTTTTGATCAGAAAAAGGTTTTCGTAGAAGTAGACATGTATGAGCGTCTACCCACCCCCTTTGGGCTGGTACGCTATGGCGTCGCCCCAGATCACCAAAAAATCAAATCAGTCACCAAAGTATTCGACAAAATCGCCAGTAATGCCCGTTTTCGCTTTTATGGCAATGTTGAACTGGGCAAACACCTCAGCGTGGCCGATCTGCGCCGGTTCTACCACCAGATCATCTACACCACAGGTGCCCAAACCGACAAACGGATGGGTATACCCGGCGAAGATTTACAAGGAAGCCACCCGGCCACAGAATTTGTCGCCTGGTATAACGGTCATCCCGATTTTCGGGATTACCAGTTTGATCTAACTCAGGAACGGGTGGCTGTTGTAGGTGTGGGTAATGTCGCGGTAGACGTGGCCCGGATTCTCTGCCGCACCCCCGAAGAATTAGCCAAAACGGATATCGCCGAATATGCGCTGGAAGCGCTCAGTCACAGCCGGGTTAAGGAAGTATATATTCTGGGGCGGCGCGGCCCAGCCCAGGCGGCCTTCACCAATCCTGAAGTCAAAGAATTAGGCGAAATGGCCGATACGGACGCCTTCACCGTGGCTGAGGAAGTGGTGCTAGACCCCTTAAGCGAAGCGGCCATGGCCGCCAGCGCAGATCGAGCCACCGCCCGCAAGGTCGAAATCTTGCAGACGTATGCCCACCATACCCCCACCGGCAAATCACGTAAACTGGTGCTCCGGTTTCTGGTTTCACCAGTGGAGCTAACGGGTGATGAGCAAGGCCAGGTAACGGCCATGAAAATTGTGAAGAACAAACTGGTGGCCTCCGATGCAGGTTCACTGCGGCCGCAGGCCACCGGTGAATATGAAACATTACCCGTAGGGCTGGTCTTCCGCTCCATTGGGTACAATGGCGTTCCCCTACCCGATGTGCCGTTCCACCAAAAATGGGGCGTCATTCTCAACCGGGAAGGACGTGTGATTGATGCCACAACTCAGGAACCGGTTGTCGGCGAATACACAGCCGGTTGGATCAAACGTGGCCCCAGTGGCGTTATCGGCACAAACAAACCGGATGCTCTGGAAACAGTAGAAGCCATGCTCGTGGACCTGAACAATGGGGCCATCCTGCAACCGGAACACCCCCAACGGGACGCGGCCGCGGCTTTTGTCTGTGAACGTCAACCCCAGTACTTCTCCTATGCCGACTGGCTAAAAGTAGACGAAATCGAAATAGCCAAAGGGCAGGCGCTGGGACGACCCCGTGTCAAATTTGTTGGTGCGGAAGAAATGGCGGACGCCATCGGCAAAAAATAAATCCTACCCAGACCTGACAGGTTTCCGAAAACCTGTCAGGTCTAAACACCGGAACACAGGCCCCATAGCCCCGTGTCTCAAGCATAACGGATGACCAACAACAAAGTAATTATTTATAGTGATGGTGGAGCTGACCCCAATCCCGGCATTGGCGGGTGGGCCGCAGTCTTGCGCTATGGAGAGCACGAGAAAGTGCTAACCGGCCACGACCCCCAAACAACAAACAACCGGATGGAGTTACAAGCGGCTCTTTCCGCTCTGCAAGCCCTAAAACGACCCTCAGAGATAGAGTTTCACACCGATTCGGAATATTTGCGCCAGGGAATTACAGAATGGGCCGCAAAATGGGCGGCAAAAGGCTGGCAAAAAGAAGGCAAACCCACCCCCAACGCTGACCTCTGGCAATTATTACTGCCGCTGGTCAAACAACACACCATTAACTGGCAATGGGTAAAAGGGCACTCCGGTGACCCCATGAATGAGCGCGTGGATCAACTAGCTCGTAAGGCCCGGTTAGAAATTACCCCCAAAGCCCAACTCTCACCCGATACGCCTCGGCTTTATGTAAAAGCGTCCTGTAAGGGCAATCCAGGACCAGGGGGTTGGGGTGTGGTTCTGGAAATGGGAGAAGAGACGCGACAGGATAGTGGTTCGGAAGAAAAAACCACCAATAACCGGATGGAGATCGCGGCCGCGATCTCCGCCCTCCATCTTCTCCCCCCTGGCACATCCGCCCAACTCTTCACCACCTCTGATTACCTCTTTCAGGGAGCTACGCAATGGCTCAATGGCTGGCGCAAACGGAACTGGCAAAAAAAAGAAGGTCAACCTATCGCCAATCAGGATCTGTGGCAGGAGCTAGATCAACAGTTAAAGAAATATTCTATTTATTGGATCAACGCCAAAGGGGAAGAAGGCGAAAAATTGCCGGGGCTACGTGAAGCGGCCAAACTGGCCAGCACCGCACGCCGGGATTAAAAGATGGATTACTCCACTTTCACCTTTGGGGTAAAGAATTGACATAATACACCAAATTTATGACGCTTTGTTTGACTTTTTAAGGCAACCTGATAAAATGCCCCTCACTTCCAGCCGAAGTGGCGAAATTGGCAGACGCGCTACGTTCAGGGCGTAGTGAGCTTACGCTCATGTGGGTTCGAGTCCCACCTTCGGCACTCATAAGGAACACAACAGCCCAGGTAATTACCTGGGCTGTTTTTGTTATATGGATCAGCGGTTAAATGACTTGAATATGGGCTGTGGCCAATCTCCTGACCGTACCCCAGGGGCGGTGTATTTGATGAAGTGTCGTTTTTTGAGGGCGTACGCCCTCAAAAAACGACACAAATAGGTTCCCCCTTCCCCCCAGGAAGAGGGCTAGGGGATGGGCGTTTCCCATTAGCGACATATCCAATTAACTTGGGAAAAGCCATACCCCAATACCCAGGGCGATTGCATATTCGGATTTCCCCCACCCCCAACCCCGCCCCCAGGGGCGGGGAGTTTTTTAAGGCGGGTAAAATCGGGGCAAAACCCCGCGTTTACCCCCCGGGTGGGGTCCCCCTTCCCGACTTTGGGAAGGGGGGGAGGGCGGGGGGGTCATTCCTGTCTCT
>JAGNBF010000121.1 GCA_018004935.1 Chloroflexota bacterium | reverse complement strand
CTGGGAATGGACAAATTCCTGGTGGGATGAAAAACAGGGTCGCCGGGTGGTGCGGGGCGGCTCCTGGAGCAGCAGTCACAGGGGCGCGCGCGTGGGGATCCGCGGCAGCTTCGGCGATCCCGACGCCTCGTACGGCAGTATCGGGTTTCGCCTGGTGTCCCCCATTGGTTCTGGTTCCTGATTGCTGGTGGCTGTTTTCTGAAGCGGGGGGTCTGGGGGGGTTCCCCCCCCAGCGCGGTACTCTCCTGGTGCCTGCCACTGCCGGTCACTGGTTTATTTTTCCTACCGCCCCGGTTTTGTTACAATCTCGGCTCTGGCAAATTTTTGATCTACCCCTGGGTGTAGCACGCCCTTTCCAGGCTGTGCATTCTCTGGTTGTTGTCATGAAAACATTCCGTCACCTTTACCCCCAGGTACATGACTGGGACAACCTCTACCTGGCTTACCACAAAGCCCGCAAAGGCAAACGCCGTTCCCCGGCTGTGGCTACTTTTGAATTTAATCAGGAACAGGAACTCATCACCCTGCAACAAGACCTGGCCCACAAAACCTACCAGCCTGGCCCTTACCACTCCTTCTACATCCACGAACCCAAACGCCGCCTCATCTCTGCCGCGCCTTTCCGGGATCGGGTCGTCCACCATGCCCTCTGCAACATCATCGAACCCCTCTTTGATCGCACCTTCATTCATGATTCCTACGCCAACCGGCTCGGCAAAGGCACCCACCGCGCCCTGGATCGTGCCCAACAATTTGCCCGCCGTTACCCCTATGTGTTGCAGGGTGATGTGCGTCAATTTTTCCCCAGTCTGGATCACGACATCCTACGCCAGATTCTTAGCCGCAAAATCGCCGATGCGGATGTCCTTTGGCTGATTGATCAAATCATCACCAGTGGCGTCGGTGTTTTGTCCGAACAGTACGAAATGCGTTGGTTTCCCGGTGACAATCTGCTGGCGGCCTTTCGCCCACGCGGTTTACCCATTGGCAACCTCACCAGCCAGTTTTGGGCCAACTGCTACCTCAACCCGTTCGATCAATTCGTTAAACGAGAGTTACATTGCCCTGCTTACGTGCGTTACGTAGATGACTTCCTGCTTTTTGCCCCGGATAAAACCACGCTTTGGACCTGGCATGAAGCGATCATGGCCAAACTGTCCGAACTCCGCCTGACGATCCACCCTGGCGCGCACCCCCGTCCCGTCACCGAAGGCATTCCTTTTCTCGGTTTTGTGGTATACCCCACCCACCGGCTCGTCAAACGGCGCAAAGTGGTACATTTTCGCCGCCGTCTGGGTCATCTTTACCACGCTTACCTGACGAATGAAGTTACCCAGGAACAGATGAAAGCTACTGTTCAGGGCTGGATTAACCATGTGCGTTACGGTGACACCTGGGGTTTGCGGCAGGCTGTTCTCCAACCGCTTATTTTGTAAATCACGAACAACCAGGAAAGGTTGTTCTACCCTGTAGCACAGCCTTTCCAGGCTGTGTTTCCCAATCTGTATGCAAGAATCGCCTATTTTCAGCAAGACTTATGATCTCTTGCTCTGGCTTATTCCGACGACGACTAAATTTCCCCGTGAACAGCGGTTTGTCTTAGCCAGAGCCATGCAAGAAACAGCTTTGCATTTCCAAGAAGATTTGATTGAGGCCGGGCTGGGGGGAAGCCGTACACGGGATCGCGCCCTGGCTCAAGCCGATGTCAACTTGACCAAGTTGCGTTTTTATCTGCGTTTGTGTCAGGATTTGCGGCTGGTAACGCCCAAACAATACCGCCATGTGGCCGAAATGGTGACAGAGATTGGGCGTTTGTTAGGTGGCTGGCGACGAGCCACAACAACGTAACACGGGTGAAATCCTGCCGAAGGTTATAGAACAGGTGTTGATTTCAGATACCAACCTTCGGCAGGATCATAAGATAGCGTAACGGGGGAATTCCCCATAACGTAGGGGCAGGTCAAAAGGTCGCCGGGTGGTGCGGGGCGGCTCCTGGAACAACAATCACAGGAACGCGCGCGTGGGGATCCGCAACAACAACAATCCCGACAACTCGAACAACAATATCGGGTTTCGCCTGGTGTCCCACATTTTTACATCATTCCCCCACCGGTAATGCTGAGTATCTGCCTGTTTGATGCCAGCCGAGGTTAAAAAGAATGGCGTGACCTGTTCCTGGCCGGTAGGCTCACTGCCGGGCATACATAACAATGCTCTATCCCCTGTGGTAGCTTCGGCGAAACCTGGGATAGGGCGTTTTGTTGGTCTGGTACTCAACTAAAGAGTGAGTCTACTGAAAGAAGAGGATTTTTCACCGCAAAGACGCAAAGGACGCAAAGATTTTCTTTGGACTTTTTCTCTTCTTCGCGGTCTTGGCGTCTTGGCGGTTCCTTTTTTCAGTGGACTCAAGAGTGTGTAAGATGCGTCCCGATTTGGTGAAACAGATCATAGATTTGATCGGTCATTTGACCCTTGAAGAGCAGTTTACGGTATTTGAGCAGTTAGCCCGCCAATTGCGTCGGGATTTGGGCGATAAAAAGCAAACCTCTGATCTGTATGGTCTGTGGCAGGATCGGTTCCCCACCGATTTTGACCTTGATTCTGTCTTAGACGAGATGCGACATGATTGGCAAAAGGAGTGGGCAGAATTAACGACCTGAAGCCGATCGGATCAATTTCCCCGGATTCATCAACCCATCAGGATCACAGTGGCGAAAGGTTTGGGCCAGCAGGTCGAGGCCGAGTTCCCCTTTTTCCGCGCCCAGGAACGGGGCATGGTCAACACCCACACCGTGCTGGTGGCTGATCGTGCCGCCAAACTGGATGAGGGCCTGACTCGCGGCCGCTTTCATTGCCCACCACTGCTCTATCTGTTGCTCCGGGTCGGGCAGGACGCGGAACAGGTAGGTGACGTAGAGGCTGGTGCCGGTGGGGTAGACGTGGGAAAGGTGGGCCAAGACGAGTATTTTTTCGTTCGCGGCCGCGCCCCGTTCCCGTATCGCCCCTATGATCGCCTCAGCCGCTGGCAACACCTTGTCCCAACTGAGCACCGTCTCCAGGGTGTCCACGGCAATGCCCCGCTCCCACAAATTGTTGCGTAAGTACGGGGTGATAAACCGGTTTTTCTGCCAGGAGCGGCCAATAAACTGCCCCAGGTGAACCCCACTCCCTTGCCGGGCCAGATGTAAGGCAGAACGACGAGCCAGACGGTTCGCGGCCGCGGCCCCCGTCACCCCCATCAGCAACAAACATTTTTCACCCGGCCTTTGCCCCAGCCAGCCTAGCCCCCGATGCAACCAGGCAATTTGCCCCGCCTTACCCGCCAGCACCAGATTGGCTTCCGTTTCCAGCGGGTTACTCAGCCGCATCATCGAGAGGGGCAGTTGCGCCTGGGCGATAGCTCGCACGGCGGCCACCCCCTGCTCCCAGGTGGGGAAAAAGATGCCGTGAAACGTCTCTTCCTCTGGCAAGGGGGTAATTCGCACCGTGGCCCGGCTGATGAACCCCATGCGCCCCTCGGAGCCGAGCACCATCTGGCGCAAATCAGGGCCAGCGGCACTGGCAGGGTGGGGGAGCATATCCAGAATACCGGCAGGCGTGATGATGCGGCCGCCAGCAAACGTCTGCTCGATGCGCCCATAATGCAATGATTGTTGCCCACTCGACCGGGCGGCAATCCAACCGCCCAACGTGGAAAGTTCAAAGGACTGCGGGAAATGGCCGAGGGTGTAACCGCGTTGGTTCAGGGCTTTTTCTAAGTCGGGGCCAGCAATGCCTGCGCCAAAGGTCGCCAGCCGGTTCTGCTCGTTCAGGTCGTGCAGTTGGTTGAGCCGGGAGAGGTTGACGGTGAGGGCGGGGGGGCCATCTTTTTCCGGGTTGATGCCGCCCACGACGCTGGTTCCGCCGCCGTAGGGGATGAGGGTGACGCTATTTTCTTTCGCGTAGCGAATAAGTGATGCCAGATCGTCGTCGGATTCAGGGTAGGCGACACCGGCGGGAAAACGAGGGACGCGGCCGCGCCTTAAATCCACCCAATCGGGCAAGGATTGGCCTCGCGCATGGAGCACCCGCTCTTTGGCCTCGGTGGTGATGAGGGGGTGAGCCGGTAACGGGGAAGGGGGGACGGCCTGGGTAAAGGTGGTGAAGGGGGTATCGGGTGAAGATGCGGCCGCGCCCACGCGCTCTTCTAGCCACGGCCAGGCCGCTTCGGGTACATGAAAATTTGTCTTTTCGTCACCCCAACCATTCCAACGTCGCATGATTGACTCCTACGAAAATAATCACTGATTAAAAAACACGGATGGGAAGAAACACGGAATTTTCTTCCTCTCAACTGAAATGAAACACACCCTTTGGTAAATCGCCCCGTGGACGATTTAAAAAATCGTCTTACAAATGATGGCTCCTGCCCTTTCCCAGAGAGAAGGAAGGAACCGCACCCAGAAAAGTTGCTCGCCCTTGGGGCGGGGAACTACTTTCGGCGCGGTTTGGCGAGCGTCCGCTCGCCAAACCGCGCCGTTGGGTTTCATCCCTTCCCTCTGGGATCGAAGGGGGATGGGTCTTCAGTCCAAACCTACCAATCTGTTGCCGCCAACAAGATGTCACTTTATAACCGTGGTAAGTATCATTCGCGTTCCTAAGTTCTCAGAATCTAAACTGGTAAGACCACTTACCAGTTTAGATCAATTCATCCCTGCTGTCAATAAAACGTAAGTGTTCAGTCAGATAAATTCATCCGCAAACCACGCAGGTGGGTTTCCCCTCTTTGCCTCTGGGATCGCCGGGGGATGGGTCTTCAGGCCAAACCTACCCAGGCTGTGGCCGTCAGCAAAATATCATGGCGCTTTGGAAATTCAGGGGGTTGACACCATAGGTAGGGGCTGGCCTTGTGCCTGCCCCGTGTGGGCAACCGCAAGGGTTGCCCGTACTCCACGAAATCCCGAAGACCCAATATCATTTTAAAACCGTGGTAAGTATAATTGCGAACGATGACTGAGCAGCGTTTGCCGACTTTTGAACCATACTTAAAAATATAACTTCCTGGTTTAGACCAGACAGGTTGCCGAAAACGTGTCTAGTTGCGGTGGTTTTGTTTTCCCGGGAGGGTGAACAGCCTGAAAGGTGGTTCTACGGCAAGCTTACCCTCACCCCTGGCCTTTCTCCTGCTTCGGGAGAGGGGAGAAGGAGCTTTTTATGCTGAATGAGCCATTTCGACCTCAGTATCACTTCACCCCCCAGGCTCATTGGCTGAATGATCCCAATGGCCTGGTTTATTATGATGGCGAATACCATCTTTTTTACCAATATAACCCCCATGATATTGTCTGGGGGCCAATGCACTGGGGCCATGCCGTCAGCCCTGATTTGGTGAACTGGACCCATCTGCCTATTGCCCTTTACCCGGATGAGGTGGGCCAGATTTTTTCGGGCAGTATGGTTATTGATTGGCATAATACGGCGGGATTGGGGCGGGAAACAATGGTGGCCTTTTTTACTCACGAGAATAATGGCCGCCAGATGCAGAGTATTGCCTATAGCACCGATAAAGGGCGGACGTGGACGAAATACGCAGGGAATCCTATCCTTGAACCGCCCAACAGCGGCCGCGACTTCCGTGATCCCAAGGTTATCTGGTATGGCCAGAGAGAGTCGGGTCATTGGTTGATGGTGGTGGTGGCGGGCAGGATCGTCCTGTTTTATACCTCACCAGATTTAATCAATTGGACAGCCTCGGGGGAATTTGGGCTGACGGTTGGTGCCACTGGTGGGGTGTGGGAAACGCCTGATCTGTTTGAGTTGCCGCTGGATGGTGGCCCGGACACGCGTTGGGTTTTGGCCGTGGCGATTGGTGATGGTGCGCCTGCGGGTGGTTCGGGGATGCAATATTTTGTGGGGGCGTTTGACGGTCAGGTTTTCACCAATGAGAACGATAAGGAGATTGTTTTGTGGGCTGATTTTGGGGCTGATTTTTATGCGCCTCAATCATGGAGTGAGTCCCCGGATGGACGGCGTATCTGGGTGGCCTGGATGAACAATTGGCGTTATGCCAATCAGGTTCCGGCGACAACCTGGCGGGGTGGGTTGACGATTCCTCGTGGGTTGTCGCTGACGCAGATGCCGGAGGGGGTGCGCCTGTTGCAACAACCGATTGGAGAATTGCAGGCAGTTCGCGGCCGCGAACACACCTGGTTTAACGAAACCATCAGCCCTCAGACCAACCTGCTGGCGGATATACAGGGCGATGCCCTGGAAATTATCGCCGCGTTTTCGGTTGAGCCAGGGCTGAAAGCGGATCGGTTTGGCTTCCGGGTGCGGGTGGGGGCGGTGGAAATGACGACGATTGGTTATGCCACCCAAGAGGGGAAACTGTTTGTGGATCGACGCCAATCGGGGCAGACCGA
Source organism: Chloroflexota bacterium (assembly GCA_018004935.1). Classification (GTDB taxonomy): domain Bacteria; phylum Chloroflexota; class Anaerolineae; order Promineifilales; family Promineifilaceae; genus Trichofilum. The sequence continues at coordinate 13,834 of JAGNBF010000121.1, read as the reverse complement.
TTTTTGTGAGATGTTTGCGGCGGTTCATGAGGCAGAGACGCGGCCGCAAAATGGCCTCATTCATCTGCACATTTTTGTAGACCGGCATTCGGTGGAGTTGTTCGGTAATGGGGGGTTGGTGCAAATCACTGACCAGATTTTCCCTGCAAGTGATAGCCTGGGGCTGGAACTTTTTGCCGCTGGTGGCCCTATCAGGGTAAACCGTTTGACGATCTATGAGCTGAACGCGGCCGCTACCACATCGCACAAATTTTTGCCTGAGTTGACTGTTTTACCAGACGCGGCAAAGTAAGCCTTTGAGGTAAGCTGATTCGGGGAAGGTGAGGAGAACGGGGTGATCAGAGGCCTGGGTGAGGGTGTGGATGATTTGTACATCGCGTTGGGCGTCTGCGGCCGCGCCAAACACAATTTTCTGGAACAGATCTGCCTCTATATGGCCAGAACAGGAAAAGGTGGCTAATAATCCCCCTGGCCGCAACAGGCGTAGGGCTAACCAGTTAATATCTTTGTACCCTCGGCTGGCGCGGGGCACATCCCCTTTGCTGGGGGCAAATTTGGGGGGATCGAGAATAATCACATCAAACTGCCGACCTTCATCCCGGTAGTCGCGCAAAATGTGGAAAGCATCCCCGGCCAGATATTCATCGGCTGGGCGTGAGCTGGAGGCTAATCGCTCTACGTTCTTTTCTGCCTGTTCCAGAACGGCAACAGAGCTATCTATGTTGAGAATGGAACCGGCCCCGTGCGCGGCCGCGTATACGGCAAATCCCCCCGTGTAAGCAAACACATTCAATAGCTCTTTGTTGGCGATAAAATGGGGCTGGCAGACCAGATGCCGGTTGTCCCGCTGATCCAGGTAGAGGCCGGTTTTGTGCCCGGTGAGTAGATTGACGCCAAAAGGTAGACCATTTTCGGTGACGATGAGTTCTGTAGGGGGGGGCGAACCGGTGAGCAGGCCGCTCTGGGGGAGTAACCCTTCATGCGGCCGCGTGTCCATGTCTGAGCGTTCCACAATGCCGATAGGCTGAAGCTCTTCATTGAGCAGGCGAGCCAGTTGCTCTTTACGTTTCTCGATACCCATTGTGCCACATTGCATCACCAGATAATCGCCGTACCGGTCTACCACCAGGCCAGGCAGGCCATCGGCTTCGGCGTTGATGAGACGGTAGGTGGTGGTGTGGGGTGAAAGAGGTAGTAAGGCGCGGCCGCGCACGGCTCGCCGGATGCGCTCCCGCCAGAAGGTGTCATCTATCGGTTCTTCAGGATTCCAGGTGAGGATGCGGCCGCGAATCTGGGAATGGGGGTTAAAGTAAGCCAGAGCCAGTGCGCGGCCGCGATCATCCGCCACCCGGACTATATCCCCTGGGGCGGGTTTCCCCTCTACCCGGGTAATCCCCCCCGAAAACAACCAGGGATGCCGGTTTTGAACCGCTTTCAAACTTTTTGCATGGAGGTGGAGGGTGGCTGTGGCTTGATTGGTCATAGGGATGGGGGGTGGTTAAGGGGAGTTTTACCTTTTTTCGGGTCTTCAGGATTTCAGAGGCTGACACCATCGGTAGGGGCAACCCTTGTGGTTGCCCTTGACGGAGCAGGCACAAGGCCAGCCCCTCCATTTAGCCACACCCCGCGACTTCCGAAAGAACCCTTTAATTTTAGGGATCACGAGGCTTGAGCTTGTCGAAGGCCGCTGGTTTCGACAAACTCAACCTACAGCTACTCGTCATTTATCCCCGCAACCGTTTGTACGCATCATACGCCCCTTGAATGAGGGCGGCGTAACGGGAAGCCTGACCGGGGCCATTATATAACCCGGCGAATTTCTCAAAATCGAGGGTTTGCAGGGCTACCAGGCGTTGGGAGTTGGGGATGCCCCCCTGCACGAAGCGGAAGAAGCCCATGATCTGCCCGCGATTGCCCTGACTGAATGCCTCGAACATCTGATGGACGGATTCAAAGCCGGTGGTGGCGTAATTGAAGCCCATAATTTGCGGTCCACCCATGCTGATAGACAGCTTTGCGGCCGCGTCATCCAGCGTGCGGGCAAAATTTAGCACATCCCATTCCTTACTTTGTGTGCCATGAAACGTTTGCCAGGGAGCGTCTGGTGAAGGACGCCACTCATGGTTCATCCAGATTTTAGCCGGATCATAACGAAAATGTTGCTCAAACTTTGCCTGATTCGTTTTACCCCAGTAGTTACGGAAAATGTGATTTTCAAACCGAATTTTCAACCGGCCATCACTGCCAAACCCTTCGCCACCGGATTCGATGAGGAACACCGCTATCACCACACCCGGGTCTACCCGTAATTGGGCCGAAAGTTCTTGAAACAGGCCACCATAACGGTTCCAAATCTTGACGATACTTTTGGTTGTCGCATCAGCATTAGCGGGGGCGGTCAGTAACTGCTCCGGGGCGGGGGCCAGAGCCTCCTCGCCGGGGCGAATGTCTGTGGGTAACTGGGGCGGCGGGGGATTAGATCCGGGGGGTGTTTCGGGGGTGGGCAAGGGGTCACGCACCACATAATCACCGTGTACCCAGCCTTGAATGCCTTCGGCCGAGATTTTTAGCCAGACTCCTTCTTCGCTTAGAATTTCTAACGGGGTTTCCGGAGCCAGTACCAAAATTTTTTCAAAGGTGGTGCCAGGGCCAGTACGCAGGTTCAGGAAGTTACGAGCCTTGCCAGTGCGGACGGTGTCAATACCAAAGGATATAGCCCATTCATCTACCGGATCTAGTGTGGCAAAATTGCGATGGAGATAACCTTCACCAGCGTCACTGCTAATTTGAAGCCAGGGATCCATTTCCAAAAGGACAGTGAAAGCGGTTTGGGCGGGCAAAGTGGTAGCTACCGGATGGTAGATGCCAGGGCCACTGCGTAAATAGATAGGAACGTTGAGGGTACGACCGGTGCGCTCACTCATTTCGAACTCCTTGGGCTTTGTATATTTAACCCGGTAGTTTGACGACCGGGTGGGATAACTCAGGCCGGGCGGCTTTTGTGGATGTTATTTTAGACCTTCTTCTCCTGTTTGCCCAAATGGGGTGGGAATTGCTACACTCTTCGGTGTCGCTTCAATTTGTGGGCGGCCACAGCCTGGGTAGCTTGGGGCTAGATCCCACAGGGAAGGAGAGAAACCGCGCCGAGAAAAGTTCCTTGCCCCCAGTGTGGGGAACTTTTCTTGTGTGCACAGCCTGGAAAGGCTGTGCTACGTCCAGGGGAACTTTTCTCGTGTCATTTTTCGCGGGTGTCCGCCCGCGAAAAATGACACGAATGAGGTTTTTCCCCCTTCCCGATTTCGGGAAGGGGAAACCCACTCGGCGGGCAAAATCGGGGGCTTTGCCCCCGATTTTGCCCGCCTTAAAAAACTCCCCGCCCCTGGGGGCGGGGTTGGGGGTGGGGGAACTCTAAGTATGCAATTACCCTAGCCGTGGTAATGGGTCTTTCGTGGTAGCTATTCTAAGCCTGTATTGTTGCAGAAAAACTCAAAAACCATTGGACTAGCACGCTCGAAAAATGGCCCAAGCCGTAGAACAGCCTTTCAGGCTGTTCACCCGCTTGGGAAAACAAAAAACGGTAAACGTCAGGAGCAAACCAAATTGAGAATTGCTGTAACTACTAAACCTGTTGCCTGAGCTTATCGAAGGCAAACGGGCTGAGACAAGCTCAGTCCTCGAGAGGATTAGCCGTTACGAATTGCTGAACAGAATGTCACTTTATAACCGTGGCAAGTATACTATGCCGTAGAAGAAGGCAAATGACAGAATTAGAAGAATTGGGGTTAGCGCTGGCGGAGATGCAGTTGCTCTATGAAACGAGCCGCCGGATCAGCGCGGCCGCGGACGTAGATGAAGTTATTGCCGCTTACCTGGAGCATGTGGCGGTGCGCGGCCGCTATACGTGCACCGTTGTTCTCTATGAATTTACAGAACAGGGGGAACGGGAAAAAGTACGGATTTGCGGCCGCTGGTCTCCTGGTGAAGGGCTGAGTCTGGCCCAAAGCCACATCCCCTACGCCTCTGACGCTCTGGATGCCCCACTGGATGCCGGGCAAACTCTGGCCTTCAGTGATGTTTATACCGATCCCCGGGTTTCCCCTTCCTTGCGCGAAATTCAGCGCCAGTCGGGTCGCCCAGCCCTGGTGTTTATTCCCTTATTAGTTGCCGGACAACGGATTGGGCTGGTTATTTTGAGCTACTCGGAAGTCACCGCCTGGTCGGCTAGTGAACTGCGTCCGTATGAGGTAACGGCAACCCAACTGGCGATTGGCATCAGTACCCGCCTGCAACAGCGGCTCCTTTTTACCAGTGGGCAAACAGTGGCTGTGTTACAAGAACGCCATCGGCTGGCGCGAGAACTGCATGATTCGGTGACACAATTAATTTTCAGCATCACCCTCATTGCTCAATCTATCGCTCCGGCCTGGAAACGTAACCCTGGTGAAGGGGAAAAGCGGGTGAATCGCCTGCTAGAATTGTCTCAGCAAGCCCTGGCGGAGATGCGGGCTTTACTGTTTGAACTGCGTTCGCCAGAACCGGGCAAGGCGGGGGCGGATACGGCGAACATTTTGCCGGGTATATGGCGGGTGCAACGAGATGGGCTGGTGAAGGCGTTGCAATATCACCTGAAGACGGTCAACCGCTATGGTCCGGCCATCGTACTGCGGGCGGAGGAGTATCAGCCGCAATCACTTGAGCAGGAGATCGCCCTGTACCGGATTACGCAGGAAGCCTTGAATAACATTGTTAAACATGCCCGTGCCCGGTTGGTAACGATTGAATGTGGGCTACGAGATGGGTACACTTATTTGTTGGTGATGGATGATGGGGTAGGTTTCGCGGCCGCGGATTCTGCCCAACCTTCTCTCCTCGGTGGTTTTGGCCTACGAACGATGCGTGAACGAGCTGAAGCCCTGGCCGGTACTCTGGAGATTAACACCGCCCCGGGCCAAGGCACCATCGTGCGGGTGCAATTACCGGGCGGACGTGAGATTTAGGGTCTGTAAAAGCTTGATGGTGCAGTCTGGCGGGCGTCCGCCTGCCAAACCGCGCCGGAAATCGTTTCCCGCCCCAGGGGTAGAGGTGGTAAACCTGATGAGGCGATGAGGCGATGAGGCGATGAGGCGATAGGGCGAAAAAATGTCAGATTATACCCATTGACAGGACAACTTTTCCGTAACTAGACATGTCTTTGAGGGCTGAGCTTGTCGAAGCACGGATCTGCCTTCGACAAACTCAGGCAACAGGCTGAGGGTTCGTAAAAATATAACTTCTCGGTTTAGACCTGACAGGTTTCCGGAAACCTGTCAGGTCTCGACGGAACTTAATCTGGTTCTTTCGGAATTCGCGGGGTGTGGCTAAATGTAGGGGCAACCCTTGTGGTTGCCCTCGGCGGGGCAGGCACAAGGCCAGCCCCTACAGATGGTGTCAGCCCCCCTGAAACCCCAAAGACTCACTTAATCTTTTATGGACCCTTAGGGATCGCTCGCAAATAACTTTTGAGTTTGCGGTGGCCGGTCTCCTGACCGTGCCATTTTCAGTGAACAAGTTATTTAGTTCTCGTTAGCAGTTACAAGAACCATAAAAAACCTATGACACCTATTCGTATACTCATCGTGGATGATCATGTTATTGTGCGGGAGGGGTTGCGTACCCTGCTGGAGGAAGAACCCACGATTAATGTGGTGGGAGAAGCCGCGAATGGTGTCGAGGGTGTGCAAAAAGCCCAGATGTTAAAACCCCAGGTTGTGTTGATGGATCTGGTGATGCCGGAGTTGGATGGTATTGCGGCTACGCAACGCATCAGAATGAGTGTGACTGATTGTCAGGTGTTGGTGTTGACGAGTTTCGCTGAGGATCAGAAGGTGCGCGATGCTATTCAGGCCGGAGCGATTGGTTATTTGCTGAAGGATGTGTTGAAACCGGACCTGTTACGCGCCATCCACGCGGCCGCGCACGGACAACCCACACTCCATCCCGAAGCCCAACGCCACCTTATGCGCCAGGTCACAACCCCCGATGAACCATCCCTTTTGCACACACTCACCGAACGGGAAATGGATGTTTTGCGCCTCATTGCCCGGGGGTTGAGCAACCGGGAAATTGCCGCTACCCTCCATCTCACCGAAGGCACAGTCAAAGGGTATGTCAGTGCTATTCTGGCCAAGTTAGAGGTGAATGACCGCACCCAGGCCGCTCTTTATGCCGTAAAGAACAAACTCATCTGACCAAAACGGCGCAAGAAAGGGGCACTCGAAAGACGGGGGGAAAATCAATTAAGGCCATTTTTCGCGGGCTAATGCCCGCGAAAAATGGCCTTTAAAAATTCCCGGTGGGGGCAAACTTACGACGGACTTCCGTAACTATTGCAGTAAATCCTCATTAACAGGAACCAGGGCAGGTTGACGGCGGCGATGGGGGTTCTGGGACATCGCTTTTTCTACTTCTTCTAACCAGATACGGGGGAAGGTTTTGATGGCGTCGGCCTGGGCGGATTGAACCCGCCAGAGCATATCTTTGTCCTGGCGTATTTCATCTATCTGGCCCTGTAATCCGTGAAGCTTTTCTTGCACATCTTTTTCTTTGCGTGCGGCCGCGTTCCAGTGTTGCTCATCGTCTATCGCAATGTTTTTCCATCGTTTGTCATTTTCTACCAGAAAGTTATCCCATCGGGTTTGCATCCGCCCAATTTCAACCCGCGCCAACTCCGCCGTCTCTCGTTGTTGTTGTTCAATCTGTTTCTGCCAGGGGGGTAACGATTGTACCGCCATGCGGGCCTCTTTGTACTGATCGGCAAACTTGATCCACTCCCCTTTGAACTGATCGATCTGCGCTTTTTGTTCTTGTAGGGTGCGTAGCCAGCCTTCTAGCTTTTGATTACGTTCATACTCACCCAGTTGGATCTGTTCTGTCCAGGTTTTTAGCGTCTGGCGAACCTCTTCCTGAATCTTGGCAAACCCTTCTACGGCAACTTCCACCCGTTTCACGCCCCCCGCTGATACATCCAGGCGGCTATTGATATCCTCAAAACGGCGGGTGATTTCATGGATGGAGGTTTGCATATTGGAAATGTTGCGGGCGTTTTGTCGCTCTGTCTCCTCCAGGTAGGTGATGCTACGGGGAAAAACCTCGATGCGGCCGCTGATTTCTGTTACGCGATTTTGTAGCACACCAATGAGATGGGCCAGCCGTTCCTCTTCCGCTTCACGCAACTGCATACTATCAGTAAGGCGACCAATCGTCGTTAATTCCTTATTGATACCGGCAATCTCCCGTACCTGAACTTCATGCTCTATCCGGCGGAGCCGCTCCATCTCTTCCAAACCAGCGATCCGTTTTTGGTCGTATTGCTCAATCAAGCGCACGGTTTCATCACGAAACTGCTGTAATTTGGTGTCTACCTGGGGCATCCGGGCCAATTGGGCCAGTAGATTGGCTACCTGCCGTTCCAAATCTTGTATACGTAAATCGCGTCCCTTCAATTCCCGGTCTTGAAACGTTACTCGTTGCTCTAGTTCGGCGATTTTTTTGGCCGCCTGGCGGCGTTCTTCGTCTAGCCAGTCGAGGCGGCTGATGATTTCGCTAAGTTCTATAGCCGTTGCCGCATTATTGGTACGAGCCATTGTGGTTATCTCCTAAATGTACTCTAGAGTTCAGAGCCAGAGCCAGAGCCAGAGCTAAAGGGTTTTCCAGAGTAATTTCCTCTTGCTCTCCCCTCTCGCTCTAAACTCCAGTAAATGTAAGGATGGGGACATTTTTCTGATAGCGTCTAAGAAAAAGATTTTGTGTCTTCTCAATATTTCGGGACAAACGAGGCCTGAGCTTGTCGAAGGCCGTTGGTTTCGACAGACTCAACCAACTTCACCACACTTTATTGAGAAGATACATGATTTTGATTGTAGGGGCACTCCTTATGGTTGCCCTTTTGGTGGGGCAGGCACCAGGCCAGCCCCTACCCCCAATCATTATCTTGACATCTCTAGTACACCTGGGCGGAACCCTCTCGCAGGTTTAGAAACCAAGTTTTTCTCCTGTAAAGCATTCCGAATTTGCTGTAAAAACCTGGTTTCTATTTATGCCGTACTGTACTAGTACACCTGGGCGGAACTCTCTCGCAGGTTTAGAAACCAGGTTTTTCTCCTGTAAAGCATTCCGAATTTGCTGTAAAAATCTGGTTTCTACTGATGCCGTACTGTACTAGCTAATTCCCTGGTCGCGTAAAATCTGGGGATAAAGGGTCTGGCTTTGCCGGAACAGGTCGGCCAGAACAGTGGCTTTCCAGACTGGCCCTTTGACCCCCAACTTGCCGCTACCCAGGGCTTTTGTGAGTGTTATTTGCCCTAGCAAAATGGCGTGTAGGGTGTCACCGCTTAGATTAATGTCCAGGTCTGATTTGAGGCTATTGGTGCCGAAGTGTGTTTCCACGGTCTGCCCGCGGCCGCTTAGCAAAATGACCCCATTGGGTTGGGTAAATTGTAGCCGAATGACGAGCCGTGATTGAAGCAGAGTCGCGGCCGCGTGAGGGTCATTTTGTTGTATCTGGGCAAACAATTTCTGGGCACACGTATAAAACTGTTCGGTGTCACGATAAATAGCCATCTATTTGTCCTCTTTCGGTGTGGTCTGTTGGGGATAATGTAGGTGATCGTGTGAAATTGATGCCCCTCTTTTTCTCAACCTATATCCCTTTGCCCGCGATTATATCCGCAACCGCCAGGAGGTGAAATGGTCGGGTTATTTTCTCGCTTGACGCTTATGACGCATTGCGTTATAATGCCTGGGCAATATTGGAAATTACCTGAACCTTCATTTTCTGAAAACACCAACGTTGACAGAAAAACGAATAACATACGCAAACCAACTGTGTGGTTGGCGTAAGGAGCAATCATCATGGAAGATGTGACAATTGAAATCAACGAAGAAACACCGGATAACACCCGCAATCAGATGGTAGAAATGGCCCGCAAAGTCCTTTTGGCAGGTGTGGGCGCGGTGGCCCTGGCCCAGGATGAAGTAGAAGCCTTTGTCAATCGGCTCATTGAACGGGGCGAAATCGCCGAGAAGGATGGCCGTAAACTGATTAATGATGTGATGGATCGGCGCAAGAAACAGATGGAAGACACACAAGCCAAAGCCAAGGAAAGTTTGGAAGGCCGTGTGGAAGCGATTTTGCACCGGATGAATATTCCAACCAAATCAGATATTCAATTGCTTAGTGAGAAAATCAGCGCCCTGGCCAAGAAGGTTGATCAACTGAAAAAAGGTTAAATTCTGCTAAGAGTTCACCCAAGATTAAGTTGGGTGGCGCGGTCAGGAGACCGGCCACAGCAAATCGCTAAGTAAGACCCATCCCCCATCGCTCCCCGAGAGAAGGGGGGAAACGCAACAGGGCGGTTTGGGGGGCGGCCGCCCCCCAAACCGCCCCAGAAATTGTTCCCCGTCCCCAGGGACGGGGATTTCTATTTTCGCCAATCTGTACGAGTGATCTGGCGAAGAAAGTCCCCACAAATTAGGGTAAGATTTCGTGAACGCGCAGGGATCCCGGTAAAGTAACGGCGAATTCTGCACCCCCTTCGGGACGATTCGCGGCCGCGATGATACCCCCGTGAGCCTCAGCAATGGCCCGTGCCCCGGCCAACCCCAACCCAATGCCCGATGTACGGCTCATCTGGTTTTTCCCCCGGTAATATTTCTCAAATACCCGCCCCAACTCCATAGGCGGTATTCCTGGCCCTTCATCCTGTACCCGAATGACCAGGTCACTGGCCTGATAATCCAGTTCAACCTGAACTTTGGTGTCCGGCGGTGAATATTTCAGAGCGTTATCTACCAGGTTGAGAAATAGGTGGTAGAGACGGTTTTCGTCGCCTAAAATGGAGCAGGGTTCACCCAACGTGATCAGGTGCAAAGTGATGTTTTTGTGGTGCGCCACACCCTGCACATCCTGAAACGCATGGGCCAGAATTGTTTCCAGTTGGCAGGGCTGGCGTAACATCTGTACCGCATCTTGTTGCGATACAGTGCGTAACAATTGCCGGATCATATCAGACATCCGGTTGGTCGCTTCTTCAATTTCGTGAATATAGCGTGGCCCATTTTCATCCATTTTGACCGTGTGGCGTAACACTTCCGTCCAACCCATGATAGACATGAGCGGGCTTTTGAGGTCATGAGAAAGAACATGGATAAATTCAGAGCGGGCGGCTTCTAACTGTTTCACATAAGTGATGTCTTGCATGACCACAATCGTGCCCACTTCAGGCAAATGTTGCATAGTCGCCAGATAGGCTTTATCCCCTACGGTAATTTCGCTGGTGCGGCCAACGACGGTGCGTAACCCTTCAAAGAGTTGCCCCAGGTGATTTTGCATGATAAGTTCCGCGGCCGCGTTCTTGATCAGCGTCTGCCCCTTATCATCAAGAATCATCAGCGGCTGATAAAACACCTGGGCAATGGCCTGGATGGCACTCCGCTGTTGTTCCACCACCCGAAACAGCCGTGCATTCTCCACAGCTGTTGCTACCGGGTTAGCCAACCCTTCCAGGCGAATGGTGTCTTCTTCCGTAAAAATGCCCTCTTTTTTGTTGTAAAGGGCCAGGACACCCACGATTTTTTCTTGTACCCGTAGAGGTATACAGGCAATATTCTGCGACGATTCGCCGTTGAGGCTATCTACTGCAACATCATACAGGGGGTGTGTGGCTGGTTCGTTGGTGATGATTAGTTCGCCCTGAGCGGCTACATGGCCGATAATGCCCTGTTTTACCTGAATATGCAGGAGATCGGCCGCGGCCGCAAACGGATAAAGTTCGCCCTTCTCCTCATCAAGCAGATATAGCCGCAACGCCGCTACCGGCCAATGTTTATTCACCTGTTCGACCAATACGGCATATACCCGATTCAAATCTAATGAAGCGGAGACGGTGCGAGTGACTTCATTGAGGGCAGATAATTCATGAATCCGTCGTTCCAAAGCCTGATCGGTTACATAATAAAGACGCGCATTTTGAATGGCGATGGCCGCGTAGTCAGCAATAACGGAGAGAATTTCTTCATCTTCATGGCGAAACTGTTTACCGGGGTCTCGGTGCGCGGCCGCGAGAACACCAAATGTCACACCCCCCAAAGTAATGGGCACATACAACAACGCCTCAACCATGTACCCCGTCGCCATTTTCAGCGACTCCTCACCCGTATTACGGCGCACCCGCACCGGTTTTCCAGTGCGAATGACTTTGCCAATGGGCGTTTGCTCATGCACTGTCAGATGCATAGCCTCAGTGGGGGGGCGCTCCATCCCTTGTTGCGCTTCGAGCACCCATTCTCCTGTTTCCTCATCTACTAACCAGATGCTGGCCTCGCCAGCCGATGCCAACCATATAGCCGCACTTACGACCTGACTCAAAACATCTTCCAGTTTTAACTGGCTGGTAATCGCTTTGGCAATTTGGGCCTGGGCATCGGCCAGATCCGATTGGTGGCGCAAAAAACCCGTCTGCACGGAAGGGCGTTTGACCACTGTAAGGGTTAGCGATAAGCGGCCCAGGGTGATAATATCGCCATTGACAACCGGATAAGGGGTATTGAGGCCAATGGGTAATCCATTGCGTAAACTGCCATTGGTACTGCCCAGGTCAATGATAAATAGATTCGTTAACGTAGGGCGTAACAATAAATGCCGCCGGGAAACCCCTAAATTGGCCGCATCTAATGAGGTCAAATCTATGATGTTTTCGCCTTCGCCTCGGCCCAGAATAATCTCATTGCGGATAGTCAGAGAAAGGTTGTATTCTGGGGAACCTGATACTTCAAGTTGAATTAACCAGGCGTTTTGATCGGGGTTGGGGGCAATAGCAAATGGGGAACTAATTTGTCGTCGTCCCATGCCCGAAGGAACGATGGTTGTGAGCACTGATTCCGCTGTGGGCTGAGCGGCTGATTCTTGAGGCATAAAAGAAGTCACTGACGGTCGTCGGTGTTGAGTCATCATATTGTCAATTAAGGGGGGGGACTGACACAGCTTGTGCCCATTATAACGTTTAAGAAAAAGATTTTGGCTGTACGGGCACTTGTGGTTGCCCTGGTGTCGGGCAGGCACAAGGCCTACCCCTACTCAAAATCATTATCTTAAGGTCTATAGCAACAGCTAAAAGTTTGGGGTAAAACCATTTTGACAGGTGTATTGTAGCATAGCATAATACATTTTGCCTTTCAACGCATCTTGCGAAAAGGTTTAATACGAAATTTTCACGAACTATTGCCTTCTGAGGCAAACAAATATAAGAAATAAGAAAAAGAGTGCTAGATAGCAATTCTCATTTTGAACGGTAACCGTTCAGCCTTCGGAAGGTTTATGCCATTGGTTAGCATCTACCCAGAAACCTTCGGAAGGTTCATTTTCTCGGGGAACTGAGCGTTTACCAGTACAGGTAAAATATATGCACGAAAAAATAGGGTTCATTGGTTTAGGTATCATGGGGCAGGGCATGGCGCGGAATATTGCCCAGGCCGGTTTTCCCCTGACGGTGTGGAATCGCACGGTCAGTCGAATGGCGGGTTTGGTGGATGCAGGCGCGGCCGCGGCCCCATCCCCCGCTGATTGTGCCCGCCAAAGTGACATCATTATCACCTGTGTCAGTGACACGCCGGATGTAGAGCAGGTGCTACTGGGTGAGAATGGGGTCATTCACGCGGCCGCGCCCGGTAGCCTGGTGATAGATATGAGCACTATCAGCCCCCAGGTGACGCAGAGGCTCGCGGCCGCGTTAGCTGAAAAAGGCGTACACATGCTTGATGCTCCCGTGAGCGGTGGTAGTGAAGGAGCGGCCAAAGGCACATTGAGCATCATGGTCGGCGGGTCTGCGGCCCAGGTAGAGCGGGCCATGCCCGTTTTGCAGGCCATGGGCAAAAAGATCACCCATGTCGGCGGCTCCGGGGCCGGGCAAATGGTCAAACTGGTCAACCAGATTGTGGTAGTGGGCAACATGCTGGCGGTAGCCGAAGGATTGCTCTTTGCTCAGGCGGGGGATTTGGATTTAGCCAAAACCATCGAAGCGATTGCCGGGGGGGCGGCGGGTAGCTGGATGCTCAGTAACCGGGGAACCCAGGCGATTGTGCGGGATTGGCGGCCCGGTTTTACGATTGATTTGCAACAAAAAGATTTGAAGCTGGTGCTGAACGCGGCCGCGGAGATGGGCGTCCCTCTCCTGGGCACATCACTCATTCACAACCTCTATCGCACCCTGCAAGCCCGTGGCCTGGGCGACGAAGGCAACCATGCCCTGGTGAAAGCGTTGGAACTGCTGGCCGGGTTTGAAGTGGGGAGTTAGCAGTGGACAGTGAACAGTGAGTCCACGGACCCTCACCCCCGACCCTTCTCCCGCAACGGGAGAGGGGAGTTGGTTCCCTCTCCCTGGGGAGTTCCCCATGAGCCTTTGGCACACCAAGAGGGATGAAAATCTGTAGGACGATTTGGTAAATCGTCCAGTGGGCGATTTACCAAATCGCCCTACATTTTCGTAGGAGAGGGTCAGGGTGAGGGGCTATATCGTTACAAACCTTCTTTTTTCACCCAACCCACCAACCCACCAACCCACCAACCCGCAAACTCGCAACTCGCAAACTCGCAAACTCGCAAACTCGCAACTCGCAAACTCCCAAACTCACAAACTCGCAAACTCGCAACTCGCAAACTCGCAACTCGCAAACTCGCAAACTCGCAAACTCGCAACTCGCAACTCGCAACTCGCAAACTCGCAAACTCCCAACTCGCAAACTCCCAAACTCGCAAACTCGCAACTCGCAAACTCCCAACTCCCAACTCCCAACTCCCAAC
>JAGNBF010000030.1 GCA_018004935.1 Chloroflexota bacterium | reverse complement strand
TGTTGGCTTGTGCCACAAGTAAGGGTATATCGTCCACTCGTTCTATGGTTATGGTAGGGTTTTCTGTTGTCATACAGGAACCTTACCGCATTTTCTAAACTAGCCTAAATCTGACCGAACCGTGAGACCTTCATTTAGAGCTAAAGAAATAAGGAGAGGGTAGTAATTATCAAGGTATCGGTCGGCGTCGGAACGGCCAAGATCATAAGCCGCACTCCATTGCCACGTATCTACATCTTTGTCACCAGGAAACCGGTACAAGGCTTCCAGTTTGATGAGAGCTGGCAAGCGGAACAAGTCCCAATATTCTCCGGTTCCCCAAAATGGGCTTGTTTCCAGACCTAATGTATCAGGGTATGTCTGCAAGAAGGCGTCAAGTTCGTTAACGTGAGTCGGTGTCCATTCGAGAAGATGGTAGGTGACATTTTCGGATGGTCCGTTTACAGCCATTGCGGTTGGTGGAACAGGGGTGGATGTTGGCTGGCTCAGCGAAGTGGGGCTGGATGTAGGGCCTGGGGTAGCATTCGGTGGCTGAACGGCGGTTGCCGTAGGCAGAGCTAGGGATGTGGCAGTGGGATACGGTGTAATTTCAGTAACAGGAGTAGAAGTCATTGCCTGCTGACCAGAGCAAGCTACCAACAAAAAACAAAACAATAGTAGCTGTGTGAGGCTAAAACAGCGTAGTTGGAAAATCGCAGATATGACAGTTGTCATTATGAACCTTGATTAATTAGGGGAATTATCAGGCCCCAAAAAAGGAAGGAATGCACTTGATATGGGTATTTTTGCTTTACGAATAATGGGCAACAACGCGGCCGCGACCTTACCTCAAATCACCACAGCGAACGGTTGAATTGCCTGTTTGGGCCAGTGGATGGCTAGTCCCTTCAGTACTCACCAATCACCTGTACGTCATAAGCGTTGCCGTTTCCCAGCGAAAAACGATACACCACTGTCGTTCTCACTTAATCTTGCGAACCACGATCCACCCTGCCACGATCCCTAACCCCGCAATTACCAGAAACCCCGTAAGGAAGCCTGTATTGGAACTTTGTGCCCCTTCGTTGGCAAGTGGCGTTGAAGTCGGATAGTTGTCTTGACTGGGTATTGTGATAGTCAACGTAGGGATCGCTGTTGGTAAAGAGGCTGGTGTTTGCGTAGGTGCCAATGGGGTGGGTGTCAGAGTAATAACAGGTGTTGGTGTTGCCGGAGGTCGAATACCATTTTGGGGAATAAAAACGAACCAGGATGGAGTTCGGGGTAATCCCAACGCATAAACATAACCCGCTTCATCTAAAAGCAATTGGTTATCATCCAGTCCATACCCAGTGTAAGAGACATCAAATTCGGTTGTAGTGATACCATCCTGAGCTATAAGCGTGTGATACAAATGCGGGTAAATATGTAGGTCTGTATTTTTGAAATAGAGGAGATGTGTTACCCCATTCGATGTAACAGCCATATTAAGACTAAAAATCACCCCCGGTTCAGAAATTTGTTGGGGTGTTAACCATTCATTTCCATCATATTTCGCTAGATATAGACCATTGGCTGTCGTTACCCACGCCCCAAAAACATTCCCCTTATTATCTTTACCTAATCGTATCTCAGCCGTCACTTCACCCCACCGGTCAGGGCCAAAAGGAGCGGGAGTATTTGGTGGGATGGCGGTCGCCAACAAATACGGCTCTGTCCAACTACCATCATGCATTATGCTTGTTACAATGCCATCCTCAGATTGCCAGGCTACAACCGGTTCATCTTGATCGGTAAGAATGAAATCCATTGAATAGGCAAAACTCGCCAAAGTTCCAATCTGCTCTGGTGACGTCCAATCTGATGGCCCCAACCGACGAGAATAAAAGACGCCAACCTGATCAAAAATCTGACCTGACAGCGGGTCAATGTATTGCGAGGAATTTAAAGGATGCGACCAAACCGCATGGACATTATTTTGAGAATCAATCCTCAAAATGCCGTCACCACCATCCCCTAAACGGCGAGATACATTTTCCGGTTCAGAAAGACCATTTTGTCTTGTCCAATTTTGGTAAAAGAATTCAGCATCTAATCCATCAGAATCTTGATAACCTAGATGTAATACACCGGCTTGATCTAAAATTGACTGACTAAAGTAGCCTATCCCTTCCCAATATTCAGGTTCTTGCCATTCCCCCTGGTCGTTTTTCCAAACATGCATGCTACCTACGGGCGCATAATGAGTAGACCAAAGCAAATGAACTTCTCCACTTGTATTTGTGGCAATATCCATATTCCAGGAACCATCACCAAGACGCTGGGTTTCACTCCATTCACTACCATCTGCCCACCCATCAGCGTAATACACTCCCTTATCTGTCGTCCAAAGTAGATGAACAAAGCCCGGTTCGCTCACACCAAGCGTTGTCCAATCCGCTCCGCTTTTTCCATTCCGCAGTTCTATACTACTCGTCCAGGCACCTTCTACTGCCTCATAAAATTCGGACCGCATTCCTTCATGAGGTGTTACAACCAGTTCGCTTTGATAGGGAGGTCCATACCAATCAGGGCGCGTGTAACCACAATAAACCACCTGGGGGGATTCGCCATTATTGGGGACAACAACTCGTCCCAGAAGTCTGACCAAACTTATATCACCAACTTTTTGCGGATGGGCGTAGTGAACGAATGTTTCGGAAGGTAAAGAAGCATGTAATACATCTACCAGACTGCGCTTTTCGTGGGAAGTGTTCACACGAAAAGCAATCTCGAAATTTGTGGTTAATGTACTCAAGTCGGATGGTGAAAGTGCGGGGAAATCCGCAGGAAACCAATGAGTCAAAACAGTATCTGCGATTTGATCGTCCCAGTACCCATACTCTCTATCAAGGCTTAAATCCATTGACCAGGCTTCTGATTCGTCAAAATAGTAAAAAACGACAGGCAAATTATCATGATGCTTCAATAGAGCCTGCACACTAAAACCAGTGTGATCCATGCTGTCATTCTCTGGGCAATCAGCCATAAGAGGTTCAACAGACTCTCGTGTATCCAATAAATAGATGATGTCAGGAAATAGCTGACTGACTTCTTCCAAAAAGGGAAATCCACGTCTTTCAGTCAAACGGCTTTCCACTTCTATTTTGGTTAGCGGTGTTTCCACAAGCAGTTCGGGTTCGAGTTGAACATCCACCGTTGTGACGATGACATCCTTTCCATCCGGTGCAATGAAGGCGATTGTTCCCGAATACTGCACAGGCCGCATTTGTTCTACGGTAACAGTCACATCAAAAGATAAATCAAATACCGAGTAGCCATCTTCTCGAAGTGATGCGATGACGCTGTTCCCTTCCAGAAGTGGTAAAAAAGGCTCGATTACACCTGTAGGAGCACCCGCTATCTCGATCTTGGTCCCAGGAGCATAAGAATCATATACGTAAAAATCTATCGTTTCGGTCTTTTCATAATAATCCCAAAATCGTTCTGGGCCATAGTCGCGGGGAAAGGTGTTACCGGTTAATTCCAGCCACAATTCTGATAGGCCTGCATGAAAATCTTCATGCAATAAAATGTAACTGCTTTGGATGGTACCATTTTCGTAAGGATTGCCTTCCCAAACTTGAACATTCCAGGGGATTAATCGCCCATATTGAGATTGTGAAGTAATCAAAAGGTATCGCCCATCTTTAAGGGCTATGGTTACTTCTGCGTAAGGGTAATCATCTGTCCAACGTTGGACGAATATTGGTCTTGTACCAGGGTAAAGTGTATGTAGACTTTGCAAGATTGGGCTGATGGATGATAGGGGTACGGAAATTGTTCCATCTGTCAAATTAGATCCATCTGCGGTTAAGGAGTAACTTTCATCCGAAGACTGAAAAGCAGACAGACTGTAACGAGCTTGAAAACTATCTACTTCACTTATATCAATCACTAATTCGGTTGGTGCCAATAAATTTGGTGTCGCTTGGGCATAAGGGCCTTGTAGAAAAAACAGTAGCGCCATCAGGGGCACAAAAAATACAACCGTGAATTTCATGAGAACCTGGGGGCCTTTTTTCATATCCTTCATACATGATTCCCCTTGTTACCAGAAGAGCCGCGAAATGCTTTGAAAAAGATAACGGTCTGCCTACAAATTTTTCCGAAGATAAATCTCAATCCGTCTGCACGCTCAGCCACGAAACTGCGGGGCTATCCAAAATAATCCAGCCCGTCTCCGGCGTACCGCCTCACTCACCTACGCGGGCAGATGCCGCGGCCGCAATTGCCATAAGCAACCTCAACCATCCCCATCCAGCGTGGCCAGCATCGCGGCCGCAGTTATCATCTCACCCCGCTTTTGCAACTCACTAGCCGCCGTGGCCCGATCCCGTGCCTCCTTGTTCTGGCTTAACTTCCACTTGCCCACCACTTTCTCAATTTTGATTTCAATACCCACGATGGCTGTAACCATCTGGTTGATGTACTCCTTCGCGGAATCGGTCATTTTCCAGGGCCGCTCCTGCCCGGAACGCGTTTCGTGAGTGCGTGTCAGGCGTGCGACGACGGCCCGGACAAATTTCTCGTCATCCCGGATGTTTATTTTGCCGTGGACGTGAACCGCCTGGTAGTTCCAGGTAGGAACTTGCCGGTGGAACTCCTGTTTGCTCGGATACCAGTTGGGGGAAATGTACGCGGCCGCGGCCCTAAAAATAACCAGTGCCTCATCCCCATTGTTCGCTTCCTGCCACAGGCTATTGGCTCTGGCCACATGGGCAAGAAGAACTGGCTGACCGTTTTCTTCAATCAATTCAAAGGGGATATGGTTGGCGTCAAGTCCATCAGCCCCATTCAAAACCAGAATCCCGAGGGGGTAGTCGCGGATAACACGATATAGCTCTTCCGGTCGTTGTTCTTCAAAATGTTTGGGGATGTACATGGTTTTGAACCTCAAGTAGATTGGATTTACTACAGCTTGGGTGATACGGCGCGTTGTATACTGCAAACGAGCATATTCTGAGGTTTTTTCGCCCTGTCGCCCCCTCGCTTAGTCGCCGCGTCGGGTATACCGGCTAACCCTCTAGGAAACATTTTGCTGTAGGGTGTGCGAAACCCCATTCCCTCTACCGTATTGTCATTCCTTCTAAGGCACTGGTAACTTTCGCGCCACAGCCCAATGCATCCAACAACACAAAACCTTCTATAGTGGCCAAGGCAAGCGCCGCCATTGACTCGTGTTCCTCATTGTTTTCTACCTTCAGCGATAAGGCAATCCAACTGTAAAAACTATCACAAATTTGCCGCGCAATCAGGCGATACGCTTCGCTCGAAGTTGACAAGGCAGTCAGTTCTAACCAGAGCCGGAGATAAGGGCGAACGCCAGGGTCTTTTATCATTCCCGCCAGATACGGAACCAATATTTGATAGGGCAGGGGGCCGGAACGAGTACTCTCCAAAAGTTCAATCATCCGGGTTGCCACCAGATTAAGCGCGGCCATCATCATCTCTTCCTTATCAGCAAAATAATGCAAAAGCATCCGATCACTTGTCCCCACAACAACCGCCAATTGTCGCAGGCTGGAATCCTTCATTCCCGAAGCCAGCAGATAATCAGCAATTTGGTTTAAGATGAGTTGCCGCTTGATTTCTGTCTTTTCCATTCCCCATGTCCTTGCCATTTATTGTAGCAGACGCTACAATAAATGATGTAGCAAATGCTACACAATCTTAACAACAAAAGGTTACACATGAAGACACTCAGATCACACCAATTTCATAAGTCTTGGCTACTGATTACCGCTATCGTGGTTGGGTCTTTTGGCCCGATCTTCTTTTTAGGAACCATGATAGCCACCGCAGAACCCGCCCGATTGACGTTGGACATTCTCAGTTGGCCCCCAGACGGTCAGCAGAGTTATGCAGACCCCACCATACGCTTTCTCTCGGCCCTGACGGGAGGGTTTCTTTTCGGTTGGGGGGTCATGATTTGGAGTTTACGGCAATGGGTTTATGATGTCGCCCCCGAAGCCGTGCGCCGGGCGGTGCTCACCGGCATTCTTGCCTGGTTCATATTAGACAGTGCCGGATCCATCGCCTCAGGAACACCGGCTAACGCTTTTTTCAACATCCTGATTTTGTTGCTGGGCGTAGGCCCGTTATGGCGTCCCGCCACTGGCTAACAAGGGCTACAACACGATCACAAATAATCGTTCGTGAATAAGTTTGCTAGATTGCGGCAGTCTTCAAGACTGTCGCAATCTAAAAATTGCTAAGTTAATTGCGAACGATTGCTAAGGAGTTCACCATGCGAAGAATCACCCTAATCGTTAGTTTAATTGCTTTTCTAATTCTTACCATCATGGCCGTCTGGCAACATGGCTACCTGGGCATTTTTACCCAACAATTCCAAAATTATGCCGGTGTACAGGTATTTGTAGATTTGGTCATTGCCCTTACGCTCTTTCTGATTTGGCTGTGGAATGATGCCAAAGCCGCAGGACGTAACCCCATCCCCTGGGTTTTACTCACACTCGCAACCGGCTCAATTGGGGCCTTAGTTTATTTGCTCGTCTACAAAACTTGAGTTTAGAGTTCAGAGCCAGAGCTATACTCGACGCGGCGACAAAGCGAGGGAGCAATAGGGCGAAAAAACTCAAATTATGCCCGTTGCCAGTATAGAGGGTTTTCCAGAGTAAATTCCTCTCGCTCTCTCCTCTAGCTCTAGCTCTCACTCTCTCCTCTAGCTCTCGCTCTCACTCTCTCCTCTAGCTCTCGCTCTAGCTCTACACTCCAAACTCACCTACCTTCATATTTGTATTACCCCATTTTTCCATTGCTTGCAGAATGGGGGCAAGCGAGTAACCTTTTTGAGTCAACGAATACTCTACTCGAGGCGGCACAACCGGATAAACTTCTCGATGAACAATGCCATCATGTTCTAATTCTCGAAGCTGTTGCGTGAGCATTTTTTGCGTAATTTTAGGAATAAATCTTTTTACCTCACTAAATCTTCGTTTTTCTTGAAACAATAGCCACAAGATGATTGGTTTCCATTTGCCACCAATGATAGAAAGCGTGGCAGTTACTGGGCAAAAATACGGTTCTGTCATTTCTCAGTATCCTTTTAGGTACTATGGCACAAATAAGTGCATACTTGCTCCTAAGAACCATACAACTATAATGCCATGACAAGTAGCAAGTCAATACCTGATTTCTTAAGGAGAAATTATGTCAACGCCTGAACAAAACAAAGAGATTGCCTTAAATGTATCTCGCGCCATCTTAAATGGTAAGTGGAATGAATTGGATTCGCTTTTGGATGATAAATTTACATACACAGGAGATGGGTTTCATTTCAATAAAGATGAGTACATTGGATTTATGCAAGACATGAAAGCCGCCTTTTCTGGTTTGCACATGGAATTCCCCCACATTGTGGCCGAAGGACAAAATGTTTCAGTTCGATTTGTCTCTACAGCCGTGAATACAGGCAGTTTTATGGGTGCTCCGGCAAATAAAAAGAACCTGGAAATCCACGGTATCTTTATAAGAAAAATAGAAAATGGAAAAGTGATACAAGAATGGCAGACAACCGACTTGTTGGGTGTGATGCGGCAAATTGGTTTCGGGGCTTTGTTTGGTTATGCACTCTTTGTTGGCCTTTTTAAGGTAAAACAAAAAGCACCCGTCCGCAAAGCATAATTCTGGCGCAACGACTAACCCTGTTACCTGAGCTTGTCGAAGGCAAACGGGCTTCGACAAGCTCAGCCCTCGAGACCCTGTTAAGTTACCTTTTGGTTCTTTGGGGTTTCGTGGGATACGGGCAACCCTTGTGGTTGCCCTACACGGGGCAGGCTCAAGGCCAGCCCGTACATCTAGCGTCAACCCCCTGAATTCCCAAAGACCCTACCTTTTTTCTTGAAAACTGTACCTGTGCTGTTGCCAGGCGCAATGTGTCAGAAGGCAGTTGTGATGATACCCACGATGGCCGTGAGAACCCCCAACCCCTGAATTGTTGATACTTTGTCCTTCAAGAAAAAAACAGCCAGAGTAATCGTCACAATGGACAAAGCCGAGGCGATAGGTGTAATCAATATGGCATCACCAATGGTTAAGCCATAATTTACCAGGGCCACGGCACCAACTTCAATTATTCCCATCAATAAGATCACCTGTTTTGTTTTGGTTGCACCGCTTGTTAATCTGACCTCTTGCTTTACCGCAAAGGAGAAGATTAACAAGAAGATGGCAATGCCTGCTTTGACCAGCAGTGTCGTTAATAGCCAACCAATTTCTTCAGAAATAACCTCGCTGATATTCCAGAAAATGCCAAAGAAAAAGGCCCCGAAGATGGCTTCTTTGACGCCCAATGAGAGTTGGGGTTTTTGCGTTTTCATACGACCCCAATCTATCGAAGCCAGTGTTGCGCCAGAGATAATCATCAAAACGCCGATGGTTTGAGCAAAAGTAAGCCTTTGCCCCATAAAAACAAAGGCAAACCCCATCGTAAACACAGCCCATAGATTCATGGTGGCGGCCACGATGGATACATTGCCTTTCTCAAATCCCTTGAAGAAAAATAGATAACCAGCGGAATAGACAATGGCGGCCAGGGGGGACAAAATCACGACCAAAAGGGGGATGTTGGTTCCTGTGTTCAGGGCTAACGTCAGCAGAAGGATGGATACCAGGCCCGCTAACTGTGACCAAAATAATGATTTGAAGGAACCAATCTGTTTGGAAAAAACGCCGCCCAGAAAATCATAAATTCCCCACCCCAACATACCGCCTATGCCCAATAAGATACTTAAGATGGTTGTGCTCATACGCTTGAATTTTCCTACTCCCGTCACTTTTTTGTTTTCTAACGACATAACCGTTCAGTCCCGGGACGATTTTGTGTTATTTTTAAGTAACCGTTCAGCCTTGCGAAGGTTTGTAGCACGGGACAACATCTACACAGAAACCTGCGCAAGGTTTATTTTCTCAGGGAACTGAACGCTTACCTTTGAATGACATCAACGGATTTTAAAACGAACCATAAACCTCTCGCGGGCTGAGCTTGTCGAAGCCCATTTTGCCTTCGACGAACTCAGACAACAGTCTTATTTGAATGAGCCTTGCCCAGGTTTCTATGTAAATGTTAGCCAGTGAGACAAAGCTTCAGAAGGCTGAATGGTTATGATTACCACACCTTTTCACTCAATGCATCCACCTTCTTTCTCTATCTGGTTATTTTTAGAGAAGTTGCTACTTACCCACGGTTAAGGTTGGTCGGGCAAAAAGGGTATAAACCCAGGCAAAGAAGGCTTTTCGTGCTACCTGTCTGGCCGATTGGTATAATGCTTTGATCACAAAAGAGCCTGAACGAAGAATAGAGAAAGAGAAAATGGGATTTTTCTGCTCGCTCTGGTTCTAAGAGGGTAAAACTTTGTTTAAACCGCTAGACTGGCTTTTGGGTTTATTTTCTTTGGATATTGGCATTGACTTGGGAACGGCGAATACTCTGGTTAGTTTACGTGACCGGGGCATCATCATCAATGAACCTTCCTGGGTAGCCATCAACAAAAGGACGCGCAAAGCGCTGGCAATTGGGGCAGAAGCCCGCGAAATGGTGGGCCGCACACCGTCGGACATTGTGGCTATCCGTCCATTGCGGGATGGAGTGATCTCGGAATTTGAGATTACTGAGTCTATGCTAAAGTATTTTATTGAGAAGGCACATGAGCAGATGTTGGTGCCATTTCCGCGGCCGCGGGTTGTCGTTGGTGTGCCCAGTGGCGTCACCGAAGTCGAAAAACGGGCCGTGTATGATGCTACCATCTCCGCTGGTGCCCGGGAAGCTCATCTCATTGAAGAGCCTATGGCCGCCGCCATTGGGGCAGGTTTGCCTATCATCGAATCACGGGGCAGTATGATTGTAGATATCGGTGGTGGCACCACCGAAGTGGCTGTCTTTGCCATGGGGGGCATCGTCGTCAGTCGCTCCATTCGCGTGGCCGGAGATGAGATGGATGAGGATATCATTCAGTATGCTCGTAACAAGTACAACCTGCTCATCGGTGAACGGATGGCAGAACGGGCTAAAATTGGCATTGGTTCGGCCTTCCCCCTACCGGAAGAGCTAACCATGACCTTACGCGGCCGCAACCTCATCAACGGCCTGCCCCAAAGCGTCGAAATCAGCAGTATCGAGTTACGCGAAGCCATGGCCCCTTCCATTAATATCATCGTAGATACCGTGCGCGATGCCCTGGATGAAACACCCCCAGAACTCGTCGCCGACCTGATGGAAGTAGGGATTTGTCTGGCTGGCGGTGGTGCCCAAATTCGCGGCCTGGCCGATCGCATCGAAGACGCCGTGAAAATGCGCGTCTGGATCGCCGAAGATTCTATGACCTGCGTCGCCCGTGGGGCTGGCAAAGTCCTGGAAAACCTGGATGGCTACAGCCGCGTCCTCGTCGGTCTGGATCGTGGTAGTACTCACCACTAAACCAGTAAACCGTAAACAGTGCACAGTAAGCAGGGTAAGAATTGCCTGCTGTTCACTGTTTATCGCTCGCTGTTCACTTCCCCATGAACCTCGGTGGTAATAACGATCCCTCTCAACGTCTACGTTGGACCTTATTTGGTATCCTCTTTGGTTTAGCCATTTTGCTTTTACTTCTAGATGTCACCAGTGGCGTTGGTGGAGCCTTCGCCTTCATTCGTAACCCCATTGCCGCCCTCATGGACTGGATGGCCGCCCGCACCGATGCTTACGCCGACATCCTGGCTGGCCCCCGTGATCTCCAACTGGCCCAGGCCCAAATTGAACAACTCCAGACTGAAAACGATAGCCTGCGCCGCGAATTAGAAGCTATGCGTGAGGTACAGGCAGAAAACCAGATTCTGCGCGACTATTTCGATTACGCCAGCGTCAACCCCACCCTGGAACGAGTGCTGGCAACGGTCATTGCCCGTGATGCCAGCCCTTCCTTTGAGAGCCTCATCATAGACAAAGGCACGGCCGATGGTCTTCTGGTAGGTATGCCGGTCGAAAACACAAGGGGATTGGTAGGCGTCATCTTTCGCACTAACGCCCGCTCTTCCCAGGTACTTCTCCTCACCGATAATATCAGCAACATTGCGGTTCGCCTGGGGGAATCACGGGCAACAGGCATTCTGCAAGGTGGGGGATTAGGCGGCACGCTTCTCATGGATTGGATTACCCTGGAAACCCAGGTAACCATTGGTGATCTGGTCGTCACCTCTGGTCTGGGGGGTAAATTCCCGCCCGATATCCCTATTGGCCGGGTGATCGAAGTAGAACGCATCGAGTCAGACCTGTTTCAGCGAGCCATTGTACAACCGGCCGTTGATTTTCAAGACCTGGAAGTCGTTTTTGTCATCACCAACTTTGAACCGGTGGACACAGCCGTATTTGATCAAGTGCCCAGCCCATAATTGCATGAGCCTAACGACTTCCTGTTTACCCATGACTCTATTTTTATGAGCCTCAGCCTCTACCTCGCTTTCCCTATCATGATTCTTTTGCTGGTCATCCAGACCGCTGTTTTGCCCCGCCTGCCGATTTGGGGTGTTGTACCCCAACTACTCTTGCTGGCGGCAGTCGCCTGGGGCATGTTGGAAGGGTTGGAAGAGGGAGCCGTGTGGGGATTTATCGCCGGTTTTTTTACCGATCTGTTCTCTTTGGCACCATTGGGTAGTTCCGCTCTGGCCTTTATGATAGCGGTGATCGTCGTGGCTTTGTTATACCGTACCTTACCGATTAACCGTTTGATTTTGCCGGTTATTCTGGCTGTGGTTGCCACGTTAATCTGGCTGTTTGTGTATTTGTTATTGTTACGCCTGCTGGGTCTGGGAGGCAGTTGGCAGGCCATTGACAACCTGCCTCGTTTGCTCATGGTGCATGGGTTATTGGTGTTACCGTTTTACTGGTTTTTCTATGGGTTACTAAGGGCTTTGCGGCCGCGGCTGGTTGAAGTTTAGCCCCACAAGGAAAAACATCATGTCACGTATCGGTTGGGACCTGGACGAACCTGAAATTGACGTCCCTACAGAAGATCCTGGTATCCGTAGTCGCTTAAACCTGTTTCGTATTATCCTGTTACTGGCTATAGGCATTCTGCTCTACCGGGTCATTTATCTGCAACAAATTGGTGGTGCCGAATTTCAGGCCTTAGCCGAAGAAAACCGCTTTGCCACCTTACCTATCTCCTCCCCACGCGGTGTTATTTTTGATCGCAATGGCCTGCCCCTGGCCGACAACGTACCCAGTTTCAACGTTACCATCACCCCCGCCTTTCTACCCGAAGATGATGCGGAACGAATGGCCGTCTTTCAACGCCTTTCTCTCCTAACCGGCGTCCCCATTACCAATACCGCCGAACAACAAAGCCTCATTGCTGAAGCCGACCCAGAACTCGTCAGCCAATATACGCGGCTGGCCGGTTTGTATGGTGCACCGGTGCTAGAAACCCTGGATCAGAGTGGCGTTGTAGAACAACTTCCCGATAGCATCATGAATATCGTAGAAACGGTTAGCTTTCGCCCTTATATTCCCGAACCGATCAAACTAGGTGTACCGATTACTGAAGCTTACACCCTGGCGCAGGAAAGCGTCTTTTTACCTGGCGTACAGGTCATCCCCCAACCGTTGCGCTACTATCCCAATGGCTTATATACCGCCACCCTCATCGGCTTCATGGGGCCACTACCAGATGAAAGTTACCTGGAACGCGGGTATGCTCGCAATGACCGGGTGGGCTTGTTTGGCCTGGAATCGTCCATGGAAGATGTATTGAAAGGGGTCAAAGGGCAACGAACGATTGAAGTTGACTGGACGGGCCGGGAAATTCGCCAGGTTGGTGTGCAAATTGATCCCATCCCTGGCTATAACCTATACCTGTCGATTGATACAGATTTACAAATTGCCGCATATAACACTTTAGCCGATATATTGGAACAGCGTCGCCAACAGCCAGACCGGTTAGGCAAACCCGTGGAAGCGGAACAGGGGGCGGTAGTGGTCATGAAGCCAGATACCGGTGAGATTCTGGCCATGGTGAATATTCCCACCTTTGACAACAATCGTTTTGCCACCGAGATTCCTCTGGATTATTACCTGGGGCTGGCCCGGAATGAATATTTGCCCATGTTTAATCATGCCATTGGCGGGCAATATCCCCCAGGATCTGTCTACAAACTGATTACGGCCGCGGCCGCGTTACAAGAAGGTGTTATCTCCCCTCTCCGCCAACTCGACGACCCCGGCCGCATTGAAATCCCTAACCGCTTCGCCCCCAATGATCCGGGGCGGGTACAACCCTTCATCTGCTGGATCTACAATCAATTAGGGGCAGTCAACCAACATGGGGGCGTCAACATGTATACCGGCATCGCCTGGTCCTGCGATGTCTACTTCTACAAAGTGAACGGCGGTTTTGATCAAGATGGCGAATTCATCGAAGGATTAGGCGTTGACCGCCTGAACGAATATGCGGATCAGTTTGGCCTGGGACGAGTTCAGGGCATTGAACTCCCCCTCGAAGCCCCTGGCATCAACCCTTCCCGCTCCTGGAAGCGACTAAATCGGGGCGAACCCTGGTCCACAGGCGACGACTATAACATGGCCATCGGACAGGGATTTGTCACCGTTACCCCCTTACAAATGGCCCAAATGGTCGCCGTCATCGTCAACGGTGGTTTCTTGTACCGCCCCACCCTCATTCATCACATGACAGACGCCTCAGGCAACATCGTCGTATTTGATACGCAACGGGGTGAATACATTCTGGCCCACCCCGGTGAAAATGGGCAAACCGAATACATGGACAGTGCCCAAAACCCCCTTGACCCGGCCGATGTTTCCGCCGCCGTGCGTTTTGATGAAAACGGGGAATACATCTTCCAGCCAGAAGTATTGAATCCATTAAATGTCAGCCGAGAAAACCTGGAAGTAATCAAAGAAGGTATGTGGTTAGTAAATCAACGAGGGGGTACTGGGGGCGCTTATGTACAATGGCTGGAGGATTTTGGCATTGCTACAGGAGGAAAATCAGGCTCGGCTGAGTTTTGTGACAACATCGCCATTCGGCGGGGATGGTGTATTGCAGGGCAGGTATTGCCTACACATGCCTGGTTTGTAGGCTTTGCGCCCTATGACAATCCAGAAATCGTGGTTATCGCCTTTATTTATAATGGTGGTGAAGGCTCCGAATACTCCGCTCCGGTAGTACGGGATGTAATGGCCGCCTATTTCCATGTAGATCAATTTGATGATGGCTCCGGGGGCAATGTACCCGAAGGGGCCGATGTGGCACCAGGTGGGGTGGTGCGGAATTTTGCCGTTCCCCCTGAAGAGTTGCCCTAGGCTTTAAAGAGATGTGGTCTTCGGGATTTCGTGGGGTACGGGCAACCCTTGTGATTGCCCCACACCGGGCAGGCACAAGGCCAGCCCGTACATCTGGTGTCAACCCCCTGAATTCCCAAAGAGCCAGAGATGTATACAAGGTTGCCTGGGATAATTGCCCTATCTCTTTCCTTCTGACGTTTACCCTTTCGCCAGAGTTGTGTTATTATCTGGGGTATGGCGGTTATTTTGCTCGTGCGACATGGCGAAAATGAATGGGTTAAGAAAGGCCGTTTGGCAGGCTGGATTCCCGGTGTTCATCTGAACAAAAAAGGGCAAGAACAAGCTCTGTCCGCGGCCGCGAGGCTCTGCCACCTTCCCATCACCGCCATATATAGCAGTCCCGTTACCCGTTGCCTGGAAACCGCCCAACCCATCGCCGCCAACTTTGACCTTCCCGTTGTATCCTTAGAAGAGATCGGTGAAGTCCATTATGGTAAATGGGAAGGCAAAAAAATCAAAAAACTAGCCAAAAAACCAGAATGGGCTATCGTCCAACACTTCCCTAGTCGTCACCGCTTCCCAGCAGGAGAAAGCCTGCGCGAAGTGCAAAACCGGGCCGTTTCCGCCCTGGAAAAATTGAGCCACAATCATCAAAAGGAGATTATTGTCGTCGTCTCCCATGCAGATGTCATCAAAATGGTTCTGGCTCATTATTTAGGTATACATCTGGATTTATTCCAGCGGGTAGTCATTTCGCCCGCTTCTGTGAGTGCCATTGAACTCACCCCCATAGGCACAGTGCGCATTTTGCGCCTGAACGATGACGGCCCTATTCAGATTGGGGAACCAAAAAACAAAGACGACAAAAAAATAAAACCTGAATTAAAAGACGAAGAAGAGTAACTCGTATTCCGTACCCCGTCTTTCTCAATCCGGCAAGACGCGGTATGCACTACGGGAAATGGTGGCCTATGGCACGGCATATCGAACTCAACCCCGTGTCTCATCTCACGATAAGCGCCATTGGCGTACCGGGGAAACGCACTTTTTATCTCCAAGGGAGCAAAGGTAACCATACCATCTCCCTGATTATTGAAAAACACCAGGCCGCCATGTTGGCCACCAGTTTTGCCTCCCTACTAGAAGAGCTAGACCGGCAATACCCTCAATTAGCCACCGGCCCCCGTGAATCCGTCCTAACCGACTTGCGTTTACGTGAGCCTGTAGAAGCCTTGTTTCGTGTTGGCAACATCGGGCTAGGCTATAACGATGAAATCAACCGCATTGTTGTCATCGCTTATGAAATGGTAAGTGAGGATGAAGAGCCTAATATCGTCAGCTTTTGGGCTACCCGCTATCAAATTGAATCACTCATTGAACATACACGCGAAATTGTCAAAGCGGGACGACCCATTTGTGGCAATTGCGGTGATCCCATTGACCCGGAAGGACATTTTTGCCCAAAACGGAATGGATTCCGCTTTTGATGGTTATCATCACCATGCAAATGCCAAACATACCGGGTGGCACAAATGGAATACATTGACAATGTAGCCCTCGCAGACATTCTGCATCTACTGGAAAAAGCCGATATAAACATAGAAGGTTTGGTCCCCTGGGGTTCTAACTATACCTTCTTGGTAAGCATATGCCGTGAAACGGTTGCGGCTCAGGGCATTTACAAACCACGTCGCGGAGAACGGCCCCTTTGGGATTTTCCCGCAGGGACTCTTTGCCACCGGGAAAGGGCCGCCTTTTTAGTCAGTCAGACAATTGGGTGGGATATTGTCCCCCCTACTGTTTTGCGCCAGGGACCCCAAGGTTATGGTTCCTTGCAGTATTTTATTGACCACGACCCAGATCAACATTATTTCACCCTTAAAGGTCAGTTTGAGGAACAGACACAAAAAATTGTTCTGTTTGATATTCTCATTAACAATGCTGACCGGAAGGGGGGGCATGTTATTCTAGATCGGCAAAATCAGTTGTGGGCAATTGACCACGGTATTTGTTTTCATGTAGATCATAAATTGCGTACCGTCATTTGGGATTTCGCCGGAACCCTCATCCCTTCTAAGCTCCTGCAAGATATGCAACAATTACAGGCAATCCTCACCCAGAAAGAAAGTGAACTAACGATTGCCTTGCGGGAACTATTAAGTAAAGGTGAGTTAAAGGCTTTGCAAACCCGTTTGCAACATTTGATTGACATAGCCCATTTCCCCGAACCTGGTCCCGGTCGGCATTACCCCTGGCCCCTGGTTTAGTTTAGAGGCAAACCCAACCAGTTTGCCTGGAGTTCATACCCATTTTTAAAGGATTCACATCCCATGGCCGAAAAACTCCTTGTTGTAGATGATCATTTGGAAACCCGTGAAGCGATTGTCATGACTCTAGAGGGTAGTGGTTATGTCGTTTTGGCGGCGGAATCGGGCATGGAAGCCCTCAACCTCTTTGAATCTCATAAGCCGGATATTGTCTTGCTAGACATTTCGATGCCAGATATGAACGGTTATGAAGTATGTCGTCAGATTCGTGCTCATGCTACATTGGGGAAAGTCCCGGTAATCATGTTCTCGGCGAATGATGATGCTATGGAAAAATTGGCCGGGTTTAATGCCGGAGCTGATGATTATCTGGTAAAACCCACCCGTTCTGAAGAGCTTTTGAGCCGGGTGGAAACGATTTTGGCCAGAGCGAATCGATTGAAAACGATGGCGAATACTCTGACAGATGCAACAACGATTCAACATACCGAACAACTTAATTTTGATGCCTGGTTGCCTCAGGAAGAGGTCAAACAGCCGTTTGGGCTGATTGCGGTGCTGGGAGCACGCGGTGGTTCAGGCACGACGACAACGGCGATTAATCTCGCTTTTAGTCTGGCAGATACTGGCCGGGAAACAACGTTGATCGATCTAGACATGTTACAAGGGCATGTAAGCATGTACTTGAATAAACGGGTGGATGGGGGCATTAATAGCCTGAATAACATGTCAGTGGAGCGTTTTACAGTGCCGGTGTTGGAGTATGAGAAGAATTTGCACCTGGTGCTTTGTCGCCCCAATATTGGTCAGAATTGGCCGTTGTTGAATCCGGAACAGGTGAAGTTGTTGATTCAACAATGTATTCAGCCAGGGCAATATGTGGTGGTTGATCTAGGGACAGGGCTGTCGCCGGTTGCGGAAGCAGTGCTGGCAGAGGCAACTCAGATTTTAGTGTGTCTGAAGCCTGAGCGTATCGCCATTTTGGCGGCCAAACATTTGATGGCTCAGATTGACCGGAAAGGTCTGGCGGTAAAGGGAGTAGAAACTCATGCCTTGATGCTGACGTTTGGTAATCGGGCAGAGTTGCCGCAAAGTGCCATTGAGGAATTTTTAGGTCATTCTCTGGTGGGAATGGTGACGATTTCGGCCAAGGAAATTAACCAGGCAGTTAATGAGGCCACGGCTATTACGCGTATTAGTAGTGGAGGACAGGCTACTATTGCGTTTAAACAGTTAGCCCATCAGTTTAGTTATGGATAGGCAAGTGTGGTGACAGGTCATATAAACGCAACCAAACCTGTTGGTTTTGAGGAAGAGGGGCATGGAGAGTCGAATATCGGCCGCGGCCGCGCTCTTACAACAATCACAACAGATGGTGGCCCTGACCGGCGCCGGTATCAGCACCCCGTCAGGTATTCCTGATTTTCGCAGTCCAGATTCGGGCGTGTGGAAAAATGCAGATCCCATGAAAGTGGCCTCAATTTATGCCTTTCGCCATCACCCGCTGGCCTTTTATGAATGGGTGCGCCCGCTGGCTTATACCATCCTCAACGCTCAACCCAATCAGGCGCATCTGGCCCTGATGCACCTAGAAATGTATGGTCCACTGAAGGCTATCATTACCCAAAATATTGACATGCTTCATACACGGGCTGGCTCCAAAATTGTTTTTGAAGTGCACGGCCATTTACGGGAAGCCACCTGTCTATCATGCGGTTATTGCGGTGATGCACAGGCACTGTTGGCGCGGGTTATTCAGGATCATATTGTTCCTACCTGTCCCCACTGCCATGGGGTGATGAAACCAAATGTCACCCTGTTTGGGGAACCATTACCGGGAGCAATATTTCAGCAGGCACAGACCGCGGCCGCGACCTGTGATCTCTTGCTTGTAGCTGGTTCTTCTCTGGAAGTTGCCCCTGTAGGTGATTTACCTTATCTGGCTAAACGGAATCGAGCCAAATTCATTATCATCAACCTGGGCGAAACCCACCTGGATCATCTGGCCGATATTATCATTCGTGGCAATTTGGCTGATGTATTACCCCAACTTGCCACTCCCTTTTTGCCGAAGTAACTGCAACCGCCTCGGGCGGGAAAATCTCCTGGCGGTTTGGTGAACTTCTTGCTGAAGCAGGTTTAGATGCAAGACACCATTCATATTGAAACATTAAAACCCAGCCACTTACAGCGGTTATTAGCCATTAACCGGGTCCTCAGTTCAACCCTGGAGCTAAAACCTCTCCTGAGACAGGTTTTAGATGTGGCTACGGAACTGACGGACACGGAAGGGGCTTCGATTTTGCTGGTTGATAACCAGACGGGGGAGCTACATTTCGTGGCCGCTACCGGGCAAATAGCGCTGGGGGAGAATTTTGTTGTACCCATGGAAGGTAGCATTGCCGGATGGATCGTACAACATGGCAAACCCCTCAACCTGGTTGATGTCCAGACCGATAGTCGTCATTTTCCCGGCATTGATATGGCCACTCAGTCTGTAACGCGCTCCTTGCTGGGTGTCCCCTTGCTCACCCGAGAAAAAGTTATTGGGGCCTTGGAAGTGATCAACAAAATAGACGATGCCCCTTATACGGAACAAGATATTATTTTGCTCCAGGCTTTGGCATCCCAGGCGGCCATCGCCATCGAAAATGCTCGCCTCTTCCAACAATCAGACCTGATCGCTGAAATTATGCATGAACTCAAAACACCGATGATGGCTATTACCGCCAGCACGGAATTGCTTATGTATGAACAGGTAAAGCAGGAGCAGAAAACGGAACTGGTGAAGATCATTCGGCAGGAGGTAAACCGGCTTTCACGGATGACGCAGGATTATCTGGACCTGGCTCGCATTGAGTCTGGGCGCTTAAATCTGGAACATGAACCGGTAAACCTGGCTAGTATTGTGCAAGAAGTCATTTACATTCAGCGGCCGCAGGCTAACAACCGCATGATCACTATCTGGTATGAAGGCTCAACCACCACTCCCTTTATCTTGGGAGATGCCGACCGCCTTAAACAGGTTTTGCTTAACCTCGTTAGCAATGCCATCAAGTACAATCGCGAAGGGGGAACCATCACCATACACCTCGATTGTCTGGACGACGAATTGTGCCTGTCTGTCAGCGATACCGGGGAAGGCATTGCCCACGAGCATTTGGAGCACCTGTTCCAGCGGTTTTACCGTGTGCCGGGTAGCGAATCTAAATCAGAAGGCAGTGGCCTGGGGCTATCTATTGCCCAGCGCATTGTGGAAGCACATGGCGGCCGCATCACCGTGGAAAGTAACCATGGGGTAGGGACAACCTTTTCTTGTTGGTTCCCCCTGCTTTTACCCACCCCATAAAACGTACCCTACCAACCCCTCCTACCCCCCAACCCCCATCAGACAATACTTACGCAACTCTTACGTGGGTTGTGTAAGAAATTTGGGTATTTTGGGGTCAGTACAATAGTTTAGTAACAAAAACACAGGGGCCGTTGACTATAACGGCAAGGATGGAGCAGGCAATGACAGACAATGTCAACACGTTTCCGGTTGGCCTGCGTTTGTATAGACCCTCCTCACCTGAAAATTCGTTAAAGGGACTCTCATGCAAAAAGAAAAAGTAATTATTATTGGCTCTGGCCCGGCTGGTTTGACGGCCGCGCTCTATACGGCCCGCGCCAACCTGAATCCTTTGGTTATTGTAGGCCCACAGCTAGGCGGCCAGGTTTCGTTGACCTATGAGGTAGAAAATTATCCCGGCTTTCCTGATGGCACAACTGGCCCGGAGCTAGTGGAGATGATGCGTCAGCAGGCAGAGAAATTCGGCACCCGATATGTGTATGATTCAGTCGTCAGCGTGGATTTCACGCAAGGCTCACCTTTTATCGTCAAAACCTATGAAGAAACATATGAAGCCGAGGCGGTTATCGTAACGGCTGGGGCCTCCCCCAAGAAATTAGGTATTCCTGGTGAAGATGGGTTTGTAGGCCGAGGGGTGAGCTATTGTGCCACCTGTGATGGTTTTTTCTTTCGCGGTAAGGATGTGGTGGTGGTTGGCGGCGGGGATAGTGCCATTGAAGAAGGGTTGTTTTTGACGAAGTTTGCTACTTCGGTCAACATTATTCACCGGCGTGAGGAATTACGGGCGGGGGCGCTCTTGCAAAAGCGCGCGGCCGCAAACGAAAAAATTGGTTTTGTCTGGAATACCGTTATTGACGAAATACGGGGCAATGGCACTGTCCAGGCCATCGCCCTGCGTAACACCCAAACGGGTGTCGTAGAAGAAAAACCCATTGATGGTGTATTCATTTTCATTGGCCATTATCCCAACAGCGATTTCTTGCGTGGTCATCTAGAAATGGATGAACATGGTTATGTCATCACTGATGAGCTGATGCGAACCAGTGTGCCGGGTGTCTTTGCCGCCGGGGAAATTCAGGACTCAGTATACCGGCAGGTAGCCACATCGGTGGGACAAGGGTGTGCGGCCGCGTTGCAGGCACAAAAATGGCTTAGTGATCGCGAGTAAAAATTGACCCAGTACCAGAACAAGGCCTGACGGTGTGCCAGGTATTAGAGTAAACGGAATCACGACAATATGCTCCGTTTCTTCTTCGCTTATCTCATCTACTACTACGGCGGTATGCACCGCTTTATTGGTAATCGTTTTAACTATCGAGAAGCGCACCGGCGAGCGGTGCGTTTTTTTTCTTTGGCTTACCGGATAGATAAAAGTTACCGCAAAGCCCGGTTAGATCGAGGGGTATTGTACTGGCGTGAATTGGGCAAAATGAAAGAGGCTCTGGCCGATTTTGATGCCTTGCTCAGAGATGATCCCACTTACACCCAGGCCTTGTTTAACCGGGCAATGGCTTATCAGGATTGCGGCCGCTACCCTGATGCCGTGCGTGATTTGGAAAATTTTCTGACCCTTGCCTCCCCCAGCGAAGATGATTATTACCTGGCCGCCCAGCGGAGCATATTGTTGCTGAAAAGTCTGTTAGCTGAGTAACTCCCGCGACTCTTGGGGAATTCAGGGGGTTGACACCATATGTACGGGCTGGCCTTGTGTCTGCCCCGTGCAGGGCAACCACAAGGGTTGCCCGTACCCCACAAAATCTCAAAAACCCTCTCCCGCTAACAACTTACCCCTTCTTTTTATAGACCTCATGTCGTGGCCAATAAAAAATGTCCGGTGTTTGGCCGGACATTTTTTAAGATGGGGATGATGGTAACAGGAAGGAGCTTCCGTTACCATCAGGATGATGTGACCGTACCAGAGGGCTTAATCAAACATATCTTCCAGAACATGCTCAACCGCCATGGTGTGGCTACAGCGGCCGCGGCTGGCAAAGAAGTTGCAGTCACAATCCCAATCACCATGGTCATAACTTACCCGGTGGACTGTGTCATTATCGCCAGCCAGGCGTACAGTGAAGGAATCAAACTTAAATCGGTTACGTTCTTGCGCATACATCTTTGCCTTTTCGATCTTGCCAATCATGCCGTAGTCCATAACTTTAACTCCTCTCTTGCTAGAAAGTGCGGGACGGGTCTCCCTGGGATAAAAAAAAACGCACGCAGGGGTTGCGTGCGTTTTTGCCGTTAGACTAAGTTTAGAGTTGAGACGCTTACTGTTAAAACGCTCATATGCTTAGTATATCCCGGTTTATTAGGGTGTCAATTCAAGAAGAACGACGCCAGCAATTCTCATTTTGTATGGGAAGTATTCGCTCGCAAATGACTTTTGAGTTTGCTGTGGCCGGTCTCCTGACTGTGCCCCTCAACTTAGTGAACATCTAAAAATAACTTCCCGGTTTAGACCTGACAGGTTTTCGGAAACCTGTCAGGTCTGCGCGGAACTTATTCTTGGACGATTACTTAGGGTCTGTAAAGAATAAGTTCCGTCAAGACCCAAAAGGTTTGCGGCGGAAATCGTAACGTTCAAAATGAGAATTGCGGGAACGACAACTTATCCACGCTTCATTATCAGGCTGTGCCGGGGTGACGGGGAAGTGCGATGCCAAATGTGGTGCCTTGATTGCGGCCGCGACTCTCGACCCATACGCGGCCGCGCATCCGTTCCACTAACTTTTTTACAATAAACAGACCAAACCCCACCGAAGATTCTCCCCCGGTGGGCTGGGTGCTCAAACGGGCAAATTTGTGAAAAGCCGCTTGCTGTTCCGCCTCTGTCAACCCGGGGCCTTCATCTTGCACGGTCAGGAACACAAAAGCCGCATCGGCAGTGATCCTCACCTCAATGCGGCGGCCCGGTGGAGAAAATTTCACCGCATTGGAGAGCAGATTATCCAATACTTGTTCACAACTTTGGCTATCGGCCACAATAAAAGCTTCGGTAAGTGCCGAAGTAAAAGAGATGGTTTGCTGTTTTTGATCTGCCTGGGCCTGGTGATAGGTGACAATGGCTTTAACCAAAGGAACCAAAGGAAAGGGATGCACGTCCAGGGACATAGTCCCCGCTTCAACCTGGCTTGTCTGGAGAATGCGATTCATGATCAAAACAACCTGCCGCGCCGTCTCTTTCATGACTTGTAAACGCTGAACCTGGTTTTTCGGGTTTTGTGATGTTTGTTGTAGCAACAACAAATCCACATCTAACTGGATGCGCGTAAGTGGGTTCCGTAAATCATGGGCCAGGATATTAAGTAATTCATCTTTTTCCTGGTGTAGTCGTTCCAGGTGAGCAACCGCGGCCGCTAATTCAGCATTAGCTTTTTCGATCAGTTCATTCTTGGCTACCAACTCCACATTTTTCAGCCGATAGATTTCTGCTTCCCGCTCTTTCTGTTCCCCTTCAAACCGGGCCTGCATCTCCGCAATATGCCGAC
Source organism: Chloroflexota bacterium (assembly GCA_018004935.1). Classification (GTDB taxonomy): domain Bacteria; phylum Chloroflexota; class Anaerolineae; order Promineifilales; family Promineifilaceae; genus Trichofilum. The sequence continues at coordinate 46,460 of JAGNBF010000030.1, read as the reverse complement.
TTTTGTCATCATTAAAGATAGTCTCTTTTAATTTGACATAATCGCGATAATACAACAACGCCTCAGCATGGTAACAGCGGTTGCTATGCCACTCCACCAGGTTTTCCAGGGCATCCAATTGCGCCTGACTTTCCCCGATTTTGTTTGCCCCGGCCAATCCTTCTTGCAAATGACTGAGCGCTTCATCATAACGTCCCTGGCACAAAAGGGCCTTTCCCCCATAAACATCCAGGTACGCCTTTAGCCGTTCTGCCCCTAATTGCGTGGCTAAGACCAACCCCCGTTCGGCATAATCTATGGCGTATTTATGTTCTCCTAGCTGGGTAGATGTGCGACACAGGTTAGCGTAATTAAGACAGACGTAATAATCTGAAGGGATTTTTTCGGCCGATTCTAAGGAAAGCAGGGAATAATAATGGGCCGATTGATAATCGGCCTGGAAAAAATAAGATGAGGCGATATTGATGTAAGCAATAGCTATGCTCCGTTGATCGCCTTCTTTTTCTTTAATATGCAGATATTGGTGATAGTAGCCACGCTCTTTTTCGTGATCACCCTGCGCCCCATAAATGAGGCCAATATTGTTATAGGCAGAAGCAATACCCTGAGTATCCTGGGCGCGTTCAGCCAGCGCCAGCGCTTCCAGGTAATGGGTGAGGGCCACCTGTAATCGCCCCTGATGGTAATGGGCTGTCCCCAAATTGCGATGGGACTGGGCCATACCAGCACTATTGTCAAATTGCCGATAAAACTCAAGCGCCATTTGGGAATGCTCAAGAACCAGATGGTGCATCCCTTTTTGGGCATAAATACGGCCCAGCCAGCCATGCGTAGTGGCCAGACCTTCGGGCCAGGCTAACGCTTGTGCCAGGGCATGGGCTTCCTGAGCATCACGAAAGGCGGCATCTAGTTGGGAAGCAAAGAGGGCTTCTACCTGCACACACAGTTGCCGGACACGTTCTTGATCCGTGGTGAAGGGCACTGAGGTGAACAAGAGAGGCGAACTACTCATGAGAAGGTATCTAATGAATGGGCATAGGCAGAGGGATCAGCGTATCCGTTGTAAAAAGCTCTGGGGGGCGCAGATGCCAATGGGTGTAGGCACGGGAAGGAATGCCGATATCGGCCAGGTAGCTGATGCCCCGGTAAGGCCGCGCGGCCGCGCTGAGGAGACTATTTAAAGGTAATCCGAGAGAGAGGGTAGCCTGTGCTTGCACACAGGCGGTGCTTGGCTGACCGGTAACCGGGTGCAGGCCACAGGGAAGCAGGAGGGAGATGACATCGCGGCCGCAACCATTCACCTGCTCAATCCATTGTGCCATCAGACCGTTTGGCTCCCCAGACAGGCCCGCCCCACACATCGTTTCCAAAATCAGGTCAGCCTCAGCCAGGTGCGGGGGATCAGCCTGAGTCAGGCCAAGTGCCTGCAATATTTCCCATTGATAATCCACAGTCTCCGCCAGGGGGCTGGCCGAAGTGGTGAGGGTAACCCCGACATTCGCTCCCCAATTGTTGAGGTGACGTGCGGCGGCCATACCTACGGCTCCGTTTAACCCGCCACCTGCCAGCACGATGATTCTGCGGCCGCGTACCGGCTCACGTAACCAGGTTTTACTCATTTGCGCCAGTTGCCAACCAGCCGTTTCCACCAGTTGCCAGGGTAAAATACCATATTCTGTTGTCAAATAAGGCAGGAGTTCTGCCAGTTGTTCTGCGCTAAGTGTGGGAATAGGATACGCATTCATGATGTTTCATCCAGTGGAAAATAGAGAATGATAACTTAAGACTTACGAGGTTGCTCGAGCCGGTCTCCTGCCCGTGCTCGGTGGGCCTCGGTGAGGACACCAGCTACAGCGCCAAAGTCCTAAACTATTGGCTATCTATGGTTAACGTCATCTCTGGCTCTTGGTGTGAGACCTCATGGGCGCCTTGTTCTTGCCGAGAAAGGAAAATCAGGGCGACAAAACAGATACAACCTAACAGGATAGTGCCTAAGAGCAGTCCATTAAAATAGTATTTTTGTATGAGGTTTGCCCCCAGAGCTGAGGCCAGAATATAACCCAATGCCAGCAAAACGGTATAAATACCCATTGCCACACCCCGACCTTCTGTTTGTCCCGCCACATCAACCAGATAAGCCAGGGCCGCTGGCGCAAAACCTGCCTGAACCATAAGCAAAACAGCATAACCGATAATCACCAGAGCACGGCTTCCCGGTTGCCAGCCTTCTGATAGGTTAAGCAAGTAGAAACAGGCATTGGAGCCAAACATACCCGCCAGACCAAAAAACATGGCCCGGATGCGCGGCATTTTTTTGAGGATTTCTCCCCAAATGACAATTCCACCCCCGACTATAAGGGCGTAGAAGAAGGCAATCTTGCCGACTTCAACTGGTGTGAAACGGCCTACCAGATATTGTCCGGCCACAGGGGGGCGTACCAGGAGTAGTTGGGCAAAGGTAATCCACAGAGCCACAATTGTGTTGGCGGCTAACCAGGCAGGGGCCAGCCGACGCAGGCGCGAGTCAGACCAAACCTGTTTTAAACCCAGTAAGGGGTTTTCAAAGATGACAGGATTTGTGCGGGGGGTTTCGCTGGTTCCCCAATAAAACAAGATGGCAACTAACAAATAGACGATAGATAGCAGGCTAAAAGCGAGCGTGGAATACCGTGACCACAACTGACTTCCCACAAGACTACTCAGAGCAACTCCGGCAAAGATGGATAGTTCAAAGAAGCCCATCACGCGGCCGCGAATGGCTTTTTGGCCGGTGGTAACATCAGAAAGGTGGGCCAGGATGGATGGAGTCACCGCGGCCGCGGACAGGCCTTCAAACATGCGGGAGATGAAGAAAATGGAGATAACGCCACTGATGCCGAATAACTGCGTCGCGGCCGCGCCCAACAGCGCACTCCACACCAATAAGGCCCGTGGCGAGAAGCGATCCGCCAACATCCCAAAAGGGATAGCTCCCAATAACTCCGCCCCACTGGAAATCACCGTCAAGGTAGCCAGCAACCCTTCACCATATCGATCATCTTGCTGGAGCAACAGGGCCAGATAAAAACTTACCAACGCACTACCACCCAAATTCGCCACGCGAAGCAATGCATTGCCAAACAGAACCGCCGTCAGTCTGGCTTTTCCTATGGGGGGTAAGGCCATTCTTTCTATTAAATGACTCAAAATTAGCCTCGTTTTCTGAATACCCGTTACTATAGCTTTTAAGAAAAAATTTTGACTGTACGGGCAACCCTTGTGGTTGCCCCAGTGTAGGCCAGCCCCTACTCAAAATCATTATCTTAAGGTCTATACTGGGTCTTCGGGATTTCAGGGGGTTGACACTATCTGTAGGGGCAACCCTTGTGGTTGCCCTTGGCGGGGCAGGCACAAGGCCAGCCCCTACATGTAGCCACACCCCGCGAATTCCGAAAGAACCTCTATACTATGCTGTCGGGAGCTGAATTCGATGAAGCCCACCCATTGCCTTCGATAAACTCAGGCAACGGGGCTGGTAATTATGAATACCCAGGCAAAAGACGGAGTACAACGTAACTATCCCTACCTGATTTTGTCCAGGTTTTATAGTGTACAACACTTTTCCAACTCCCAACCTTAATTTTCCCCATCCATCAAGAAACTGCCACTCTATACCAGGGCGATTGCATACTCACCAGAATGAACCCATTCTCCAGACGATTCCCGAAATCGGGAAGGGGAACCCACTCGGCGGGCAAAATCGGGGACGGTTGAGATTTAATAAATTAATATCGGTATCGAGCTTCCCCCACTCCTAACCCCGCCCAAGGGCGGGGAACTTTTTCTCCTGTCATTTTTCGCAGGCGGACGCCTGCGAAAAATGACATAAATGGGGTTTCCCCTTGCCCCTTCCCAGTTGTTAATTAAATGATTAATCGGGTAATAAGTTGATTCGCCCAACCCCGCCCCTGGGAGCGGGGTTGGGGGTGGGGGTAGGGATACTCCGAGTATACAATCGCCCTACACTCTATGCCCCTTTGTTTGCCTTCTATTTTCCCCCTGTTTCCGGCTAAGATATAATGTGCGCCGAGGAAAAAACGTGGTGAAACGAAGCAACGAACAATGGCTCAAAGATCTTAACGCCCCTAGCCTGGCCGCAGAGACGGCTCTCGCTGATTTACATCATATTCTGGTGCGGGGGTTACAACAGGGTCTCATTCACCAAGTCAACACCAACTCCCCCGAATTTGCGGCCCTGGCGGAAGATTTCGCTCAAGAGGCCATCATCAAAATCCTGGATCAATTAGATACTTTTGCCGGACGTAGCTTGTTCACTACCTGGGCACACAAGATTGCCTTGCATGTGGCCCTGACGGAACTGCGGCGTAAACGGTGGCAAGATCAATCGTTGGATGGTCTGGTGGAAACGGAAGATGGTGAGTACACCCCTCTCATCCTCGCGGCCGCGACGCCCAACCCTGCCGAACAGACCGAACGAGATGATCTGATGGGGCGGGTACAAAAATTGTTATTGCAGGGGCTAACGGAAAAGCAACGCACCGCCCTCATTGCCCTGGTCATCCAGGAGGCCTCTCCGGAACAAATTGCGGCCCAAATGCAGATGAAAACCAATGCCGTCTATAAGTTATTGCATGATGGCCGCCTGCGTTTGCGCAATCTGTTAGCCGAGGAAGGGCTATCACCGGAAATGGTTCTAGAGGCTTTTGAGCAATAGAAACGTAAGAAGTGGTAGGAATGGCTCATCAAAAAACCAGAAGTTGTTCTGAGCAGAAGGGAAAGGGTAGAATGTCTGAGCCTATCGGTGAAGAAGTGATCCAACGGTTGATGCACCATCTGGTGGCTATTGAAGCGGGAACGATGTCCTGCGAAGAAGCATTTTTTTTGCTGGATGAATATGCTGACCTGGTTTGTTGTCAACAGCAAGTTGCCCTATTAATGCCTGTGGTTCATCAACATTTGGAACTTTGCCCGGGGTGTCGGGAATTTTATGAATCCTTATTGAATATGGTAGAAACAGCGGAAGGAGCCTCGCGTGATTAAAGCAGTTTGGCAAAATGTCGTTTTGGCCCAAAGTGAAACAACGGTTGTCATAGAAGGGAATCATTATTTTCCGCCAGAAGCCATTCAGTGGGATTTTTTCACCCCCAGTGAGACACACACTCTTTGCCCGTGGAAAGGGCAGGCCAGTTATTACACCCTCAAAGTGAACGGACAAACCAATCGGGATGCGGCCTGGTATTATGCGGAACCTACTGCCGCGGCCGCTAATATCAAGGGCCTTATTGCTTTCTGGCGGGGGGTACGGATAGAAAACTAAGATGATGGCTTCCCCTCTTGTTACAGTTTTCCCCGATCTTGAGCAACTTAGCCTCGCGGCCGCAACCCATTTCCTCACCCTGGCTCAGGCCAAACAAATAACGGGGCAACCCTTTGTGATCGCCCTTAATGGAGGCGGTACGCCACAACGCCTCTTCGAATGGCTGGGTCAGCCCCCCTACCGCGACCAGATTGACTGGACACAGGTGCATATTTTTTGGGGCGATGAACGGTGTGTCCCCCCCACAGAAACGGGCAGTAATTTTCATCAGGCCTGGTCGGCTTGGTTGCGCCATGTCCCTATTCCCCCTATCAATCTGTATCGGGTGCGCGGGGAGATGGAACCGGCCGCGGCCGCACAGGATTATGCCCAGCAGTTGCAAACTTATGCCGCCACTATCATGCCTGCGCCGCGCTGGCCGTTTCCTCTTTTTGATCTGGTATGGCTGGGTATGGGCGCAGATGGGCATACGGCGGCGCTATTTCCTGGCCCGCTCACCCCGGCAGAAGAAACCCAGACAGTCATCTCCGTTAATGCTGTGTATGGGGGGCGACCGGCCCGGCGTGTCACCCTTACCCCATGGGTGTTTAACAAGGCCAGACATATTGTGGTGATGGCAACCGGTGAGCAAAAGGCGGGGACAGTCGCGGCCGCGCTTTATGGGCCTCACCAGCCAGAAAAGTACCCCATCCAACGGATCCAACCAGAAGAAGGGGAGATAGGGTGGTGGTTAGATAACGCGGCCGCGGGCCAGCTACCTGCCTGACCGTTCACTGCTGGCTAATCACATAATCAGCCAACTGGGGCAAAATGGGGTTGATATTATAATTTTCCCAGTGCCCAATAGCTCCAGCCGTAAAAATTGTAAAACCAATAACATACCCATCCTGGCGCACGCCAGCATCATACCAGGCCAACTGATTAATAAAAGCCGAAGGGCCATCTATCCCCCAACCCTGATTCACCCAAAAATCCTGAAAATCTGCCCAACCCAACCCATCCGGGCCAGGCCGATTGCCGATAATCCCATCTACCCCAGCTTCAGAAATGACCAGAGGAATGGCTAACCCCAGCGGCTCCAAAATGTCCCGGTAAAAGTAGCGATACCGAAAGGTCAACGCCCCGGCATCTTCACGGCGCGGGTATCCCCCCGGCAATTGGCTCCCAAACAAGAACGTCATATCTGGCGCACCATACTCGTGCAGGGTCAGAATACCCCCATGGGCCATTGCCACCTCAATCGCCCCGATAAAATAGGTAAACTCGTCAATTTCCGGCACTCCTGTGGAAAATCCGCCAATGGCTACTTTAAGCCCATAACGAGCCATCTCCCGTGTCCGTTCCTGTTCAAACTGGGAGTACCAATACATATTTTCCAGATTAGGGTCAGGTTCATTCCAGCCTTCCCAATAATCCACATAAGGATTCGCCAGATATTGGTTGAGGAAACGAGCCACATAATCTCGGGCCGCTTGTTCCGGATCACCACCATAATGTTCAGGGCCGTTGAGGCGAGCAACTGTGACTGTCCAGGGAGAAACCTCTTTAACTTCCTCTAAGAAGCCAATATCATCCACAGCCTTGATAACGGCAGGATGCGCACGGCGTACAAATTCCATAATGGCCGGATCGTTGTTACGAATGACATGAATGCTCAATTTGCTAGGGCCGAGTTCATCAGTGGGAGGCAGAGTGGGCATAAAGGCGACATAAGGTGTAGCCTCTAAAGTAGGGGTAAGGACGGCCGTTGTGGCCGTGGGTGTAGGCGAAGGGGTGCGGCTAGGTAATAGGGGAGTAGGGGTAGGGATGTTGGTAGGAGCGAGAGGGATTGCCTGCCCGCTGGTAGCAGAATCGGGGGATGAAGGCGGTAAGGGGGTAAAGGTAGCAGGGACCCCAGACAATGTTTGACTAGTGGGAGGGGGTAATATAGGGGTAACATCGGCGGGCAGGCTCGCGGCCGCGAGTAGAGTCGGTATAGGCGCATTCGTTGGTGACACCTGACACCCGATCAACAACATAACCACCCCCCAACCCCACCACCAACCCGTTCGTCGCCCACCCTCACACCCAAATCTCATATTTCCCCCTCGTCTATTTTTTTGCCCCGTTAAGTTACCGCCTGAAATTCTAACACGACACCCCCAAAACACCCCTTGACGCTTGAGAATGCTCCCATTTTGTGAGAAACTGCTGAGTGGACATCCGTTTAGGCCTTCAGAATTTCGTGGAGCAACGGTAACATCTATAAGGAACTTTTTTGTGAAACGTTTAGAACGATTCTTATATGAACCCATGAGCACCCTCACCCATCTGGCTGGGGTATTTGCTTCTCTGGTTGGACTGGTTATCCTGCTTTACTTCACCTGGAATCAGCCGGGGAAACTGTTGTCAGTAACTGTTTATGGGGTCAGTATGATGGTGCTCTATGGTGCCAGCACTGTATTTCATGGGGCCAAAGTATCAGACAGCACCCGCATGTGGTTGAACCGGTTAGATCACATGGCTATTTTTCTGCTTATTGCCGGAACCTACACCCCCATTGTTTATGCCCTCTCATCTGGACCAGTACGGGTCTGGTTATTAGGGGGCGTATGGATTGTTACACTAGGGGGCATGGCTTATAAATTGTTAAGTCCTCGTATTCATGGCTTCTATAATGCTCTCATTTATGTGGTCTTAAGTTGGGGTAGTGCCATTCCCCTCTTACTGTTTTTTGACATTACAGCCCTCATTCCTTTAGGGGGATGGGCGTGGCTTTTATTAGGGGGACTGATCTATTCGTTGGGTTTTATCACCTATTATTTTCAACGTCCTGATCCCTGGCCTGGGGTGTTTGGTCACCATGAAGTATGGCACTTGTTTGTTTTAGGGGGTAGTCTGTGCCACTTTCTGTTTATTCTTTGGTATGTTGTACCCATACAACAAATTTAACTTGGGGTTCGCCCAAAATTAAGTGGGTCTTTGGGATTTCAGGGGGTTGACACCATCTGTAGGGGCTGGCCTTGTGCTTGCCCTCGGCGGGGCCATCTAGCCGCACCCCACGAATTCCGAAAGAGCCAATTAAGTTGGGTGGCACGGTCAGGAGACCGGCCATAGCAAATCGGAAAGTTATTCTTGGACAGTTACTCAGGGTCTGAACGCTTACTTTACCACGGTCAGAAAGTGACATTTTGTTGGCGGCCACAGCCTGGGTAGGTTGGGGTAGAAGACCCGTCCCCCTCGCCTGCCCAGTTGGTGTTTAAAAAATAGTCAGGGAATATAGTTTCCCCCACCCCTGATCCCGTCCCCTGGGGCAGGGAACTTTCTTATGTGCGGGTTATCGAACGCGGCCGCGCTCGATAACCCGCACGCCTGGTGTTTCCCTTCCTGCCAGAAAGCGCAGGGGGATGGACGAATCAACTCATTACCCGATTAATCATTTAATCAACAACTGGGAAGGGGCAAGGGGAAACCCCATTTATGTCATTTTTCGCAGGCGGTCGCCTGCGAAAAATTCCCCATTCCTGGGGGCGGGGTTAGGGGTGGGGGTGGCCCCGGATATTCCCAACACGGCGATAAGGCGACACGGCGGAAAATGTCAGATTAGGACTTACGCGCTGTGGCCGGTTTCCTGACCGTGCCACTCCCAGTGAACAAGCTATTTAGTTCTCATTCCTTAGACCAGATGCCCAGGATTCTTAGGCCGTATGCGGGAGGCCAGATCACGTAACTGGCTGAAGCGCACAGGTTTAACCAGGACTAACTCGGCATCGGAGCGCAAAAATTCAGCCGAGCGGGCGTCGGCAGTGACGACGATGACCTGTGTGTTGACCAATCGTTGATCGCGGCGGATTTGTTTGAGGATGTCGGTACCCGCTACGTTAGGCAGGTGTAAGTCCAATAAAACTACATCCGGCACGATTTCGCCTAATCGGTTCACGGCCAATTGTCCATCACGCACTATTTCAGTAACAAATTCGGCATGTTGTAAGGCTTCGGCAAAGATGTCGGATAAATCTTTTTCATCTTCGATGATGAGAGCCAGGGGTTTGTTCACAACAGTTTCTCCTACGAAAATGTAGGGCGATTTAAAAAATCGCCCGGTGGACAATTTACCAAATTGTCCTACAGATTTTCATCCCTTTTGGTGCGGCCGCAGGCCCATGGGGAACTCACTCAAGATGCCTTCAGGGTAGTGATGAGGGGAAATATGATGGTAAAGGTACTACCCTGATTCTCTACACTTTCCAGGTGAATTGTACCATTCATCAGGGTGGCTAACTGTTTGACAATAGACAATCCGAGGCCAACGCCGGAATATTGGCGAGTCATGGAGTAGCTGGTTTGGCGGAAGGCATCAAAGATGTAGCTTTGGGCCTCCAGGGGAATGCCCCGTCCCGTATCGGCCACAGAAAAGGCCCAGCGGGTTTCGTCGTAGCGGAAGATGTGTAAGTGGATATGACCTATTTCGGTAAATTTGATAGCGTTGCTGACCAGATTGGCGATGATCTGGTGAAGGCGATCCAGATCGCCTATGAGGGCAGGGGGCAGATCCGGGGCGACAGCGGCGGTAAGGCGGAGGTTTTTGTTTTGCGCCATGAGACCCATTACCTCTAGCATGTGCTCAGACAGTTGATGTGGGGCAAAGGGTCGGGGCATGAGGATAAAACCACCCGCTTCGAGTTGGGCCTGATCAAGCAGGTCATTCACGAAGGAGATGAGTTCTTCGGTGCGGTTCATGATGTTGTGGGTAACATCTTGCTGGCGGAGGGAGACGGGGCCATAGACGCCCAGGTTGAGCATTTCGGCATAACCCAGAATGGCGTTGAGGGGGGTGCGTAGTTCGTGGCTTACTTTTGCTACCAGTTCGGATTGCAGGCGATTGGCTTCAAGGGCTTCGTCGCGGGCTTTTGCCAGCTCTATTTCGGTGCGCTTGCGTTCGGCCAATTCCTGTTGTAGGGCTTCGTAGAGTTGGGCGTTTTCCAGGGCCTGGCTCGCGGCCGCGGCGACTTGTTGCGCCAGTTGTATCTCGGCATCTGTAAAATGCCTTTCCACTGTCGTATTTAATCCTAACGTGCCAATCACTTTACCCCGCCAGAGCATAGGCACAATCAGCACGGTAACCGTCCCCCGGTGCTGGGCCACCTGACGCAGGGGCGCATAGCGGGGATCTGTTTGTGTGTTGAGGATTAATACCGGGGTTTTATGGGTGAGGGCATATTGGGTGGTAGGATTCGTGGCGATAGAAATGATGGTGCCATAGGCCGGGGGCTGACTTTCATCTAAAAACTCGGCCACAATACGCAGGTTTTTTTCTTCATCATCCAACAAAGCAAAAGCCACCGAGGGTAGATCAAAAGCTTTGGCAACTTCCTGGCACAGGCTTTGTAATACAGCCTGTAGCTCCAACGTGGAAGTAACGGCCCCAATGACACGATTTAGGAGTAATGTTTCCCGTAACTGGTTTTCCAGTTCGCGCTCAATGTATTTGCGGTCGCTGATGTTGCGGGTGAGCAGTCCGCGAATGGTTTGTCCGGCAAAATGGACTGTTTTACCCCGCACCTCACCGGTAAATCGGGCACCATTGTTGCGTTGCAGTTCTACTTCCCGCGTTGAGGTTTGCGGTGAGGTAATGATTTGGCGGATGGTGTCATAGGATGAGGGGGCAAAGAGTACGAATATTTCCTGACCAATGAGTTCGGTTGGGTTATACCCATTCGATTGGCTGGCGTTACGGTTGGTGTCTAGAATGCGGCCGCGTTCATTATAAATAATGATATTCTCAAAATCAGGGTCGGAAAGGGTACTAAACAGTTCAGAGCGGTGATAGTTTGCCTCTTCCGCTTGCCGAACATGCTCAATAAACGCCTGCCACGCGGCCGCGTTGGGGGGGGATTCGGTATTCAGGCCAAAAGCCCTTAGCTGATCTTCCAGAGTACTCATAGGTGTCACAGGTTTAGATGGTGGCCCTATTTCACTCATGGGGCCATTTTGTTGAGGCAATTGTAACGCAGACGATAAGAGAAAGAAGAACTATTTGCCCGAATTTCACTTACATAGATCTTACGCCATTGTTCAAGCCGGTCTCTTGACCATGCTTGTTGGGCTTCGGTGGGAACACCGGTCATGGCGCATATGTCTTAATATATTAATTGGCATTGATGTTTTTCGTTTTCACCAGAAAACACACAGCCTTTCCCGGCTGTACTACATCCAGAGGTCGCGTACAAATTCGCCAGAGTCAAATACATTTTCAGTCTGGTTCAACTCCGCCGCTTGAACCAGACTAAACTGGGTTATGAAGGAGTAACCGTTCAGTCATATAAATTCATCCGCCAGACCCGTCCGGCGTAAAACGACCGGGCTATCATTACAAAGGCCGTTGGCCTGGGGTTTTAGCCCGTAGGGTTTGGTACATTTAGCCCGGTGGTTTGACCACCGGACGGGATAACTGAACGCGTACTATGAAGAAACCTGTTTACGGAAAAAGATGCGGGTTGGCTGTTACCCAGGTATAAAGTTGACGGATGCCTTCAGCAGGCGAAATGCGCGGTTGCCAGCCCAAAAGCCGCTGGGCTTTGCCATTATCGGAGACAAAAACACGCTGATCCCCGGGTCGCCAGGCTTTGAATTGTACAGGCAGAGGTTGTCCTTTCAGTTCGGCTAATAGGGGACCGAATTCGCTCCAGACAGCCAGGGTATTTTCAGGGCCGCCGCCTACATTAAAGGCCTGCCCGGCCACCTGGTCAATCTGGTGGATGCCTGCTTCATAAACCTGGATGAGATCTTGCACGTGGAGCAGATCACGGACCTGTTTGCCGTCACCATAAATGGAGATGGGGTGATTTTTCGCGGCCGCGATAACAAAATGGGCCACCCAACCCTGATCTTCCACCCCAAATTGGCGTGGGCCGTAAATACACGATTGCCGGAACACCAGCGTCCGCAAACCATAAATGCGGGCATAATCAATGGTGTATTGGTCGCCCGCTCCTTTGGAACAGCCATAGGGAGAGTGAAAATCCAGGGGGCTATCTTCGTTCACGCCTTCAGGACGATCTGAGTAGACATAACGATTATTGGCCTCGTGGATATGCAGGTGCTCTAATCCGCCATATACCTTATTGGTAGAAGCATAGATCATCGTTGCCTGGGGGCATTCCTGACGCACAGCTTCTAACACATTGAAAGTTCCCAGGGCGTTGATAGTAAAGTCCTCCCGTGGGTCTTGCACGGAAAGGGTAACGGCCACCTGGCTGGCCAGATGTAGAACAACATCACTCCCCCGGATCGCCACGGCCAGCGTGTCATAATCACGGATATCGCCCCGGGTAAAGGTCAATTTTTCCTGACCGGGCAAACCACACAACCAATCCAGGTTAGCGCGGCCGCCGACACGGGTGAGGTTATCAAACAGGGTAACTTCGTGCCCCTGACTTAAAAAATGGGCGGCACTGTTGGAACCGATAAAACCTGCACCGCCCGTAATAAAAATTTTCATCTTGCTTTCCTCAGAAATAGGGTTTGGATGTTTGGGGCAATGCGTCGTATGTTACCGACATCTAGCGGCGCAACCCCCAAAAGGTTCTCTATTATGGTTATACACTGCTTCGTTGTCGAAACATCAGCCGCTGTTTACTGCTTTCTTAACAATATTGGTTCTTTGCGAATTCAGGGGGTTGACACCCGTCGTTACCTGAGCTTGTCGAAGGCAACACGGGACTTCGACAAGCTCAGCCCCCGAGGGTCTCAGTAGTTAGTTACCTATACCCACATTATTTATACTCACCACGGTCATAAAGTGACATTTTGTCCCAAAAACATGGCCCCATTCCCACCCTGATGATCAGGCGTGTGGCGATGGTTGAATGACCTAAACCGCCACTCCCTGAGAAAATGTCCGATTATGCCCTTTGTCAGTTTATTTGGGCAAAACTCAATATTTTTCGGCAATCAAACCTTACTGGGCCAGCCCCCTGATCGAGACACCCCCGTTGTTATGCCTAAATGATTACCCGAGTTTGGGTGGGCCGGGTCAGGCTGTTTTCAAGCGTAAACGTTCCTGGTGAGTTTGCCATTGATCCAGCAATTGGTGACGATAGGCTTCATCTAGCGGGGAAACAGTCATGATACAGGCATCTTCATTGGTATCGTGATAATACCGCGGCCGCAAACCAACCAGGTCAAAACCATATTTGCGGTATAGCGCCTGTGCGGCCTCATTACTGCGCCGTACTTCCAGGGTTGCCAACACAGCCGCATGATCATAGGCCGCAAAGAGTAACTGTAGGAGAAGCAATTCACCCAGGCCGCGGCCGCGAGAAGGTGGATCTACAGCAATAATACTCACATGCAACTCATCCGCCAGAAGCCAATAACCGGCATATCCCACAATTGCTCCCTGTTCATCCGTCAGCACCACATAATGGGCGACAGCGTTACCGGTCAGTTCATATTCGTACCCAGAAGCCGACCAGGCCGTCGGAAAAGATGCCCGCTCGATCACCAAAACCGGTTCAATATCGGCCAGTTGCATAGGGCGGAGTTGCCAGGGTAGAGGAGCCTTGAGCATAAAGAGTATCCTAACCTGGACAAGCCAGAACTAAGAAGGTTTTCCCATGAATTACACGAATTTTTATTTTCCTCATAACCGTTCAGTCAAGAAATTCAACTTTTCTCTGGCAACTAACCCTCACCCCTAGCTCCTCTTGGGAATCGTAGGGGAATGGGTCTTCAGCCCAGGCTTACCCCAGCAGTGGCCGCAAACAAAATGTCACTTTATGGCCTAGTAGTTCAACAAACTTATTCCGTCGAATAGCTGTGGCCGGTCTCCTGACCGTGCCACCACCTTCCAACCGACAAATCTTGTCTGTCGCACTACTAGTAAGTAATCGTTCGTAATTAACTTAGCGATTTGCTGTGGACAGTCTCCTGACTGCGCCACCCAATTTAATTTTGAGCGAATCCTAAGCCGAAATTGCTCTGGCTCTACTACTAAACTCCAGGGAAAAAGATCAGGCAGGAAATATTTTGCCCGGATTCAGAATACCTTGGGGATCAAGCGCCTGCTTAATCACCCACATCACCTCTAAGGCCGCACCATGTTCATAAGGCATAAATTTGGCTTTACCTACCCCCACCCCATGTTCACCGGTAGCAGTTCCACCCAGGGCAATGGCCTTATGGACAATCGCTTCATTGGCACACATAGCCTGAGTGTACGCGGCCGCGTCCCCAAACGGTAACAACAAATGCAAGTTACCATCCCCGGCATGGCCAATCAGATAACCAATTACCCCATGTTCCGCCAGTGCCTCTTCTACATAACCCACCATCGCCGGATAAACCGAAATAGGCACAGCCACATCCATCACCACCCATTCTTTGCCAGGATGATTGCGCACAGCAATCTCAAAGGCCGCATGCCGGGCGTGCCAGAGATGCATCCGTTCGGCATTATCCGTCGTAGCCCGAAACGAAACCGCTCCCATCTCTACACAAATTTCTCGCACCATCGCCAATTCTGCCTCTAACGTTTCATGATGGGTGGCGTGTAATTCCATAAACAGGGTTGGCTGTTCCCCCAGCTTTACACCCGGCTCCTGACTCAACATCCGGGCGTTATTCGCATCTATAAATTCTAGCGCGGCTACCCCAACGCCACTCCCCCGCACCGCCACCACTGTCTGCACAGCCGCATTCACATGGGAAAAACCAGCCACCACCGCGCTCATCAGATTGGGTACAGGGGTCAATTTAAGAGTAGCCTCGGTAATAACCCCCAGCGTTCCCTCACTGCCGACAAACAAGTGCAACAAATCATAACCAGAAGCCTGTTTGATCGAGCGGGATCCCACCTGAATAAGGCGACCATCCGCCATAGCCACCTGCATCTGCAAGACATTATCTTTGCTGGCCCCATACCGCACCGTCCGAATCCCGGCGGCATTATTGGCTAACATCCCCCCAATCGTCGCATTTGCCCCCGGATCCGGCGGAAAAAACAATCCATGCGGAGCCAGATACTTGTTCAGATCTTTATAAGGCACACCTGGCTGAACCGTCACCTGAAAATCATCCACATGTAAGGCCACAATTCGGTTCATCCGTTCTGTCGAGAGGCAAATACCCCCACAAAGCGGGATAGGGTTCCCTTCCAGGGACGTGCCTACACCCCAGGGCGTTACAGGAATCAGCGCCTCATGTGCCAGACGCAGAATAGCCGCCACCTGAGCAGACGTTTCCGGCCAGATTACCACCTCGGCCAGATGAGGTGGTTGGTAAGATTGATCTTTGGCACGCAACTGCCGCTCTACGGAGGCAGTGGTCAGACCATTTGCCCCCACAATAGCGGTTAATTGGGTCAGTATTTCCGGTGTTACAGGGTTAAAGGTCATCATAGTTGCTTATACCTCACGCTGAATCAGGCTACCGCTTCCCAAGCCTGGCGCAATCGCCGCGCCGAATCCAGCAACGCTTCGTCCGTATCTTTACCAAAGCCACCAGATTTCTTCGTGCCGCCTATTTCCAAAATGGCGGGGCCACAGAAACCGCCCTCACGCAAGGCCTGGCAATAAGTTACCACATCTATCGCGCCCTGGCCTAACGGCAAATGGTGATTTGTCTCATCGGCCGGGGCATCAGAGATGTGGAGCATTTGCATACGCGGAATCAAGGGACGATAGGCCGTCAACTCAGCGGCGACAAAATGGTTGAAATCCCAGACAAAGCCCAAGCCCGCCACGGCGGTGATGGCTTGGCGACAGCTTTCCGAACGGTGAAACGGGGGAATATCTGCGCCGTTGTGCTCCAAACCAAATTGGAAGCCGTGTTGTTGGGCGACGGTGACGGCTTCAGCCAGCGTTGTCAGGATGTTAGCCTCAAAAAGAGTGACATCCGCCGGGGGAGTGGCGCGAGGAAGGACAAGGTGCCAGTGAACAGGGTTGATGTTGAGGGTGGTGATGGCGGGCAGGTTAGCATAAAGAACATCGAGAGGGGACTGGTTGTTGGCCGTGCGGCCGCGGACATCCACCGTCACCGCCATTTCCATCACCGCCTGTATCCCTGTCTCTTGTAACCACTGAGCCACATCAGCCAGCGAAGCCCCCAGCCGTTCCCTATCCAGCCCCTGCTCTGGGCCGGGCAGTTGGATGGCCTGGAAACCATATTGGTGCGCAAAAGCGATTTCATCACGCACCGGCCGCCAGTTTTGTGGGAATAGCCGGGCGTTCATTCCAATGAGAAAGTTATTGTGATTGTTTGATGGCATGGTGACAAACTGTATCCCGTTGTCAACATCCTTTCAACCAATCCAGCAATTCTCAATTTGGCCTGAACGTCTAAAAATGCCGAGGTCGCCCGGCCGTCAACTGGGCGTAGCACAGCCTTTCCAGGCTGTGCGCTCTATAGGCGGAGCCGGGCTTCGGCAAAGCTCAGCCCTCGAGGATGTGTAGGGCGAACAGCCTGAAAGGCTGTTCTACGGGTTGGGCCATTTTTCGAGCGTGCTCTTGGCGGGCAACGGTTTTTTGAATTTTTCCAGGCTTTTTGGGAATTCAGGGGGTTGACACCAACTGTAGGGGCTGGCCTTGTGCCTGCCCAGTGTGGGGCAACCACAAGGGTTGCCCGTACCCCACGAAATCCCCAAAACCCTTTTTCCAAAATAATACAGGCATAGCGAAAGATCCATCCCCCTGCGCTCTCAGCGAGAACGGGCAGGGAAAACCCCATTCATATCATTTTTCGTGGGCGGACGCCCACGAAAAATGATATGAGAAAAAGTTCCCCGCCCCCAGGGGCGGGGAACTTTTTTCGGCGCGGTTTGGCGAGCGGACGCTCGCCAAACCGCGCCGTTGGGTTTCCCCCCTTCCCTCTGGGATCGAAGGGGGATGAGTCTCCAGTCCAAACCTACCAATCTGTTGCCGCTAACAAAATGTCACTTTATGACCGTGGTAAGTATAGAAAAGAACGGATTAAAGGCGACCTCTGGAAAATCCGTTTGTTTCTTAATCCGTTGATGTAACCCAACTGAACACTTACCAACCGCCCTAACAAAGCTTGAAACGTTCTTGTAACGGTAGAGGGCTAAAGTGGAAGAGAAATTCAGCACAAGGAGCATAGAATGAACAGTCAAGAAATCCACACCCTACAACAATCTTTTAGTCTGGTTGAACCGATTGCGGAAACGGCGGCGGGGCTGTTTTATGCGCGATTATTTGAATTAGATCCTGCCTTGCGGCCGCTTTTCAAAAGTGACCTGAAATCTCAGGGCGAAAAGCTTATGTCCAGTCTCAAACTAGTCGTCTCTGGCCTCAATAACCCGGAAAAAATCATCCCGGCTGTGCGTAATTTGGGCCAGCGCCACGCGAACTACGGGGTTCAGCCGGAACATTACACCACCGTTGGCGAAGCCCTGCTTTGGACCCTGGAAAGGGGGCTGGGTACGGCTTACACTCCAGAAGTAGCCGCCGCCTGGGGGAGTGCCTTCGGTTTGTTGAGTGGGTTAATGCAGGAAGCCGCCAGCGAAGCGGTTCTATAGTTTTCAAGAAAAAGATTTTGCCTGTACGGGCAACCCTTGTGTGTGATTGCCCTCTCGTGGTAGGGCAGGCACAAGGCCAGCCCGTACCCAAAATCATTATCTTGAGGTCTATAGTACATTAACCCACAAGCCTCGTCCCAGTTTTTCCTGAAAACCCATGCCAGAGACGCACAGGTCGGGCTAGAATTTTAAGCCACGACCAACTGCGTCTTCTGGCGGGCCAGGCCAATGGTGGCCTGGGTGCCCGCGTTGAAAGCCAGATAATCGGCCGCTACGCCATCGCTGAAAATGACGCCACCTTCGGGCATGTTAGATTCTAGCTGGAGAAGGGAGTCGGGGGTTACGCGGCCGCAAACCACCCCCGCCCCTGATGTTTTGCTCACAAACGGTTCCCGCACCACAAAATACAGCTCGTTTGACTCCCAGGTAAGTTGCGGCCGCGCTAAGGTTCCCTGTTCCCCGGCAAAACCCCGCCACAGCCCATTCGCCATATTAAACAAGCTACTCAACCAGCCCGTAGCCCCGGCCCCGGTTGAGACAATAATGCCACTTGATGAATGCTTCTCCTGTTGTCCGGCAAAAGTGATCTGATACCGTGCCGACACATGATCCTGCCGCCCAATAAATAGATCATTGAAGGCCAGTAACCGCTGACCATCATTAAGGCTGGCCTCAGCCATGGTGATAGCCCGGATTTTGGCCTGGTTGTGCAACACCTTCCGCACCGTTGCCTGCACCTGAGCCACCTTAAAAGGTAACAAAACACCATCAATATGTTTGGGGTCAGGATTCACCGCTACCAGAGGTTGCCCATCCAGATATTTTGCCGTGTTGACAACCAGGCCATCAATGCCAATCGTCACCACCAGATCAGTTGCGGCAAAGAGAAAGTTCGGTAAAAAACTGCGTTCGATGACCTGCATTTTGAGCAGACCCTGCAAATGACCACGCAAAGTGGTGAGGGCCTGATGATAGGTTTCATGTTCACGCTCATACAGGGTAAAGTCGCCGCCACTGTGTTCAATGTAGAAACGGGCCTGCGGCCGCGTGTTAAACCGCTCCACCAACTCTTCCAACCGTGTTTTCCGGGTAACCAACACAATTTTTTCGTACATAGGCGTGGGGTGTTTACGTAAAGGGGTATCCGTTCAGTTCAGAGACGATTTTAGGCCATTTTGGATGACTTCAACGAATTTAGAAACTGGAGTTTAGAGCTAGAGGGAATTACTCTGGAAAACCCTCTAGCTCTAGCTCTAAACTCTAAACTCCAATGCTTAATCCGCTGATGTAACCCAACCGAACGCTTACCATAAATGGTGCGTGGCGAGTGAATGAATGGCTCTCTGACTTATGCGTTCACTCGCCCACTGACTTCTATTTCTTCTGCAATAACATCTCTAACAAGTCGGGCGAAATGTTCAACTGACCGATCTTACCGGCATTTTCGGCCATTTGCTTGAGGGCCTGCGTCACCATCAGGCGGGGATCGGCCGTTTGCATCGCCAGGAGTTGCAAGGTTTGTGCATCAAGTTGGGCCAGCGGCCGCAATGTGGCTTCTACCGCATAGGCCTGCACATCGGCCTGGGCACGGGCATTGGCCGTCTCCGCTTCTACCAGCTTTTGCCGTTCCGCTTCCAGGCGAATTTGCCCATTAAGCCGCGCCTCGCGGATTTCCTGTTCCTTCGCTTCTACCGCCAGGTCAGCCGCCACCTTCGTTTCCCGAATTTGCCGCTTCTTTGTTTCTACCGCAATTTCTGTGTTCAATTCATTTTCTTTGATACGTCGTTCCTGCTCTACAGCTGAGTTACGCCGGTCATAAATGGCATTATCCGCCTGTTGGAGCAACAGTTCCCGGGCTTCCGCTTCCAAAGCGCGAGACATCTCTGGCGAAGGTTTAATGGCCAGTACGGCAAAGGTCAACATTTCAACACCGAGCGCTTTCATCGCTTCACTCTGGCTAAGCTGTTCTAACACTGTCCGGGCAATCTCATCAGAGGCACGCAAGGCATCGCGTAGCGGCCGCGTCTGAATTTCCGCTCTTGTCAACACCTGCGCCAAATTAACCAACCGCTGTGAGAGCTTCTCTGGATCATCGCTGTTATGTTTATCAGGTGAATCAGTAATGGTGTAATCCAGCAACGAGGCCACCAGTTCTGGGTTGGTGATCCGGTAAGTCAGTTGCCCTTGAACCGTTACCGCCTGGAAATCGCTCGTGCCTTCGTTAAAGATAAAAGGCGCATCGGTACTACTGATGGGGACAACCGCTATAGACGAAGTTGGTTTGTAATAGAAAAACGCCTGACCTGCGCCCTTATGCTGAACGCGGCCGCGTTGATAATGAATCACATATTGTGTCGGACCACTTTTGAGGTACTGAATGCCAAACATGCCTTGTCTCCTGAAAAATCCTAAATCATCATTAGTGTATTAAATACACTAATCATTATACGCCATTCACCCCTAAAGTCAACCCTGAGCGATTGTTCCCTGGATTTCCCCCGCCCCATTTGCTCCAACACAACCGACAAAACCTGTACCTGTCAGAGTCACATCAGAAATTTTTGTTTCTTGCCTGCTTGTCACTATAATCCCCCTCGCTGAAAAACAGACTTTACGTCAGGCACAGAAAAGACAAAAGGGCAATCGGGTACCGATAGTTCTGCCAACCGACTGTGCTTCTGGCTGAAACGGCTGTGTGGCCAGCCAATTTACACCCTTTTAAGGAGACACTATCATGGGATACGCAATTGAATTTGAATATAGCTTTGGCATTCGCTACGCTTCTGGCGAAACACGCGAAGGGGGAGCCAGCGCTCTCATCAGCATTGATGCGGCCGACGCCGATACTTTAGGCGCGATTGATATGTATGCGATTGCCTACGAATCTGTGTTGGACGAAATCGAAGCGATCTGGGGCGAAGAAGAGGATATGGAGGCGATGCCCGACATCACCATTTCCATTCGCAATTTATCGGTTGATGATGAATTTGACGAATCAGAATATTTTGATGATGAAGACGAAGACGAAGCATAACCGTTCAGTGGTGCAGTTCATCCGCCGGGCGGGTAACTGAACGCTTAGGACGAAGCTCCAGTAACCGTCTAAAAATAGCGATCTAATTAAGACCCTAAAGGTTTTTAGGAACCTTTAGGGTCTTATTATTATTTCAATGGGTGGGGAACTCTGAGACAGAAAAATTTGGGTTTTCGGGATTTCGTAGAGTACGGGCAACCCTTGTGGTTGCCCCATACCGGGCAGGCCTCGTGCCTGCCCGTACATCTGGTGTCAACCCCCTGCATTTCCAAAGAGCCAAAAAATTACCCGGTAATCGCTGTAATTGGGATAAGGATAAGCAGTAAGGGCTTACTGCACCGCTTCCTTTAAGGCAACCTCGTCAACAATCCCTACAATTGCGTGATCCACTGGGACAAACTTAACAGGCATCGCCTGAGCCGCTTCCCGACTGCCAACGATAAAAACTAATTCTCCCGGGCCAGCCTGAGCAGTTGCATCAGCCGCCACAACAGGCTCCCCATCTGGTTCCTGCCGTTTGCTGAGTGGCTGAACAATCAGAAATTTAATCCCGGTCAGCCCTTCATATTTTTGGGTTGCGACGACAGTGCCAATTACTTTTGCTAATTGCATAAGTACACAATTTACGCTTAGTGAGCGTCTAAAAATAACTTGGGTGGCGCAGTCAGGAGACCGGCCACAGCAAATATTCAAGTTACTTAATCGTTGATCCAAAGCGGTTAAGGGGTTTAGTAGACGGGCCAGGCAAAGGGTTGACCAAAACGACCAGTTCCGCCCAGGTTGGTTTGCATTTCTTCATGCAATTGGGGGATGATGACGGAGCGAATGAGTTGACTGGCCACGCGGCCGCAACCAATTTCTACTGCCGCTTCTACATCAGCTACCAGGCCAGTAAAAAGCACCAACCCTTTGCCACCTAACCCATCCGCCAGACGCAACTGCCACAACCCGACCTCGGCCCCCTTAACACCGGCATCTGCCGCCTGAATCGCGGCCGCGACCGTGCTCGTTTCTACCACCCCTAATGCCTCACCGATGATCTGGTTGCGGCCGCCGCGCAAGGCCATTACCACATCTGGGTGCACATGGGGTAGAAAAACCAGGTCACGCAACTCCTTCTGGGCCAGTTCCTTCCCCGCCTCCACCGCCTCTTCTACCGAGGCCACATCTCCTGCCACCAAAACCAGATAGCGCCCCGGGTGTATTGTCCCGGCTTGAATCTGGCTTACGGGGGCACGTTTCACCATAGCATCACCCGCTTGAATCCCCAGGGCCAAACTATCAAATTCGAGTAAGGCGAGAGCAGGTTCCATTTAGCCTTTCACAATCTTTTGCCAGATCGCCTCGGCCATGTTAAGCGAGACGGTGGGGATGGGGGACTGAGTTGTAGTAATCGCCAGGGGAACCCCCTGCGCCAATGCCCGTGACTGATGCTCGTCAAAACCAAATTGGAAAGGCAGGCGTGTGCCTAACCCTTTTTCCACGGCAGAGGCAGGTAATTGGGCCTCTGGTGTTGTCTGGTTTAACACATGAATTTTTTGCTGTAAATTCAGACCAAACTTGATCAGGGCACGGTTTGCCTGAACTTCTACCTGCACCGAAACAACTTCCGGGGCCACTACATGGAAAACAATATCAGAAGCCGATAGGCTGGCCCGTACCGCCGGGCTGATTATCGGGGGCAAATCAATTACAGTAAAAGCCACCCGCTCGCGCAACATTTTTAGAACCTGATTCACAAAATCACTAGACGGGCGGGTAGGTAATTGGGGCAACATGGGCGCGGCCAACAGCCGCAAACCGGATTGGTGCAAGAGCAAGGAATCTTTGAGGAGTGTGGGATCAAGTCGTTCTGCGGCCGCGAGTTCATCCCAACTCACCTTAGGTTGCACCCGCAAATGCATGGCCGCCTGTCCCCCAGAAGGGGAAAAATCTACCACACATACTTCCTCACGCGTCAGGCGGCGCAAAGCCGTCGCCAGATTCACCGCCAACGTCGTTCGGCCAACGCCACCCCGCATAGAGAAAAAGCTCAAAATAATGCCTTCTCGGCCTGGCTTAGCCACGGCTTGCTTACTAGAAAGCAAACCGTCAATCCGCTCCATAAGTTCATGAGACGTTACCGGTTTGCTCATGTAATCATCCGCACCACTTTTTAATGCGGTAACCCGGTCAACCTCTTGGGCACGTGCCGTCAAAATCAAAACCGGCAAATAAGCCAATTCCTCCGTATCCCGTATTTGGCGCGTCAAATCATGCCCACTTATTCCAGGCATCATTACATCCAGAATAAGCAAATCTGGCTTTGCCTCTTTGAGCTTCTCCAATCCTTCAAAGGGGTTATTGATCAGGGTAGCGGTATGACCACCCCGCTTCAACATCAAACCCACCATCTGTAAAAGTTGAGCATCATCATCTATCACAAAGATGTTCGCCAATGTTAGCCTCCCCAAATTGCCAGTTGCCTATGATACTGCCAGGCCAAACCATTGTGTGACATCTAACAATATAAGAGCGAGAGCTAGAGGTAGAGCAAGAACTTAGCGCGGTTTTTCCAGGCACAAAATACCAATGCGTTCCTTATGCACCAAAATTAAATCACCACTGTAATTAATTTCTGGGTGCAAGGAAGCAGAGGCGGTTGCGCTAAAAATAAGCAGAAACCGACCTAATGCCTGGGTTAAAATCGCATTCGGTGATGCTTTACCCTCGTAAATAAGTTCTCCCTTGATCTCAAATGAAGGCACAGTGAGATAAGCGGGTACGGGGCGGCCGCGGGTGAAAATTGAGCGACCATGTTGGGTTCCTACAGGAACCCCATCCCGTCTATCCGTCAGAACAATAAAATTGATATTATCTTTGCGAAAAGCCGCCAGGTTGTAACTGGCAATTATCGTTCCCGGCTCATGAATACGGGAAATATAGGCATCGTGTAAATCCAAAAAGTTAGAATTAGGATTACTAAGTTCGCCGTGGATACCGCTCGTCCCCACAGCCGCCCGTCCCGTTACCCGGTAGGCATCGGTGAAAATATCCATATTAACCAGTGAACGTCCAAGTTGGCCCAGGGTCATAACTTTTACTATGGTATACGTTGTGGGTCGTCGCCTTTCAGGGCGGGACTACAAACGCTGTTAAACGATACGGAATGAATCTACCAGAGTACAGCGGCGTAAGCGGCTAAAACTAATAGGCCCGGTTAATCCTTCGCCGGTAGGGCTGGCAATGGTGAAAGAGCAATGCCCCTCACCCCCATAACCGACACCGGCCAGGTTTGGTCCATTTTTCACAAAGATACTGCAATCCATCTCGCGTGCCATCCGGCTCAGGTGATCCAGGTTTTTTGAGTGCATGACGGCTGTGTGGCGAAAGCCGTGCTCAGCCGCCACCGCCAGATCAATACCTTCATCGGCACTGGCTACCCGCACCACGGGCATGATGGGCATCATTTGTTCTGACCAGACAGCGGGGTGTTGCCGATCTACCTCTGCCACGATCTGGCGTACTTCTGCCCCCACTGACATGCCAATCTCTTTAAGCAAAACGGCGGCATTTTTACCGATAAAAGCTTTGTTCATATCGGCTGGTTTACCAGGGCCACGATCTTTTGCCGTAACGGCTTTCCAGAGCCGTTCAAATTGCCAGGAGTTCAGTTTAACCGCCCCATTGCGCGTCATCACTTGAATCAGTTCGTCAGTAATACGATCTACGGCAAAGGTTTCTTTTTCGGTGGTGCACACAATATTGTTATCAAACGAGCCACCAATCACAATGTCACGGCCTGCCTGAGCGATATCGGCGGTCTCATCTACGACGACGGGGGGGTTACCTGGCCCGGCGCAGATGGCCCGTTTGCCACTTTGCATGGCGGCACGCACAACCGGCGTGCCCCCGGTCACGGCCAACAGGCGGATGCCTTTGTGTTGCATGAGTGCGGTAGCTGATTCTAACGTGGGCTGGCGAACGGCGGTCAGTAAATCAGGTGGGCCCCCAGCCCGTTGGATGGCCTGGTTGAGTAGTTGCACCGTGCGGTTGGAGCTATTTTGGGAGCTGGGGTGGGCGTTAAAGACCACGGCGTTACCCGCGGAGACCATGGCAATAGCGTTGCAGATAACGGTGCTGGTGGGGTTGGTGCTGGGGGTCAGTGCCCCAATCACGCCATAAGGGGCGTATTCTACAATTGTCAGGCCGTCATCGCCACTCCAGGCTTGTGTATTGAGGCTTTCTGGTCCCTGGGTTTTGGTGGCGTTGAGGATGTTTTTGACGATTTTGTCTTCGACACGTCCCATTCCCGTTTCGCTGTGGGCTAATTCAGCCAGGACGGCGGCATTTTCGCGCCCAGCCTGACGCATTTGGGCAACCATCTCTTTCCGTAGGGTGAGAGGAAGTTGGTGCAGGCGTCGGAAGGCGTGGCTCGCGGCCGCGACTGCTTCATCGAGCGTATCAAATAACCCCAGTTGGCCGGTGGGTGGAGCAGGCAAAGGAGTAGATCGCGGGGACAAGGGCGCGGCCGCGACAGTGGGAGCCGTTCCCTGGCCTATTTCCCGCATCACTCGGTCTATGATGGATTGGATCTGTTGTTCATCCATGCTGGATTTACGTTTGATGATTTTAGATTTACGATTGGCACAAAATCATCAATCGTAATTCTAAAATCGTCAATCCTTCCGGTATTTTTCCACCCCGTCCACTTCCCACGTATCTACAATAGCCATGATGACGGCGTCACAGGGGCGTTTGTCAGTGATGCGAGTTTGGCGGGCGGAGCTACCACTGGCTACCATAACCACTTCACCTACACCGGCACCAACAGCATCCACAGCCACGACATAGCCACTGGTATCCTGGCTATCTACCGTCAAACGGCGAACCACCAGGAATTTCAGCCCGTTCAGGCTTTCTTCTTTTTGGGTGGCAACGAGTGTGCCGATAACTTTACCGAGAAACATAAGGTAGTAATCCGTGAACTGGGGACAGTAAACCAGGGCCGTTACTTACCATGGGTGTAACGGTTGCCTGTTTACTATTCACTCCCATTTTGACGGCCAAGAGGCAAAACCTGGTCAATGTTGGTATGCGGCCGCGGGATGACATGGATAGAAACGACTTCACCCACTTTTTCCGCGCCGCGTGCTCCGGCTTCCAGGGCCGCTTTTACCGCCGCGACATCACCACGCACAATGGCTGTGACATATCCGCCGCCGATTTTTTCATAACCAACCAGTTCGACTTTAGCCGCTTTTACCATGGCGTCAGACGCTTCAACCATGGCGGCAAAGCCACGGGTTTCAATCATACCTAGGGCATCTGTCATAATTTCCTCCTGAAGAAGTAGCTGGTCAGCGCATTAGCTAATCAGCTTATCAGCCATTCAGTTTATCAGCCAGAAAGCTAAGGGGCTGACTGGCTGAGGTGCTGAAATGCTTTTCACTCATTGCGGCCGCTTTCGGGTACGCGGCCACCGATACTTTCAATAGCGTCAATGGCCGCCTGATATCCGGCCATAATATCGCGCTCTTCGCCACCCAGATAAACACGCCCAAAACTACCATAGGCTTGCACTTCAAGAATATTGAGTGCGGCCGCTTTCTCAGCTTCGTTGGCGGCCAGAGCGGCATAGGCGGCGGGCTGTACTTCCATCACATACAATGTCTGTCCGGCCAAGATCATGTGTCCATGACGCATCCGGTTGATCAACTGTGTCTGGTGTGGATCAATGTTACGGATGATCTGGCTGGAGATGACGCGGGGTTTAAGCCGATCTTCTTCCCGTAATTCCAATGCTTCCAGGATAGCCGCGCCAGCGGCACGGGCTTCGGCCTGGCTAGATGAGTGAACTTCTAGGAGACCATAAAGCCGTTCAACAATTTGCATCCCGGGTTTAACATCCGTTGCTTTAAGGGCCACATCCGTGATGCGGTTAATCTCAATACCGGGTGAAATCTCAATCCAGAGAGAAGCATCACCAGGTAAGGGTAAAAAACCTCGCGCCACAGTACCCAGGAAGGCGGCATGTTGCGGCTGTAAACTATCAAGAAAAACGTAGCTACGGAGTTCAACGCTCATAAGTCAGTAAATAGTGGGCAGTAAACAGGGCACAGTAGTAAAAGGCTGGTAACTGATTACTGATAGTTTAGGGTTTACGGGGTTGCTTGTGCCGGTCTC
Source organism: Chloroflexota bacterium (assembly GCA_018004935.1). Lineage (GTDB taxonomy): Bacteria > Chloroflexota > Anaerolineae > Promineifilales > Promineifilaceae > Trichofilum. Next base: position 19,430 of record JAGNBF010000030.1, on the reverse strand, counting down.
CTGACCGGGCCACCGTAATTTCTCAATATTTCGGGGATAACGAAGCCTGAGTTTGTCCAAGGCCATTGGTTTCAACAAGCTCAACCTACGGCTACCCTACATTATTGAGAAGACACGTGCTACCCGACTTAATCTTGAGCAAACCCTGGGTCTTCAGGGTTTCGTGGAGTACAGTCACCTCTTATGGTTGCCCCACACTGAGCAGGCACAAGGCCAGCCCGTATATCTGTTATCAACCCCCTGAATTGCCAAAGATCCCAAACCCTATGGTTGTTGCGGATTGACAGCGGGGCGTGGGTAAGGGCGCACCACCGGGGGCTGTTTTGTGGCCGTGATAGCTGGTTGGCGGGTCAGGTTTTCGAGCAGGTGCATATATTCGAGGTCGTATTCAATGCGGCCGCAAACATCACACACTACTGATGGTACATAAGGAATCATCACCTGATAGCCATCGAGTTCAGCCAGGTAAGAAACCCGGGCTTCATGTAAACGGCCAACGGAACAATTCGGACAAACATTCATTTGTGCGCCTCTTTAACAATTCTCACCCCGGCACTGGCCCCCAGGCGATTTGCGCCAGCGGCAATCATAGCCTGGGCATCGGCATAATTACGCACGCCACCCGAAGCCTTCACCCCCAATTCTGGCCCTACGATACGACGCATCAGGGTCACATCTTCAACGGTGGCTCCGCCTGGGCCAAACCCTGTAGATGTTTTGACAAAATCCGCTCCCGCTGTTTTAGAAAGTTGGCAAGCCACTACTTTTTCTTCATCGGTGAGCAAAGCTGTTTCGATGATGACTTTAAGCAGAGCATTACCGGCGTGAGCGGTGCGGGCAACAGTGGCGATGTCTTCGTAGACGGTATGATAATCTTTTGATTTGAGGGCACCAATGTTAATCACCATATCTATTTCACTGGCCCCATCACGAATGGCCTGTTGAGTTTCAAATGCCTTGACGGTAGCTGGGGTTGCCCCCAGAGGAAAACCGACAACGGTGCAGACAGGTACGCCAGAATCTTTTAGCAGTTGGGCGGATAACTTGACATGGGTAGGATTGATGCACACAGAAGCAAAACGATGCGTACGGGCTTCGTAACAGAGTTGAGCAATCTGATCTTGAGTAGCTTCGGGTTTGAGTAGGGTGTGATCAATGAGGCTGGCGACGTTTTGGTTTTGCGGCCGCACGCCCAAGGTTGCTGTTACTCTGACCGCTCCCGCCTGCACCACGCGATCTACCCGTCCGGCGCAATTCTGTACACAAGAACCATCGGTGCAATTACAACCCCCGGGTTCGGCTGTCTTGGCAGATTGATTGAGCCGCAGAAGCACCTCGCGGGTAACTTCTTCGATAACGCGCTCAACTGTGGTGCGATCATAAGAAGGGTGTGACATGGATGAAAATTGTCTTTGTTGTGAGATTGTAACGACTAAGCCTGTTGCCTGAGCTTGTCTCAGGCAAAATAGGCTTTGACAAACTCAACCCTCGGGGGGCTTAGTAATTAGTTGAGATTAAGAAACTGATATATGGTCACTGCTTATACTTCAGTATCTCTTAAAAGCAATTATACACATCTTGTGCAGAGTAGACAGAAAACCAATTACCCTAGGAGTGAGGGTTAAATAACTTACAGGAGACTGGAAACGAGATCCTCATGACGAAAGTCAGACTGACGTTTTTATAACCAGCCTCACCCTCGGACGGAACTTAATCTTTTACAGGCCCTTAGGGTTCGTATATCTTCTCAATATGGGGGGAAACACGAGACCTGAGCTTTCGGCCGTCATTTTTGGAAGCGGCGAGCGATAGCGTCTATTTTGTCTACCCGACGGGTATGACGCCCTCCGGCAAATTCGGTCGTGAGGAAAGTTTTGACAATTTGTTGGGCCAGGTTAGGACCGATCAATCCGGCTCCTAGAGTGAGGATATTGGCGTTGTTGTGTTCACGACTATTACTGGCGGTCGCCTGATCATAACACATAGCCGCCCGTACCCCTGGCACTTTATTGGCCACCATACAACTCCCAATGCCCGCGCCATCAATGATAATGGCACGCCATGCTTTACCATTGGAGACGTGTTGCGCGGCCGCGTACGCCAAATCCGGGTAATCTACAGCATCGGTGTTATGGGTGCCGCAATCGAGTACGGTATACCCCTCTTTTTGGATAAACACCTTTAATTGTTCTTTTAGCGCATACCCTCCGTGATCAGCGGCGAGGGCAACCAGTTTTAGTATGGGGTTTGCGGCCGCGACCGGCTCCTGGCCCTCCCGCAAGTGGATACGCCGTTCTAGCGCTACCTGTCGCGCCAGGGGGGTAATGAGCGTACCAGGGGCAATCACCTGCTCCGAACCGGCAGGCCAGGTTTGCACGAGGTCAGCATCAACAATAGGTCGCGTTGCGGCCGCGGGCAGGTTTTGCCCCAAAGTACGGCTAACAACCTCGCGCACCAACGCGGCTACATCAGCGGGTGATTGACTCATGGTTAAGCATCTCGTTTACCTGGGGCAAACTTATAGGGATTGGCACTTCATCACTTACCAGAGCATTCTGCCGGTAATGAAGTACATAACCCCACTTGTCCGGAGGCCAGAGCACAGCCAGAGCCTTGCCAATGATGTTCTGCTCAGGCACAAAGTTCCAATTATGGGAGTCGCTAGAGTTATTACGATTGTCACCCAGCACAAAATAGTTAGCATCTGGCACATGCCATTCACCACTATAGGCGGGGGGGGCATTAATATAAGGTTCATCTAAGGGGTCACCATTCACAAAAACCATTTGATCCCGAATAATCACGGTATCACCGGGCAAGCCAATCACTCGTTTGATTAGATTGGTCCCTGAATTGTTGGGATGGCGAAAGACAATTACATCACCCCGCTGTGGCTCATCCAGGTAGTAACTCAATTTGCTACTGATGAGATACTCACCCGTCCAGAAATTAGGTTGCATACTGGGACCTTCGATACGATTGCGCCCGATGACGGCATTGACCAGCCAAAAAATGAGAAGGGTCAGGAGCAAAGTCTCGATGATTTCGCGCACCACTTCAGAAGTGGGTTGTCCCCACGCGGGGGCATGAGCAACGACCGGTTCGGGAGATGTTTGATTTGTAGGGGGGAATAAGGGGCGTTGCGGCCGCAAATAGACAGGGGTTACAGGTTGATTCAGGTTAGCCCCATCCGGTCGTAAGGGCTGATCCTGTTGTGGCTGATCAGACATAAGTTATTGGTAAACCTCCAGACAAAAAGGATTATAAAGGAGCAAGAGGTGGGGTGCAATCAGGGGCATGGGGTGGCAGGCATCAAACTAGCCCCTTCCCAGGAAAAGTTCCCCGCCCCCGGGGAAGAGGGGAGTTGGTTCCCTCTCCCGGGGGAGAGGGTTAGGGTGAGGGGCTGTATAGTTGCAAATATTACGGAACTGTCGTGACCGGTCTCCTGCCGCGCCACCCATCTTACTTCCCCACGATTACTTCGTATGATAAGGCATTCCCGGCTGGTTTCGTTTTGACGTAGCCCTTGTTATAATTATCACAAATACAATCACATACCGTTCTATCGCTCATTAGCGGCGAAGAACGAACCTTCGGGGCAGGGCGAAATTCCCGATCGGCGGTAAGGTGATCTCACCAAAGCCCGCGAGCCTGTTGAGCGTTTACGTTTCATCCGGCAGATCTGGTGCAAAACCAGAGCCGACAGTGACAGTCTGGATGGAAGAAGGTTTGTCATCTGGTCAGGTGCATGATCTGATTTTGTTTGGGTTGGCTTAAGTGAACCAGAGACAGAATTGCCATTCTCTTTTGACCAGGCCCCACCTTGAAACGGTGGGTTTTTTTGTGTCAAAGAGGAACGCGGCCGCGTTCACATCACCCGATGTGAAATTATTAGGTCTGATTTTCCTTGCCCTGCCCGTAGGCTCACAACATCACAAAGGGGTGAATAGCGGTGCTAACTCGCCTGCGTACCTTCCCAACCTGGCTAACCTTCCTGTTTTCTTTCCTATTGCTCATTTTATTGTGGCAACTGGTAGTTACCCTTGGTCAATATGATCATTTTATTCTGCCAGGGCCACTCACCGTAGCCCGCCAATTTGTGCTGGTCTGGCAAGACGGTCGTTTACCCAAACATACCTTGATTACCTTCAGTGAAGTATTGCCCGGTTTGCTCATTGGCATTCTCGTGGCTACACCCTTAGGCTATTTACTGAGTAAATCGCCTTTAGCCGCCCGCTTCATCTCCCCTTATCTGATTGTTTCCCAGGCTATTCCAATTATTGCCATCGCGCCTTTATTGACCATTTGGGTGCAATCTACTTATTGGAGCCGGGTTTTGGTGGCTGTCATTGTGGTGTTTTTTCCTATCCTAATTAACGTCATCGCTGGTTTACGCTCCGTGCCCCGGGAAATGTACGAACTAATGCATTCATTGCGGGCTACTCGGTGGCAAATCTTTCGCCAGTTGGAACTACCTGCCGCTTTGCCCGTACTTTTAGCTGGTTTGAAGGTGGGAGCCACTCTATCAGTGATTGGGGCATTGGTGGGGGAGTTTGTGCAACCAAAGAGTGACGGTCTGGGTTTTTTATTGATCACTGCCCGCTATCAGTTCAAAACAGATCTGGTATTTGTCGTTATTGTCATGTTAGGAATGATGGCTCTAGCCCTTTATGCTTTAGTCAGTTTGCTCGAGTGGCATCTTTTGCGCTGGCGTACTATTGCCAGGGGGTATGACCTATGAGAAAAACGCTATCATCCATCATTTTTGTCAAGGAGAAAGAAGAAATATGCGTAAAAATCTGCTGTTATTGGGGATATTAGGAATGGTTGTGCTTGTGGCCTGTGGGGGTACAGGCAATGAACCGGCGAACAATGCCGAGGGAACCACTTTTCCAGCCGAGGTACAAACGATCCGCTTACCCATGGGTTATATTGCCGATCCTCAGTATGCCCCTTTCTATGTCGCGGCGGAAAAAGGTTACTTTGCCGAGGCCGGTATTGCGATAGAGTTTGATTACTCTTTCGAGACGGATGGGGTTGCTCTGGTAGGAGCCGGAGAATTGCCCTTTGCCGTAGTAAGTGGTGAGCAAGTACTGTTAGCGCGGGCACAGGGTCTGCCGGTGGTTTATGTGATGGAGTGGTTCCAACGTTTCCCGATTGCCATAATCAGCAAAGTGGATGCAGGCATTACCACACCGGAAGATTTACGCGGCCGCGATGTTGGCCTACCAGGTTTATTTGGAGCCAGTTATGTGGGTTATGTCGGTCTTCTCACAGCCAATAACCTGACCCAAGAAGAGGTGAATGCCAGCGACATTGGCTTTACTCAGGTGGACACACTTTTGCAAGGTCAGGTAGATGCGGTAGTGGGTTATGCCAATAACGAACCAATACAACTTACCAGCCGGGGTGAAGCCATCAATATTCTCTATGTCGCTGACTACATTGACCTGGTAGCCAATGGTATCATCACCAATGACGACACGCTTACCTCCCAGCCAGAGTTAGTACAGGGGTTTGTGACTGCCCTGCTTCACGGTCTGGCCGATACCCTGGATAATCCCGATGAGGCATACGTCATTAGCCAAAAATATGTAGAAGGTCTGACTGATGATAGTCGTAAACCGGTGTTAGAGGCTTCACTGGTGATGTGGCAGGCAGAAACCCTGGGCTTCACCGATCCAACGTCTTGGGTGCAAACGCAAGATATTCTTCTGAATATGGGTTTACTAGACGCACCCATTGATGACCTGGAATCAGCTTACACAAATCAGTTTATCGAGTCGAATCCCTAAGTAATCGTTCGGAAATAAGGTGGGTGGCGTGGTCAGGAGACCGGCCACAGCACGTAAGTCCTAACTGATGAATTTACACAATTGAACGATTACATGGGCACGTAAGCGTTCAATCATATATTCGTCCGCCAGACCCGCCCGATCATAATGCGTTTTGAAAATCAAAATCGGTATAAACAGTACACCCCACAGGAAGGTACACACCCTTTTTTACCGGTTTTGATGGTAAAAACTGATAATGACCGGGCTATGGGTACAAAGGCCGCTGGCCTGGGGTTTTAGCCCGCAGGGCTTCGTAAATTTAGCCCGGTGATTTGACCACCGGGCGGGATAACTGAACGCTTACCATGGGCACTTCGCTGGCATCAGGGATGGAACAGCGCCAGTTAATAAACTTCATGTCTACACCATTTGTTATCCTTGAACACGTGACCCATACCTTTGGTAACAGCCACCCGGTTATCGCCGATGTGTCCTTAGCGATCCATGCTGGTGAATTTGTAGCCCTGGTGGGACGTTCAGGGATTGGTAAGTCTACCCTTTTGCGTTTAATGGCTGGGTTATTCGTCCCAGATAAGGGGACTGTACGCCTGGGGGGGCAACCACCCCTACAATCATCCACTCGAATTGGTCTGGTATTTCAAAAAGATAATCTATTACCCTGGCGTACGGTATATGACAATGTGCGTTTGCCGCTGGAAATTCTAGGCCAACCGGCCAAAACCATTCGAGAACGAGTTATGGTTTTGTTGGATCTAGTGGGTTTGGCAGGTTTCAGCCAGCATTATCCGGCACAGCTTTCTGGAGGAATGGCGCAACGGGTCGCCCTGGCACGGGCGTTGGTGCATGAGCCTTCCCTGTTGTTGTTAGATGAACCCTTTGGAGCCTTAGATGCTTTAACCCGGGAGAAGATGGGTCAGGAACTTTTGCGTATCTGGCAGGTTTTGCCGGTGACGGTGTGTCTGGTAACACATAGCATTCCAGAAGCGGTATTGTTAGCGGATCGGGTGTTGGTACTGAATGATCAGCCGGGCACTATTACGGGTGATGTACCGATTGATTTACCGCGGCCGCGCACGCTGGAAATGCAAGGTACAAAAGAGTTTTTTGCCCTTGCGGCCGCGATCCGTGTCGCCATTGAATAAGGCAAACCGATCCGATAGCCAGGCGGACATGATGAGTTGGTATCTTCTTAATAAAGCACGGTGAAGTTGGTTGAGCCTGTCGAAACCAACGGCCTTCGACAAGCTCAGACCTCGTGAGAAGATACATGAGTTGGACATAAAAAAGGGCCACCCTGTAACAGGATGGCCCTTTTTTATCAGTTTAGGACTTACGCGCTGTGGCCGGTGTCCTCACCAAGTCACGACAAACAGGGTCAGGAGACCGTCTTGCGCAACCCCGTAAGTCCTGAGTTAACCCGAGGGTTAATCCCTGACCTTATTGAGTTGGTTGACGACGCAGATATAACCAGCCACTCAGAGCCAGCAAAACCACACCAACCAAGAAGACAAACCAACCAGAACCAGCCTGATTACCAGAGAAATTACTTGTCTGGACATCTGTGGGCGGAACAGTAGGTGTGGCGGTAGGTTGGCCTGTAGCTGTAGCTGTAGCTGTAGCTGTGGCCGTAGCCGTAGCCGTTGCTGTGGCGGTAGCAGTAGCGGTAGCCGTCGCCGTAGGTGTGGGGGTTGGCCCCCCACCACCTATGGAGGGGATAAGACACCAACCGGTAACAGAACCAGTATCACCACCGGCTCCGTCAACCGCAGTGAGACGCCAGGTATTATTCAATGCTTGACCATCAAAAGCGGTCAGAGGGTTGTTGGGCACCGGGTTGCCGAAAAGGGCAGTACCAGTTGTGCGGCATTGGTTCTCTACCGGTCCATCTACCCCTTCGTCATCGAGCAAGGGATCAAAGTCATTGGACGAACAACCGAATGTTGATGTGGGCACACCGGGACGATCCACAACGGTAACAGTGGTGCCTGTACCTACATTTTGCAGTCTGAAAGTCACATCCCCGACCCAGGTATGAGTTCCGACGATGGAGATATTCATGTCGGTAATGGTACCTGTATCAGCGACAATCAGATCCTGAGAAGCACCCGTTGTATTGTTGTCAGGAATGCTAAACGCTGTCGTACTACAAATTTGTAGACCCGTGGTGAAACTGAAGACACTGGAATTGACGCCAGTACCGCAGGCATTGGTCGCCCGCACACGCCAGTAGTACGTTGTCTGCGTCAACAGACCAGTAGCCGAGGCTGATGTATTAGCCGTAGTTGTACTAAAGGCAATGGTACCAAAGGCAGGATCTGTAGACATTTCTACGGTGTAGCTGGTGGCTGAAGCTATCGCATTCCAGGTCAGAAGTGGGGATGTGCTGACATCTGTCGCACCGTTGGCTGGTGTTATGAGGGCAGGTGCACTAGGTGCCGCATTCAAAACATCCAGGTCAACACTGAGCGTACTACTGATGGAAGCATCTGCGCCAGTAATGTCTAAGTTGTAACTACCCGGCGTGGCTCCGGCGGTATTGCCAATTGTCAGTGTAGTACTACCAGGCACTACCCCAACCGGATTGGGGGCGAAGACAGCCGTTGTCCCGGCAGGGTGGCCACTCACACTCATATTCACAGGTGCAGTGAAGGCGGCCCCGACAGTAACAGCGAAATCAGCTGCTGTACCCGCACAGACTTGTTGGCTAGGGGGTGTAGCTCCCAAGAAAGAGCAAGAAACGGGCATGTCAAAGGCGGCGGTACCATCACTGGCACTGCTGGTGCTACCCTGGCTGGCGCTGAAGCCTAAACCACGACGAGCAAACGCATCCCAAATGAGGCAGGCATTCACACCACCCGTCAGATTGACATCAGCCTGGAGAATAGCGTTACGACCATCCACAAAGCCGGGACTACAGGGTTGCAGTTTCATCCCGTCCATCACCAGTTGGATAGCCAGGTTATTACCACCGGTAGTCGAGTCAGCGTAGAAGTTGGGGTTGAAACCATATTCATTAACCAGGTTCCAATACATATCCCAGAGCATTGTTGACCAGATAAAACCAACGCCGTGAGGAACGGCCATGGCGGGCAGGTTGCTATAGTTATAGTTATTAACGGTCATATCATAGGTATAGGGGGCCGGACGGATCCCTAGACCAGTGACGGGTTGACCTAATACATAGGTACCAATACCGCGAGATGTATTAGCCAGATCGGTGTTTTTCGCAGTAAGAACCAGAGCAACCCAGTCGCTCCAACCTTCACCCATTTGTTCGGAGTTCCCTAAACAACTGACGTTGCTGGGGCCACCGGTGAGGCGGTTAGAAATACCATGCCCATATTCGTGGACGATAATGCTGTTTTCCAGATCGCCATCGCGTTGGGGAGTGGTATACGTCCAAAGATACATCTGCATCCGCGGCCGCGATCCATCAGCTGGGGTTAAGAAGTTTGCATTGTTTGTGCCGCCACCATCTTGCCCTTCGGCACGCACATCATCATTACCCACCCCACCACGGCCATAATTGTTCACCTGAAAATTACCAGAAGGTTCATCAAAACCATATTGATAGTACACATCATGAATGATGTTATTCCAGTAGAACAAGTTAACGACGGCGGCATTCTTGTAGGTCAACGGTCCCTGGGTTAAATCTAGGGGAACCAGTGCACCAGTGAAATCCAGAGATGCAGTTCCGTCAGGTTGTTCACCCGCTTCAGGGGTGCTGTCACCATCCTGGTCCTGGTAGGCGCTAACGTTATTCCCTTGGGTAATCGTAAACTCAGCCCCGGCCGCTCCATTGGTATCATGCCAACCAAAAGGAGAGGCAGTTGCATCGGCCGGATTAGTGACAATAACCCGGGGTCCATCGTCTGGGTATTCGCTAGGCATCGCATAGACTTCATAGCTATCAGGAGCCATGTTGCTTTGTTGTGTAGCAGAAACCTCGGCGGAGCCAGTGGCGGATTCGGTAACGGACGCGTCAGCGGAAGTACCTTCTTCACCAAAGTGGTCATGAATGACCAGGTCCTGAGTGTGGAGTGTCGCCCCACTCTGGGCATCTACACGCACAGTCCAGTAATGTTGGGCATCCACCGTGTCAATAATGACATCCCAACTGAGGAGTAGGCTTGAGCCTTTGGGTAAATAGACCAGGCGGGCAGGAATATTGGTGGCCGAAATACCACCGCTACTGAGAACGGTAGCGCTATCGGTGCCACGGGCGGCTTCGACAACGGTGAGCGGTTCAGTAATGGCGAGACCCAAATCAGCCGCCGCGGCCGCAACCGCATCAGCCGCTGTCATCGTGGGGGCTGTGGCATTCACGGCACTGGTTAAATTACCAACAAAACTGCTATAGAGGTTGATAATACGACCATCAGACGTTACATGGGTACTGATATTACCATTGTAAATTTCAATACCTTGATAACGTTGACGTAAATAAATGTGTGTAACACCATTATGGGCGTCCGTATACTGATCGGTCACAATAACATCGGCCAGGTCAGCACTGGTTAAACCCAACTCAGTTTTATGATTAGCGAGATAAGATTGGACAATGGCCAGGGGTTCGCCCGCTTGCGGACCGGTCAAAAAGGATGTATCACCGGGATGGCGTCCATTTTGGGTATCCACTGCGGCCGCGGAATTAGAGACCGTTACCGGATCATTTACGGTTTCGGCCATGGCGGTACGGGTTAATGCCAGAATAGCCATCACACCCAAAACCGCAATAACAAGAAAAAGCAAACGCGTTCTTTTCATTTTTCCTCCCTACAGAGTATTCACATAACAAACAACAAAACAGCTTACACAAAACTGTACCACAATCTCAGCAAACGTTAAACTACAAAACTCCTTACCTAACCTGGACGAGCCAGAACCAAAAAAGAAGGAACCTAGAGGGTTACAGAAAGGCACAGAGTTACCCAGAGCTATAAAAACGGTCTGGGCTTTTTCTCTGTAAACCTCTACGCTTCCTCCATAAATCTCTGTGTAACCTTTTTCTTGTTAACTAGGCAAGGAGTTAACTCGTAAGGTACTAAAGATGAGATACAAATTTTCAGTGTCGGGAAACGAGAGAAAGTGGTATACAGGCAATCAATTGTGGAGTTCTGGGCATCAGGGAAAGATGTCAATCACTTTAAAGGTGGCCTCAAATCCACCTTTTATAATCCTGAGGAATTGTCCTGTTAAATCCCCAAAGACCGCCTGATTCAATGCCCATCTATTATTACATTGTCTATGCCGGAATGCCAAAAAAAGACGGTCTTCTATAGGGCGATTGCATACTCGGAGTTCCCCCAATCCCACCCCTGGGGGTGGGGGTTATTGTGGACAAACCGCTCCACACACCTGTCATAAAAATATATATCGTACTTTCGTAACGCTATACCAGACCCTAACGGCATCATTCTCGATGCTCCCTAACCAAAGAAAAAGGCCGGTAATATACCGGCCTCTTTTTCTTTTGCTTGGGTGCAGTACTACCTATTCGTTACTAATGCGGTCCAGAATATTGTTATGCACGGGTTTAGAAGGAAAACTATACCCCGAGCCGCGCTCAGAAATGATGTATTCTGGTTTGCTGGGGTTAATTTCGATTTTACGGCGCAGGCGATGCACATGGACATGGAGGCGATCTTCATACGCTTCCTCTAAAGGCCAGATACGCCGCAAAAGAAAGTCCGTGGTCACAACCTGCCCGGCGTTACGCATGAGCACATAGAGGAGTTTTGTTTCCGTGGGGGTAAGGGATGTCTTTTCATTTGCAACGACAACTTCCCGGTTAGCAAAATCAATAGAAAGGTGTTCGTCAATTTTGGTGATGGGAGCCAAGGCGTAGGTAAAAACGCCAATCCGCCGCAGTACTCGTTTAACACGAGCAATCAATTCATTCGGGCTAAACGGTTTGATAATGTAATCTTCAGCAAATTCCTCAATGCTCTTAATAATCGTCTCTTCTTCATTGACCGCTGTGAGCATGATGACCGGCAGATCGCTAAATTGATGAACAGTACGGCAAAACTCAAAACCATCCATCACCGGCATGTTAATGTCTACGATGGCCAGGTGAGGCAGACCATGTTTCTGGATAACATGCATGGCATCTTGCCCAGAACTAGCCGTCAGGACTTCATAACCAGCCTTGTCTAAAGCATGTTCAACAATACGTAAAGTATAAGGATTATCATCTACAGCCAGAATGCGTTGTATTTCTGGATTGGAATTAAGCATAGGGTCATCCCGGGGGGTTCATGACTACGTTTCAGAGCCAGATAATTAAGATGATAATCAATTTTATTGTGATTATCATCATAGGTACATGATTTCAAGCACGGCAGTGTGACAAATTGTACCGCAAATTATGGGCTGAGTATATCCCAATTAAATGGCTTAGGGAAAAATTCACGGGTTATGCCGCTTTGGTAGGGTTGTGGGAGCGGAGGCGGAGCAGTTGCAGGAGGGCAATGAGGGTGGCACCCAAACTGGTTATGAAGAGAATGGGGGTGAGGACAAGCCATCCCAATAGAGGGGAAAAAAGGGCAACCAGGCAGAGAAGGCTAATGCGGAGTAGGGTGGTGAGACCCGCGGCCGCGTCGCCATAAGCTCTTTGGTGGAGCAACCAGACCACGCCGGTCATGCCCAACACACCTAACCCGCCCAGCAAGAAAAAAAGGCTTAACCCACCCAGGCTAAAGACCCCCCCGAAAAACCCACCCAGACTCTGGCCAATTTGCCAGGCCACGATTGCTACGATCCCCAAAAATATGGCGTTTACCAATCCCAACAAAAAGGAACGCCCAGGCATGGATGACAATACTTGTGCGGTAAGGACAGAAAAATTTGGCAAAAGTAAAACTAACATTGCCAGGGCGGCCGCCAGAGTTCCACTCGAAAAGAGCGCTATCAGCAGAAAACGGAGCAAGTCAGACATGCTTACCTCGTTGTGAAGGAGGAGAAATTGGGGACAATACCATACGCCAAAGCAGGCCATTTCCCAAAATACCTACCAGCAAAGCCAGGCCTAAAATTCCTGGCCAGGCCATGAGCGGTACGGCCAGTATCACTGGGGGCAAAGCGGGCCAGGTGAGGGTGAAGATTTGTTGTAGCTCGCTCCACCCTGTCAGGAACAAACGAGATAAGCCCTCCAGGGAAAGGGCGGTTGACAGCGGGGGTATCCAGGTGGGGAGGGGGGGGAACAGGTTGGGGCGGAGAATGAGGCTGAGCAACGCGGCCGCAAAGCCTTCAGCGAGCAACACCCACACCCACCACCAGGGCACCACGGGTCGCGTGCCCTGTCTGATGGCATTGAGGACAGCAGGGGCGAGATCTCGCGTCAGGGACTGTTCAGGCAGTTCAGACAAGGTGGTGTAAAGGGTTTGCGCCTGCACCAATGAAGCCTGGCACTCAGGGCAGGTGTCGAGGTGAGCAATAACAGCCTGACTTGCGGCCGCGGCCAACTCACCATCCAGATACTCATACAACGTCAGTTCATCCAGGTGATTCATCATAACACCATTGCCAACCCTTTACCTTATTGCAACTGTTTCTCTAACAACTTACGCGCCCGAAATAGATCACTTTTGACTGTGCTCAAAGGAACCTGGAGCAGTTCGGCCATCTCCTCATAACTCAAATCCTGATAATGACGTAATTCTATCATTACCCGGTAACGGGGGGGCAGTTGGATAAGAGCAGAGCGCAGGCGTTGTTCTTGTTCTCTCCCGGCCAGGTGTTGTTCTGGAGGGGGAGCAGGGTCTGGCAGTTTATCCAGGGCATCATATTCTTCATCAGCCAGAAAGAGATCCGAGGCGACTATTTGCGGCCGCGCTCGCTGACTTTCTAACCAGTTCAAACAAACATTCGTGGTAATTTTCTTCAGCCAGGGAGCCAAAGGCCGTTCCGCATCAAACGAGGCCAGGGCGCGAAAAGCCCGCCAAAACGCTTCCTGCGCCATATCTTCGGCATCCGCCCGATTGCCCACTAACCGGTAAGCCACATTAAAGACCACGCCCTGATATCGTCGCACTACCAGAGCAAACGACTCATGATCGCCCTGTAAAACACGCACAACAAGGTCATGGTCAGAAATAATTAACATGGCTCTATGGAATCATACAGCCGTCGGGGTAAAAAGTTGCAAGATTATTATTCCGGGAGAAAAACCTGACAAACGCCCACATGGGTCTGGCAACGCCCCACTTCTTGCCCCAACCAGAGAATCCGGAACTCACTGACGAAGCTACGGCTGAGCCAGAAAACCAGTTCCGAGCTTTCATTAAGGGGAGTGACGGTGGCATTATAATCGTCACATTCTGGCGGCCGCATCCAACGTGGCCCTTCTACCGTCTCAATCCGCACACAATTGCCTTCCTCTAGCTCATCAAAAAAATCACTCCACAACCGACCCGAAAAAAGATACGCCGCCGATACCCCGGTGCGATTATCTATTGCTTCAAAAGTCAATAACCCCACCATAATTGAAGGTCTGGCCTGATTCAGCAGATAGAAACTAGTTTCATCATAAAATAACTGAATGGCATGCCCAGATGTCAGAATGGGCGGAGAGGTTGGTGTGAACATCACAGTCAGTGAGTCTTCATTTGGATGGGTAGTGGTCCAGGTGGGGGTGGCTAAAGAGTTTATGGGGGCAACAGCACTCGATGTAGCCGTAGGCATAATGGTAGAAATACTTGGCCCCACAAAAGGGGTTCGCGTGGCAGTCGGGGCCGTGGGGGAAAGCGTCGCCACCACCGCCGAGGGGGATGCTACCGCGGCCGCGATCTCTGTCCCCGTTAACTCATTACCCCGCCGATAAGTCCAGGTGATAAGCAACAAGGCCAAAATGCCCCCAAACAAAACCCCACCCAACAACCAGTTAAACCATTTTTCTCGCCCGGTGCTATATCTAAAAGACGACTGCGCTGGAACAGGAGCAACTTCCACCGCTGGTGGAGAGGGGGTCAGACCAGCGGGCAGTGGCGGTAAAGCTGGCATCTCCCGATCTGTGGTCCGCAGGGGCAGGGCTTCATTCAGGGCGGCCATCAGAGCTTCACCTGAACCATACCTATCTTCAGGTTTTTTGCGTAACGCCTTCAACAACACCCGGTCTACACTCTCTGGCAAAGCCGGGTTTATGTCTGAAGGGGTGGGAGGTTCGTGAAGTAAATGCTGAATTACCAGTGTCGCGGCAGAAGGGTCATCAAAGGGGATAGTACCCGTCAGTAATTCATACAAAATAACGCCCAACGAATAGAGATCAGACTGAGGAACCGCATCCGCTGAGCGATTGGCCTGCTCTGGGGCGATATATTGGGGGGTGCCAAAGGCTTCGCCAATAGATCCCCCCTCAAGACTTAAAGCCAGGCCAAAATCCATTAAAATAACCCGGCCATCCTTTGCCACCATCACATTCGAGGGTTTAACATCCCGATGAATGACCCCTTGTTCATGAGCGTAATCCAGCGCGGCCGCGATTCCTCGACCCAGGCGAATTACTTCCGCATACGGCATAAACTCCCCGCGCCGGGTGTAATCCGCCAGTAAAGCTCCCAGATCAGATCCATCAATATACTCCATCACAAAGTAATACAGATCATCTTCATCATCAGCATAATAAATGCGGATAATGTTTTCGTGCGACCAGGTGGCCACTGTGCGGGCCTCTTCGATAAAGCGTCGCGCATAGATGGGATTTTCGCGATACAGCGTATCAATGATTTTGATGGCAACGGGGCGGCGGAGTTTTACATCCGTGCCGTAATAAACTTGCGCCATGCCTCCACGCTGAAGCACACGTTCAACGCGGAAGTTAGCAAATTGACGACCAAGCACGGGGTCTGTACGCATAGAATTTGGGGTGAACCAGGTTATTCACTGCCCGCAAACAACGCTGGTGTTCTCTTATGGCGCGGTAATAAACACTCATGGGCGAAAAGTAATCATTACAATTATTCACTTACTCCCTGGTAGTCGTCAAATTTATATGAGATTACCCTTACCCTACCAATTATGAGCCGATTTTCGCAGGCGCACGCCTGCGAAAATCGGCCCCCATTGATATTTTCCCCCTTCTCAGAGGGAATCGCCAGGGAGATAGGTTCATTTTTGGGGAGTGGGCAATCGTCCTAGAAAATATGGTTGAACCTTTCTGCATTGTCCGTTATAATCTCCTTCGCTGTGGGCCATTAGCTCAGTTGGTAGAGCAGTTGACTTTTAATCAATTGGTCGAGGGTTCGAGTCCCCCATGGCCCACCACCATTTTTAGAAAAACGCCTCTGGTGTCTTTGGACTACCAGGGGCGTTTTTTTCCCGCCCGGGCTATCTACTCGTATGGGCGGTCAAATTGAGAATGACGGATGTTTTGGGGGAACCGTGGCCTGAGTTTGTCGCAAGACGTTAGTAGTGACAGGCTCAATTAACATCATCATGCTTTATTGCGAAGCTACGCCCGAGGCGTTAAAAGGGCGTTAATTGTGGATAAGTCGGGGAAAACTGTGGAGAAAGACCTCAGACAGTGGATAACTTGACAAAAGCTTGAACCATCATCTCGTGTCAGTCCCCCCCACATATGGGGGTATGGGTGTCAGGGTCGCCCAGATTTGTAAGATGTCTGTTTTGGGCCTGACGCGGCCGCGTTACTGTCCCATTCCTCTTCTCCCTCATTTATCCACAAGCCGCACAATGCTTTTTTCCCACCGACCACCCATATCTGGGGTGTTGTCCCCATTTTTTCCAGATATGGGCCGTATATGCTGTTATACACATACTCACAGCCCCTACTAATGCCTCTAACTACACATACTATAAACAAGGATAAAAAGGAAATAACTTTTCAGATTCCCTTCCAGCCCGGTAAAGAGTGCCTGTTGGCACTATATCTGACAAAACTTGTCTGTTGAATGACTCGCCGATTATTCACATTGACAACCCTATAACCCTATGTCATAATCTTTTTGTTCATTATGCTATTTATCGCAGGTATCTGCACAGCTATCTTTAGGGTAAGGAGGTGGTGCTCATGGCTAGTAGTAAAAATGGCACCGTAGCACTATCTCCGTTTCAGTTGACGAATTAGTGCTACGGTGCCAAAACAAAAGGGCCTTGCCTTTCGGGGTGAGGCCCTTTTAATTTCCCCGGTTGAATGCTGTGCCCCGACTGATCGTGCCTCTATGATTATCCCCTGAATAAGCTCCATTGCGTGTAACCTATTAGGTACTTACACACCAACATCAACAAAAAATTGTCGCTGTTTATGGATGTAGCACAGCCTTTCCAGGTTGTGCCCGCTGTTTTCTTCTTTTTGCTTCTGGCTTGTCCCGGTTATGGTTCGCTCGCAAATAACTTCTGAGTTTGCTGTGACCAGTCTTCTGACCCAGCCACAGCGTAAAAGCGCAATAACTGACCACGAGTAACTGCTAAGCCGTTGCCTGAGTTTATCGAAGGCAACACGAGGCTTCGACAAGTTCTGCCCTCAAGAGCCTTAGGAGTTACAAACGCGAACAGTTTATGAAAGCGTGGGGTGGGTTTGTGCGGATGGTCTGTCTGCCAGGGTTACGGACAGGTCGTAAGTTTGTGTTGACTTGTTCAATCAGAGGGATTTACTGGCTCTTTAAAGTCATACAATCCATCACGGATCGCCCAGGCGCGGCCGCAACCGGTACACAGTAACCGGTCTGTTGAGGATTCCGCTAGAGATGTCTGGCATTCGGGGCAAGCAAAAAATTGATGGGGAACCGCGGCCGCACTCGTTTGCGGATGCTGATTATAGACAAATACACTGGGCGACAACTGCCACCAGTTTCCCGTCCACTGCGCCAGACTATCCAGTTGCACTAACAGTGACATCGGGATAATTTTCTTAAGCAGGGGAATGCGGTAATGGGAAGTAGTCAACATTTGTCCAGGCTTAAAGCCAGCCTGGCTCAATTGTTGACGTATCCAATTGGTTTGAAAATCAAAGTTAAGGGTGGCGAATTCAATAGGCTCAGGGGTAAAGGGGGACCAGTTTTGCCGCCTAAGTAAATAGCGGAAGATCGCCTTCAGGTTTTTTTTGTTGGCAAACTCGAGGATGTACTGACCATGCGGCCGCGCAATTCGTGCCAGTTGTGCCATTAATGCCGGTACATCGGCGGCATGATGAATTGTACGAATCTGGACTAGCGTCTCAAATAGCCCGGCAACAAAGGGCATTTTGTACCAATTCCCGGCGACAAAAAGGAAACGCGGATCATTTTTTAAATGACCTTGAGCCTCACGTAACAGCGACCGTGAGTAGTCAAATAAAACCACTCGTTCATACCCACGGTATTCATCCGCTAACCGGCCATAACCGGCTCCAATTTCTAGTAACGTGGAACCCGTCGCGGGCATCAGCCGACGTAAGGCGATGCGCTCAACCTGGTCTTCATAACTCCGCCCCTGGCCTTCCCAAAAACGGGTACGATAATCTGACCCTTCGTAATCACAAACTGGTGGTGTGTCGGCTTGCATTGAAGATAAACTAGGGTTCGTCTGGTGCTTCGCTTGTTGCTACACCTGTATCATCAACCTCAGGCGTTATGACACTACTTTGAATTCGTTCATAAAATTCGCCATTTGTAGAAGGTAACCCTTGTAGCAATCCATAGAGCGGATGGAAAATCATTTGTAGATCATTAAATGGTCGTCCTAATTCTGTTTGGGCTAAAGGGATATCTACACCTACGGCTAAATTTACCGGAATAGTCTGGCTCACTGGCACAACCAGGTTGAGAGCCACCGGCAGAATCATTCCTTCCGCTAATGTAAGATTGACGATTCCATTGATGGTACCGCCCCCATCAGGAAGGGAAAAACTCGTCTGGGCCTGCACCGGCACCGGAGCAATCAGTCGGACTTGTGTCGTTGTAGATAATGGCAATGTGAAAACAACGGGAATCGTATCACTAACCTGGATTTCTTGGACGATATGGGCTTCTCCCATATCCACGAAACTGTTATTTAGCCCTCCCACAATAGGTTCCACAATATCATTAACAATCGGAATAATGAGGGGAGCGGCAATGAGCAGGATAATGATGGTAATTAGATTGACGATGAAGGAAAAGAGAATAGCAAAGTTTTTGAATGCTTGCCATGGTGTTCCTTCCCAAATTAATTTCCGCATGGGCTACCTCCGGTTGCATCTACAACCCATAAACGAAACACAACCCCCATTTTTCACGGTGGCTTCACAATATGGTAGCATGCTTTACGTAAAGTGCAAGCATTATGTCAAACAGTTTTGTGATGACTGTTTCACGTGAAACAATTGTAAATAATTGGCAGGGAATTATCAGGGTTCCGGTAACGAATCGCTTAGGTAGAGGTAAGGATAATCCTATCTCGTTTGCTCCGGTAGGGCCATGTTTGTAAGGGGGTGAGTGTCTTCTCAATAATGTAGGGTAACTGTGGTTTGCGCTTGTCGAAACTAACGGCCTTCGACAAGCGCAGGCCTCGTTATTCCCGAGATTTTGAGAAGATATGGGGCGGTTGGGAAAACCTCTGAAATGTTGCTTGTTGGGTTGCGGAGATAATTAAAGTAGTCTAAGATACATCGTTACAAAATATGTAATTTATGGGAACAAAATAGATAATCTCTTT
>JAGNBF010000029.1:28435-70124 GCA_018004935.1 Chloroflexota bacterium | reverse complement strand
GTGTGTTAGTGGCTGTTGGGGGCACAGCCGTAGGTGTATGAGTGGGGGTGGCGGTTGGCGGTAATGCGGTGGCCGTCGCCGTGGGTGGTTGAGCCGTTGCCGTGGGTGTGTAGGTGGGTGTTGGGGGCACAGCCGTAGGTGTACGAGTGGGGGTGGCGGTTGGCGGTAATGCGGTAGCCGTCGCCGTGGGTGGTACAGCCGTTGCCGTGGGTGTGTAGGTAACTGTTGGGGGCACAGCCGTAGGTGTACGAGTGGGGGTGGCGGTTGGCGGTAATGCGGTGGCCGTCGCCGTGGGTGGTACAGCCGTTGCCGTGGGTGTATAGGTGGGTGTTGGGGGGAGGGAAGTTGCCGTAGCCGTTGGGGGCAGGGCGGTTGCTGTGGGTGTGGCGGCGGTGCTCACATTGCCACCCCCAAAGTCATCGAGAATGGCATTACTACCATTAACGGCCCATAATCCAATATAACCGCCCGCGGCCGCGTAAGGCCAGCCCGTAATAACACGACTGCCAACCAGTGTGCCATTGCGATAGATCTGCACCTGCCCGTTGGCTGTGGCACGAGCACCCAGTTGATCCCCATTAACCAGAGTCAGGGGCATATTGGTTCCCCATTGGGACCAACCTGTTGTTGGGGCATACGTCCAGACCGATACCCAGCCCCCGGCATGAGAATACCAGATGACAATAGCCCCTGATTCCCATTGGCTTTGACTTTGGGCTTTGAGCACTAGATTCATTTCGCTGGCATTCACATCAATGGTGCTGAAGGTGACAAAGGCTTCCTGATTCGCTCCAAACAGATTGCTTGCCCAGAAAATATCCTCGCCCGCCCCGACATCGAGGCGATTGGTGGCAATGGTAAACCCGGCAACATCACCGAGCCAGCCATTGCCCAGGGCACCATTGGCGCGATTGAAGTTGTCCAGTACGCCACTCGTGGGAAAGCCGCTGGGATTGGGGGTAGCCGTAGCTGGAATGGCGGTAGGAGTGTGGGTAGCCGTGGTGGGAATGGCCGTAGGAGTGCGGGTAGCCGTTGGGGGAATGGCCGTAGGAGTGCGGGTAGCTGTTGGGGGAATGGCGGTGGCGGTGGGAGTGCGGGTAGCCGTTGGGGGAATGGGGGTGGCGGTGTGGGTAGGTGTGGCTGTTGGGGTTGTACCGGCTGGGCCGATGTAACTCAGGCGACGTGATTCAAACGCATCCAGGTAATAGGTTCCGCGTGTGCCGGTGTCTATGCCGCTGAGTGGCCCCAGGCGAATTTGATCAATGCGGCGGGTGTCATTGTCTATGCCGATGAGGGTGGCGCGTTGGGTTCCATCTAGCCACCAGGTAAGGGAGCCATTGTTACTGCCCGCGGCCGCAGAGGCCACCCAATCCATTTCGATGTAATGGGGAGCATCGGTAATGGTTACCCAGGCGGTGTATCTCCAGGTGCTGGTATCGTTACGCAGGCCAACCCGAAGCTGGTACTGACTGGCACTGCGCTGGAATTGCAGGCGCAGGACATCTGTCGTTGTGCCACTGTAACCATAGAATAATTCATGGCTATTGCCATTGGACATGGTGATGGTGTTGGGGTCAAAATAAAATCTGGCCCGGTAACGGGTTTCACTGGCGGGGGTAGATTCGGTGAGATAGCGAGCCGTGTTACTGGTGATATTGACGGCGAGTCCGTAATTGCCTATGAGCGCGGCCGCGCTGGTGACAGTCAGCCCCGTGGTGGTGGCTGTCCAGCCAGTGGTGTTACCTGCTTCAAAGCTATGGGCAAAAATCGGGTCGGGAGCTGTTGTGGCCGCCGGGGCGGCTAAGGCTGGTAGAGGAGTGGAAAGAGAGGGGGAAATAAGGAAGGTGGTTAAGAACAGGCAGGCGATAGTAAGGCGAAAACTCCACAATCTCATGCGTTGGCTCCTGATGAGGAATGAAGATGAATGCAACATTGCACACTGAGATGGGGAAAGTGTAGCCAGCCAGAGAGGCTAACGCAACGTATTTTTTCCCTCTAGGACTATTGGGGGGGGGGAAATAAGTCAGGGTAAGCCTGGATGGATGAGGTGTTTGAACCTGATGGAGTTGTAATGAGGGGTTTGTGATAAAGCGGTCAGGTTTTTGGATCTTGCTATTGGGTTAGTGTTAGAAGCCGCCACCCCTGGCCCCGCCCCCAGGGGCGGGGAATTTTTCTCGGCGCGGTTTGGGGGCGGACGCCCCCAAACCGCGCCACTCCCAACAGACTCCTGTCGCTCCATCACCCCATCGCCCCGTCGCTCCATCATCTCATCGCTGAGGGGGTATTGGCGCAAATGGACAAAGTCTCTAAAATTCTCCACCTTTAGCGCCTTGGAAATGATGTTTTATGTCGCACAAACATGTATCTTCCCCTTTGCCTCCCCCTGAAATTACTATTCGTCGCCTGATCGCTCTTGGGTTGCTGACCCGATTTTTTACGGATATGGGTGTTCAGATTTTCTTCCCCTTTTTTGCCATTATTGCGGCCGGGTTGGGCATTACGCCGGTGATTATGGGGCGATTGGTGAGTGTGCGGAGTGCGATGGGTTTATTAGCACCATTGTTCGGCATTTTGATGGATCGCACCAGCTACCGCCTGGTTATGAGGTTAGGATTACTGCTCGCGGCCGCAGGGTTGTTCATTGTGGGTAGTAGTTCGGGGTGGGCAATGGCTTTGCCCGGTATGGCCCTCATGGGGCTGGGTATATTTTCCTTTGTTCCGGCTTTGCAAGCCTATTTGAGCAATCGCCTGCCTTATGAGCGTCGCGCCAGAGGGTTGGGTGTTATGGAATATGCCTGGGCGTTGGCGGGCATGATTGGGTTGTTACTGGCGGGGGAACTTATTGCCCTGACAAGCTGGCGCGTACCCTTTTTTGTGATTTGTGGGGTGTTATTGGTGTTATCTTTTGTGTACCAGGTATTGCCATCGGCGCGGGAGGGTGGGGTGATTCAACCCGCGGCCGCGTCTCTGGCACGTCCTTCTTTCCGCTCCTTTTTTTACCTGGGGAAGCAAAGCCGCTCGGCTTGGGCGGTTCTGGTGGCTGGTGGGCTGATTATGTTTTCTACCTGGCACACTTTTTTGAATTATGGCACCTGGTTACAGCAGGAATATGGACTGGACGCGGCCGCGTTGGGGCGTGCGGCCGCGATTTTAGGTGTTGCCGATTTATGCGCCAGTGTCCTGGTTACTTTGATCAGTGATCATGTAGGCAAACGGCGCAGTGTCATTAACTTCACCGCCCTGGCCGCCCTCAGCTTTGCGGCCCTTCCCTGGCTCAATCGTGGCCTGCTCCCTTTATCCCTGGGTCTGATTGTGGCCCGTTTTGCCTT
The DNA here is from genome assembly GCA_018004935.1 of Chloroflexota bacterium. Lineage (GTDB taxonomy): Bacteria > Chloroflexota > Anaerolineae > Promineifilales > Promineifilaceae > Trichofilum. The sequence continues at coordinate 66,795 of JAGNBF010000029.1, read as the reverse complement.
TGAATTTACTGTGGTCAGTAACCTGGCCTTGTTATCAGAACAATCGCCCACCCAAAGGGGTAAGATTCTGACCCTGGGGGCCGCCTTTGGCCTGATCGGTACAACTCTGGCTGGTATCACCAGCCCTCATTTTTATGCCATCTCGGGGGCCGCCGGGCTGGGTTGGCTTTCTGCTGTGGGCATGGCTGGGGCCTGTTTGTTAAACCTGGTGCTGGTACGGGAGCCGGAAAGGGATGGGGGCAGGGAGGAAGGAGAGGGTGATGATTAATCAGATGACGATGAAGGCTCAGGAGATTTTGCGCCCTACGCATGTGGAAGTGAATCTGGCCCAATTAACTGCCAATTATCGGGCGATACAGGCGCAAGTGGGTGCGGCCGCGATCATGCCTATTCTCAAGGCCAACGCCTACGGACATGGTCTGGTAGAAGTTGCTCAGCATCTGGCCGGACTGGATGTGGCGTATATCGGTGTGGCTTTTCTTGAAGAAGGGATTTTGCTCCGTGAAGCTGGTATTCGCACCCCGATTCTCGTGTTGGGGGGCATTATCGGCAATCAGGTGCCGTTGTTTTTGCAATACGATTTGACCCTGACGGCCTCATCGGTAGAAAAACTGAGCCAGATTGAGACGGTTGCGGCCGCGTGGGGGGTGCAGGCTAAAGTGCATTTGAAGATAGATACGGGGATGGAGCGCATCGGCGTCCATTATTATAGTGCCGGGGAGCTTTTGCACGAAGCGGCCCAGAGTGTTCACTGCCAGGTAGAAGGAATTTACTCCCATTTTGCCAACAGTGATAGCCTGGACTTAACCTCAGCGCGGGTGCAGTTGGCTCGCTTTCAGCAAGTGCTGGATGAAGGGGAACAAGTTGGTTTGCGGCCGCGTTTCCGCCACATGGCAAATTCTGGCGCAATTGTGCAGTTAGCAGAAAGTTATTTTGACATGGTGCGTCCGGGTCTGCTTTTTTATGGTGTTTATCCAGATAGTGAACTACCCCGAACGGTAGATGTGGCCCCGGCCCTGATCTGGAAATCCCGGGTTGTCTATTTTAAGGTTGTCCAGCCGGGACACCCGGTTAGTTACGGCTCTACCTGGGTAAGTGACCATTCGGTGCGGCTGGTGACAGTGCCTGTGGGCTACGGTGATGGTTATTTCCGGGCTTTGTCGGGTAAAACAGAGGTTATTATTCGCGGCCGCCGCTATCCTGTCGTTGGGCGCATCTGTATGGATCAGATGATGGTTAATATTGAAGGGGATACGGCTTACAATGGTGATGAGGTGATTCTGTTGGGGCAGGCTGAGGGTGTGCAAATCAGTTGTAATCAATTGGCGGAATGGGCGGGTACGATTCCTTATGAGATATTGACCAATATCAATACTCGTGTGCCCAGGGTGTATGTGCAGGGGTAAGCGTTTAGTCGTAGGGTAGAGACGCAAAATTTTGCGTCTCTACTTGTGGCGTCATTTTCATCCATCTTGGTGCGCCGCCGGTTCATGGGGAACTCCTACGAAAATGTAGGGCGATTTTGTAAATCGCCCAGTGGACGATTTACAAAATCGTCCTACAGATTTTCATCCCTCTTGGTGTGCCAAAGGCACATGGGGAACTCCTGTGTAAATGCGTCGGAGTAAACCTAAGGCGACAAAAGCCGCTTCTACTACTGGATTCTCTGGGTCACGGAGGGCGGTTTGCAGGGGGGCAACGGCTTCTTTGATCCCCATCTGTCCCAAACCGAGGGCGGCCAAGGCTCGCTGATCCGCTTTTTCGGCCTGGCGTAACATCTCGAAAACAAGGGGTATCGCGGCCGCGGGAACCCCTCGCCCCTGCCGTGTTGTCCATTGCACCAGCCAGGGCATGTCACCTGGGTTTGGGGCGACCCAGGGAGACAATTGGCGTCGGCTTTGAATCTCGGTCAACCCTTCCTGAGCCGCCGTTTTGACAATCCACTCTCGATCCTCATGTTGGACGTGCTCCAACAGGGTCATGGCCCACGGTTCATCCAGTTGTGTTATCCCCCAGACTGCCGCACGCCGCACTGCTAGTGTTTCTTCATGTAGTGCCTCTTTGAGGATTGTCCAGCTTTCACCTCCATTCCAGGCCAGGGCTTCAGCTACGCACAGGCTTAACCGGTCATCATTGCCTAAAAGAGCGACCAACAGTGGTTTCTCCGTTACGGCGGCACCGGTCCAGGCCATCGCCCAGATAACTGCCCGCCGTACTTCGGGGGTGCCATCGGTCAACATTTTGTTCCAGATGTCAATCACTTTTTCGGCCCCCTGGTGGGTGAGGCAAAGCACGGCCATTTCACGGAGAAGGGGGTCTGGTCGTTGGAGGAGTTGTTGCCAAAAAACGCGTGTACCGGCATCATGGGTAAGGGCCATGGCCGCAATGGCCCGATAGCGAAGCATGTAAGGCATTTCTGATTGTAAGACCATTTTGCCCAGTTGAATTAAGACGGGGCGTTGCCAGGGTTCATTTTGGGGTAGTTCGGGAAACCAGGACGCCATCTGGAAGAGGTTATCGTACCAGGGGGCTTTGTCTTTTTGCTGGGTGAGGATGGTGGCCAGATCGCGGCCGCCTGTCCGGCCTACATACAAGCGAATGACTTCGCGCCAGATGGGTTGGTCCAATTTTTCGGCCAGGGGTACGGCAGTGGGGGTTTGCGCCAGGTGAGAAGCGGCCAGGTAGTCACGCCAAAGGGTGCTTTTGAAGCTAATGCGGCCATTGCCCCATTCCTGGAATAGCCCGGTAGCCAGAGAGAAGGTGCGCCAACGGGGGAAGAGGTTTCGCTCATTAATTTCATTTGCGGCCGCGTACTCTTCGATAAGGCGGGTAATTTCGGTGGGGGTAAGGGCTACCTGGCCTTGTGTGAGCAAGTGACAGGCCATTGCCTGCCATACATCTCGCATGAGGGGTAAAAACCAGGGGGGCATTTTGGCATCACCGCTCAGGTGCGGCCGCAGTAGCAATTCCAAGAGTTCTACTTGCCGTTCGGGAGCGGTTTCTCTCGCCTGGGCCAGATGGTGGCGCAAAACCGTTTCGGTAATGGTTTGCCCTGCTTGCCAGTAACTGGGCAGATGGGGATGTTGTTTTTGCTGGGTGGCAGTTTGCCACTGTTGGGCGTAGGTGGTGGCCTGCCCCACACGCCAGGGCAATATCTGAATAGGGATAAACTGCAACTCGAGAAGAGGGCCATAACCAGTGAGGGGTGCGGCCGCGATGATGTGGGTGGTAGGGTAAGCCGTTAATAATTGGGCCAACCAGCGGCAACAGGTTTGCTGTTCGGTGGGGCCAGCTTCATTCCAGCCATCCAGATAGAGGGTCAGGATACCGGCGGTGGCACTCTGACGGAGATAACGATCAATACCGGTGCTGGTAAGGGCACTGGCCCGGTTATCCAGGACAGCGGATAGGGGCGCGAGGGGATCGGTTGCGGCCGCGGGTGTTGTTAGATCCAGTTCTGCCAGGTGTACAAAAACCGGCAGGCGGTCGCGCAAAAAAGCGTATTCCTCGCGCTCCGTGACAGTGGTTGCCAGATAAGCCGCATATGCCAAAAGGGTGGTTTTGCCTGCTCCTGATTCACCGGTCAAAGCAACCCGATGGCCATTACGAAGCAGGTGATGAAAGGAAACGGTAGGCGGTTGGGGTAAGGCGATACGGTTCGCCAATTCCGGCCAGAGATAGCGCAACTGTTCTGGCCCATTCGCTCGTAACTGAGTCAGATCTACTAGAGCGGTTGGGGCCAGAAAATGGGGGGCAACAAAAACAGCCGGTAATGAAGCCTGTTGCCCCAGTAAATGGTAGTGTTCCAGATAGGTGGCCAATTCTTGGCGGTAACGGGTGTCAATGCCTGAGCGTACCCAGGCTCGTGTTTCTTCGACCCGTCCGGCGACTCGTTGCCGCCAGCGGCGCACAAGGGGCCAGAATTTCTGAATGAAGAGGACGAGCAAAACACCGATGATGAGACCAAGCAAGAGTGACGGCCCGTCAGGCCGCCAACGGATACCCGATTGAGCCATGAGAGTGAGGATGAGCATTAGAGTTGCCTGGGTCGTTCAAGTTGTTGGAGATGAGCTTCCAATTTATCGAGATGAGCATGGGCCTGGGCCAATTGGTGGCGTAGGTGACGCAATTGATCGTGCCATTGATCGTGTTGGTTGGTTTTAGCCTCAGAGTGGTTATGCCGGGTTTCCAGGTAGCGCAGATAGCCAGTGGTAATGGCGGCCATCTGTTGGTTAAGGTGACTTTGTTGTTGCCTGATTGGCTCTAGAGCGGGCCGGGTGTCCAGGTAGCTCCAGAGAGTGCGTAGAATATTGAACAGAGGGCCAAGGATGGGTGTGGGGGAGCGAAAGGCCGGAATGGACCATGTGGCGATTTGTTCTAGCCGGGTTTGCCAGGAGTGAAGTTGGGTATAGGCGGCTGAAGTCCAGGCCAGATGGTGCAGGTGGTGGAGGGCGGCGGTAATGGCTTCATCTTGAGTGGGAGAGATGGCGTTGTTGCCATCACGTACCCGGGCCGCCCAGGTTTCGTCGAGATGGGTAACGAGGTGGTGATACGCGGCCGCGGCCGCGTGCTGTTCACGTTCTGGTTTAGAGGCCAGCCACGCCTTTTCGGCGGGGATGGTTTCGTTTAGGAGTTGTTCTGGGGGCAGGTGTTTGAGCAAGTAACGCCAGCGGCCGTAGTGGAAATTGCGTAAATAAGTCAGACTATTCTTCTCCGTCAACACCGATTCATGGTGCACCAGCCGCGCCTGCGGTACAACCACAACCCGCCAGCCTTGCCGGTGGACGCGCTGGCACCAATCCGTATCTTCATAATAAAGGAAAAATCCTTCATCTAGCAGACCAACTGTTTCCCATACAGAACGCCGTACTGCCAACGCCGCCCCAATCACATAAGGTACATCCTGGACAGTTTCAAACTGCCCGCTGTCTTGAGCCAGATAACCAAAATGATCAGCCAATCCCAGAGGCAGATGGAGAAACCCCCCGGCATGTTGCAAACGTCCATCGGGGTAAAACAACTTGCAACCGGCAATACCAATCGTCGGATCATTTTCCAAAGGAATGAGGAGTTGAGTTAGCCAGTCAGGTTCGGCGACGATATCTGGGTTAAGGAGAACCGCGTAGGGAGTTTGCACCTCACGCAAGGCAATATTATTGCCCCCGGAAAAACCCAGGTTTTGCCGATTGGCCCATATCTGTACCTGAGGGAAATTTGCCTGTACAAGAGCGATGGAATCATCACTGGAATCATTGTCTACCAACCAGACCTGGAAAGATGGCCCTGTTTGGGCCAGGAGTGAACGCAAACAAGGCTCTAAAAAGGCACGGGCATTCCAATTTAAAACAATGAGCGTTACCTGGGGTTGGGACAATGAGGTCATAATGATTAATTAATACCCCGTTCTTAGTTGTGGTAGATAAATTTTTTGCCCACTTATAATGACGGTGCCAGTGACAGAATTATCATCTTCGTTTGTTTCGGAGATGGTATTGGCGGGATCAATTGCCAGGTAAAACGTATGCTGACCCGGTGGCAGATTATCCCAACGCACAGTGGCGGTGAGTTCCTGTCGCGCACAACCATCCACACTCCCCAGATTGGCCACACCAATAAGCGTGTTGTGATCCGGATCGGCATAGACGCCGACGGTAATGCCGGTGGCGGTAGCCGTATTGCCGTTATTCATCACGGAAACGTGAATGTCTACGGCGCTGTTACTGACTTCAGAGAAGCCTACCTGGTAGGGAAAGAGGTTGGCTTGTAGGGGGTGGGCGGCGGTGTAGTCACGGTAACGCTCTCCAATGATGGTAAGGGCGTTAGGATCGCCGGGGGAATAGGTGGCGTAATCATCTACCAATAAGTTACTGGCTGTACCGGCACCATTCACCCATAGTTTGTACCAAAGCCATTGTTGTACCATGCGGCCGCCATCAGATGGATAACCCAGGTCAGCGCTTACAGAGGCAGGGCCATTGAGATAATCAAATGTTGTTTGTAAGTAATCGCTTACCCGTTGGGGGGTAAAACATTGACCATATTCATCTTGTACAAAACAAGTTCCCCCAGGATCCTGGATGTAGGGATACAAAACCGAAAACTCTGTCAGCAAAAGGGGTTTGTCTTGTTGCCCATGATCTTTCATCCATTGCCGCATGTCGCGAATTTGTTCATCAAAAACAATCATGTCTGTATGTTCGGCATAACAATAGACGCTGTCTTGGGTGCAAAGGTTTACGTTACCGCCACTTTCGCGCCGCCAATCGCTAAAAGGGGGATTCGGTGGTTGCCCAACACCCAGGGGGGTGCTGGCAATGTTGTTGGGGGTTGTGCCATCCGGTCTTACTTCGGGTAGGATGTAAAGATGGAAGGTCCATACATCTACGGGCATGGGTTCGCCAAAGGTCGCAAAATAATAATCCCAGACCAATTCCAGATAAGCCAGACGGGCAGGGGTCACTTCTACCAATGCGGTGGAAGCGATTTTAGCCGAAGGGTCACGTTGTTTGATGAAGTAGGCAACATCATGGAAAGCAATGGCATAAATTTCGGGGAACGTCTCGCCTTGTCCAATGCGCTCCATTTCGTTGCCGATGATCCATAAACTACCTGGATTGGCGTCTACCGCGGCCCCTAACTGGCTGTCAGTCATAGCGGGAACGGCTCTGTAGGTGGGCAGATAAACGGAGCCGTCTTTGTTCTGGTAGATGTTGACGAGTTGTACAAATTCGACATCGGGGACGATGGTTGTGCCTGTGCCAAAGGTAATGTACCAGCCAGCCCCAATGGTAGAAAGCCAGGGAATCTGATCACCGGAGACGGCCGCCCCAATACGGCAATTTGTGGTGGATCCTGTTATCAGATCGTTTGGGGTGTAACTGTAGTTGGATGGTGCATGGGGCGTTGTTTTGTCCAGGTTGGTGATGGTTTGTTCAGATTGGGCGGATAGGGGGGGCAATTGATGTTGCCAAACCAGGACCAGGTATAAACTGAGAGAGAGAAGGAGAAGAAAGAACACGCGGCCGCGCCAGTTGCGCCGGATACTCATGGGTAACACCTCACACAGGTAAATCTTGTCAAGCAATATGGGCGATTATAGACGGGTTCGTGGTCGGTGACGAACCGGTAATTGGTTATATATGTTCACCGAGTTTCTTCTCAGCAAATGTTTAGACTGGTTTCAGCTTAGATTCACAATAGGAGATTATCCTCTACCCTGAAGTCGCCAAACAAACCAACAGCCCCGATCTCCCCTCCTGGATCGGGGCTGTTTGGTTTCCTGGGGGAGTTACATTGCAACGGTCATAAAGTGATATTTTGTTTGCGGCAACAGCTTGGGTAGATTTGGGCTGAAAACCCATCCCCCGACGATCCCAGAGGGAAGGGGAGAAACCCACCGGCGCAGTTTTGGGGGCGTCCGCCCCCAAAACTGCGCCGAAAAAAGTTCTCTGCTTCTATAACTGTGTGCTCGTGTGCAAAATGTGGTAAACCACGATACTCAAGGCCACATGCACGTTGAGCGACAAACCTTTACCATACATGGGCAAAAAAACGGCGTCATCACAGTGCGCCAATGTGGCCTTGGTAATGCCATGATCTTCATGTCCCACCACCAGGCATGTTTTTTGGGGATAAACGTAGGTGTGATAAGGTACGGCTTCTTCTGTTAATTCGACAGCTACAATGTGATACCCTTGCCCCTTTAGCATCGTCAGGGCTGTAGCGGCATCAGCCTCATATTGCCAGGGCACGCGCAGGCTCTTGGCCCGGCCAACTTTTTCAATGGTGGCATGGGGTGGGGTGGGGGTGATACCCGTTAAGATAAGTTGCGAGAGCGCGGCCGCGTCCGCCAGGCGAAAAATAGAACCCACATTTGCCGGGTATTCTACACTTTGTAACAGCGCCACCAGGTCATATTGCCGTTCCTGGTCCCGTTTATAATCACGTAAAAATCGTTTTAGGGGTGTTCCAACAAGAGGCTTCATGGTCATCATTACTCCATCAACCTCTAGTCTATCTGTTTACGCCCCCACCTGCGAATAAAACCGGCCATTCTCAATTTGAATAGACATTATCGGTAAAATTTGGAAACCTTCCGAAGGCTTGTACCTTTGAGTAGTCAGTTGACATAAACCTTCGGAAGGTTATGACCGATAAACTCTAATGATATGCGTTCCGTTCGTCCGTCCGTCCGGTGGTCAAACCGATTCTTGTCAGAGTGAGCCAGTTTCAGGTATACTATGAATAGTCAGGATGTGCGGGGTATTACAACAAAACTTTTGTCGAATCGCCCTGGTTGCCCTCACCGGGTCAGTGGTTAAGTGACTCTTCCAATCAATCAAATATCAATAAGTATTATTTCAGGAGAGAAGATCATGCGGTTATCATGCCTGCAAGAAAATCTGGCTAAAGGTTTGAGTATTGTGGGACGTGCTGTGAGTACCCGTTCCACGTTGCCAGTCCTGGCCAATGTGTTACTAGCCACAGACGATGGTCGTCTGAAACTCTCGGCCACAAACCTGGAAATTGTGATTACCTGCTGGATTGGCGCCAAGGTGGAAACAGATGGGGCGATCACCATTCCGGCACGTACATTCAGTGATTTGGTGAATTCTTTGCCCGCAGAACGGGTGGATATCGAGTTAAACAAGGCGACACAGACGATTCATCTGGCTTGTGCGCGTACGGAGGCCAATATCAAAGGGATTGATCATCAAGAATTCCCGATTGTGCCGGAAGCCAATGGTCATGATCGCATCAGTATTGCCGCCCCATTGTTTAAGGAAATGATTCAGCAGGTATCCTTCGCGGCCGCAAGTGATGATGCACGCCCCGTGTTAACGGGTGTGCATACCCAGTTTGACAAAAATCAGATCACCATGGCCTCTACGGATGGGTTTCGTTTATCTGTGCGTACCGGTGAACTGGCAAACCAGATTGAGCGCCCCTTCTCTGTGGTGATTCCTGCTCGTGCCCTCAATGAAGTTGCCCGAGTGATGAGCGATAATTTGGAAATGGTGCATATTTCTATGCCCGGCGGCCGCAATCAAATCGTTTTTGATATGGAAAGCGTGGTACTGGTGTCCCAACTGGTAGATGGTAACTTTCCTGATTTCCGGCCCGTTGTACCGGGTCGGTATGTCACTCGCACTGTGTTGGGAACTGCCGAATTCCGTAAGGCGTGTAAAACGGCTGATATTTTTGCCCGTGAAGCCAGCAACACCGCCCGCGTCCGCATTGAACCCGGCAATGAAATCATGCCCGGTTATGCCACTGTTTCTGCCACCAGCACGGAGACAGGTGATAATATGGCCCAGATTGATGCCAGTGTGCAGGGCACAAGCATTGAAATTAACTTCAATGTACGGTTTATGTCGGAGGTTTTGGGAGTAATTGATACGCCGCAGGTAGCGTTGGAAACCACAACCTCTATGGAGCCGGGTGTCATTAAGCCGGTGGGTAAGGATGGGTTTCTGCACATTATCATGCCGATGCAGTTTGGGCGTTAGTTTTGTCGGTTCTTTGGGGTTTCGTGGGGTACGGGCAACCCTGGTGGTTGCCCCACACGGGGGCAGGCACAAGGCCAGCCCCTACATCTGGTGTCAACCCTCTGAATTCCCCAAGAACCGTTTTGTCAAGTTTGTGGCCTGCGGAAGGTTAGCGACAGGGGTTTCACCGTTGTGGCAATCTGCCGCAGGCTTGTTTGATCAGAGGGGAGTTCGTTCGGGGTTTTGTTCTGCCAGGGGGAGCCAGATGGCGACGGTGGTGCCAACCTCTTCCTGGCTGGTAATTTCCATCCAGCCGTTGTGTTGTTCAATAATGTAACGGGTGACTGCCAATCCCAAACCGGTGCCGGGAATGCCCAGTGTGAGTGAAGCGCGGCCGCGGAAAAACCGTTCTAACACGCGTGGTAGTTCATCCGACGGAATCCCCACCCCATCATCACAGATGCGGACGCGCATCTGTGTGGACGGTGGGGGAATATCCAGAACAACGGTGATAGTACCTTCCACAAGTGTGTAAGCAAATGCATTCTCTAACAAATTGCGCAACGCCACGGCCAATTGACTGGCATCGGCCATTACTGGGGGCAAGAGCGGTGGGGCCGAATATGAGAGCATAATGCGCCGTGACTGCGCCAGGTAGTGAAACCCTTCCATAATTGTCCGCAACAAAGGCCCCAGGTCCACTGTTTGTAGATAGAGCGTCCCGCTACTAGTCTCCAACCAACTCAAATCCAATAAAGAATTGATCAGCCGGGTGAGACGATTCGATTCAGCCCTCAGTACCTGGAGATAATGGGCACGTTTTTCTGGTTTACCCCGTTCTAGTAAGGTGGTTGAAGTGAGGATGTTGGTCAGGGGGGTACGTAATTCGTGTGAGACGTTGCTGATAAACTCTGATTTGAGCCGTTCTACTTCCTTTAGACGGCTGATATCTGATTCGATACCTACGAACCCGGTCAGGCTGTAATCGGTGTTGTAGAGGGGTGATAGGGTCAAACGGATGTCCAGGGTACGTTCATCCTGGGTTCGCAAGGCCAACTCGCCGCTCCAATGTTTGCCCTGGCGAATGGCTTGCCGCAATGATTCTTGGACGCCTGGGGCAAGTTTGAGGTGGGGTATGCCGAGCAGATATTGACCCAAAACTTGCTGGCTTTGGAGACCCGTCAGTTGTAAGGCGGCCCGGTTGACGTATAGGATGGTGCCTTCGGCATCGGTGAAGAAAATGCCTTCGCCTGCACCATCGAGAATAGTTGTCAGGCGATTTTGTTCTTCTTGTAATTCTCCGGTACGCTCAGCGACCAGGTCGGCCAGGTGTTGATGAATCTGAATACGTTCAATCGCGGCCGCGACCTGACCCGCCAGGGTAATCAAAAAACGTACATCCCGCGTCGTAAAAAAATTCTTTGTTTCACTTTCCGCATTGATCACCCCGATGATCTTGCCGCTTACCTTTAAGGGTACAACCAGTTCTGATTGGGTAGTGGGTAGTTCTTGAATATAGTAGGGGTCAAGTTCTACATCTTCTACAATGTGCCATTGACCGGTGCGGGCTACTTGACCAATAACCCCCTCGGTAATAGACCACGGCACCTGTCTAGATCTGGCGGGAGTACCATAATAGGAAGGATGTAACCATAGATTTTGGTTTTCTTCATCTAACAACAGAAAACCAAAGACATGGGGATAAAGTCTTTCCGCGATAAATTCGGTTGTACGACGCAGAAGTTCGTCTATATCAATAATCGAAACGATGAGTTGCGCTACCTGGTATAAAACGGTCAGTTCATTGGCACCCTGTTTAATCTCTTCATGCAAACGAGTATTTAGGATGGCGATAGCCGCCTGATTGGCGAAGCTGGCTACCACTTCGCCGTCGGTCTGACTATAGGCATTTTTCTCCCGGCTATACACATTCAGGGTGCCAATAAATTCACCCTGCACCAGGAGCGCGGCCCCGATCCAGGCTTGCATCTCTTGCGGGGCCATATCACGCCAGGTGGGGTAACTCTCTAACTCTGCCGTGACCACAAAGGGGCGGTCGCGCCAGAGTGTTTGTAACTGACGCGAAAAAGGAATAGATTCGCCGGATTGATTGAGGGAACCGGTATGACTAAAGCAGGCGGCCCGGTTCATTTGTCCGGCTTCGTTGAGGAGAAAGATCGCGGCCGCGTCAAAATCTACGACTTTCTGTAACAGTTTAAAGAGCTGAGTATATAACTCATCCAGACTCAGGCGGGTGGTGAGAAGCGAGCCAACCTGCTGTAATGTACGCGCCAGATGTAATTGATGGCGTTCGGCGGCAAAAAGGCGTGTGATTTCATAAGCGACCGCTATTTGGTATGCCATACCCTGGCAAAAAGCAATCTCTTCCCCGCGAAACTGGCGTACCTGATGCCAGACATTCACATGCAAAATACCAACTGACTGACCATGAACGACGATAGGAACATAGAGAATGGAGCGTAACCCGGCGGTCAGATTCATCTGCAAATAGCTGGCATTTTGCCCCGGAATCTGATGTAGATCTTCGATCAGCACCAGAGTACATGTCTGAATGGCTTGCTGGGAAGCGTAGGTGTCGGCCAGGAGAATGCGGGCACCAATGGGATTAAGGGTGTACTCCGGGGTCATTGTCCAGCGCACCCGCGGCCGCATAGACTGCTTATCCCCTTCCAGGATCGTCACTGTAACATTATGCACACCGGGCAATTGTTGGGCGACCAGATTCACGGCCTGTTGCAAAAAATCATCCAGCTCCAAGCTCCCTGTTAAGGCCGCCGTCATTCGCCCCAGTAACTCAGCTTCTTGCCGTCGCCGGGCTTCAGCTTCAAAAAGGCGCACATTTTCAATCGCCACCGCCACCTGGTTTGCCAATGATTCCATGAACCGTTGATCCGCTTCGGTAAAAGCATTGGGATAGAAGGACTGAATAGAGATAACGCCCAATATACGTTCACGTACCAACAAGGGCACTCCCAGCCAACTCCGACTATGCTGACCATTGACAATTGGTTCGGTTGGCAGGTGTTCATACCAGAGATCCCGCACAAATAGGGGCTGACGATGACGCACAATCCAGCCGGTTAACCCCTCAACGGGAAAACGGCGACTTTCTTCTATCTCTTTGAGTAACAGGCCCGCTTCCCGATATTCATAAAAGAGCAGTTCATCGGGTACTTCATCGTAGAGGGCGACGAAAAACCCATCTGGCTTTAACAGGCGGTAGATTTGCTGAAATACGCGGGCCAAAAGCGTATGAATGTCCATGATTCCGCCCGTGACCAGGGCGGTTTCGTATAGGCCACTAAGTTCTTGGGCCTGCCGCCGGGTGGCGGCAAAGAGACGGACGTTTTCAATGGCAATGGCGGCCTGGTTGGCAAATACTAAGAGCAAATCCGCGGCCGCCTGATCGTAACTATTTTGACGCAAACTAACCAAATCGAGCAGGCCTATGAAGCGATCCTTCAGATTAAGGGCGGCTCCTACCCAGGAGCGGATAGAGCTGGTCTCAGGTAGTCGAACCCAACTAGGGTCATTATGGGTATCGGGAATTGCGGCCGCGGAGTGGGTTCCCCATCGTTGCTGGATGACTTCCGCCGGTACCTTGGGGGCCAGGCGGAGTATCTCTTCCGTCGTGAGCATCCCTGCGGCCGCGACAGGTACCAGCCCCCCATTTTCATCCAGTAATTGAATAGAAGCGCCATCGTATTCAATCACCCGCTCTAGTAAACGAAAAATATGCTCATAAACCTGCTCTAATGTGAAATCGGTGGTGAGCAAAGCACCCATTTCTTGCAAAGTTTGCGATAAATGCAGTTGTTGTTGTTGGCTTTCCAACAGACTCACATTTTCCAGAGCCAACTCAACCTGTTGAATGAGGGTACGGCACAATTGCACATCCGACGCCGTAAAGTCTCGGCGTTCCCGGCTTTCCCATAATTCGGCAAAACCCACTACCCGTTGATTAATAATCAGAGGAACCGCCAGCACCGATTGCCCCCCAAAGGCTGTCATGTGTTGGTGACTGTTGAGCCGATAACTTTCCCCATGAAGATGTTCAATGACTACTTCGCCGTTGTCTAACCAAAGTCCATTATCGCTACTATTTTGCCGCATGTCATAACTTTGGTTCAGGTCAGACTGCTGTTCGGCCTGGTTGGCGTGGGGGCTGAGGTATTCGGCCAGAATGGTGACGATGCCTGTTTGTGGGTTCCAGTCACAGATGTAAGCACTGGTAACACGCAACGATTCTGCCAGGATATAAGCCAGATCGTTAAGGGTGTGGCTGGTACTGGGGTGACGAGCCAGGTCTTTAAGGGCAGGGGTTAAGGGGTGGAACAGGCCGGTCGCGGCCGCGAGCAACTGACTGTTCATAGTGAGGTTAGAATACCCAGGTTATCCGGGGAATTCAAGAGGAAGTTGAGCCAGCAATAGATGGTGAACCGAAAGCGGGGCAGGGATGTTGGGAGCAGATTCTCGGTGACAAACCAGTTCGGAACGGTTCGAATGTACGTTATTGTCCGGTTAGCAGGTCCTCAACGGTCTGCCGTTGGCGGATGGTGCGCCAGTCAGATCCATTCACGAGTACTTCAGCCGGGCGCAGGCGGCCATTGTAGTTGGAACTCATGGCAAAACCATAAGCCCCGGCCTGAAGAAAAGCCAGATAATCACCGGGCTGAAGAGGGGGAAGCGGCCGCGACCGGGCCAATGTATCCCCTGTTTCGCACACGGGGCCAACCACATCGGCCAGAACTAAATCCCCCGTTGCTACCCGTACGGGTAAAAGAGGATGGTGCGCCTGATACAAAGCGGGCCGAATTAATTCGGTCATGCCCGCATCGGTGATAATGAATGATTGTTCCCCTTGTTGTTTGGTAAACAGTACCTGGGTGAGCAAAATCCCTGCCGGGCCAACAATAGAGCGCCCCGGCTCCATCAGAACCCCATACCCCGCCTGGATGACCGGTTGGGCGACGGTTTGCACCCATTCGCTAATGGTAGGGCTTGCGGCCGCCGCTTCGGCATCAATTATCGTATAGTCAATTCCCAAGCCCCCTCCCACATCAAGATAAGCGATAGGGATCGCCTGTTCCTTGATGGTTTGCGCCAGTCTGAGAAGCACCTGCACCGCCCGGGCAAAAGGGTCTAATTGGGTGATCTGTGAACCGATATGAACTGCCAGCCCGCTGAGTTTTAGCCAGGGATGTTGCTGGATGAAGGGGATGAGGGGCAGGATGTCATCGGCGCTGAGGCCAAACTTGTGGGCTTTGCTCCCAGTGCTGATGTAGGGGTGGGTGGCGGCGGGTACATTGGGGTTAAGGCGTAAGGTGACAGAGGCAACTTTTTGCTGTGCGGCCGCGATCAGGCCAACAAGCTGTAACTCTTGGGCCGATTCTACATGCAGGGCACGAATGCCCTGTTGCAGGGCCAGGGCAATCTCATCTCGTTGTTTGCCCACTCCAGAAAAGACAATATTGGCCGGAGCAAACCCGGCTTTTAGCGCCAGGAATAACTCTCCACCACTGGTGACATCGGCCCCTAGCCCCATATCGGCCAGCAAGCGGAGCAGGGCCAGAGTGCCATTGGCTTTAATGGCATAACAAACCTGCCCCTGGGGAGTGAGGTTTGTCAGTGCGTGATGATACGCGGCCGCACGCCGGGTGATTTCTTGTTGGCTATAAACATAAAGGGGTGTTTTTGCGGCCGCGGCTAGTTCCGCCAGGGAAATGTCTTCTACATATAGCCAGCCGTCCCGGTAAACAAAGGGAGAGGAATTCATAACTCATCAACCGTGGCATCTAGAGCCGCTTTTTCCATTAAGAGAACCGTTTGGGCCACATTTTCAATAGCGACCCGTTGTTTGCGGTACAAATCAGATTCACTCATGGCTAATCGGCGAGCTACATCACGTACTCGCCGCCCCTGAATAATCTTCATCTCCAGAATGTTGTATAAAATCCACTCGGCGGTAGTGAGACTGCGCTGACCTTCCGGTTTTTGCTGTTCAATGGCCTTTTGTAATACTGACTGCAACGCCTTGGCTGGATTTCCTTCGTGTTCGTCTAATGCCTCTTGAACCACACGCAACCGGGTTAATGGGCTTTGGGTTAATTTGGGGCCACCCCAATAATGGCTGAGGGCGTCACGTACCAGGGCGGCAAACTCTGGGTCTTGGGTGAGGTTATCAGTAGTGGCCGTAAGGGCTGGTGTGCCATCAAACGCGGCCGCGTTGCGGCGACGTTGCAACATGGTGATTTTGGGCAGAAGCCCTTCAACGGCGGCGAATACCTCTTGTTGTAGCAGGCGGTCTTCCAGGGAAATAGCCGCCTGCCGGGCTAATTGCTCCAACACACGTTCTTCATCAGGAGAAAGGTTGGGGGTAGCCGCGCGGCCGCGAATGCCCAAAATTCCTAACAGGACATCTCCCTGTTCACTATACAAGGGGCGAATCCAGAAGTTTTGCCACAAGATGAACCCTTCATCTCGTATCAGATTAGTGGATTGGTGTGTTTCGTCCTCATGCCCATTCGCACTAACGGGTAGCGCGGCCCAATTCTCATCTTCCCAGACCGCTTCTGGATCATCCAGCGTGCCTACGACCACTTCCAATCGGGGGCCTTCATCGGTGATGGCCGCCACAAAAGCCGTATCGGTACGGAGTGCCTCACAGACCGAGGCCAGCACACTTTCCAAAAATTGATGCAGGTCACGGGTTGTTAATATGCGTTCGCCTAATTCCTGAACTCGTTGCACATCAGCATCATCATTTAGTTGAAAGAAGCGTTCCAGGGTTTTTTTGCCAGCATGAATGAGCCATTCGACGATGATGACTGTCACTACAATGGCCAGGGCTAAGGAAGTTTCGGCGGGCAGGCCTAACAGGGTATTGGTGCGGCTGACCAAAATGTAGACGAGTAAAACAAGGGTAGCTGTCATGGGGGCGCGGGCCATAAACTTGTATAACCGCACGCGCACAACCCTGTCTGGTGAGTTCAGGCCGCCAAAATAAGCCATGGGCAAAGTCATGAGGGCAAACATGACACCTACCAGAACATTACCGACGATGACGACGATCCAGAAAAGCCAGGAAGCGGTAAGGTCAGGATTGATACCGGATAGGATGTAAGGAAATACACCCAGGGGGGCGGCAAAGAAAACGGTGAGGATAATAGTCATGCGGCCGCGGGCCGTACTGGTTAAACAGCGGCGACGCGCCCGCCACAAATTGTACATGCTTAAAATTGCCACTAACCAGAAATACAAAGTAAACAGCCAGAAAAATGATCCTGGCTGTAAATGAATGGCGCGTGGTGTTCGCACCACATCACGGGCGATCCAACTGGTGGAAAAGACGAGGAGAATGATAGCCAGGCCGATCAGGTAAAAAACACGCACCATAAGTCGGCGGCGCACGGAGCGCAGACCGGTGGTGACGAGTAGGGCATCAGAGAGGTGAAATTGGGCGGCAGGAACCAGGGCAATACCTACCCATTGCACGCGCAACCAGATTTCGGCTGAGAGTAAGAGGTTGGCCCGACTGGCCATTAGTTCGGCCAGGAATGCCACAACCACTAACATCACCAGATTGGTGAAGGATTTTGTGACCCGACTTCGGCCAATGTAACGCAGATTGTACAGAACCACTGAAGCCCCAAAAATGACGATAGTGGCCTGGATGAGGTCGTTTGATAGAGCTAAAAAATCGGCAATAACCGGTGACATAATTAGCGAATAGATAGTGAAAAAGTAACAGTCCAAAATCACGCCTTCTGGTGATCAGCTTTGACCGCCAGAAAGCGCAATTCATTGTTTACCCTGTTGATTCTGGTGTAGCCAGTTGTTAAGCAGGTGAGGGCGAAGGGGGTAGATCCAGTGAGGGAGGCTTCCATTCCTTCGCACTGCCAGATTCTGTTTTGGCGGCTTTGGGGGAGGGGGGAGTGCCTGGTTTCGACCGGGGTGGAGAGGGGATATTGCCTTCCATCAAAGCGGCAAATTGCTCGCTGTCCAGGGTTTCAATTTCTAATAATGTTTGCGCGATCAAATTCAGTTTATCTTTATGCTCACTGAGGAGGGCATAGGCTTGTTCATAAGCGGCATCAATAATCTTGCGCACTTCCTGGTCTATTTTTTCCGCAATGGCATCAGAATAGTCTCGTTGCTCGCTGATTTCCCGCCCCAAAAATACTAATTCTTGTTTTTCCCCATACACACGTAAACCTAATTCAGTGCTCATGCCGAATTGAGTAACCATGGCCCGGGCCATGCGGGTCACACTCACGAGGTCGCTTTGTGCTCCGGTTGAGACTTCACCAAAGGCGATTTGTTCGGCGATGCGGCCGCCTAAAGCGCTGGCGATACGGGCGTTGAACTTACCGACGGTCATGTACTGGGATTCGTCTTCCAGATACCAGGTAACTCCTCCAGCCATCCCTCGGGGAATAATAGTTACTTTCCGCATTGGTTGGGCATGGGGTAAGTAGTAGCTGACGATGGCGTGCCCGGCTTCGTGAAAGGCGACAAGTTCCCGTTCTTCAGGGGTAATGACGCGGCTTTTGCGTTCGGGGCCGAGTTGTACTCGTTCAATTGCTTCTTGGAATTCATCCATGCCAATGTTGCGCCGATTGCGGCGGGCGGCCAGGAGGGCGGCTTCGTTGACCGTATTTTCCAGGTCGGCACCGACAAACCCAGGGGTGGCACGGGCCAGGAGTTCAACATCTACGCCAGCGGCGATGGGTTTGCCTTTCATATGTACTCGGAAGATGGCTTCGCGGCCGCGGACATCTGGTCTATCGAGTACTACCCGACGGTCAAAACGGCCGGGACGCATGAGGGCGGGGTCTAGAATATCGGGGCGGTTGGTGGCGGCCAGAATGATGACATGAGTGTCTGTGCCAAATCCGTCCATTTCTACTAATATCTGGTTTAGGGTTTGCTCCCGCTCATCGTGGGAGCCGCCCAGACCGGCTCCTCGTTGTCGCCCGACGGCATCAATTTCATCTACAAAAACGATGCACGGACTGTGGCGTTTGGCTTGTTCAAACAGGTCACGGACACGACTGGCACCCACGCCCACAAACATCTCCACAAATTCTGACCCGGCGATAGAGAAGAAGGGTACTCCTGCTTCCCCAGAAACGGCTTTGGCTAACAAAGTTTTGCCTGTTCCGGGATGCCCTACCAGCAAAACACCTTTGGGGATCCGTGCCCCAAAGCTGATAAATTTTTCGGGTTCTTTAAGGAATTCAACGATTTCCTGTAACTCTTGTTTGGCCTCATCGGCTCCCGCCACATCGGCGAAGGTGACGGTAGGGTGGTCGCCTGTGAACATGCGGGCACGACTTTTGCCAAAGGCCATGGCCTGGTTATTACTGCCCTGTGTCTGACGGAAGATGAAGTAGATAAAACCGAAAACGAGGAGGACGGGCAAAAAGATGCTGGCGAGAGTTAGGACGTTTCCCCACTGACTGGGTTTTTCATAAATGATGTCCAGGTCTTGGTAGGCTTCGCCGTTCACACCGTACTCGCCTAAAACTTCTTCTACGGAACTGACACCGCTGAGGTAGGATTGGCCGTCGGGGCGTTCATCTCGGTAGATGATGGTGATATCGCGGCCGCTATCGGAGATGCTGAGTCTGGAAACCTCACCTGCCTTGATCGCGGCCGCAAGCTGGCTGATGGGCAATTGTTCGACCGGTTGTTGCAGATTTAAATTGAAAAGAACCGCCAAAAGGATGACGATTACCAGGGTAATCACAAAACTACGAATGAATCGGTTTCCATTCACGCTGGGCCTCTTAGGGAGTAAAAAAGGACTAGAGGTGCCTTTTTCTTTTGTTCAGTATAGCAAAAAGCCGGGGACAAGACGAATGGGGGATGTGGGCTGGTAGGGCAAGGAGTTTTCTCACGCGGGCTAAAGGGGGGTGCCTGGCGGCCCCTTTGGCTTACATGGGAATGAGAACTAAATAACTTGTTTTGGGAGTGGCACGGTCAGGAGACGGGCCACAGCCAATGTTCAAGTTATTTAATCGTCAATCCATAACGGGTTCTCCTTTCGCCTGGGGAATTATAGAAAGCAGAGGGCCGATGGTTGTGACCGCGGCCGCGTGGAGTTGATTCCCTACTTCTGCCAATAACAGTTCAAACATGGCGGCGGTATTGGCCCGAAGTAATTGCTCGGTCAGCGCTTGGAGTAGGGGTAATCCTTCAAGATACCGTTTAATGTGCTTACGAAAGAGTAAGAGGCTCTCTTTATCGCCATAATAGGCCACCATCTCTTGCCAATGCTGGTGTATGGTGTTCATGAACTCTTGCGGGGTGAGGTTGGCTCGTTCGCGGCGGGCGAATAACCAGGGATTACCGATGGCCGCCCGGCCAATCATCACTGCATCACAGCCAGTATGCGCCTTCATACGATCAATATCGGCGGGGGTGATTACGTCCCCATTGCCGATGACCGGGAGCGTGACCGCCTGTTTTAGTTCGGCAATGGCATCCCAGTCGGCCAGACCGTCATATTTTTGCTCTTTGGTGCGGCCATGAATGGCGATCAGGGCGGCGCCATTGTCGGCCATAATGTGGGCGATTTCCCGATAATTTTTTAACTCATTCCAGCCCAGGCGGATTTTGCCACTGACGGGGATGGTCAGGTGTGTGCTGAGCAGGTGAAAGGTACGGGCCACTAATTCTGGTTGGGGCATCATGCCGACACCGGCCCCGCGGCCGCTGACCCGCCGGGTAGAACAGCCCATGTTGATGTCTATGATGTGTGGCCCCCAGGACTCAATTTTTTGTGCCGCTTTGAGAATGATTTCGGCATCATTGCCAAAGATTTGGAAAACCAGGGGTGATTCGCCCGGCTGTTTGTCTAGAACCCGCCACAGGGGGTTAGGACGGCCCAGAAGCATTTCTACAGGGACAAACTCTGTGTATTGCATAGCTGAGCCGAAAGCCCGGCAGATGGCCCGGTAAGGCACATCTGAAAAACCGGCCATGGGCGAGAGGATGACATCGCCATAAATAGGGATGTCGCGGACAAAAAAGCTGGGGGTAAGCATAGGATTAATGATGGGTTGGTGAGTCCACTGAAAAAAGGTCAAAACAGTTAAAAGCCCGGTTTCTTTTTCTCTGGAAGCGACGGTTAAATTAGTCAGAAACCGGGCTTTTTTGCAGTAGACTCATTGGTTATTGGCTGTGTACCAGGGTTGTATTTGTGCGGCCGCGGCCGCTGTGAGATCTACTTCCTCTTCGATGTTTAGCCAGTGAATGCGGGGATCATCCGGTTTGAACCAGTTGTATTGTTGGCGCACAAAACGATGTGTTTCAAATTTAATCCGTTCGGTGGCTTCGGGCAAGCTGTATTCACCATCCAGGTAGGGCCAGAGCTGACGATAACCCAGGCCGCTCATGGCGGGTAGGTGACGTGAGTACCCTCTTGCGCGTAGTGATATAAGCTCGTCCACCAAACCGGCTGTTATCATCTCATCTACCCGGGCATCAATGCGCCGGTAGAGTGTTTCGCGGCCGCATGTCAAACCCAACAGGTGTATTTGGTACGGAGGTGGGTGTTTTTGTTGGTGTACGCTCATGGGCAGACCGGTGATAAGGGTGACTTCCAGGGCGCGAATGGTGCGGCGGGTGTTGTTGAGATCGATGGTTGCGGCCGCGAGTGGGTCCAGTTTTTGCAACCAACGAGCCAGTTCTTTTTGGCCTAATGATTCCAGGGCAGTGCGCAAGGCCGCATGCGGGGATACCCGAGGAATGCCCCACCCTTCGACAATTGCCCACACATATTGGCCGGTTCCACCCAACAAAACGGGTAACCTTTGCCGCTGATGGATGGCCTCAATCAGTTGATAAACCTGTGCCTGATATGCCCCCAATGTCACCGTTTCATCCGGCTGGCAAAGGTCAATCATATGGTGGGGTACACGGGCTTGTTCGGCCAGGGTGGGTTTGGCCGTGCCGATATCCATGCCTTTATAAAACAGGCGCGAATCAGCCGAGATGATTTCCAGGGGGAAGTGGCGAGCCAGTTCCAGGGAGAGGGCGGTTTTGCCGCTGGCGGTGGGACCAACGATGACGAGGAGAGGGGGCATTATTTCGCGATCAACTTGTTGATAATGGATGAATGTTTGTAACTATACACGTCAGAAACCGGGTTTTTCGGCGAAAGCCCTAACCCCTGACCCTGCATCCAGGGGCGGGGAACTTTTCTGGGCGCAGTTTTTCGGGGCAAAGGCCCCGAAAAACCGCACTGGTTATGTTCCCCCTGCCCTGCGGGAAGGGGGCAGGGAAATGGTGAGTGACCCTTCGTTTGTCGGCGAAAGCCCTAACCCCTGACCCTGCATCCAGGGGCGGGGAACTTTTCTGGGCGCGGTTTTTCGGGGCAAAGGCCCCGAAAAACCGCGCTGTTATGTTCCCCCTTCCCCCTGGGAAGGGGGAAGGGGGATGGGTCTTCTGACTTCACTGGCTAAGGCTTCATTACCTAATTGTGAGCGCTCCCTAAGTAATCGTCCAGGAACATCATGGGTGGTGCGGTTAGGAGACCGGCTCTCTGGGAAAACGCACAACTATTTAATCGTAGGGTGTGAAGCCGAAATCCAGAATGTTTTCCTGGTGTTCACAGCGTTGTAGTTTGCCTGTATTGTCCAACTCAATGGCAATCAGGTCAATGCGCCAGGGAATATCGCCCAATTCTTCTTGAGCCAGATAGGTTTGGGCAACGGTGAACAGGGTGCGGGCTTTGTGGGGGGTGATGGCGTCTTCAGGTGTTCCTAGGGCGCGGCCGCGACGGGTTTTTACTTCTACGAACACCAGGGTCTCACCATCTTGGGCGATTAAATCCATTTCGCCACGGGGGCAACGCCAGTTCTGGCATAAGAGGGTATATCCTTTAGCCTTCAGGAGTTCTCCGGCTACTTTTTCGCCCCAATTGCCCAGGCGTTTGCGGTGATCAGTCATGGTAAGAGGGAGTGGGATACAGTAATTGTTTGTAAAGTTTGAGGGTGAGCTGACAGGTGCGTTCGATGTTGTAACGGTAGCTGGCCTGGCGTGCGGCCGCGCTCATTTTCTGGCGTTGTGCCTTATGCAGTACCAGCGGTAGGGCCGCCTCAGCTAATGTGTCGGGGGTAGTGGTGAGGAGTCCGGTTTTACCTGAGATGACCGTATCGCTTAAGCCGGGTGAAGCCACACCTATCACCGGCAACCCGGCGGCCATCGCTTCAATAATAGTCAGGGGGTGAACCTCACTCACGGAGGCGGTGATAAACAAGTCCGCGGCCGCGAGCAGATTGGGCACGGATTCGTAGGGTGCGGCCCCTGCCAGATGAACGTAGCCATCCAACTGATAGGTGGCCTGGAGCGCGGATAATTCACGGGTGAGCGGCCCGCTCCCCACCACTAGTAAATGTACGGCCTGGCCGTTTAAGGCGGCGCGAGCGTGTAATTGAGCAAATTGAGCCAGGAGTGTTTTGATGTTTTTTTCGGGGGCCAGACGCCCGACAAAAACCAATAAGGTGGCATTTTCGGGTATGCCCAGGCTGGTTTTGTTTTGCGGCCGCGGGGGGTGATGGAACGGTTGAAGATCAATGCCGTTCTCGATGACGGTGATGGGGGTGCGTAAACCGTAGGCTAACAGAACCTGCATTACACTGGCAGAAGGGGCAATCACCATGTTGGCCCGATGACTGAAATAGGGCCATGCCTGGCGTAAAATGAAGCGGGTGGCGGGGAAGGAGAGGGGGGTGTACGCGGCCGCGTACAAATCATAGCGGGTGTGATTCGTGTAGACAATCGGGCAATGAGCATAACGATGGGCCAACTCCACACTCATAAACAGGTGATGACAATGGATAATGTCCATCTGTTCCAGTAGCGCCTGAGCCTGACGGGTATACCTGACCCCCACATAATAACCGGTATGTCCTAAAGGCAACCCCGGTGAACGAATCACCCCCGGATCGTCCCCGGCCGGATCCGGTTTCCCCAGGGTGAAGATAGTGACCTCATGCCCGAAATTTTCCAGGTGTTGCCGGTATAAAGCAACCATCCGGGTAACACCATTGATAACGGGTTTATAACAGGCTGTTACCATACCAATCCGCATAACTATTTACTCATTTGGTATCTTCTCAATAAAGCACAGTGAAGTTGATCGCTGGTGGAATAGTTGTAACTGTTTGGTTGAATGAATGCATCTGCCAGACCCGCCCGGTCGTAATTGTTCATTAAATTTTTAAATAGTTACAACTTTTTTAATAAGAATGGTTCTTTATTGGTAGTTTGGACCTGATTCACAAAAGATTCCTGGTTGCCCAGTAGCCAGCGTCGTAGCAAAACCAGACTCAATGTTAATGACCAATCCGCAATATTCTCCGGGTGACCCCCAAAGGTGCGTTGTACTACGGAAAATCCTTTTGGGGAAGAAAGTGTCGTTAATAAATGTATTCCTCCGGGTAAAACCTGGTTCACAACTACCAGGCCTAAGTCCGCTCCAGTGTATTCCCGCAGAGGGCCAGCCACCTGGCGACTCCAACGTGACAATTCTAACCGGGCAACTTCTGGGGCCAAACCCAGTTGTTTGCTGATTTCTTGCTGGTGATGGGGTGACAAAAAGGTGACGAGGTCATCTGAGGCAAAAGGCGTTAACATCCGGCGTAAGGTGGGTGCTGAACTGCACTCAGCAACTGCTAATTTTAGTTGTTGGTTATGTAATTCATGCAAAACCACCTGCTCCAGGCGGCTTTCTCCTTCGCCATAGATGTGATCCCCCAGTTGGGTGTATAGGATCTGTTTAAGGGTGCGCAGACGACTTTCTACCTGTTCCAGGGATGTGGCTTCTACCCACAGGCGGATATCTGTTTGTCCGGCAAAAGTGTTAAGGGTGATGTGTTCCTGATCATTTAGGGGGATTTGCTCTAGCCGTTGACGGATATCACTTTCGACTAAGCCTGCCGTATGAACCAGGGCGGTACGGCTATGGGAGATATTTTTTGCCTGTTTTTCTTTGAGCCAGGGCAAAACTGCCGTTTCCATGAGGTAAGCGACTTTGCGTCGCCCTCCGGGCAGGCAAATGAGCAGTTTATCTTGTATGGGGATCAGATAACCATTGGGACCAGGGCCACCTCCTTCAAGAGTAATGACACCTGGTGTGTTGTGTAGTTGTAGAATGGAAGTGATATTCAGTACTTGCAAAACGGCCAGGCCGGTCCAATCATTCGCATCATTGCCCAGGCCGCCAATGGTGAGAACGACATTGGCTCTGTGTAAACCCAGTGTGATTGCCTCTACGATCATGTCCAGGTCATCCCCAATGGTTACTTTGCAGGTAAGTTGGGCATTGACATCCCGTATGCAAGTGGTGACCCGGGAGGCGTTCACATCCAATACGTCGTTGTATAGAAGCTCGGTGCCGATGCTGATAATTTCCACTTTCATAAGAGTTCCCCATAAGCCTACGGCGCACCAAGACGGATGAAAATTTGGAGGATGATTTGCCAGAGAGTGTGTTTCATTTCGGTTGAGATGAAGAAAATAATTAATCGGTGGTGAATTCGTGAATTGTTGAATGAGTAACGAGGAGATGCATCTACAACGCGGCCGCGTCACAAAACAAAGATCGCCAGTTTTAAACTGGCTAAAAACGCTTTGCCTGGTGGTTCAAAGCGACGGATTAAGTTGTGGAACGACAACACAAAAATATCTGGGCACAGGTTTGGTAGTGGAAAACACGAGTCTGGTAGAGACTCCCTGCCCAGTTTATCACAAACTTCTCGTTAAAGATGTATTAGTTTCCTCGGTGATGGGACAACATGAGCTGGTATTGGCGTACTGTCAAATCGGTGTTGCGTATTTTCAATGCCAGGTCTGCGGCAAGGTTTTTCATGAGTTTGTAACCCAGTTCGGGGTAAGTATCACATAACAGCATGAGGCGGACGCGGGGTATTTTTAATAGTGATGTGTCTTCCTGGCTGGCACGAGCACTGGCCGACCGTAAACCCTGGTCTACTAAGGCAACCTCACCTAATACTTGCCCCTGGCGCAACTCGGCAATCACGACATGCTCCATTTTCTCACTGCTGGCGCTAACTAACCCGGGATTGACCAGGATCTCGATGCCACCTCGAGCAATGACGTATAGTTCGTCTGTGCCGTCTAGTTCAGCAAATAAGAACTCGCTTTTGCGCAAATGGATAAGTTCGGCGATGGATTCGATCAGTTCAATTTGGGTGTTAGACAGATTATCAAAGAGTTCTGCCATGCGCAGGATAGCGGAGATGCTGAGTTTCATGAGTGTCCTTTTGGTCGTGTGTTGAGGCCAGAAAACTGGTATTGGTGATGTTGTCTGAGTATGAGAATAAGGGGGATTTTAACAAATCGAGATGTCTATCGCCAGCAATTTGAGTCGGAGTCTAGGGTAATCGTATACTCTATTTTCCCCACCCCTGACCCCGCCCCCAGGGGCGGGGAACTTTTTAGAGGGCGTTTTTTGCGGGCATTCGCCCGCAAAAAACGCCTTTATCAGGTTTTGCCCTGCCCAATTTTGGGTCCGTTTGTGCGGGGTTATCCCCACCCCTGACCCCGCCCCCAGGGGCGGGGAACTTTTCTAAGGGGCGTTTTTTGCGGGTATTTGCGTGCAAAAAACGCCTTTATCAGGTTTTGCCCTGCCCAATTTTGGGTCGGTTTGTGCGGGGTTATCCCCATCCCTGACCCCGCCCCAGGGGCGGGGGGTTCTCCCCTTTCCTCTGGGATGGGGACGAAAAGATTAGAGCAAGCGGCCGCGTTTTTCCGTTATCGCCGCCATCAGGCCGGTAAATGATTTGGCAAACGCCTGTACTCCATCTATTTGCAGTTGTTCTGTAATATCATCAAGGTTGATGCCTCGTTGGCGCAAGTTATCCAGGACGAGTTGTGCTTCTTCTACGCCTTCTTCCAGGGTGTTGGCTAACAAACCATGATCGCGAAAGGCATCTACGGTTGTTGGGGGCATGGTGTTGACTGTTTCTGGGCCAATGAGGTTATTTACGTAGATGGTGTCGGGGTAGTTGGGGTTTTTGGTGCTGGTGGAGGCCCAGAGAAGGCGTTGTACGGGGGCACCCATAGCGCGTAGGGGGGCGAAGGTGTCGCCGTGAAATAGTTCTTTGAATCGTTGGTAGACTTGTTTGCTGTTGGCAATAGCTGTCTGACCTAAGAGGGCATTCGCGGCCGCGGTATTTTGTTCAGCCAGCTTTTTATCTACGGCTGAGTCTACCCGGCTGACAAAAAATGAGGCCACTGAAGCGATCTGGTGCAGATTACCGCCCGCGGCCGCTAACTGTTTCAGACCTTCCATGTAGGCCTCAGCCACAGCCTCATAATGCGCCATGCTAAACATGAGGGTGATATTGATGTTAATACCCTCGCCAATGAGCTGACGAATCGCCGGGATACCTTCTGGGGTGGCGGGGACTTTGATCATCACATTGGGGCGACTCACGGCCTGGTGTAGGCGACGTGCTTCACTGATAGTGTTTGCCGTATCCCGTGCCAGGTGGGGCGAAACTTCCAGGCTCACATAGCCATCTGCACCTTGGGATTGGGTGTACAGATTCGCAAAGAGATCGCAGGCAGTTTGAATGTCAGCCAGTACCAGGGCCTCATAAATAGTGTTAACATCGGCATCTTGAGCGATCAAAGCTTTCATCTGATCATCGTAGTCGTCACTCTTGCCGATTGCCTGCTCAAATATGGATGGATTTGACGTCATGCCCCGCAAACCATCCTCATCAATCAGGCGTTGGAGTGTGCCATCATGAAGGAACTGGCGGCGGATGTTGTCGTACCAAAAACTTTGTCTGTAGGTGTGTAGTTTAACAAGAGGGTTCATATAGTTGTCTCCTTTCACCATGACTAATAACCTGAATGGTGCGGAAGAGTATACCATTTGCTTACCTGGAGCGTACAGTGCGTGTTTCGTCTTGCGGTTGTCCATGATCGTTTCTTTATTGAGCAATTTGCTACGACTCTCTGGTTAGTGGAAAATGAGAGCATTCGGTTGCAGTAGTAAACCCAACTGAACGCTTACCATTAAATATCCATGGACACTAACTTTCAAACTCTCAAAATAGATAATCATCAACTGGCCTATGTGGCCTTTAATACTCAAGACAGCCGTCAGCCCATTATTCTGCTTCATGGGCTGACCAGTTCTATGGGGTTGTGGTACAAAGGCGCTCCTTATACCCAATATGGTCCCTGTTATGCCTTAAGCCTGCCGGGGCATTATCCCGCCGTGTTTCCCAAGGATTTCCAGAGTGAACAACTCTCGGTGAAGGAGATTGGCCGGTTGGTGGTGGAGGCGATTGAGCAAATTGTGCCGGGTCGCCCGGTGACAATTGTGGGGCATTCGTTGGGCGGGTTTACGGCGCTCGCGGCCGCGATCTATGCCCCTGCCAAAGTAAATCGGGTCATTTCTATCGCCGGGTTTGCCAATGGGAGGCTCATTGGAGCCTTTGGGCTATTACAACGTTTGGCCCGGATGGATGGTATGGGGCGCGTGTTGTTTCCGCTGGGTTTTCTGACCCGGTTTCACCCCTCTTTTCTGCGGGCCAGCATTGGGGCCTTTGCCGTTGACCGGCAGATACTGATACACCATCCTGAGTTCACCGAGCGGCTACACTTGCTTTATTCGTATCACAAAAAGGTACAAGCCGGAGCCATGTGGCCGTATTTTCGCCAGCTCCCACACATGGACATTGCCTATCGTTTGCCCCGCATCGCGGCCGCGACGCTGGTGGTGGTCAGTGATAAAGACCCCATTGTGCCGCCGGAACAAAGCCAGTTGATTGCCAGCCGTGTGCCCAACAGTAAGTTGGTGGTAATTCCTGGGGTGGGGCATTTGCCCATGTTAGAGCGTAGGCCAGAATATGAAAAAATCGTCCATGAATGGTTAAGCAAATAAACCGCTAAACCAACATAGAGGTATAACGCATGTTAGTTGAAGAACGGCGAAGAAAAATTGAAGCATATGGTCAGGCCTATGCGTATCTGGTGACGGCTTTGAACCAATTTCCCCAAGAAATGTGGCAATTTAAACCCACCCCATCTGATTGGAGTGTTCACGAGCTTGTTGTTCATATCGCCGATAGTGAAGCGAACAGTTATAGCCGTTGTCGTAAGGCGATAGTGGAGCCAGGTGCTATGGTGATGGCTTATGATGAGGCGTTATGGGCACGCACTTTGCATTATCATGATCAAGATCCCCTGGCGGCTTTGGAGTTGTTTAAATGGTTGCGCGGACAGACCTACCAGCTTATCCGTGATCTACCAGAATCGGTGTGGGCGCACACAATTGAGCACCCAGAAAACGGCATTATGACCCTGGACGATTGGTTAGATGTTTATGAACGGCACATCCCTGAGCATGTAGCGCAAATGGAACTGAATCTGGCGGCATGGAGGAACGAGGCCTGATTTAGGCCAATGCCAGAAACGTTTTTAGAATCCCCACCACCTGTGCCAATTGTTCGATCTGAGGTACATGTCCGCATTCATCAAGTAAGTGGGCTTCAGCATGGGGGATGGCATTGAACAGGCGTGTAGCCCCGCTGGCGCGGAGGATGGGGTCCTGACGGCCCCAAATGATGCAGGTATGGGCCTGGATTTCGGGCAGACGGGGGACGAGGTGCTGGGACGCGGCCGCGAGCAGTACATCTGGCGTCGAGCGGGCATTCTGATAATCCTGTTTGCGCCGTTCCCAGACCGTTTCCGGGTGGCGGGCCGCATCATAAAACTGGATTCGCATCTGCCGGTCTAACCACATTTTTGATGTGACCATCCGGTTGCCCAGTTTCACCGCACTGAGTGCGGTTTTATACTGGCTCCAGCGGCGCACCCATTCCGGGTATTTGCCCAACACCAAGATGGCCGGAGCGATCAGCACCAGCCGGTTGACATGGTGGGGATAAGCCAGCGTAAAAGCCGTCGCCAATAACCCCCCAAACGAATGCCCTAACAAGTGTACCTCTGGAATTCGCAAGCTATCCAGCAACGAGGCCAGCCACTCTACCAGATGGGGGATGGTGTAAGGTTCGGTGGTGTTGCTGTTGCCGAAGCCGGGGATGTCCGGGGCGATGAGATGGTAGTGGGGGGCGAGTTCGTGCATCAACTCGCGGAAGCTGTCGCCAGATGAGGACATACCATGCAGGAGGATGAGTTGCGGCCGCGACTCATCTCCCGCTTCATAATAGGTGGTGTGAATACCGAGGGCGTCAATTTCCAGGCGGGGGTGGGGTGTATACATGGGGAAGGCGGCTGTGAATGTGTTTACGGGCGCGGCGAATCACCAGAAGCAGTCTGACGCTGTGGGCCAGGAACAGAGGCCTTACGGACGGTTCTAGAACGTTTTCGTTTTTGAGGAATGAGGGCAATCAAAGAACGCAAGGCACGATTCACCGCTTCAGAATCAGGAAAATACTCCTGCACATCCGGCTCAAGGATAATAGCATCAGCATCTGGTTTAAAATGTTGCGTCACAGTTGTGCCATCTTCTTGATGAATAGTTATGGTGTACCCTTCTCGATAAGCTCTGGCGTATTTGCCACGCACTCCACTACTAAAGTCATACTCTGGGTGCATGTCATCGTCTTCCAACACTGGCTCTGTTAGATTGCTGTCCATAAGTAAACAGTTTACCGTACCTCGCTGAGTGTTACAATGATTGACTTGAGGCACAGATGCAAACAACCCTAAACGCCAATAAACTGTGTTCATCTCAGGTGACATCTACTGCCAGTCGTCTAACTCATTGGCTTCTGAATTTCCCGATACACCTGCTCAAAAATTCTTTCCCGTACCGATTGCCCAAATGCTTCATCATCATTGATGCGACGGAACATCTCAAAATTATTCTCAATCATTGTCTGTAATACGGCATTGAAGAGAATATCGTGCAACAAACGCACACTGTCCCGCGTGTTAGCTTTCGCACTGGCTTGTAAACTTTCATTATTTGCCAGGCGGGTTTTGAGTTCAGCAAAAAAGACACGATCTGCCTCAGTAAACTCTGTACCGAACCGCTCATTGAGTTCGCGGATAATTTGCGAAAGGGCGGCTTTTTCTGGCTCATTTAATTGGCTGGCTAACAGATCAGACAAGGGATCAAGTTGACCATCGCCCCGTTGCAGGCTGATTTTGCCGCTAAACGTTTGCTGTAGCCGGTAGCTCTCCAAATCCACCAATTCATGGACATGTAACGTTTCCCGTTCTTTTTCTTGAGGCAGAGCACGAGTTAACAGCCGGGCAAACAGGTACAACCGTTCCAAATCAGCATCCTGAAAGGTAATGATCTGCGAGAGAAAGGCGTACAGGCTGACGAAAGAGCGTAGGAGATGCTTAAACTGGACACGTCGTTCAACTCCGGGGATATAGCGGTATTTTTGCACTACAGCCCGTAACAAAGGCTGTAATTTAGCCGCTTTTTCCCCTTTTCGCAGATACAGTTCGGCAATTTCAGTTACCTGGTCTGATGTGTACAGATCGAACTCAGCCAGTTCCCCTTCCAGGTCGTACAACTTATTGGGATCACTGCCTTCGCTCAAAATGGTAGTCTCGAAGTAAGGTGCAAACGCCTCTTCTAAATCGTCGGCATTGTTGACGAAATCCAGCACCATCGTATCGGTTTTGCGGGGGTGGGTACGATTGAGGCGACTGAGGGTTTGTACGGCGTGAACACCCGCCAGTTTCTTGTCCACGTACATCGTATGCAAGAGCGGTTGATCAAAGCCGGTCTGGAACTTTTCGGCAACGATCAGGAATTTGTGTTCCGGTTTTTTGAACTGCTCGGCCGTTTGTTTTTCGGGGAAGCCATTCATTTGCGCTTCGGTGTAATCCGTCCCTTGATAGCTGACCGTGCCGGAGAAGGCGACTAACGCTTTGATGGGGTAATTTTGATTTTTCAAATAGCTGTCAAACGCCTGTTTGTATAAAACGGCATGTAAGCGGCTGGCGGTGACAACCATCGCTTTGGCTTCGCCTACCCCTTGCAAGTTGGGGATTTTGAGGCGCGAGGTTTGCCAGAAATGTTCAATCATCAGAGCGGCGCGTTGGGCGATAGTGAATTTGTGTAACCCCACGTATCGTTTGAGCAGGCCAAACGCCTTGCTTTTTTCGGTGCGGGGGTCGTCTGCGGCCGTTTTCAACAATTCAAAATAGGTAGCAAAGGTAGTGTAATTTTGCAGAACATCCAGAATAAACCCTTCTTCGATGGCCTGCCGCATGGAGTAAAGATGAAACGGGCGAAATGTTCCATCGGCTTGTTCTATACCAAATAACTCCAACGTCTTCTGTTTGGGGGTGGCGGTGAAAGCAAAAAAGCTGAGGTTCGATTGCCGCCCCCGCGTCGCCATGCTCTGGTTTACCAAATCTTCGCCACTGGGTTCATTGGCTGGGTCATCCAGTCGTTCCGCTTCTTCTAGTGAGTCTACACGCAGGACTTCTTTTAGCTTTTTGTTGGCTTCGCTGGTTTGTGAGGAGTGGGCTTCGTCTACGATGATGGCAAAGGTACACCCGGCTAATGTGTCTATTTTTTTCAGGACAAAGGGGAATTTTTGCAGGGTGCTGACGATGATTTCCGCGCCGCCGCTCAGGGCGTCGGCCAGTTGGTCGCTGTCCTTGTCTATAACGCTCACCACGCCTGCCACCTGCTCAAACTGGCGCACCGTGTTTTGTAGCTGTTTATCCAAAATACGCCGGTCGGTGATGATGATGACAGAATCAAAGACACGCTGGTTTTGGGCGTTGTGCAGGGAAGCCAGCCGGTGGGCCAGCCAGGCAATGGTGTTGCTTTTGCCACTGCCCGCACTGTGTTGGATGAGGTAATTTTGCCCTGGCCCTTGTACACGAGCATGGGCCAACAGTTTTTGTACTGCATCACGCTGTTGGTAGCGGGGAAAAATGAGCCGTGCTGGTTGGTCGCCGTTTTCCAGATGCAGGAAACTGCCCACCAGTTCCAAAACGCTGGCCGGGGTGAACACATCTTCCCACAGGTAGGCACTGGCGTAGCCGTTAGCGTTGGGTGGATTGCCCGCACCCCCGTTAAGGCCACGATTGAAGGGTAAAAAGTAGGTGCGTGCCCCTTCCAGCCGGGTAGTGACGTATACCTCATCATCATCTACGGCAAAATGGGCCAGACAGCGGCGGAACTGTAACAACGGTTCCCCTTTGGGCTGACGGTCTTTGGCGTATTGTTGACGGGCGTTGGTGACGCCTTGACCGGTTTGTTTATTCTTAAGTTCCAGAGTAAAGAGGGGCAGGCCATTGAGAAAGATGACCAGATCGAGTGCGTCTCTGTTTTCAATGGCACTGTAACGGCATTGTGGCATGACGGAGAGGATGTTTTTGCCGTACAGGGACCAATGTTCAGGGTTGAGGCGGCTGGCAGGTTGAAAATAGGCCAGTTGGAAGTAACAGCCGGAATCTTTGACGCCGCGCCGCAAAACGTCCAGTGTGCCGCGCCGCTCAATTTCTTTGACCAATCGGCGCACAAACTTTTCTTTGACCAACGGGCCATGTTGCCGGGTTAAATCGGCCCAGGTTTGGGGTTGAGTAGCGGTGATGAAAGCCAGCAGGAGTTCCCAATCCAGGCAGGTGGTTTTGTCGTAATCCGTTTTGCTAGTACGCAGGCGGTAGCCATGAACCTCGGTCAAATTTTCAACGATATAGGCTTCGAAGGCGTGTTCAGATGTATCCATGTTTGACTCGTGTTTTAAGTCATCAAAGCATCAATATCTACCAATTGTTGGGAAAGTACATTAACAATTCGTTGCCCTATTTCAGCTTCTGCCCGCTGTGTGGCGTTTGGGTTACGCATTTGGGTAATTTTATCTACGCGGCTCTTCTTTTGGGCAATGGCTTCCCGCAATTGCTCACGTAACGCAACAAAAAAATTTTCGCTGATAGTGTGAAGAATGCTATGTTCGAAGTTGTCTGACCATTTAGTTATTTGGTGGTTGCGCTCAAATTGTGCTAAGGCTTTGTTGTAAGGCTCTTTCAAGTCTTGTGCCCCATGCGCTGCTAATTTCAAGCGTAATACACCAATCTGGCAACGGATAATTTTGTATTTTGTCTGTTGTAGATGGGTTGTAAAGGTGGGGAAGAGTGCAGTTATAAGATCATACATGCCACATAACGCCGTCAGGCATTTATCATCATCTATTGTTAAGCCTGCATGTTGATGATCGTGGTAAAACTTATTGCGAACGTTGTGACGATCTGCGGCCGCGTCTAACATGGGCACGATGCTATGCCCAGACAGGAAAAATGATTTGACATCACGCACTACTTCAGGGTAATGAGGGGTTTTGCTAGAGTCGTTAGCACTCCAATGTTGAACCAGAGGGAAATGATTTAATTCGGTTTGAATGAGGGAGATTCCTGCCGTTCCTCGCCCCAAATCGCTACTCAGGGTAGCAAGATCACTCTTTGCTTCAAAGTAACGTTGCAGGGCATTACGATGATTACTTGAGGTGACAAATCTTGCCGTTTCCAATGCGCTCTGGCAGTTTTGGCGTTGTTCTAATGTTTTTTCTTGCAAAAAGGTTTTCAGAGCCAGTTCCACAATGTCATCTACTAGAATGTAGGCGGTGCGGACCCGACCAGGTGCGGTGATGAAGTAGACTTCGTTGGTTGTCTGAATCAGGTCAATGAGGTCATCCAGGCGGGACATGGGCTAGGCTGGCTCCTGTGTACGCACGTCTATTTTGCCAGTGACGGCCGCGGAAATAATAGCGGTGCGTTGTTTTTGCAATAGGTCAATGCTGGTTTCTATTTTGGCGATCATTTCATCTATGTATGCGGTCTCTTGGCTAAGAAAATCAACAATCTGTTGTTGTTCTGATAAAGGTGGAACGGCAATAATCACGTTGTAGTATTTCTCTGCGCTGATATTTTGGATTGTGGCTTGAATAAATATGCTGTCTCTCCACGAAAGATAGGAATGGGATTGCGTGAAAAGATATAGAAATCGGGAATCAATCAACCGATTATCGGGGCGACACAAGATTAAATAACCTGCAAAACAGGCATCTCCCCAAGCTGAACTGTATTGAAAAGTCTTGCCAACGGTTGCACCACTCCGAGCAAACAGAATATCACCATCTTTGAGCATATAAGGCTTTGCTACTTCCGGCGGTAACGATCTAAACGTATCACTCCGCAGAGAGCCATCAGGGTTTATATCTGTAATGCGGATGTATCTGGGGTAATTAGGATTATCTAGCTCGGCGACTTCATTAGCCCCGTATCTCAATCGCTCTTTGAGCAGAAACTTCAATCGCCTTACTTCCCAATATGCGGGTACATCGCCGAGC
The DNA here is from genome assembly GCA_018004935.1 of Chloroflexota bacterium. Classification (GTDB taxonomy): domain Bacteria; phylum Chloroflexota; class Anaerolineae; order Promineifilales; family Promineifilaceae; genus Trichofilum. Next base: position 31,946 of record JAGNBF010000029.1, on the reverse strand, counting down.
CATTCGATGCCGCTGGGTTTGAGGGGGGCGTGGGGGTTTAGCCCTTTGGTGACGGCGTGGCTGATGATCGCCGTGCGCTGTTTGTGCAACAGATCAATCAATTCCCGCTTTTTGGCAATCAGCGTATCCAGCCAGACCGTCTCCCGATCTAAAAAAGCCGCAATCGCCCGCTGTTCCGCTAGTGAGGGTAACGATATTGGCAAATTGACTACATGGTTAGGATTAGCGCGAGGCATTTTGGCCCCATAAGTCATCGAATCCACAATGTTGATAAAACCATGTGAGAGCATCAGGTAAAAGAGAAATCTGCTGTGAACCAAATGATTGACTGGCCTCAACACCATAAGTTCACCAGTGCATACCCCTTCAAAATCCGCATGAACAACTTTGGCAAGGTATGGGCGTAGCTTGCCAAAAAGCACATCATCAGGTTGAAAAACGGTGACAACACTTTCAACATTTTCAATGGGTGAATCAAGAAGCAAACGCCCCGTTCCAGATTCGATATTTTCTAAACCAAGATACAGTTTATCAGTCGGTTTTTCATTGAGTTTTGTTGTGGCTGGTGGAGCAACAAACTTTAAGCGGCGTAATTCCCAATGGTTTGGCAAATCACCCAACCAGTCCACATCGAAAGGTTTGTAAACGGAGTAAGGGCGATAGGTGGTCATCGGCGGCTCTTGAGCAGGGTGGCTATTTCTTCTTCCAGTCGGTTAATTTGTTCGTCCAGTTCAGCGGGGTGGGGCGGCGGTTCATACCGATAAAAATAGCGGTTGAAGTTGATTTCATAGCCCACCACCCCCACCTTGTCATCTTGCGCGTCCCGGTACGCTTCATCTATCCAGGCATCATCAATGTACCGTTTGACTTCTTGCACAAAGTAATCATACACATTCAATTTCAGCGGCACATTTTCATCATAAAGAGAAGGGGTGTATGTCAGCGGCACATTTTCATGGTCGCGCAGGTCGGTATCCGGTTCCCACTCGCTCCTTTTGCCCGGCACCGGCGGGGCGGTCTCGTCCCGTTCCGTCAGGGCGTTCAAAACTGCCTTTTGTAAAGAGACCTTCAATTTTAAGGGCTTGAGGGCATCATCTAAAAGCGGTTGGTAGCGGTGCGGGTCGCGCAGTTGGTCGGTGGGCAATTGGCGCACGGTAGCCAGAATCGCTTCTTGTAACGCTTGCCCGGCGGCTATTTCTTTTTCTTTCTCTGCTTCGTTCTTGGTATTGCTCTCGGTCAGGGCGGTAAACGCTTTTTGCTCCCACAGACGCTCAATCCGCTCTGGCGTTGCCTGAAAGTTCAGGCGTAGGGGGCGTTCCACACGAATGCGGCGGTACCCAAAATCGGCGTTGTCAAAAATACGGCCCAATTCACCATTCTGAAAGGCCTTATACAGTTCTACAATTTGCGCCCGCTGTTTATCGTTGATGCGGCGGCGTTTATTGCCCAAACTGCGCGGCGTCATCGGTACCCATAAATCAGCGGCGTTGATCAACTGCACTTTGCCTTTGCGTCGGGTACTTTTGCGGTTGGTCACAATCCAGATGTAGGTACTGATGCCCGTGTTGTAAAACATCTGCTCTGGCAAAGCAATAATGCCTTCTAGCCAATCATGCTCAATAATCCAGCGGCGGATTTCACTTTCGCCGCTACCTGCGTCGCCGGTAAAAAGAGGTGAACCATTAAAAATGACAGCGATGCGACTCCCCACCGCATCCCCAAACCGCTTGGCCAACATGTGTTGCAAAAAAAGGAATGAGCCATCCGTAATACGCGGCAGGCCAGCCCCAAAACGGCCATCGTGACCCTTCACCTCGTATTCATTACGAATAATGTATTCCACCTTTTTCCATTCCACACCAAAAGGGGGGTTGGAGAGCATGAGGCGGAACCGTTTGCCGGGGTGGCCATCTTCGCTAAAGCTGTTGCCAAAGGCGAGATTGCGCGGATTTTCTTCTTTTAGCAACAGGTCAGCTTTGGCAACGGCAAAGGATGTGGGGTTAATTTCTTGCCCAAACAGATAAACCTGTTCGGTTTTTTGACCGTGATTACGTGTGACACCCTTTTTCCCTTCGGATAACATCCCGCCGGTCCCGCAGGCAGGATCATAAATCTCAACGATTTTATCTGGACCGAGAAACGCTTCTGGGTTTTCGCTTAGGAGCAGGTCTACCATCAACTCGATGACTTCGCGAGGGGTGAAATGTTCACCAGCCGTCTGGTTGTCCTGCTCGTTGAAGCGGCGGATTAAATCTTCAAAAATGTACCCCATGTCATGGGGACTAATAGTTTTAGGGTGAAGGTCAACATTTTCAAATGCTTTGAGCAAGGGGTAGAGCAATTTAGCCGATTGCAGGCGAGAAATTTGACGTCGGAAATCAAATTTTTCGATGATGTCTTGCACTTCAGGACTGTAACCATTGAGATAGTTGATAAGGTTGGGAGCCACATCGGTTGGCGCATTGAGTAAGGTGTCCCAGTCAAACTCGGAGTGATTATAAACAAGCGAACCACCAGCCGCCTGGCTTAATACAGCATCCAGATTTTGCAGTTTGCCAGTATATCGTTCGTAAGCGGCGCGTACTGCCTGGCGGGTAGGAGCCATCGCCTGATCCAGACGGCGCAGAACGACTAGCGGCAAGATAACATCAGCATTTTCGCGTTGTTGATAGTCATGGCGTAGCAGTTCAGCAAGTTTCCAGATCAGGTCAATCTTATCCTGTAAGTAGTGCATAAATTTTTCTCGATATGACTTGGCACAGTGACTTAATGATCTGTGCAATTGGATTGATGTTATCCTAAGCCTGTTACATAAGGATTGCTCAAGATCGTGCGTACTTTTGGTGTTAGTCTGACAAGAGAAATGGAAGCATTTATCCGTATGGAAATGACCTCGTGAAAAATTAAGGCTGCACCCATTCCACCTGCTCCACCGGAGCACCCAATTTTACATTCTCTCAGGAATGCTGATGTTGAGCAAGGCCAACACCTGCTCCAACATGCGGCGCGTGAGGTCAGTGAGGCCGAGCCAGCCTGCCTGCCGCACGGCATCCGGTTCGCGCAGGATGTGACACTCCCGGTAGAAGCGGTTGAAGGCGGTGGCAATCTGGTAGGCGTATTCGCACAGGTGGTTGGGGGCGCGTTCGTGGTAACTTTGCCAGAACACATCCGGCCATTCGCCCAATTTCAGCAAGAGATCGCGCTCGGCGTCGGTGGTGGGGGGGATGAGTGTGCCCAATGCCAGATTGGCCTCGGCGGCCTTACGCAGAATGGATTTAGCCCGCACCGTCGAATAGAGCAAATAAGGGCCGGTTTTACCTTCAAAGGCACTGAACCGTTCCACATCTAGCACGTAATCAGAACTGCGATGGTTCATCAGGTCGGCATATTTGATGGTCGCCATGCCGACGTACCGGGCGATGGCAGCCCGTTCGGCGGGGCTGTACTCGTTGTCGGTGTCAATTTCGGCGACGCGCTCGGCGGCTTTGTCCAGGCACATTTGCAGGATTTC
>JAGNBF010000029.1:0-28335 GCA_018004935.1 Chloroflexota bacterium | reverse complement strand
TCCATCGTTACCGGGGATTCTGCCGGGTAGGGGCCACTGTTGTTAGGGTCGAAGTAGGGCAGATCAGGCTGGCGCAAGCGGATTTCTTCGATGAGTTGCCCCATCTGCAAGCCCCAATCACCCAGGTGGACATCGCCGATGACGTTATCACCGGCGTGGACAAAGGTGCGGCGGATAGTTTCGCCGATGATGGTGGGGCGCAGATGGCCGACATGCAATACTTTAGCGACGTTGTAGCCACCATAATCTACCAGGACGTTCCGCGGCCGCGACACCAGTTCCAACCCTAACCGTTCATCTGCATGGATGGCGCGAGTGTGTTGTTGCAAAAAAGCATCGGTCAGGCGGATGTTAATGAAACCGGGGCCAGCGAGGGAAAGCTCAGCGAAGATTTCTTTTTGCGGTAAGGCATCGAGGATGGCCTGAGCGACTTCACGGGGGTTACGTTTGAGGGGTTTCGCGGCCGCGAGTGCCCCATTAACCTGAAATTGGCCCAAATCGGGTCGGCTAGAAGGGATTACCTCCCCTAGCGTTGGCTCCGCCCCAATAGTGGCAAAGGCTTGTTGAAAAAGGTGGGTAAGTTGTTGGGTAAGTGATGACATGACGTATTATGGTGAGCGTATGAAAGTTCACTACCATGCCCTGTAGAAATAACCTTCCCGAAGGCGTCCCTGGAGTGGTACAAACCTGGGGCTGAATGGTTGCAGGGTTGGCATGGTAGGTGGTTAATTCTAACACGATGTCAGCACTTTAACAGGGTAGGGCAAAATGGGTAGTCAGGGTGATTGCATACTCGGATTTCATGATTTCCCGGCAGAAAGGGGGGAATACCAGAAGTGCCGGTTTTCGAGCATGCCGACGCGCTCGAAAACCGGCACTTTAGAAAGTTCCCTACCCCAGGGGTGGGGTCAGGGGTGGGGAACCTGTGTTACCGGACTATGTTTTAACCCTATGATTCCCATTTTTCTGGGGGTTCGGGCATACCCAGAATATGATACCCTGCATCCACATAGACGACTTCGCCGGTAACGCCACTGGCCAAATCACTACACATCCACAAGGCTGAACGACCCACTTCATCCTGGTTGACGTTGCGGCGCAAAGGGGCGCGTTCCTCGGTGTAGGTCAACATTTTGCGAAAACCGGCTACGCCAGCGGCTGAGAGCGTTTTGATGGGGCCTGCGGAAATGGCATTCACCCGAATATTATCTGGCCCCAGGTCGGCGGCCAGATAACGGACACTGGCTTCTAGAGCTGCCTTGGCGACACCCATCACATTGTAATGGGGCACGACTTTCTCCGCGCCATAATAACTCAGAGTCAGGATAGAGCCGCCCGTGGGCATGAGAGAGGCGGCGCGTTTGGTCAGGGCAACCAGGCTGTAAACACTGATATCGAGTGCCAGGGCAAAACCTTCGCGGCTGGCATTGATAAATCGCCCTTCTAATTCATTCTGACCCGCGAAGGCGATTGCATGGACCAGGATGTCAATGGTGCCAAAATGGGCCTGAGCTTTGGCAAAGGTCTCATCTATTTGCTCATCGGATGTGACGTTGCACATTTCCACAAACTCGACACCTAACTCTTCAGCCAGGGGTTTGACCCGTTTTTCTAGTTGGGGCATCGCATAGCTAAACCCTAAGGTGGCTCCATGTTCGTGGAATGCCTTGGCAATCCCCCAGGCGATTGAGCGATTGTTGGCCAGGCCAAAGATTAGGGCTTTTTTACCTTCAAGTAATTTCATAAAAAGGACTCCTACGAAAATAGCCACTGATTAAAGAAACACGGATAGGAAAGAACACGGATGGGAATGAAAACTTGTGGCGTTATTTTCATCCATCCTGGTTAGGGTTCGTTCGTAGCTAACTTTTGTGATCGCTGTGGCTGGCATCCTGACCACGCTACTCAATTTGATTTCGAGTGAACCCTTAAGGGATGATTAGACATTATCGGCAATAGCATTGGGAAACCTTCCGAAGGTTTGTACCTTTGAGCAGTTAGTTGACATAAACCTTCGGAAAGTTATTACCGATAAACTCTATTGTCAACGGTAGGCGGAGACAAATGGATTGTTGGTGATCCAGTAACGCCAGGGCTGTGAAAACCAGGGTTCCGGGGTTTTGCCCAAACCGACCCGAGGGCCGGTGGCAATGGCGTCTGGGGTCAGGGTCGGCGCATCTTCTAACCAGATAACCCCGCCCGGTAAGAAAAGATTTGCGCCATTGAGGGTTTTGTCTATGGCCAGGGCCTGGGCCAGTTTGCCGGGACCGTTGGTAAGGTGGCGATTGATGAGGGTTTTGGGGTGGGGGTTTGGATAGTTGAGGCCACGATGTGCCCGGATGCGGTCTAGTCCGGCAACTGGTTCCAGGGCGCGAATGAGAACGGCGTTGGCTTGTCCTTCGCGGCCGCAAACGATGTTGAACATCCAGTGATTGCCGTAGGTGAAGTAGACGTAGGCATGGCCGGGTGGACCAAACATCACGGCGTTCCGTGGCGTGGGACGGCCCCCATTTTTGGTGCCATGACAGGCCAGGTCAGGTTCGTCACTGTCACAATACGCTTCGGTTTCGACGATGCGGCCGCAAATCCGTTCCCCCTCTATCTGGCGGACAAGCCATTTACCCAATAGTGCGGGCGCTAATTCACGGGCGGGCCGGGCATAAAATAGCTGGGGGAGCGATTGGGTGTGCATCGTTAGGACACCGAAATGTGGGCCACAGGTGGTGTAGTTAGAGACTGGCTACTGCCAGCCTTGTTAGCGATGTCGCCCCAGGTAAAGAAACAAGACCCCGGTCACGGCCAAGAGCAAGACAATCCCCACAAAAATCGGCACAACGGAACTGGGCTGACTGACAGCCTGCTCAATAAGAGCCGGAGTAGGTGTGGGGATAGTTGGTAAGGGAATTGGTGTATTGGTAGGCGGGGGTGGCAATGTGGGTGAAGGCGTCAACGTTGGGGGGGGTGTTATTGTTGGGGGAACGGTGGCCGTTGCGGAAGGTTGGGGTATATCCACTGAGCCGCCGACTTCTTCGATTTGCGGTAAAGTACCAATGATGAGTTCCTGGCCCACGCGTAAAACCGCTGTATCTGTCAGATCGTTGTAAGCCAGAAGTTGTTCTAGTGTCAGATTGTATTTAATGGCTACATTCAGAAGTGTGTCGCCCTCACGTACCCGGTAAATGATATCGCCCCGGGCGTTTACAACGGCACCCGGAAATTGGGCCATGATGTCGCCAAAACGGAACTCTTCGGCTGAACCTAAGATGATGGACTGGCCTATTTGCAGAATGGCACTTTCGTCGAGATTGTTCAACTCATAGAGTCGTTCAATATCTAACCTGAACCGTTCGGCAATGACGAGTAAGGTATCTCCTGGTTGGACCTGGTACACAATCGTGCCATCGGCTTGCGCTGTGGGCGAAGCAAAAAGAGTGGGTGATGGGGTGGGGGGCGGTGTGTTACTGGGTGTGACGGTGGGGCCGAGGGTATTTGTGGGGGCTGGTGTAGGCGATGGGCCAGGGGTAACGGTTTGCACCGGATCGGGCTGTTGTAAGGGCGCGGCCGCGGGGATTTGTCCCGCTTTGTATTGGGCACTCATCTGCGCTGTCAGGTCCAGATATTGTGTGCCGAATTCCTCACTTGGTTCGATGTTACTCCCTTCAGGCCATTCATTGTAACTGGTGATGATGAGCATATCGGGTGCGGATGCGGCCGCGCCACTAAAGCTGGTTTGATAATATGCACCATTATTCCGCTCCCGTGTGAAGGCGGCATCCCCTCGCCCCAACAGGGTATCATTCCAGCCCGGCATGGCTGTTGCTACCCAATATTTGTAACCGCCATAGGTCGCGGCCGCGGTGCGGGTATTATTCGCCCAGGTCGCCGCTGTCCCGGCCGGATTGGCCGACCAGGCGGTGTTGTACAGATGCAGGCCATCAAAAACAGACAAGTACTCTAAATTGGCACCTTCGGCGATCCAGATGCTGGTGAAATTGGGGTCTACGGCATTGCGAATGGCCTGCCAGTCGCTTACGGAGAGGAGCCAGTTGGCCCAGAAAAAGATGACTGGTTTGCCATCTACCCGCAGATAGGCGGACTGGGTGGCGTGGGTGGAAAGGAGTGTTTGTAGAGCCGCGATACGATCATTGTTGTTGGCAAAGTAGGGGCTACCTGTTTCAAAATCAATCGCTACTTTGAAGCCGGACGCGGCCGCGATACTGGTAAGCGTTTGGAAATTACTCTCCGTTTGATTTCCTGGCCCATACCAGCTTTGCACAAACCCATCAATGCCCGCTCCCTGGGCTTCACTTACCTGCCGTTGAATGGTTGCCGCATCGGTGGAGTAGTAGGGTTGGGGTGGTTGAAAAGGTGTTTTGCCTGCGCCAAAACTGTCTGGGCTGAACCAGGCATAATAAAAGGCCAATACCAGCCGAGTTTGGCCCTGTGCCTGGGCTGGCCTGATGGTGAAAAGGGGGGAACGCGGCCGCGCCAGCCCCAACACCACCAGCACCAATATGGTTGCCAGCATCATCCACCATCTTTTCATCCCATTTTGTGTCATATTTTGGCTCATTTACTTGGTAATCGCCTGTATTTAACTTACTCGACATTGGCGTTTTTCGTTTTCACCAGAGAACGCACAGTCTGGAAAGGCTCTGCTACATCCAGAGGTGCGTACAAATTCGCCAGAGTGTTGAATAACTTAGGAGTTATGCGCTGTGGCCGGTCTCCTGACCGTGCCACCTATCTTATTACCGAATGATTCCTTACTGCCCACTACCTATCGTTGGCCCAACAAAACGATACTCCTGTGTTGGCAAGGTCAATGTTTGAATCATTTGCAGAAGTTGTTCGGCTTCACTCCGGTTGGCCTGCGCCGAAAAGCCGGTAAGCAAAGCACTAAACGAGGGTACATGCTCATACTCCACGATGCGGGGTGTGCCGCTAATACCACCCAACGCGGCCGCTTTGGCAACCGCATCCTGCAACGTCCCCAACGCATCCACCAGCCCATTGGTCACGGCCTGCCGTCCGCTATAAATGCGTCCGTCTGCCAGTTCACGCACAACACTTTCACTCAGGCCTCTTCCCTCCACGATCACCTGGACAAACTCGGCAAAACTTTCATCTACCAGGGCCTGGAAAATGGCAATTTGTTCAGGTGTCATCTCACGGAAGGGGCTACCTATGGATTTATTTTCCCCACTGGTGATAATCACTACATCCACCCCCACCTCATTCAGTAATTCCTCCGCCGTAATCACCTGAGAAATGACGCCAATACTACCCGTCCAGGTATCAGAGCGGGCCAAAATGTAATTGGCTGGGGCGCTGATGTAATAACCCCCAGAAGCCGCCAAGGCCCCCATACTAACCACAATAGGTTTGTTAATCTCTTTGATGACCTCATAGATTTCTTTGGAGCCAGTGACAGTTCCCCCTGGGCTATCTACCAATAAAACAATGGCCTTGATTGTGGGATCCGCTTCGGCCGCTCGCAAATCACTGATGACGACCCCACTTACGGCCGTGCCATCCACGAACTCATCCGCCTCTCCACTGGTAATCGTACCCTCTACCCGAATAATCGCCACGGCATCTCCTGTGCCTGTACTGACTGGCCCACTGCCTGCACCAGTGGGAACGGCGCTACCCAGAGTCGCGAAACTTAAGAAAGTAATGAACATCAGGAAGCCACAAGCAATGACCGGCATGGCAAACCCAATGGCGGTACTCAAAAGCACCATCAAGGCAATGCGGCCGCTACCCTGCGGTTGCACATAGACCACGGTTGGCGTTTGGATTGGGGGAGTAATTGTTTCATTTTCCATGTTTATGCTCCTTACAGTCATTCTAACTCTAACAAAACCCCCTACTTGTGCAAAATTTCATTTATGATAAACTTCTCCCCCGTTGCACAATTGAATAGTTAAGCAAGCACTGCTTTCCGTCCTTTGGCCAGTGTCGCCAGACCTGAGACTAAAGGGCAGACTCTCAATTTTGAGGATATACCGTGGAAAGGAGGTCATCCAAACCGTGCGTGATTATGAAGTCACAGTTATTGTCCAACCTACATTAGAGGACGCCCAACGCAATCTGTTGATTGAGCGTGTTACCAATTGGCTCAAAGATGCTACCGATGGTCAGGCTGATAGTTTAAAAGCCAGCCACTGGGGCCAGCGCCAAATGGCTTATGAAATCAATCGGCATAAAGAAGGGTACTACCTCTTTTATGAGGCTAAACTCGATCCTGCTAAATTAAACGACATCGAGAAGAATGTCCGTTATAACGAAGACATCATTCGTTATTTGTTTGTGCGGAAAGAAGCTTAAGCGCCCTTTTGTCTCCCCGGCTCAATAAATCGTAACCATGTCCCGAGGTCTGAATAAAGTGCTTTTAATTGGCCGTCTTGAGGGGGAAGTAGAGAAACGCTACACCCCTCATGGTCGTGCCGTGTCATCGTTTACGCTGGCGATTCCCCGTAGTTGGGCTTCGGCAGAAGGTCAACAGCACGAAGAAACAGACTGGTTTAATGTGGTTGCCTGGAATAACCTGGCCGAAATGTGCTACCAATTTCAACCGCAGTGCTTGCTCTATGTTGAAGGCCGGTTGCAGACGCGTAGTTGGGAAGATGAAAGCGGCCGCAAACATTTCCGTACCGAAGTGGTTGCCTACGATGTACTACCGCTGGGCACCGAGTGAAGAAGATAACACCGTTTTGGGCACGTATTCTGTCATTGAGGGAGTAGAAAGCCCGCCCGATAGCATACGTGACATGTTAGTGGAGATAGACCATGAGTGATTATGAAGGACGTCAGGGCGGCCGGCGTGGTGGTGGCGGTCGCAACATTCCCCGTGGGGGAGGAAACCAAAATAATGACATGATGGACATGGAAGGTGGGGCACGACGTTATCGTCGGCGGCCGCGTATTTGCGCTTTCTGTGCCGATAAAATCAAATACATTGACTACAAAGACCACGAACGCCTGCGCCGTTTTATTGCTGACCATGGTCAGATCAAACCGCGCCGTCAAACTGGGACTTGTTCCTATCATCAACGGGGTCTGGCTGTAGCCATTAAACGGGCACGCCATCTGGCTCTCTTGCCTTTCGTCGAAGAATAACCGGTGAGCAGTTAACAGTCATCAGGTACTTATTCACCCGATGCTGTTCACTGTTTACCCACATGACAGGTCGTTTATGGCAAAAAAACAACAGCAAGATAGCGCCGAATTGGAGCGTCTATCCCGCAAAGAATATTTACGCCAGCGGCGGCAGGCTGAAAAAACCCGGCAGATTCGTCTGGCGGTTATCAGCGTAGGCGCTTTGCTGGGGTTGATTTTATTGACAGCGATCATCGTCGAATTTGTGGTTCGCCCCCGGCAGGCCATTGCCCGTGTGGGCGAGGAAGAGATCACCCTTACCGAGTGGCAAGACCGGGTTAAGTTTGAGCGGGCACAAATTCTAATTGGGGTGGAAAACGCCGTGGATACCTTCTTCAATGGCGACATTGGACAGGCACAAGCGGTTTTTGGCCAGCAACTTAGCCAACAGTTGTCCATCTTGCAGGATACCGAATTGTTTGGTGAGCAGGTGCTCAACCAGATGATTGACGAAATGCTGGTGCGCCAGGAAGCACAAAGTCGCGGTATTGAGGTGACAGAAGAAGATGTGGATAAAGCAATTGGCGAACGTTATAGTTTTTATGATGGTGGTTTGCCTACCCCTTTACCGACTTCTACGGAGACACCCATTCCCACCCCCTCACTTACCCCCATTCCTACGGCAGTTATTACCAGTACCGCTGGTGTAACCACTGTGGCGACATTGGAACCAACCCTGGAACCCACAGTTGGCCCTACCAGCACCCCCTTGCCCACGGCTACACCCGTCTCGCAAGAAGCGTTTGATGAAGCGTTTGGGGAAGAGCTGGCGGCTTATGAGGATAAAGGGGTAGATAACGGTCTGTTCCGTCAGGTTGTGGAACAACAACTTTATCAAGAACGTCTGATTGAGGCTCTGGCAGAAGAAAAGGCCGACGAGATCAATGAAGAGGAGTTACAGGTTAGCTTGTTTGTCCTTTCTTTTGATACTGAGGCTGAAGCGGCTGATTATCAGACCCGTCTGGCGACAGCCGATTTTCTGACGGTGTGGAATTCAGTGCGGAGTGAAGATCTGGCCGCGCCTGTAGCCACCCCTGTTCCTGCGGAAGGAACCGGAGAAACGGAAACTCCTGCGGAACCAACCAATACCGCGACTGCTCTGGAGATTCTCTGGCGGAATCAGGCAAATTTGGAACTCACACTGGGTATTACTGCGACAGATACGATTCTGAATGACCTGGCCCCCGATACCGTAAGTGATGTGCTGGTTAATAATGCCGCTGATGGCTCGGTGCGTTATTACCTGGTGCAGATTAGCGGCCGCGAAATGCGCCCTGTTACGGAAAGCGATCTCAATCAGCAGAAGAGTGACATCTTTAGTGCCTGGTTACAGGAAACTCGGATTGATGGGTTTGAGGACCTGGGTGGCTGGCGTAACCGTGCCCCCCGACAACCGGCCATCGATCCCCGTTATCTGGTAGCTCAACCCACATTCACACCCGAACCTGTGCCTACAACGGTTCCAGAAGAAGCACCCGCAGAAAATAATAGTGATGAAAGCAATAATAGTGAGAATACGGGTAATACGTCAGAGTAACCCCTCATTCTCCTTATCTTAGGACTTACGCGCTGTGGCCGGTGTCCCCTCCGTGCCACAGCGAGCACGGTCAGGAGGCTCGCTCGAGCAACCCCGTAAGTCCTAATCTGTTTAAATAAAAGGCCTGACTTTTTTGTCAGGCCTTTTTTGATCTGATCACAAGAGCCAAAAGTACTAATTATATGTTTTTCTATGGCTCAATAAGCGAGGCCCCTTTGCCGCATGGCTCTTTTGCGAGATAATGGATTTAAGTAAATGTCCTAAGGTCACATTCTCCTCCTTTGGTAACATAGGACTTACGGAATTGCTCGAGCCGGTCTCTTGGCTGTGCTCGGTTTGGCGCGGTGAGGACACCGACCACAGTGCGTAAGTCCTAAACAAATAGATTTACTCTCGCTGACCTTAGACGCGCATTCTGATTGAGTGCATAACCAGCGTAGTACCTACAAAAGCATAAAATGATCTCCGGGCTTATTGGGCCATTTTTGGCTTGTCTGGAGGGTCATTGGGGCTGATTAGGCCTCAATGACTACTGTATGGATCCTTCATTTTTAATAGGATAGGGCTTAGGCGATTGCTCGGGCTGGTCTCCTGACCGTGTTCGTGTGCTTCGGTGGAGATTCATACAGCATGGTTTTTGTTAGCAGTAACGGCATTTTGAGCTAACCATGAGGTAAAAGATGAATGAACATACAGTATCAGAATTATGGCAAAAACAGCGAGGCATTGTAACGGTCGAAAGTTATAGTACTGCCTGGTTAGGGCTGACACCCGCCTGGCCGCAGACGGATCGTCCAGCCTGGCCAGAAGCAATTAATACGGTGCGTTTGAACCAACTGGTTGATGGTGGTTGGGGTGAAGGATCTGTCTATTATGCCCATGATCGGTTGATTTCTACCCTGGCCGCTTTACAGCTTCTAAAAACGTGGAATGACCCCCAGGATGAGGGACGAATTGAACGGGGTTTGGCTGTGTTGCCCCAGTATGCGCAGGCTCTGGCGCAGGAAACGGTGGAGCCTATTGGTTTTGAACTTTTGTTACCGGCTCTGGCTACAGAATTGGAGAATCTGGGGTTGCCTTTTCCTTATGAAGCCTGGATCAAGGTGAGTGAAACGACCAAAGCGAAGCTGGCGTTGGTAGGTAAGTTGGAAGTAGATCCCCAGGCGCCGAAGACGTGGTGGTTTAGTATGGAGATGCTTCCGGTGGAGCGGTTGGCAAAAATTGATGAGCGGGTATTGGATCGTTATGGGGCGATTGCTACATCCGCGGCCGCAACCACCGCTTATTTACGGGCTTGTCGGTTACAGGGACGTGATGTGCCCGTCGCGGCCGCGTACTTGAATCGTGTGGTTCAAGCCACCGGGGGGGGCGCCGGTGTTACCTACCCCATTGATGTATTTGAACTGGCCTGGACTCTCGATAACCTCCGTCGAGCTGGTTTAAGACCCAGTAGTACCGTTATTGCCTCTATGCTTTGGCGGCTGATGACTTACTGGGAAATTCCCCCATTAGGTGTTACCTGGAATCTGGCTTTTAGAGTACGCGATGGAGATCATCCGGCGGTGGCTTACAAGGTTTTGCGTTGGGCCGGTTTACACCCATCAGACAGACCCCTGCTAGATTTTTGGAATGAAGAAGCTGGTTTGTACATGACGTACCTGGATGAGCGGGGCACATCTCTCTCGACTACAGTACATGGATTGACCGCCTTTCGCGATGATCCTGGCAACAAAGCGCACCGGCGCATTGCTGTGCGGTTGACTGAATGGTTACGAAAAAAAGTGATGAGTCAGAATGGCTTCCAGGACAAATGGCATTATTCTCCTTTGTATACGGCCGCCCGTCTGTTACCGGTATTGATTGGCTGGGATGATGATCTGGCACGGTACACTGCGGAGTACATTTTGCAACGGCAACGAATTGATGGTGGATGGGGCTGTAGCACTGGGTATTCTAACCTGGAAGAGACGGGTCTGGCGGCACTGGCTCTCACTGAAGCATATACAGCTGGTTTGTTTAAGGATGTTGGGGTGTTGGCCCAGGCACAGGCTTTTTTGCATCACCATAATCATGAACTGCCCCGGGAACGGCTGTGGATTGGCAAAAGCCTCTATCTTCCGATTGGGGTGGTACAGAGTGTTGTTTTTTCCGCTCAATGGGCACTGGCGCGAACGCTGGCGGAGACGGTGACACCTTATGTCTGGCCCGTGCCTCATGGGGCTATCTGGCAACAGGCAACTTAGTGAACATCTAAAAATAACTTCCCGGTTTAGACCTGATAGGTTTTCGGAAACCTGTCAGGTCTGCGCGGAACTTATTCTTGGACGATTACTTAGTAATCGTGGCATGGTTCAGGTCAACTTTACAAATTTGTAGGACGATTTGGTAAATTGTCTCGTGGGCGATTTACCAAAGGGTGTGTTTCAAATGAGTTGAATAACAGCTATGCTCAATTGTCACAATGGGTAGGGGTGGGACAGGTGGGGTTGGCCTCATCATTTCATCCTGGCCTCATCTCCCACCTGGCTCACCCTGGTAGCAGACAAGGCCTTGATGGGGCAGGTGGGCGAGGCAACCGGGAGAACACGTTGGGGTGATCAGTCAATATTTCCCCCGGTTGCCCCGCCCCTACGACTCAACCGCAATGAAACACACCCTTTTGTAAATCGTCTCGTGGGCGATTTACCAAATCGCCCTACAAACTGTTAAGCACAGTTTGCCGACTTTTGAACCATTAATGTAACTACTAAGCCGTTGCCTTCGACAAGCTCAGGCAACGGCTTAGTAGTTATGGGAGAATAAGAAAACGTGTTGCCGCAAGAAATTGGGCAGATACCTACTTGGGAACAGTTCGCGGCCGCGCCGGATGATGTTGTGGCTCAGGTTGCCCCGGCAACCGCCGTGTTTTCGGCCGGGGGGAGTCGCCGGGCCGCTGTTTTGGCCGGAATTTCACCCCAAAGTAATGCCTATGTGCAGTGGGCCAGACAGCAGAACTTAGCCACTTTTGCCTTGTTGTTTCGCCATGGGGTACGGCATGTCATCGCGGCCGCGATTACCCAAAACCAACTCAACGAAACAACCCCTGTCTACCGGGAACGCCTCCTGCAATGGACAGAATGGGGTATGAGTGGGCCGGAAGCCCTGGCCGATTATGCCCGTCTGGGGTGGAAGGTGCGCCTGTTGGGGACGGAATCTTTGCCAGAACTACAGACATGTGCCCGGCGGCTGGCCACAGAAACGGCCCCCCAGAGCGATAAGACTGTGTGGTGGTTTGTCGCCCCAGATCCCGAAAGTCATTGGCGTCATTTACTGAAGGTGGCCCAGAGTAATAATGCCCATTCCCCCGCAGAGTTAAGGGTAGCGTTGTATGGCGAACCCATTCCCCCGGCCACCTTATTCATCGCCTTTGGCAAACCCCTCTTTATGCCCGAACAAGTTCCTCCGTTGCTGATGGGAGCATTACAATGTTACTGGCTCCAACGGCCGGGTTATCTCACGGATCCGGTGGTGTTGCGCCAGATTCTTTATGATTACGCCTATCTACGTCCCACCTGGCAAGAGGACAAATCGCGACGGTCAGATGAGGTGTTAGATAATCGGCCTTTGTGGGAAAATGCCCCAACGCTGGGGTTAGGCCAGCGGATTGGGTCGTTTTGGTTTCCGCGAGAATCTTCATCGTGAGGTAATCGTTTGGTTCAGAGACGATTTTAGGCCATTTTGGATTACTTCAGCGGATTTAGAACTGGAGTTTAGAGCGAGAATATAGAACCAAAGAGCATAGGACTTACGTGCTGTGGCCGGTGTCTCCCCCGAGCCACAGCGAACACGGTCAGGAGACCGGCTCGAGCAACTCCGTAAGTCCTAAACATTACCCAGGTGAACCTTCTGGCTCTATACTCTAAACTCAGCAATTCTCAATTGGAAATTTCCACAATTTGATCGGCTGTTAATGCCGACAAGGCCTGTTATGTCCTGGTTCACTCACGCCAAACCCCCGCGCCGTTATCTCCTCGCCATTCTGACGGTTATCCTCACCACGGCCATCCTTTATCTTTTGCAAGACAGCCTGAGTACCCCCATTGTGTCACTTCTGTACCTGTTACCGGTGGGGCTGAGTACGACGTTGTGGGGGTTGGGGGCAGGCATCGCGGCCGCGAGTGGGGCCTTCATCGCCTTCAATTACTTCTTCATTCAGCCCCTCTACACCTTCACCGTTCACCAGACCCAAGATTTATTAGCCCTTGTCGTTTTCCTGGTGGTCGCCACCCTTATCAGCCAGCTTGTGGCTCGTGCCCAGACCAATCTGGCCCGTGCGACTGTGCGTGAACACGAAGCCACCCACCTGTACGAACTGAGCACCGCCCTTGTTGGTTTGCGCGAACAGAAAGAGATCGCCCGTAAAGTTGCCGAACAGATCAAGCAGGTTTTCCAGGCCGAAGTTGTGGCCATCACGGTGCGTTTGGGAGCAGACCCCCTTCTCCTGTGCCTGCCGGAGGGGGCCGAAGCTCCGGCTCGTCCGCCCACCTGTAGCACCCCGCTGATGATGCCGCGTGGTTTGTTGGGCGAACTGCAATTGTGGCGTCAGGGTGAACCGCTTTCGGGGAGCGAGGCGCGGCTGTTGCAGACGTTTGCCAGCCAGGGAGCGTTAGCCCTGGAGTCGGCCCTGTTGGCGGATACGGAAAACCGGGCCAAAGTGCTGGAAGAAAGTGATCGGCTTAAGTCGGCCCTGCTCTCTTCGGTGTCCCATGAATTGCGTACGCCACTGGTGACGATCAAAGCGGCCGCGACCAGCCTGCTCAGTGCCGAGATGGAGTGGGACGGCCAGACCCGGCAGGAATTATTAACCGCTGTCGCTACCGAAGCCGATCACCTCAACCGACTGGTGGGCAATCTGCTGGATATGTCCCGCATTGAGGCTGGGGCGTTGCACCCCAAACGGCAATGGAACATCCTGGGCGAAATTGTGCGAGATGTGAACAGCCGTTTGCGCCGAACGGCCGAACACCATACCATCATTCTCGATGTACCCGATGCTTTACCCCTGGTTCCCGTGGATTATCTCCAGATGGATCAGGTGTTTACCAATTTGCTCAGCAATTGCCTGAAATACGCGCCACCCCACACGACCATCCGGGTGCAAGCCTGGGTGGAGGGGGTGCAGGTGCGGGTGCAGGTGAGCAATGAAGGGCCGCCTGTGCCCGAAGAGCAATTAGAGCAGATTTTTGACAAATTTTCGCCCGTAGCGGCGATGACCCCCAACACCAGCACCGGATTGGGGTTGTCCATTTGCAAAGGGATCATTGAATTGCACGGCGGCCGCATCTGGGCCGAAAATCTACCTGCCGGTTTTGCCTTCCACTTCACCCTGCCCCTCGCGGCCGCGGGCATGTCCCCGCCTAAATTGCCCGTGGAAGAGAGTGAACAGTGAGCAGTGGACAGAAATCGTAAATCCCAAATCGTAAATCGTAAATCGTAAATCGTAAATCCCATGAGCAACTCCCCCCACATCCTCGTCATAGATGATGAACCACAGATTTTGCGGGCCATGCGTACCATTCTGACGCAGAACCATTTCCGGGTGTCGGTTGCCAGCCGGGGGGAAGAGGGGTTGGCCCTCGCGGCCGCGAACCCGCCCGATGTCATTATTTTGGACCTGAGCCTGCCCGATATAGATGGGATTCAGGTTTGCGGCCGCTTGCGGGAATGGACCCATGTACCCATCATCGTCTTATCGGTGCGGGATAGCGAGCGGGACAAAGTGACCGCTCTAGATCAGGGAGCTGACGATTATCTGACCAAACCGTTTGGCATTGAGGAGTTGCTGGCCCGCATCCGTGTGGCTTTGCGTCATTCTACCCAGGCGCAGGGGAGCAAAGAGCCGGTCATCGTGGTGGGTGATCTGGTGGTAGACCTGGCCCGCCACCTCGTAACCCGCGCTGGGGAAGAGGTGAAGCTAACGGCTACCGAATACAAACTCCTGGCCTACCTCATCACCCACGCCGGGCGTGTTCTTACCCACCAGAGCATCCTCACCCAGGTCTGGGGGCTGGCTGAGGCCGACCGGGTGGAATATTTACGTGTTTATATGCGCCAACTGCGCAAAAAATTAGAAACCGACCCGGAACAGCCCCAATTCCTCCTGACAGAACCGGGCGTGGGGTATCGGTTTATGTTGGATTAGTGTTACTCGACCCAGAAACCGCCCGGCGGTCAAACCGCCGGGCTACCCGAATAGAGCGATTGTCTGCTCGGATTTCCCCCACCCCTAACCCCGCCCCCAGGGGCGGGGAACTTTTTAAGAGCCGTTTTTCGCGGGCGAATGCCCGCGAAAAACGGCTCAAATTGGTTTTTCCCCACAACTGTTCACTGCTTACTGCTTACTGTTCACTGTTCACTGTTCACTGTTCACTGCTCACTTCTTACTTTCCCATCTTTATCTCTTTTTTATACCCCTGCCCAAACCCTTTATCCCCGCTTTATTTCCACCTGTTATAGTCAGAGCAAGTTGATGGCTCCACCGTTGTGCGACGAGTTACCCATCGTCCGACAACAGAGACCCGTCCAGATTACCCAATCCTTCCAGGTCGTTCACCCATAAACAGCCTATTGCACCTGTTACGAAGGTGGTTTGTTCGCGGCCGCGTGAGGCAGATATGACGCAACCCATCGAAATTGAACGGGGCGACAGCCCCGCAACCACGTACCCAGAGGAACTGGCTCACACCCTAAGTTCCATTTTGGCCCGACCTGGCGTGGGTGTGCTGTTAACGCCCACTGTGCCAGAGATAACCCCTCTGCGACGATTACTGGTGCTCATCCCGGATTGTGAGGTAGATGAACGGGCGTTGGCTCGCACGCTTTGGTCATTGGCGGAGCGGCGGCAACTGAATGTGTTGCTGGTAGGAACCGTCGGGCAACGAGATAGCAGTTATGCTCACCGTCGCCTGATTAACCTGGCGACCCAGATACGAGATGGACGGTTGCGGGTGGATATGGTGTTGCGGCCGCGGCCTTCCTGGTTAGAAGCCATCACCGAATTACGCCGACCGGGGGATCTCATCATCTGTCACGCCCAGCAAAAAGTCTCCCTGAACGGCTGGCAACGGCAACCATTGGCTCAGGTGCTCAGCACCTACCAACCTTCACCGATCTATGTTCTTAATGATTTTTATGCGCGTCTACCCATCGAGCGGCCCCTGTTTTGGGGGCGACTCGTTTCCTGGCTGATCCCTCTACTGATGATTACCGGCTTTACCCTGTTTCAACTCTGGCTCAGTCAGCAAACGGTCAGTTGGTTCTATTTCCCTGGCATGGGCCTGTCCCTTTTCCTGGAAGTGATCGCCATTGCCGCCTGGGAAGGTGTTTTTGGGTAATGATACAGCCCTCACCCTAACCATCCCCCCAGGGAGAGGGAACGGACAGCCTTCTCCCTGCCAGGGAGAAGGGCGGGGATGAGGGTCAGCTTTTGAGTTTTTTTTGAGGTTTACGATGACTCAATCTACCAGCAAAACAGCTTCGGCTGAGGCGAAAAATTATTTACAGGCAGAGTATCAGCAGTGGGAATCCTTGTTCCTGGCCCAACCGCCCATCATCCGGCAATTTTTGCAGGGGCAGGCCCGACAGTTGGGGGATGCTCTCTTGCAGGCGGTGAACCAGGTGCGTTTTACCTTGCCTGACCGGGTGTTGCTGGATTTACAGGGTGGGGTGGGTCATTTTGGCCTGGTTCCGCCGGATCAGCGGGAACAACTGGCGGGGGGACTGCTCAACCGGCTCACCCGGACGGATATCCGTTCGGCGGTGCGCCAACGGTTGAATGAATTGGACGCGGCCGCGGACAAACCAGTCGCCATCAGTGCCGGACTCATCCGCCACGCCACCGTCACCTACCTGGTCAACAACCTGCTCCCCGCCGGTCGCTCCGTCACCTACCGGACGGCCAAAGGGGAAGAAATCCCCACCATCCCCCAATCTGCGCCTCTGGAACCCGCTTCGGCCATCACCGCCACCACCGACGCCATTGCCGAAGAAGAACCGACCGAAGAAGGGCGAGGGGAGTTGCTGGTTCCTTATGTTCCGGCGGCCCGCCGTTTTTACCTGCCCCAATGGGTCGCCTTTGATGACGCCGGAAAACTCCTGGTCAATACCATTGGTGAAGCCGAAGCCTATCTGGCCTCCATGCAACGGTTTATGAGCATCTTACATACCGCTGTCGCCCTGGCTCCTTATCTGGTTGCCAGTGAAACCTACCAGCAAAAACGGTATGGCATGTTAGGCCAACTCATTAACCAGGGACGCGCCCTGGCCCGTTATCAAACCAGCGACATCATCCACACCATTCAACAACGTGCCCATACCCACGAGTTAAATCGGGGATTGAGCTTGAGTTTGCCCTACTTTGACGATCAACTATTAGAGATGCGCCTGCATAACTTCGAGGTTGTGCCTGCCGGACGCATCATGTTTGTGCCTGCCTTTGTCGTCCGGGCTTCACGCCAGGAACAGGCGCAGGTTGCCCAGGATACCCGCCTCAGCTTCTCCACCCGCAAATATCTCCTGGCCCAACTGAAGATGTTGGAAGAGGCGTTTGCACGGGGAAATGCGGGGGAATAGGGAATGGGGAACGGTGAAAATGGTCAATGGTTAATCGCCAATGGTCAATGGTCAATGGAAAGGAATGGTGAATGGTGAATGGGGAATGGGGAATGGGGAATGGTGAATGCCACACAATAACCAATAACCAATAACCAATAACCAGTAACTGTCCACTGTCCACTGTCCACTGTCCACTGTTCACTGTCCACTGTCCACTGTCCACTGTTCACTGTTTTCTGTCCACTCAGTCGGGGAATTAAGATGCTACTTTCTATCCTTTTACTTGTTATTTTTGTGGCTATCTCCTATCGGGCCGCGCCGCGAGAGAAAGAGAGTGATGCCCATGTGCATGGGGCCGGGCAGATTGGCCTGTTGGCGGCATTGGCTTTGTTTGGGGTGGATTATTTTACCTCATACTTCTACGCCACTGGGGAGATGATGCACGCCTTGCATCCGTATGGCCTGCAAAATTATGCCTACATCGCTGTGGTCATTATCGGGATGGCTAACTTCGTTTTTAGCGGGTTGTATATGTACTCGCTGGGAATTTTTAACGAGGGTGGCGGCTCTTACACCGCTTCGATGCGTTACTTATGGCCCACACTCAGCCTGATTGTGGCCGTGACGCTGATTCAGGATTATGTGCTGACCATTGTCGTTTCGGCCCTTTCGGGGGGGGATCAGCTTTTGTCTATCCTGAATTTGTATGGGCAGAACTGGCTGTACCATTTTGCCCTTGGGGCTGTATTGGCAACCGTGACCTGGTATTTGACCATCCGCGGCCGCGGCGAATCCGCCCAAATTGTGTTCACCCTCATCGGGCTGTTCATCTTTATGACCCTCACCATGGCCATTGGCCTGATCATCGCCCATTTCAAAGGCATCCCCGCCATTGCGGCCGACGAAACCCACGAAACCGTCTCCCTGGCCCAGGCCGCCCTACACATGCTCACCGCCTCGATGAAAGGCATGGTCGCCCTAACCGGGCTTGAGGCCATGTCCAATGGCATTCAGTTTGTCATTGACGAAGATGCGAACATCGTCAAATGGGGCAAAAAACATTGGCCGCGCCTGCATTGGGTATGGGATTTTTACAGCGGCAAATCGGGTATTGGCCGCTTTGTGCAAACCTCGTTCCTCTTTTACGGCGGCATCACCACCCTGTTCCTGACCTACTTCGCCATCCGCTTCAACGTCTTCGATGGCACATTGGGGCGGACGCTGGTGGGCAACCTGGCGGCCATTGGGTTCAATGAGATTCCTGGGGGGACAATCATGTTCTGGGTGTATCAAATATTGGCGGTGGGCCTGCTCGCGGCCGCGTCCATGACCGCTTTCCAGGATGCCCAGGCCACCGAATGGCGCGATGTCGCCATTGGCGAAATCCCCGAAGTCATCGTCTACCGCGACCCACGCGGAACCTTTACTCGTTCCGTCACCATCACCTTTGGCCTGGCGGTGCTCATCATGTTCCTGGTCAAAGGCAAAACCAGTGTGGCTGTGCCTTTCTACGGCGTGGGCGTCTTTATGCCCATCACCGTCATGGGGCTGGCAATTCGTAAACATGTGCTTTCTCACTACCAGGGGCGTGCCCGTTTTTGGGGCAGTCTGGCCGCCAGTGGGGCTACCGCCCTGGCCGCCCTCGTCTTTGTCGGCCAGATCGTGGGCAAATGGGCCGAAGGAGGCTGGGTGGTGCTCATCTCCTTCACCATTCTGGCCCTGGCCGCCCATGCCATGCTCCTCTCACCGCTAGGCTACCGCGAACCCAAACAGATTCACCGCATCGTGCGCGACAAAGCCCGGGTGCAAGGGGCCATGGCCTCTATTGTGGAATGGCAATCGCTCAAGATGCAGGAATACCGCTACCAGTTACTCATTGGCATTGCCCGCTTCTTTGAACTGCTAGGCGTGCGCCGCCCCATGCGCTACTCTGGCGAAACCGAGCCAGTGGCCGCCGGGGATTATGACCACGCTCTGCATGTAGATCACCCGGAAGCTCCGTCATTGTTGGAAGCGTATCTGGACAAACCAGAGGTGGAGCCGGTGGGTAGGGAGAAGTGAACAGTGGGTAGTGAACAGTGGATAGTAGACAGTGGGTAGTTATTGGTTATTGAGGCATGGTTCAGGTCAGCTTAACAAATTTGTTGGACGATTTTGTAAATCGTCTCGTGGGCGATTTACAAAATCGCCCTACAAACTGTTAAGCACCATTTGCCGACTTTTGAACCACGCCGTTATTGGTTATTGGTTATTGTACGGCGTTCACCATTCACCATTCACCATTCACCATTCACCATTCACCATTCACCATTCACCATTCACCATTCACCATTCACCATTCACCATTTACCATTTACCATTTACCATTCACCATTTACCATTTACCATTCACCATTCACCATTTACCATTCACCATTCACCATTTCTTTCCATTCACCATTTTCCGAGTTCCCAACCTTCCATGTCTGCCCAACCAATTCATGCCTTGCGTAGCGCTGAGGTTTTCCCGGCTCTGGCGACTTCTGCTGAGGGGCTAACCTCGGAAGAGATCGCCAGCCACCAGGCGTTGTATGGACAGAATGTGCTGGCGGAACCACCCGTAGCCCCGTTGTGGCAGAAGTGGGCCGCTCTGGCGACTCATCCGATGGCTTTGTTGTTGCTGGTAGCCGGGTTCATCTCTATGGTTGATGGTCGCCTGACCCTGGGGTTGATTATCTGGGTGGTGGTGCTGGTGAATGCGGGGTTTACCTTCTGGCAGGAATACCGGGCGGAACAGGCGGTGGTGAACCTGAAGCGATTACTGCCCGCGTATGCCCGGGTTTTACGCGGCCGCGGCGAAGCCCATATCCCTGCCAGTGAAATCGTACCCGGTGACATCCTCATCCTGGCCGAAGGCGACAACATCCCCGCCGACGCCCGCGTCGTTGAGGCCTACGGCCTGCGCGTCAACAACGCCAGCCTCACCGGCGAAGCCATGCCCGCCCGCAAAACCGCCGAAGCCTCACTCCAGGATGGCCTCACCGAAATCGAACGCCCCAACCTCATTTTTGCCGGGAGTTCCGTTGTTTCAGGCACAGGCCGGGCCGTCGTCTACGCCACCGGCATGATGACCCAGTTTGGCCGCATTACCCACCTGACCCAGGCGGTCAAAGAAGAACCCAGCCGCCTGTACCAGAACATCCAGCAGATGACCCGTACTATCTCACTGGTAGCCCTGGTTCTGGGCGGCATCGTGCTGGTAGTCAGCCATTTTGATTTGGGACTGTCCTGGATCGAGGCGTTTTTTCTGGCCATCGGCCTGATTGTCGCCATTATTCCCGAAGGGTTATTGCCTACCGTCACCCTTTCCCTGGCGATTGCCGTGCAACGGCTGTCGCGGCAAGGGGTGTTGGTCAAACAGTTAGCCATCATCGAAACCTTGGGAACCACATCCATCATCTGCACCGACAAAAGTGGAACCCTGACCCAAAATCAGATGACCATCCGCGAGGTGTGGAGTGGGGGGGAGCATCTTAGCGTGTCTGGGGTGGGGTATGAACCAACGGGCCAAATTACCCCGGCCCAAACCGATTTGGGGCCATTGCTCATGGCCGCCATCCTGTGCAACAACGCCCGGCTCATTCCCCCTGGCCCGGAGCGACCCACCTGGAGCAGTCTGGGCGATCAGACGGAGGCGGCTTTGCGGGTATTAGCCTTAAAAGGGGGGGTGGTGGAGCCGGAAATCAGCCTCAGCCACCCCCGCCTGCACGAACTACCGTTTGATGCGCGGCGCAAGCGGATGAGCACGATTCATCGCAATCAGCGGGGTGAGGTGGCTTTTGTGAAGGGTGCGCCCAAAGAGGTTTTACAACTATGTAGCCATATCTGGTGGGAAGGGCAATCTGTGGTGCTGGATGAGGGCAGGCGGGCGGAGATCATGGCGGTGAATGATGGTTATGCGCGGAAAGCGTTGCGGGTGTTGGCTCTGGCGTATCGGCCGTTGCCGCCGCGCCAGGGTAGCTACACCCCCCAGACGGTGGAGCGGGAGTTGGTGTTTTTAGGGCTGGTGGGCATGATGGATCCGCCTCGGCCAGAGGTCGCGGCCGCGGTACAAATTTGCCGTTCTGCCGGTATTCGCATAGCCATAATAACAGGTGATTATGGCCTGACCGCCGAATCGGTGGCCCGCCGGGTTGGGTTGCTCAGCACCCCCAATCCGCATATCCTCACCGGGGCCGAATTGGACGAAATGAGCGATGACGATCTACAAACCTTGTTGGCTGAAGAGGTCATCTTTGCCCGGATGGCCCCGGAACACAAGCTCCGGTTGGTGGCGGCGTTCCAGGCGCGGGGGGAGGTGGTGGCGGTTAGTGGGGATGGTGTGAATGATGCGCCTGCCTTACGCAAAGCAGATATCGGGATTGCTATGGGGATTACGGGTACGGATGTAGCCAAACAGGCGGCCGATGTGATTCTCACCGATGACAACTTTGGCGCGATTGTTCAAGCGATTGCTGAGGGGCGGGCTGTCTATGATAATTTGCGGAAGTTTATGACCTATATTTTTGCCAGTAATGTGCCGGAATTGTTGCCCTTTATGCTGTCGGGGCTGTTTAAACTGCCGTTGGCGCTGACGGTTCCGCAGATTTTGGCGATTGATCTGGGGACGGATGTGTTACCGGCGTTGGCGTTGGGCATGGAAAAGCCGGAGCCAGATGTGATGCGTCGCCCGCCGCGGCCGCGACATCAGCCGTTGCTGGATAAAGGGTTGCTGGCACGGGCGTTCCTCTGGCTGGGGCTGATCGAGACGGTGCTTTGTTATGTCGGGTTTGCCTTTGTCTATGCTGTGGCTGGGGATAGTACGTTTTTGCCCGTGTGGGTGTTGCCGGACTGGTTACCGGTGCGGGAGTGGTTTGTGCCCGCGGCCGCGGCTGTTTACCCCCTGGCGACAACGGTGTTTCATGCGGGGGTGGTGATGGCTCAGATTGGCAATTTGTTTACCTGCCGCACAGAGACGGGCCGGGTGCGTCAGGTGGGATGGTTTAGCAATCGGGTGATGTGGGGGGCGGTTGCGGCCGCGATTGGCCTCATCCTGGTGATAATGTACATTCCCCTGTTTGCCCCCGTGTTTCATCATGAACCATTACCAGCCATTTATTGGCCGTTACTGGCCCTATTTGCTCCCATCCTCTTTGCCCTGGACTGGGGGCGAAAGCTGATTGTGCGTTTCGGGCAACGTAACCGAAGTGACACAACGAATAACCAATACACCAATACACCAATAACCAAAAGGACATCACAATGAAAGTCATCATCATGGGTTGTGGCCGGGTGGGGGAGCAGGTGAGTCATCTACTGGATGAGGAAGGGTATGAGGTGGTGGTGATTGACAAAGAGGCCCAGCCTTTGGCACGGTTGGGCGGGGGGTTTCGCGGCCGCAAAATTCGCGGCATCGGCTTTGACCGGGATGTGCTTCTGGAAGCCGGTATCGAAACGGCCGACGCCTTCGCCGCCACCAGCTCATCCGACAACGCCAACATCATCTCCGCCCGCATCGCCCGCAACATCTTTGCTGTGCCCCGGGTCGTGGCTCGCCTGTACGATCCCCGTCGGGCTGAGATTTACCGCCGTCTGGGACTCGTCACCATTTCCTCAACCGCCTGGGGGGCCGAGCGCCTGCGCGAACTCCTCACCCACGCCGAACTGGACCCCGTTCATGCCTTCGGTGGGGGTGAAGTATCGTTGGTCAGCATGGAAACCCCCCAGGCTTTAGTGGGGCGAGCGGTGAAACATCTAACCATACCCGGTGAAATCACCGTTGTGGCCCTGACGCGCGAAGGCAAAGCCCTCATTCCCATGTTGGGTACAGAATTCCGCGCCGGTGATACCATTCACCTCGCCGTCCTGGCCCTGGCGATGGATCGGTTGCAGGCGTTGTTGGGGTAAACGCGTGGGGAGTGGTGAATGGTGAATGGTAAGTGGTGAATGGGGAATGGTGAATGCCACACGATAACCAATAACTGCCCACTGTCCACTGTTCACTGTTCACTGTTCACTGTTCACTGTTCACTGTTCACTGTCCACTCCCCTATTGGAGGAAGCTATGTTTGTCATCATCGTTGGTGGGGGCAAAATCGGAACCCATCTGCTGGCTATGTTGCTCCAGGCCGGGCATCAGGTACATGTAATCGAAAATCGGCCGGAAGTGGCGGAGCGGATTCGTCAACAATGTTCAGCCCCTGACATTGTATTCGTGGGGGATGGCAGTTCGCCTGAGGTGTTGGCTCAGGCGGGAATTGACCGGGCGCAGGTGCTGGCCGCTGTGACGGGTGAGGACGAGGTCAATCTCGTCATCACCACCCTGGCCCGTTTTGAGTTTAATGTGCCGCGCATCATTGCACGTGTCAATAACCCCAAAAACGCCTGGCTTTTTACCTCGGAAATGGGGGTAGATGTGGCTGTCAACCAGGCAGACATTATGACCCAATTGATCGTCGAGGAGATGTCGTTGGGGGATATGATGGTTTTGCTGAAGTTGCGGCGGGGGGAATATTCGCTGGTAGAAGAGAAATTACCTGCCCATTCTCGTTTGTCTCAGGCCGCCCTCAAAGATTTGCCTCTGCCGGAGAATTGTGTGATTGCCGCCGTCATTCGGGCGGGAAAGGTGATGGCACCGCGAGGGAACATGTTGTTTGAAACGGGGGATGAGATTTTGGCAGTGGTGAGCAATGAGTCATTGCCGCTGTTGCAGAAGTTATTTGCCCCTCTTTGACCTCGGTGAATTTTCCCTGCCTTCATCCCCGCCCCGTCCCCAAGGGCAGGGTGTTTTCTTAAGTGGGTTAAAGGGGGTGACAGTCACCCCCTTTTTGGCCCACTTATAGGGTTCCCCCTTCTCTCGAAAACCCCTCTTTTTCTACGAGACTTTCACAGTATAGAAATCAAGAAGGCGTACAATACATTTTTGTATGATATGACTCTCTGTTTCATCAAAATTTATATGTAACCCCTCACGCTTTCGAAGATTTGCCCGCTGGTGAGTCTTTTTGCTCTTCCTCTGACCGGCTATACATGATGAAACAGATGCCGATTCAACCAGATGATGCGATCTCCAACTGTTGCCAGGGCTACCTGGCGTATGAGAGTGTATGGCCTGTTTTTTGGGGGTATGGTAATGGCACGGATATTCCTGACCCCCATGGCCTGGCAGGGAAATGTTACACGCCATACGGTAGGAGAGTTCGCGGCCGCGTTGTTAGCCCTCTTTATTGGTTTACTGGCCCTCGTCCGTTTCCACACCCGGCGCGACAACGTCTTCCTCTTTATCGGCACCGGCTTTGTGGGGGCAGGCCTGCTCGATTTTTATCACGCGCTGGCCGTCAACCCCTTTTTAACCACCATGTTCTCTGCGGTCACATTCTTGCCGGGCTGGGTGTGGAACGCCTCACCTACCTTTCTCTCCATCCTGATTTTTGGGAGCTGGTTGACCTGGCGGCGGGAGGTAGAAACGGGTTGGTATGGCCGCATGAACAGCTTTCGGCTCTTTTTCCTGGTAGCCAGCCTGACCGTAACCAATGTGCTTCTCTTTGTGCTTGTTCCGTTCACCATTAATGTGGCCCCCTTTATCCTGGCACGCATCGAGTTATTCATCTCCACGACATTCTATTTGTGGTCTTTGGTCAGTTACCTGGCCAAAGGGTATTGGCAACACGACGCCTTTGAGCATTGGCTTATTTTGGCTTTGTTGTTGGCCTTCTGCCGTCAGGCGTTTTTCCTTTTCTATTCGGCACAGCTTTTTGATGCCTATTTTGAACTGGCAATGGGGTTAAAGCTGGTGAGTTATGGGCTGGTCTTGGCGGGATTGATTGCCAGTATCATCACCATTTTCAGGCAGGCGGCGCAAAGTACCACCGCATTACAGCAAGCCAATCAATTTTTGCAACAAGAAATTATTGAGCGTCAGCGAGCCGAGGCGGCCGAATTTGCCCAACGTCAGGAGCGTAATCGGTTGTATGAGGCATTGCAACAGCGGGTTGAAGCGATGGTGACACTCCATGAGATCAGTCAGGCGGTCATTTCTTCGTTGGATCTGGCTACGATTTTGACGGTGGTAACAGCTCAGGCTACCCGCCTGCTAAAGGTAGCCGCGACCTCGGTGGCGTTGGTGGATCAGACGGCCTATGAGGTGTGGTTCGCGGCCGCGTCTGGTGAGGCGTCTGATTTTGTCCTGGGAAAACGGATGGCCCTGGGGCAAGGGATTGTGGGTTGGGTGGCGCAAAACGGTCAGCCGTTGCTCATCGGTGATGCCAAAACGGATCAGCGTCATTTTCCCGGTTTTGATCAGGTGAGTCAGTTTTCGGCCCGTTCGGTTATCTGTGTGCCGCTCAAATTGAAAGGAGAAACGCTGGGCGCTATCGAGGCAATGAATAAGGCCACGGGGTCATTTGATGATCATGATTTGTGGGTGCTCACGTTGCTGGCAGGCCCCGCGGCCGCGGCCATTGGCAACGCTCAACTATATGAGCAGGCCCGCCAGGAAATTAGCGAACGGCATCAGGCTGAAGCCGCCCTGGTGGCCGAACGAGCACTCCTGGCCCGCCGGATTACGGAGCGCACGGCTGACCTTAGTGCCGCCAATGCCGAATTAGCCCGCGCCGCCCGTCTCAAAGATGAATTTTTGGCCAATATGAGCCACGAACTGCGTACCCCGCTCAACACCATTTTGGGTATGTCGGAAGCGTTGCAGGAAGAAGTATACGGCTCGTTAAACCTGAAACAGGCGGAATCACTGCATAATATTGAGGAAAGTGGCCGTCATTTACTCACCCTCATCAACGATATTTTGGATTTGTCTAAGATCGAAGTGGGTAAATTGTCACTGGATCGGGGGCCGGTATCGGTACGGGAGCTGTGTCAGGCCAGTTTACGCCTGGTGCGTCAGGCGGCTCATCAGAAGCAGTTGCAGGTAGAGGAAAACCTGGATCCCTCCGTTTCTATTTTAGAGGGGGATGAACGGCGTTTGAAACAGATTTTGGTGAATCTGCTCAGTAATGCGGTGAAATTTACTCCTTCAGGGGGGCGGATTGGTCTGGATGTGCAGACCAACGCGGAGAGAAGCCGGGTTGAGTTTTCGGTGTGGGATACGGGGATTGGCATCGCGGCCGCGGATATGAATCGCCTCTTTCAGCCGTTTGTGCAACTAGATAGTAGCCTCACACGAGAATACAATGGAACCGGGTTGGGACTGTCGCTGGTGTACCGTATGACCCGTTTGCATCAGGGTAGTGTGTCGCTCCAGAGCACACTGGGGCAGGGAAGCCGGTTCACTGTGTCACTTCCCTGGCAAGAAGAAATCGTGCCGGTAAATGAAAATGAGGCCTTTCCTCAGTCACTCCTGCCAACGCTCCCCTTATCCGGCACCATTCTGCTGGCCGAGGACAACGAAGCCAATATCCACACTTATGCCAGTTACCTGTGTGCCAAAGGGTATCAGGTAGTCGTGGCCCGCAACGGCCAGGAAGTCTTGGATACCATACCCACCATCTTGCCCGATGTCATCCTCATGGATATTCAGATGCCCCACACCGATGGCCTACAGGTGATAAAACACCTGCGCCAGGGTACAGATACCGCCTCTATTCCCATCATCGCCCTCACGGCCCTGGCTATGCCCGGCGACCGGGAACGGTGTTTGGCAATGGGTGCCTATGAATATCTAAGCAAACCTGTCGCTCTCAAACAACTTATCACCACAATTGAGCGCATTCGGCCCCAAGATCGATCATAAATTCCATGTCTCAATCACCGCTTATCCTCATTGTTGACGATGATGTCACCGCCCGTCAGACGGTCGAAATGCTCTTACTGCGTCAAGGGTATGATCTACAGTTTGCCACCAATGGGGCGGAAGCGTTGACCTGCCTGGAAACGCTGGCCCCGGATGTTATTTTGCTGGATGTGATGATGCCGGGCATGGATGGTTTTGCTGTTTGCCAACAGATCAAAACCCATCAGCAGTGGCAACATATTCCCATTGTTCTGCTTACGGCGCTGGATGGTAAAGAAGATATGGTGCGTGGTCTGGATGCAGGGGCCGATGATTTCATTCACAAGCCGGTGAGCGGGCCAGAATTACGGGCACGGGTGCGCTCTATGTTACGCATTAAACAAAGGCATGATGAGTTACAGACCACGTTGCAGTTACGTGAAGACCTGGCCAATATGATCATGCATGACATTCGCAATCCGCTGACGACGCTGAATGTCTATTGTGATTTGTTAGCGCCTGCGGTTTCTCCCGCTGGCAACGAAGCGTTTCAGGCTATCACGGCTCAGGTGAATCGCCTCAGTTCCTTTGTGACTGACCTGCTCCTGATGGCTAAGATGGAACATGGCAAGCTGGTTTTGCAGAGGACACCCGTAGATGTAAATGCTACGGTTCGCCTGGTATATGAAAATTATTGGCCGCTGGCGCAACAAAGGGATATTCGCCTGGTGCTGGAATTGCCGGAACAGCCACCGGTTGTGATGCTGGATGCCCCCCTGTGGCAACGGGTGTTAGACAACCTGGTGGCGAATGCGCTCAAGTTTTCGCCGACAGGGGGGCAGGTACTTTTGCAGATCACGCGGCCGCAATCTGATCACCTGCACCTGAATCTTCATGACGAAGGCCCCGGTGTTCCCCCGGAATACCGGGAGACAATCTTCAACAAGTTTCAAATTGTAGCGACGGGGCGACGCGATGTGCAACAGATGGGGTTAGGTCTGGCCTTTTGCCGGATGGTGGTGGAGGCTCATCGCGGCCGCGTTTATGTTACCGCCAATCAGCCACAGGGAGCCATCTTTACCGTGGAGATATAGGGAAAAACAGATGTGGATTAGCTGAAGACCCATCCCCCTCCCCCTTCCCCGAGGGAAGGGGAGAAACCTACCGGCGCGGTTTGGGGGGCAGACGCCCCCCAAACCGCGCCAAGAAAAGTTCCCCGCCCCTGGGGGCGGGGTTAGGGGTGGGGGCTTCTTACATTTAGCTAAAAATGTGGCAGGTTTAGTCTGAAGACCCATCCCCC
>JAGNBF010000028.1 GCA_018004935.1 Chloroflexota bacterium | reverse complement strand
CCTTCGGCCCCCGATTTTGCCCGCCTTAAAAAACTCCCCGCCCCTGGGGGCGGGGTTGGGGGTGGGGGAACTCCAAGCAGACAATCACCCTAAGATAACGAAGCCTGAGCTTGTCGCAGGCCTCGGGTTTCGACAAGCTCAACCCACGGCTACCCTGCATGATTGAGAAAACCCCAGCAATTCTCATTTTGAAGGGTAAACATTCCGTTAGTCCGCCCGGCGGTCAAACCGCCGGGCCATTAATACCAAGCCCCACGGGCTAAAACA
This sequence comes from Chloroflexota bacterium, assembly GCA_018004935.1. Taxonomy (GTDB): domain Bacteria; phylum Chloroflexota; class Anaerolineae; order Promineifilales; family Promineifilaceae; genus Trichofilum. The sequence continues at coordinate 70,890 of JAGNBF010000028.1, read as the reverse complement.
GCAGGCCAACAGCCCTTGTAAGTATAGCCCGGCCCGTTTTACAGCCGGGCCGTTTAGATACTCAGACCAAATTGAGAATTGCTGAGAAAACACCCTGGAAGTATACAAACCCGAAATAAACTATCAGCCTGCCCGCTTTCAGCAAAAGAGCCAGTCTAACGACTGGCTCTTTTTTGTCTTCCTGCGTGGGAGAAGGGCTGGGGATGAGGGTTATTCCCCTGCCGACTTACCCCAGGAATCACGCAAACCTACCGTGCGATTGAACACCAGGTGGCCCGGCGTAGTGTCCGGGTCAATGCAGAAATACCCCTGGCGCATGAACTGGTAACGGGAACCGATGGGGGCGGTAGCGAGAGATGGCTCGACGCGGCCGCGCACCACCACCAACGAGTTCGGGTTAATATTCACCGTAAAATCCTGCCCTTCCTCAACCTCAGTCGGCACGGGTTTCGTGAACAGCAGCTCATACAGTCGGATTTCCGCCTCCACCGACTGCTCCGCCGGAACCCAATGAATCGTTCCCTTCACCTTACGTCCATCCGGCGTAGAACCCCCTCGTGATTCAGGGTCATAAGTACAATGAATTTCCACCACCTGCCCGGCTTCATCCTTCACCACCCCCGTGCAGGTGATGTAATACGCCTGATTCAGCCGCACTTCCCGCCCTGGAGCCAGCCGGAAATATTTGCCGGGCGGGTTCTCCATAAAATCATCCCGCTCAATATAAATCTCGCGGCTAAACGGAACCGGACGTGTCCCCATCTCTGGTTTCTGGGGATGGTTTACTACATCCAATGTTTCTACCTGCCCTGCCGGGTAATTTTCAATCACCACCTTGAGCGGGTCTAAAACAGCCATCGCTCGAGGCGCGTTGGCATTCAAATCATCACGCACGGCATGTTCCAGCATCGCCATCTCCACCATGCTGTTCGCCTTCGCCACGCCAATCATGTCACAAAAGTTGCGAATAGATTCTGGCGTATAGCCGCGCCGCCGCAAGGCCGCCACAGTAGGCATCCGGGGATCATCCCAGCCCGCTACATACCCCTCATTGACTAGCCGCCGCAAATGCCTTTTGCTGATGATGGTGTAGGACAAAAACAGCCGGGCAAACTCGATCTGGCGGGGTGTGTGGGGCACGTCCAGATTATCCAGGAACCAGTTGTACAACGGGCGATTGTTCTCAAACTCCAGTGTACAAATGGAGTGGGTAATGCCTTCGATGGCATCGGACTGGCCGTGCGCCCAGTCGTACATGGGGTAGATGCACCATTTGTCCCCGGTGCGATGGTGGGTGGCGTGCAAAATGCGGTACATCACCGGGTCACGGAAGTTGATATTAGGCGAGGCCATGTCAATCTTGGCCCGCAGTACCCGTGACCCATCGGGAAACTCCCCTCGCTTCATCCGCTCAAACAGATCCAGATTTTCCGCAATGGAACGGTGACGGTACGGGCTTTCTTTACCCGGCTCAGTCAATGTGCCCCGGTAGGCGCGAATGTCCTCTGCGGAGAGATCATCTACATACGCTTTGCCATCTTTGATGAGATGAATGGCCCACTCGTACAACTGGTCAAAGTAATCGGAGGCATAGAAGAGACGATCTTCCCAATCCGCCCCTAACCAGCGGATGTCTGCGATCATGGAGTCTACGAATTCTTGCTCCTCTTTGGTGGGGTTGGTGTCGTCAAAGCGCAGGTTAAATTTGCCGCCAAACTCACGGGCCAGGCCATAGTTCAGGTTGATTGATTTGGCATGGCCGATGGTCAGGTAGCCATTGGGTTCAGGGGGAAAACGGGTGTGCACGCGGCCGCTGTATTTACTGTTGATCAAGTCCTCTTTCACAATCGCCCGGATGAAATCATTGGCGGTGTCATTTGCTCGGTCACTCATAACGTGTCCTCTTATAAACTAAAACGGATGCAGGTCGTGAAATAAAGAATCCCCGTCACGGGTGAAGGGGATTCTTCACAACACAGAATGATGCCTAAACCAGGCCAGAAAATATTCGGGGGGTATTATACTGTGTGCCTGGCGAAGGGGCGAAAGAGGATGGGCGAACGTCTGCTCGATTTCCCTCGCTTGAGAGAGTTTAGGCTAAAGACCCATTCCCCTTCGATCCCAGAGGGAAGGGGAAAAACCCAACGGCGCGGTTTGGCGGGCGTCTGCCCATCAAACCGCGCCGGAAATCGTTCCCCGCTCCTGGGGACGGGGAACTTTCTCATGTGCCGGTTATCGGGCACCGGCACGCCTGGTGTTTTCCCTTCCCGCCGTAAATCGCCGGGGGTGGGCGTATCAACTCATTACCCGATAAATCATTTAATCAACAAGGGGGCGGGGTTAGGGTGGGGGAAAGCCCGAGTATACAATCGCCGTATCTTCTCAATAAAGTGTGGTGACGTTGGTTGAGCTTGTGTAAACCAACCGCCTTCGACAAGCTCAGGCTATGTTTCTTCCAAAATATTGAGAAGATAACAATCGCCCAATAAAACACATCTCTTGTTTATTGTTTACGACCCACCAGCCCCCCAATCGCCGCTGTGGTGGCCCGAAAAGCGGCAGTAGCTTCTTGGGCAGTCATGGTGCGGCCGCTAAATAATCGGGCCACCTGGTGCAATAAACTCATTATCAAATCCAATGTATGATCCGAGGGTGGGTTTTGGCCCAATTCACGAATAAACCCATTATTTGTGTTCAGGTAAAACGTCCCCTGCCACTCACTTTCGTCCTTCGTCACATCTTCCAGATAACTGCCCACCAATCCCGCTAACCCCACCGGAATATCACCCGCATCCAGGGCACGGCGCGACTCCAGATGAAATTCGGCATCTTCCGGGTGGATCATCAGGGCGGGTACATCTACGGGGGTATAACGGGCAACAGTGGCGCGAATTCCCAACCGCTCGCAAGAGGCCAGCAAATCTGTAAACGGCCCTTTGTTAGCTGGTTGGAGCAGAGAGGAGACATCACCATCCATCCGTACCAGGTTGATGTTGCCTTGCCGTTCTGCATAACGGCGTAAGAAGGGGTGGACGGCAAACCAGACGGCCTCAATGACGGGGGCGTCCTGGCCTTCGGCCAGAAGTTGCTCTTGCAAAGACCCCAATTCGTGGGTGGCAAAGTAAATGGTGTTGTGGGTGATCTCCAGGTATTCTGGCAAAGAAAGGCGGCCGCGACTCGTCCGAAACGTCACGATATCGGCAACCTCATTGAAAAAGTCGGTATCACGCACCGCCCAGCCGGTGATAATATCGGAGTGGCGTTGCACAATTTTGCGCCAACGGGGGGGATCATTCAGGGCAATATCGCGTAAAGCATCCGATAGATGTTTTTCGATAGCCTTTTGCACGGCGGTGTAGGTCTCATCTTTGCGGATGGTCTCACGGGAGGCGGTGGGTTGCAGATAAGGGCAATCAATCACCCCACGTACAAAACGCGCCCATGGGGGTAACAAATCTTTCTCGTTGTCACAGATGAACATGTGACGCACGAACACGCGCATATCACCATATTCCCGCACGGAAACGACCGTGGAGGGAGGAATGAAGAGGAAGCCTTGCATGGGGATGTCCACACTATCATAACCCAGGTCTACGGTCATTTCCCGCAGGGGAATGACGGCCAGGGGATCCTGTTCGGCAAAGGCGCGGGTTATGTACTCTTCGGTGGCCTGGGCGACGTTGACGCTTTGCCAGGGGGGGGTCATGAGGTTGACCGGATGGGAATCGCCGTTGAGGTGAATGGGAATGGGTAGGAAGTCGGCAAATTGCTGAATGGTTTCGCGCAGAATTTCTTCATCGAATACGAACGCGGCCGCGGGGCGTACTTTCAATATTATTGTTGTGCCAATCTCCGCGATGGTGGGCAGTTCGGTGATCTCATAATGCTCCCCACCAGCAGAATGCCAACGCAGGGTGGGGCTTCCTTCTTGCCAGGAGCGGGTGATGAGGGTTACTTCTTCGGCTACCATGAAGGCGCTGAGAAAGCCAAAGCCAAACTGACCGATTAACTCTTCGGCCCGTTCCGGCTCAAAGATAGACAACTCGCCGCGCAGTTGACGGGTATAACTGCGACCAATCGTCGCCAGGTATTCGTCAATTTCGTCCACGGTGAGGCCATTGCCATTGTCCTGGAAGGTCAGGGTTTCCTCATCCTCATTGGTGGTAATGATCAGGCGTGGACGGAAATGTTTGCGGCCGCTTTCTACTGACCGGCGAATACAGCTATCGTGGGCGTTCTGGATTAGCTCCCGAATGCCCACTTTTTGGTTAGAGTATAAACTACCCGCCAGCACTTCTAGCAGACCGGGCATGTGGAGTTTAAAGCGTTTTGGTTCAGACATTGTGATTGTCAGGGTAGCAGATAAGCGGGAGTTTCTGGTAAAGCCAACTCGCGGCGCAAATCGGCGGCGTGCTCTCGTTCATGATGAGTCCAGATGTTAATCCAACGGTACAGGTTTGACTCGCCCCAGGGTGTTGTGAGGAGGCAATGGAGATGTTCCTGGGTAAGTTGATCGAGGGTGTAGAAGAAGTTTTGCCGGGTGGTCTGGTAATCGTGCCATACCTGTTCCCAACTTTGCCCCTGGCGGGCGGCCGCGTGCGCCTCATTCCAGGCCAGTATGTCGGGACCAAATGGGTTGCTGATGGTTGTCTCTCCGGCTAACAGTTTTTGGATCCCCTCAGTCCCATATTTTTCCCAATCGGCAATATGACCAACAACATCTTGTAATGTCCAGACGCCACACACCGGGCGGGTACTATGTTCGGCGGTGGGAATATTGGCGGCGACGGCCAGGAACTCTTTGCGCGTGGCCCGGACGGTAGCCCGTACCAGTGCCAGTGGCCCTACCCCACGGGGAATGTTGTTCGCCTTGCGCCAGGTGAGCACCTCATCAGCATGTTCGGCATCATGCCGGTACGCGGCCGCGACCCAGCGTCGCACCATCGTCACTCGCCCTGTCATCAGCGTCAGAGGCTGATCAAATTCCTCATCGGTCAATCGCTCTAAAGCCGCCCACAAACCACCCCGTGCCTTCAATAACACGGCCACCCCTTGCTCCAGGGTGTAATGTTGGGTCTGTTCATGCCAGACTCGATTCCCCGTCTCATCATCCCGTGCGGCTATTTCATCGAGTCGCCCATTCTGAAACAATCCTACCCAATCAGCAAAGGTTTCATCCCAACGGCCAATGTGGGGCAAGAGATCTTTGACTTTCCAGTTATCGTGCAGAATGGTTTCTGTCATAACAGGTTCTGTTAGCCCCACAAAAGACCAGAAGAGATGTCCCCGTTCACCGGCCAGACGAGCCATGAGTTGCGGCCGCGTAAGAGAAATAGGTGTAGGTGAAGTCATAGGTGTCCTTGTGGTGCGAAAGTTTGGCCCGCATACCTGAGCGAAGTAACCGTCTAAGAATAACTTCCCGTTTTGTGATGGCCGGTCTCCTGACCGTGCCACTCCCAGCGAACAAGTTATTTAGGTCTCATTCCTAAATAGTGGCTAATTGCCACCCAAAAACAGGGCCGCCAATAAGGCCAGCAGACTATAACCAAAAACGGCAATGGCCCAACCGAGGCCAAACAACAGGCCGCGACCTAACAGGGCCGCCAATAATACGGTGCGGCCGCGGACGGCCGGATACAAACGTGGCAGGACAATCATGGGCAGGAAAATTTGCCAGATGACAAACAGGGCCGTTTCTAGTAACCAGAAAAGAAAAGTGCTAATCTCTTCACTGAGACCCAGAGAGAAAAGCAGGTAAAAGATGGAGGAAATGCCGGTGGTGAAATATTGTAGGCCAGTCATGTAGAGCCAGAAACTGTAGCTGTGGTTGGCCGGAACGCGGCCGCGGACGATCAGCCAAAACAACAGGGCAAAGGCCATTGTGATATACAGATTCAGGACCAGTTCTAAGACAGCACTCACAATAGAACCATCCACAAACTGGCTCAACGTTGTGTAAGTAGGCGTTTGGGCAAAGGTTTGCAGGCGGACAATCAGGTTAGCCGCTGTGGGGGCCAGGCTTTGGGTCTGCGCCAACACAATATCCCCTAACCCTGCATTCGCCAGAAACCCGGTAAACCGATTACTATTGTCAAAACCAAAGCCAGCCAAAGCGGCGGTAAAGATGCCAAAAAGCAAAAATTGATGGGGTTGTAAGGGAAGCTGAGGTTCAGAGGTGAGGCTCCGCCAGAGTAAACCAAAGGGTGAATGAAGCCGGGCCGCGGCCGCACGCTCAAAAAACCAGGTGCGAAAAAAATTCGTCGGGGTAATCAGCAATAACCAGACCGTTTTTAGTCCGGCCAACAGCGGCACCAACATCTCCGCAATGGCTTCCCGTGATTGGCGCCATATCAGCAAAAAGGGTGAACGTTCTACAAAATCAGGGCGGTAAGGATCTTCGCGGCGTCTTGACATAGAATTATTATCCTGAATGTACCAGGGAATGGCAATGTATAAAGAGAATTGCCAAACGTCACAGAGAAAAGGTTACGAAAATCGTTTTACCACTGACCCAATACCGTTTATACTGCCAAAGGGCATAATCTGACATTTTCCCAGAGAGTGGTGGTTCCTGGAGTTTAGAGCGAGAGGAGAGAGCGAGAAGAGAGAGGAGAGAGCGAGAGGGAACTACTCTGGAAAACCCTCTAGCTCTAGCTCTAGCTCTGGCTCTGAACTCTCAACTCAAGTGGTTCAGGTCATTTAATAATCGCCACACCCTTGATCATCATGAGGGGAATGGGGCCATGTTTTTGTGCTCGGTCTCATGATCGGTTTGTCCGAGGCGGCCCCCCACCCCTAACCCCGCCCCCAGGGGCGGGGAACTATTTCTGGTGCGGTTGGGCGGGCGGACGCCCGCCCAACCGCACCATTGGTTTTCCCCCCCTCCCTTTGGGAAGGGGTAGGGGAATGGGTCTTCTGCCCAGGCTTACTCAGCAGTTGCCGCCAACAAAATGTCGGGTCTTCGGGATTTCGTGGGGTAAGGGTAACCCTTGTGGTTGCTCCACACCGGGCAGGCACAAGGCCAGCCCGTACATATGGTGTCAACCCCCTGAATTCCCCAAGAGCCAAAATGTCATTTTATGACCGTGGTAAGTATAGAATTCTTGATTGGGTTGTTGATAAGTATGTAACCGTTCAGAACAGAAACCAGGTTTTTCACTGGCTGATAGTAACCGTTCAGTCATATAAATTCATCCGCCAAACCCGCCCGGTCATAAAACGACCGGGCTATCATTACAAAGGCCGTTGGCCTGGGGTTTTAGCCCGGTGGTTTGGCCACCGGGCGGGGTAACTGAACGCGTACTGGCTGATATTTACTTTAGACACTCTAAAAACCTGGTTTCTCCAGGGTCACTGAACGCTTATTACATAAGTATTAAACTCCTGAGATCCTCATGACATTTTTCGCTTCTCTGTGGCAAACCCTGCTCAACCGTAGCCGTTGGCTCAGCTTAGGAATAGGCGTCAAACGTTGGCTCGTTACCCTGGTAATCGGAGCCGGTATCATGGGAATGGGCGTTGTTTATGCCATTCTCATCTTCAGTCAACAAGGCGTCTTGCCCGACGTCGTTTACAACATCATCACCATGCAGGGGTGGCCCCCCCTCCTACGGATGATTGTCGCCCTGCTCTTAGGGGGGAGCATTGTCTTTGTGGCTATCGTGCGCCTGGGGCGTAACCTGGTAGCCCCTTTCCGCCAGCCTCATGAGGATGTAGCCACCTCGCTGTACGACTATACCCAGCGCAAACGGGGTCCCCACATCGTCGCCATCGGTGGGGGTACGGGAATGCCCACCTTACTGCGGGGGTTGCGTGAGTTTACTAATAATATTACCGCCATTGTCACCGTTGCCGATGATGGGGGTAGTAGCGGCCGCTTACGGCGCGAATTAGGGTTACTACCCCCCGGTGATTTTCGCAATAATATTGCCGCCCTGGCCGGTGATGAAATGTTGATGACCCAACTCATGCAATATCGTTTTGGGGGCACACCGAATGGAGATGAAGCGGGGCAGTTGCGCGGTCATGCCTTTGGTAATCTTTTGCTGGCCGCTCTGACTGGGGTCACGGGAAGTTTTGAGGAAGCCTTATTGATGATGGATCGTGTGTTGCGCATGCGCGGCCGCGTTTTGCCTTCCACCCTTGACCACATTATCCTGACCGCTGACATCTGGATGGGAGAGCCACCAGTACTTACCCACGTCATCGGCGAATCGGCTATTCCCAAAGCCCACGGTCTGGTAGAACGGGTCTACCTGCACCCAGAACCGGTACGGGCCTACCCCCCGGCCATCCAGGCCATCCTACAAGCTGACCTCATTGTTTTTGGCCCAGGCAGTCTGTACACCAGCATCTTACCCAATTTGCTCGTACCCGACCTGGCCGAAGCGCTACGCCACGCGGCCGCGCCTAAAATCTATGTGTGTAATCTTGCCACCCAGCCAGGAGAGACGGATAATTACACAGTAGCTGACCACGTGAACAAGCTACTATCCCATCTTCCCCCTGGGTGCCTGGATGCAGTCCTGGCTAACAACAACCTTTCTATTCCTCCAGAAACAGGTGGAGGGCATACACTGTTTGTCCAACCACTTGCCCCTGCCACCATGCAAATGGTCACCGCCGATCTGGTGGATGAGGTACAGCCCTGGCGGCATGACAGCCGTAAACTGGCTCAAGCCGTCATGGATTTGCTGAAGTAAGACTTTATCATCACTCAATTTAGCTATCTTCCCCACCGTTCAAGCCCATAAAAACGTTAGCCTGAGGCTAGAACAAACATGGGGAAAAGCCCAAGTTCAACAAAAGGAGCTTAACAATGGCAATCAAAGTAGGTATCAACGGTTTTGGTCGTATCGGTCGCCAGGTATTTAAAGCGATTCAGGAAAGATATGATAATGACCTCGATGTTGTGGCCGTTAATGACTTGATGGATGTGGAAACAAATGCCCATCTGCTGAAATATGACTCTACCTATGGCCGTTTCCCGGGCAAAGTAGAAGTAATTGATGGTCAAATTCATGTAGACGATGAAATCGTGCGTAGTTTCGCCGAACGAGATCCCTCTAAACTGCCCTGGGGTGATCTGGGTGTGGACATCGTGTTGGAATGCACCGGCATCTTCACCACCAAAGAAAAAGCGGCCCCCCATCTGGCCGCCGGAGCCAAAAAAGTCCTTATCTCTGCGCCCGGCAAGGAAGTAGATTGGACAGTATGCCTGGGTGTGAATGAAGAAGATTACAACCCGGAAAGCCACAATGTCATCTCCAACGCCAGTTGCACCACCAACTGTCTGGCCCCGGTGGCCAAAGTGTTGAATGACACCTTCGGCATCAAACGCGCCCTCATGTCCACCATTCACGCCTACACCAACGATCAACGCATCCTGGACCTGGCCCACAAAGACAAACGACGGGCACGCACCGCTGGTGCCAGCATCATCCCCACCACCACCGGAGCGGCCAAAGCAGTTTCGCTGGTTATCCCCGACCTGAAAGGGAAATTTGACGGTATGGCCTTCCGTGTGCCTGTTGTCACCGTATCTGTGGTTGACCTGGTCGCTGAACTGGATCGGGACACCACCGTTGCCGAAATTAATGAAGCCCTGAAAGCGGCCGCGTCTGGCGACAACTGGTTAGGCAAAGTCCTCGACTTCACCACCGAACCCCTGGTCTCCGCTGACTTCGTCGGCAATCCCGCCTCTTCTACCGTAGATGGTCTCTCCACTCAGGTCATCGGGGGCAATCTGGTCAAAGTTGTTACCTGGTATGACAATGAATGGGGTTATGCCAGCCGTCTGGCCGACCTGACCAAATTTGTGGCCGATCGCCTCTAAGGAATCGTTCGCGTATCTTCTCAATATTTCGGGGCAAATGAGGCCTGAGCTTGTCGAAGGCCGTTGGTTTCGACAGGCTCAACCCACTTCACCCCGCTTTATTGAGAAGATACCTTCGTCATTTTGAAATTCACCCCACCCCTATGACCCTCGATGATCTTACCGCCCGGATGCACACCTTTGTCCAAAACAAAGGCTGGTACGCGCCTGATTCTCCCAAAGAACAATCTCCCCGCAATTTAGCCGCCTCATTATCCATCGAAGCCGCCGAAGTGTTAGAACATTTCCAATGGCGTGATGATATAGCCGACAAGGAAGCCCTGGCCGGGGAATTAGCCGATGTTGCTTTATATCTGTTGCAACTGGCAAGTGTTTCTGGGATTGACCTGGAAGAGGCGATTTTGGCAAAACTGGCGATAAATGAGAAGCGAGTGTGGTAAGCGGCTAAAGAAGCCAACTTCCCTCCAATCGTAACAACCACGCCTTCGTTTCTAACCCACCGGGGGCGGAGAAGCCGTGTAGTTTGCCATCACTGCCCACGACCCGGTGGCAGGGGATGACGAGGGGCATGGGGTTGGTGGCATTGGCTCGCCCGACGGCGCGGGCCGCGCCCGGTTGCCCCAACTCGCGGGCGATGTCGCCGTAAGTGCGCTTTTGGCCGTAGGGGATGGCCTGAACCAGGCGTAGAATGTCGGCCTGGGCACGGGACATGACGCTCCAATCTATGGGCAGATCGAAGGTGTGGCGTGACCCGTTGAGATAGGCGATGATTTGCGCGGCCGCGTCTCCCGTTCTCATCTCATCTTCCACCACCTCACCCCCGGTCATCTCCGCTACCCACCGGCGAAACCCGGCCCCGTCATTCCACAACGAAACCGCCACCAGCCCCCCCTCTGACAAAGCCAACCAGATAGGGCCAATAGGTGTGGGCGCGGCCGCGGTGATCCAGATTGTTTTGGAGTGAGTCATCGCTTCACCTGGAACTTGTAGGAACTCTGGGAACTCGTGGGAACTCATTCAACCAATGGCCTTGAATCCGTGACCATCCGTGTTAATCCGTGTCCTGATTTCTACTTCTTCCCTTCCAACTCGCGCAGGCGGGCTTCCAATTCGGCCAGTCGTGCCTCAGCCGCTTGAGCGCGGGCTTCCGCTTCCCGACGTTCCTTTTCCGATTCCTCATAACTACGCAGAAATTCACCCGTCTCCGGGTCAACGAAGTGGAAATCACTGCCGTTGAGGTGTAAATCCAATCCCAACACATTGCTGTGAATCGTGATACTGCCATTCTCATGTTCAACGGCGGGCATGGGAAGATAATGATCATCCACCAGGCGTAACCCTTGCAACGGCGGCTCCAGATAATCCGAAGTGGGGTCGTAGAGGAAATATTCCCGCACACCCAAATAGGCATAAACCCCCCGTTTCACCCCTTGATCTACACTGACCGTTGTCTTGGAAGTAATCTCCAGCACAAAATCAGGAACTTTTTTCTCTTTCCAGAGCATGTAGGAGCGGCGTTTCCGTTTGTGAGAGCCGCTTGTTACCACCATCACATCCGGCGCGACCACGGCTTTGGGGTTGCCTTCCTCGTAATAAAACAGCATATTGCCTACCACATAGGCATCGGGCTGGTTTTGAAAATAGACACGCAAGGTGGCAACAGCGTACAAAAGAGATAACAGTTGCGGTTCACTTTCGGCCACGGGTTCACCATCACCTTCTGGATACTCGATTGTGGGCTGTAGGGTTTCGGGATAATAGACGCTCATAGGTCATTCTTCCGCTGAACAAGTTTTTAACCGACTGACGGGTACATCATAACATAAGCCCCAGGTCGGTACAATGAGAGTGAACAGTAAACCGTAGGTACTGGTTCGCCGTTAGGGTCTTGTAGTGGTCGGGGGTGAACAGCCTGGAAAGGCTGTTCTACTGCCAGGTATGAACTGGTTACTGTTTACTGGTCACTGCTCACTATCTTACCACTCGTTCCATATATCGCGTGGGGTCGTCAGCGTTATGGAAGCCAAATTGTTCGTACAGGCCATGAGCGTCGCGGGTGAGGAGAAACCAGCGGTAGACCGTTTGTAGTTCGGGGTGTTTGAGGATGCAGGCCATGAGCCATTTGCCCAACCCGCGGCCGCGATGCGCCTCGGTAATGATGACATCGCACAGGTAGGCGTGGGTAGTGTAGTCGGTGATGAGCCGGGCAAACCCGACCATCTCATCCCCCTGGTACACACCGAAACAGAGGGAATGTTTGATGGAACGAGCGACGGCATCTGGCGTGCGGCCGCGTGCCCAATAACTCTCCTCGCTCAACATTTGGTGAACCCGGTCCACGTTCAGTTTGCGCTTGCTGGTGCTGATGGTGTAACCGTTGCGGTGGTAGGTGGGCATAGAAACCTCGTGGGAGCCGCTGGCCGTTGGCCGCTGGCGGCTGGCAATTTTGCCAACGGCTAACGGCCAGCGGCTAACGGTCTCTGAATAAACGTTGGTTGCTCGTACCGATACGCCCCCGGAAAATCACCCACCACTTTCCGTTTGCCGCTCCATTGGTCAATATCTACCCGGTAGACGGCGGTACGTTTGAGTTCTTCGGGCATGATGGGGCGGTAATGTTCGCCAGGGCGCAGGTGGGGGGCGTATTTGTCGAGGAGCAGTTGCAAGCCATACTCTGCTTCGATGGCATCGGTGACGACGCGGCCGCGGCCAAAAACCACCACGCTGGCATATTCCACGCTAAACTCCAACGCCTGATCCGCCGGGAGCAGTCGCCCCATCTCCATCACTGTAAAACAAACCTTGTCTGTTTCTTCCAGATTGGCACGGGTACGCCCCAGGTGGGCCGTGTGCAGATAAATGGCGTTACGATCCTCGTCGTACACATACAAATTACTATTGAGGAAGGGCTGGCCTTCTTCGTTGACGGTGGCGAGCGTGCCAATCGCGGCCGCGCCTAACATCCCCTTAATCCATTCTTCATCATGCACCGCCCGGTCCGCCCGCCGGACTTCGTTGTAGGGAAGGGTTGAGTAATCTTTGGGCATAAGAACTCCTTTTGGGTAGTAAGCAGTGAACAGTAAACAGTAGAATACCCACTATTGAGTCCACTGAAAAAAGGAACCGCCAAGACGCCAAGAACGCCAAGAACGGATGAACTCCAGAGAAAATCTTTGCGACCTTTGCGTCTTGGCGGTGAAAACTCCCCTTTCTTCAGTAGTCTCACTGTTCACTGTTCACTGCCAACTTTTGCAACGCTCGCGCCAACCTTCCCACCCCCTGCTCAATTCGTTCTGGCGTTTGGGTGGTGAAGTTGAGGCGCAGATGGTCGAAGCCGTCTTCGTCGGGAAAATAAAACGCTCCAGGAGCGAAGGTGACGCCTTCGGCCTGGGCTAAGGGCAATAAATCGGTGGCGGTCAGGTTGGGGGGTAGCTGGAGCCAGATGAACAGTCCGCCCTGCGGCCGCGACCACATCGTCCCTTCTGGCATATACTTTTGCAAGGCATCCAACATCGCATCCCGACGTGTCCGGTACACCTGGCACACCCGCCGCAGATGGGCCTGATACCGCCCTACGGTAATAAACGCCTGCAACGCCCGCTGGAGCAGTTCCGAAGTCGCCTGATCATGTACCCATTTGTGAATCATCAACTGCTCATACACTGGCCCATCGGCCACCAGATAACCTATCCGCAACCCCGGAACCAATACTTTGGAAAAAGTGTTGACATAAATGACTGCGCCCCGATTGTCCAACGCTTTCAACGCCGGTTGCGCCCGCCCTTCGTAACGTAAATCACCGACAAAATCATCTTCCAAAATGGGTACGTTGTAATGGTTCGCCAGGGCGATCATCTCGCGGCGGCGGGTGGTACACATGCACCGCCCGGTGGGATTGTGGAAAGTGGGAATGGTGTAAATGAGCCGGGGATGGGTGGTACGCAGGGCCGTTTCCAACTTATCCATCAACATCCCCTCTTCATCCATGGGAATACCCACAATCCGCGCCCCCAGCGAGCGGAATAAATCCAGCCCTGCGCCGTAGGTAGGACTTTCCACGATGACCGTGTCGCCCCGTTGCAGGAGCAGACGGGCCACCAGGGAGATAGCTTGCTGGGAACCTGAGGTGATGAGGACGTGATCGGCATGGGTGGGGATGCCCTGGTGGCTCAAAATGTGGGCGATGGTCTCGCGCAGGCCAGGATAACCGCCACTGGTATAGTCACCGTAACCGAGCGCGGCCGCGCCGTCCCGCTTCAACACCATCTGCATCGTCTTACGGAACTCCTCCGTATCAAATAACTTCACCGACCCCAACCCGTCCCGAAAGGAGATCATCTCTGGTTGTTGGTTCTCTTTGCGCCGTTGGCGAAAATCGTTTTGGGTGGGTGGGTAGATGTGATAACGCAAATCCTGTTGCCACAACGGCCAGGGCGTCTCCTGTTGGTCGTTGCCAGGGGGCGGCTCTACCAACGGGTGAGCCACATAAGTCCCGCTACCCGCCCGACTCACCACCAGACCGGCGGCTTCTAGTTCGGCGTAGGCGTTGGTAACGGTGAGTCGGCTCACGCCCAGGCTCTCGGCCAATTCCCGGCTGGCAGGCAGGCGCGTCTCTGCCGGAATCGCCCCCGCCTCGATTTGCGTCTGCAAGAAGGTAACGATTTGTTGGTAGAGGGGAATCGCGCTGTGGCGGTCTATGGGAATACGCATGGTCAGTGGAAGAAGTGAACAGTGAGCAGTAAACAGTGAACAGTGACACGCCTGCTGTCTACTGTTCACAGTTCACTGTTTACTCGCTTTCGGCGGGGGCGAAGAAGACCAACACGGCTAACTCTTCGCTGATAGTATGAAAATGGTGGGGCACGTGGGCAGAGACGAAGATGATGCTACCCGGCTCGACGAGTTGATCTTCACCGGCAACGTTGATGGTGGCGCGGCCGCGTACCACATAATACACCTCATCTTCGTTGTGCGGCTTCTGCCTATCCACCCCACCAGCAGGCAACACATACAACCCCATACTCAAAGATGGCACACGCAAAAACTCCACATACGGCGCACCACTTTGCCCCGGCTCGGTTAATAGACTGGATAATTCAAAGGCTTGCATGGGTTACTCCTACGAAAATGTAGGGCGATTTGGCAAATCACCCGGACGATTTACCAAATCGTCCTACAGATTTTCATCCCTCTTGGTGTGCCAAAGGCCCATGGGGAACTCCTACGAAAATGTAGGGCGATTTGGCAAATCGCCCGGACGATTTACCAAATCGTCCTACAGATTTTCATCCCTCTTGGTGCGCCAAAGGCTCATGGGGAACTCCTACGAAAATGTAGGGCGATTTGGCAAATCGCCCAGTGGACGATTTACCAAATCGTCCTACAGATTTTCATCCCTCTTGGTGTGCCAAAGGCTCATGGGGAACTCCTACGAAAATGTAGGGCGATTTGGCAAATCGCCCAGTGGACGATTTATCAAATCGTCCTACAGATTTTCATCCCTCTTGGTGTGCCAAAGGCTCATGGGGAACTCCTACGAAAATGTAGGGCGATTTGGCAAATCGCCCAGTGGACGATTTACAAAATCGTCCTACAGATTTTCATCCCTCTTGATGTGCCAAAGGCTCATGGGGAACTCCTACGAAAATGTAGGGCGATTTGGCAAATCGCCCGGACGATTTACCAAATCGTCCTACAGATTTTCATCCCTCTTGGTGTGCCAAAGGCCCATGGGGAACTCCTGGGAACTTACGAATGGTGAATGGTAAATGGTGAATGGTGAATGGTGAATGGTGAAGTACCAATGTCTGACTGCTGTTCACTACTCACTGCTCACTGAGTTGCTAACCCACCACCCAACTCCCCAGCCACAACACACCCATCCCCACGGCAATCGTCCAGAAGAAGTTATGGGTGCGCCAGGCGACGACCGCGGCCGCGATACCCGCCACTAGCCGCATATTCAGCAAAGACAGGGCCAGTTCGCCACCAGGGTACAACATCTCCGGCACAATAATCGCCGTCAGCACCGCCGTCGGCACGTAACGCAACGCCCGCCGGAGCAGTTCCGGCATCTCCCGCTGGCTAAAAAACAAAATCGGCCCCAGCCGTGTGGCGTAGGTGACAAGGCCCATGAAGAGGATGGTGAGGAAGAGGGTCATAGAGGGGTGTTGGTTTTGGGTGTATTGGTGTATTGGTGTATTGGTGTATTGGTGTATTGGTGTATTGGTGTATTGGTGTATTGGTGTATTGGGAAAATGGTCAATGGTCAATGGTCAATAGCCAATGGTGAACGAGAAACCCACTGTTCACTGTCCACTGTTCACTGTCCACTGTTCACTGTCCACTGTCCACTGTTCACTGTTCACTGTCCACTGTTCACTGTCCACTGTTCACTGTTCACTGTCCACTATCCGCTGTCCACTGTTCACTGCGCTTCTCCCCACGTCTCGGCGGTAAATTGTTTTCTAACATGACACCGACAACGATGCCGGAGACCGCGGCCGCGATCAGTCCCAGTTTGTAATCCCATGAATAGGTCAATAGAGCCACCAGACCGGCCGTTGCGGCCGCGGCCACATGCGGCTTATCCTTCAACGTCGGAATCACCAGCCCGATAAACGTCAACGCCAGCGTAAAATCCAACTGCCAACTGTCCGGAACCTGCGCCCCCAGAAAAACGCCGACCGCCGTGCTGATTTGCCATTCTAACCATAACAACAACCCGGTTCCCAAAAAATAATAATGTTTATGGGGGGCTTCATCGTGCCGGTCTTGCAGATAACGAATAATCGTCATCGCGTATGCCTCATCCGTCAGCAGATACGCCAACAGCAGTTGCCAGCGGCGCGGCAAATGTTTCATCTGGGGGGCCAACGAGGTGCTGTACAACGCATGACGCAGATTCACCACAAACGCCGTCAGCACAATAACCAGCCCTGGTGTACCCGCCCCAATCAACTGTACTCCAATAAACTGCGCCGACCCGGCAAACACAATCGGGGACATCGCCAGGGCCATAAGCGGCGGCAACCCGGACGCCAACGCCAACACACCATAAATCAGCCCAAACGGAATCCCCCCTACGGCGATGGGCAATTCCGCTTTCAAACCGGCCAGGAACTCTTGTCGTGCAGTTGGAGGAGAAGTTATCATAAAAGCATACCAGTTATACAATTGGCATGGTTAATCTTACAAGTATCAATAAATTTGGCTATAGCCAATTAGCCAAAAAAGTGAGTGCGCCAATCTATACCCGATCAATCATTTAATCAACAATTACGACCGGGTGGGCGGGCGGATAAAGTGACACAACAAAACGATTACGTGCCCGTTACCAATATAAATACAAATTACTTCCTGTTTTGGGGCTTTAGCCCGGCAATTTGATCCGCGGGCAGGAATCATTTGGTTCTTAAACAAAAGCAGGCATAAAATTCTGTCACGTTCATCGCGCCAAACCATTTAAGAGGAATCATTCATGAAACAAACCTTTGCTTACATTGTGGTCGGGGGGGGCACGGCCGGAGCCATCGTTGCCGCACGTTTAGCCGAACAATCTGGGGAGAAAGTGGCCTTGTTTGAGGCTGGCCCCAACGATGAGGGGCAGGATCGGGTCCTGCAATTACGCAATTGGCCCAATCTGCTAGAGAGTGACCTGGATTATGACTACACCATAGAGCCGCAACCTCAGGGCAACAGTCTCATTCGCCATGCCCGCGGCCGCGTCCTGGGTGGTTGCAGTTCCCACAATTCCGCCATCGCCTTCCTCACTCCCGAGTATGACCTGGACATCTGGGAGCAACAGGGTGCCAAGGGATGGTCACCGGCTGAGGTGCGTCCCTTCAACGAGCGTTTGTTGCAGAAAGTTGCCCTGGAAACCCCACCCCCGGTCAATCAACTAGGGGTAGAGATGATCGCGGCCGCGAACCAATTCGGTTTTCCCACACTCACCTTTGGTCAGGAGCCGGTGCGGCGAGGCATCGGCTGGTTCCAACTCAACAAAAAAGGGGAAATACGCCAATCTAGCTCCGTCGCTTACCTGCATCCCCTGACCCAATGGGGCGAACGTCTCACCTTCTTCACCAATGTCTTCGTCAGTCGCATTCTTTTTGATGAGCAACAGCGGGCCATTGGGGTGCAAACACCCAACGGCCCCATCTACGCCGAACGGGAGATCATCCTGGCCTGCGGCGCCTTCGATACACCCAAATTACTCATGCTCTCTGGCATTGGTCCCGCCGATCACCTCCGCCCACTCCACATCCCCATCATAGCCGATCTGCCCGGTGTGGGTGAAAACCTGCTAGACCACCCGGAAAGTGTTGTTTATTGGGAAACCAATCGGGACACGCCCACAGAAACAACCCAATTTTGGGAAATTGGCCTGTTTGCCTGCCTGGAGGACGCCCACGGCTGGCCCGACCTCATGTTTCATTTTGGGCCGCAAGCCTTTGACATGCAAACAATCCGCTATGGCTTCCCTACCAGCGGCCGCGCCTTTTCCCTCACCCCCAATGTGGCCCGCGCCCGCAGTCAGGGAATTGTGCGCCTACGCTCCGCAGACGCGGCCGCGCCCCCCATCATTAATTTTCGCTACTTCACCGATCCTGATGGTTACGATGCCCGTATTCTGCGTGAAGGTATCAAATTAGCCCGACGCCTCGTTCAGGAAACTGCTATACGCAATTGGGTCAAACAAGAATTAGCCCCAGGTCCCAACTTCCAGACAGATGAGGAAATCTCTGCCTATGCCCGCCAGGTCAGCAACACCGTTTACCACCCCGCTGGTACCTGCCGCATGGGTGATCCCGCCGAACGACTAACCGTGGTAGATCCTCAGTTGCGGGTCAAAGGAGTCAGCGGCCTGCGCATTGCCGATGCGTCCATCTTCCCCACAATGGTGGGCGTCAACCCCGCCCTCACCGTTTACATGATCGGCGAACGGGGCGCGGATTTTGTCTTACAAGGGTAACAAGCTCTTTTTTGATTGACTTTTCATTCTTTTAGCTGTATACATGGCCTCACTTGACCCATTCTGGCCGTATGGAGAAAAACCAGGCATGGATACAACGCCCAATGCAAAAATCGAATGCCGCCACATCTGGAAAGTATTCGGGCCAAATCCCGCCGCTGTCCAACCCTTGTTAGCCCGTGGCGCTTCTAAAACCGAAATCTTGACCCAAACCGGCCATGTTGTGGCCGTGCAAGATGTTTCGTTCTCGGTGCGCCAGGGAGAAGTATTCGTCGTGATGGGGTTATCTGGCAGTGGTAAATCCACCCTGGTGCGTTGCCTTTCCCGCCTGATCGAGCCAACACAGGGCCAGATTTTGGTAGATAATGCGGATGTGGTAGCAATGGACGCGGCCGCGCTCCGGGCCTTACGTCGTCACAAAATAAGCATGGTTTTCCAACGCTTTGGCCTCTTTCCCCATCGCCGGGTATTGGAAAACGTGGCTTATGGTCTGGAAGTACAGGGGATGGAACGGGGCGCACGGATGAAGCGGGCCACCGAAGTTCTGGACCTGGTCGGTTTAACCGGCTGGGGACACAAATACCCTCATGAACTTAGTGGTGGTATGCAACAACGCGTGGGGCTGGCCCGCGCCCTGGCCGTAGACCCCGAAATTTTGCTCTGTGATGAACCATTTAGCGCTCTCGACCCACTCATCCGCCGGGAAATGCAGGATGAACTCATCCGCTTGCAAAAGATGATGCACAAAACCATCATCTTTATCACCCATGATTTTTTGGAAGCGATCAAACTAGGCGATCACATTGCCATTATGAAAGACGGTATTTTTGTTCAGGTGGGCACCCCCCAGGCCATCGTAGCCCGCCCCGTCAATGAATATGTACGCGAATTTACGAAGGATGTCCCACGGGTGAAGGTCTTGACCGTGGCAGAAGTGATGCGGCCGCGAACCCCCTGCCCTCCCAATGGCTACCGTTACACCTGCTCCCTCTCCACCACCCTGGAACACCTCATCCCCCTCGTCGCTGACCATGACGAACCTTGTCTGGTTTTAGACGATAATGACATGTGCATCGGCGAAGTAGACCGTGCTCTGGTCATGCGTGCCATGACCGAACAGTAATATTTTTAGTGATTGGTACTGGAGTTTAGAGTTCAGAGCCAGAGCTAGAGGGTTTTCCAGAGTAATTTCCTCTTGCTCTCTCCTCTCGCTCTAAACTCCAGTTGATATGGGTATTGCCGTAAAACATCATTGACAATACACCGATTGGTCATTGAGCCAATCATAGACAAAATCAATCTTTACCTCATTCATACCCCTAACTACCCCAAACAATCAATAACTTATGGTTCTCACCTACCCCAAAACCCGAAAACGGATCAACATTGCCTTACTAGGATTGGTCGTACTCGCGGCCGCGTTGCTCATCGCCCACCACCTGGGTAACGGGTTAGGGCCATTCCCCGAAAATTGGAACCTGGGCCTCAAAGAACCAATGGACACCTTCAAAGTGTGGGCCATTGGCCATCGCAAAACCCATTTTCTCTTCCTCTACTTCTTCACTCCCATCAGCACCATCATTGATATTATTCTACGTCGCGCCGAAACCTTCCTCATCTGGTTGCCCTGGCCTGTATTCGCGGCCGCAATCTTTCTTCTGGCGCACCGGCTGGCTCACCTGCGACTGGCCTTGCTCACCACCACCTGCCTGCTTATGATGGGTTTCCTGGGTTACTGGCAAGAGAGCCTACAAACCCTCTCCCTCATGGCAATTGCAGTGCTCATCTCCTTACTCATCGGCATTCCCCTGGGCATCCTCACCGCCCGTTCACCTCGTTTAGAACGAGCAGTGCGGCCGCTGTTAGATGCCATGCAAACCATGCCCGCCTTCGTTTACCTCATTCCCGTCCTTCTCTTCTTTGGCGTAGCCCGCGTTCCGAGTGTCATCGCAACCATTATTTACGCCCTGCCCCCGGTCATCCGTCTCACCAACCTGGGCATTCGTCAGGTTTCCGAAGAAGCCCTGGAAGCGGCCCGCTCTTTTGGTTCTACATCCCGACAAATGTTGCTCAAAGTACAACTGCCGTTGGCCTTGCCTACCATCATGGCCGGGGTCAATCAGACCATTATGATGGCGCTAGGCATTGTCGTTATCGCCTCTCTCATTGGTGGCGGTGGCCTGGGCGACATCGTCCTGCAAGCACTTCGCACCATCAAAGTAGGGCGTGCCCTGGAAGCAGGTCTGGCCATTGTTTTTATGGCCGTTCTACTTGACCGGCTCAGCGATGCCCTGGCGAAAATGGATCTGACCGGCACCGCGCCCAAACCAGCCACCCGCCTGCTCCCAGAACAATGGCTCCGCTATGGTTGGGCAAGGCAAATCGAAGCTGGTTTAGAGTATCCTTATCGTTGGCTCTACCAGGCCATGGCCCCCCTGGTGCGCCTGACTCCCCGCGCCTATGGGTTAATGGCGTTCCTTTTTCTGGGTTTGCTTCTGGCCCTTTGTTTGTCAGTTGGCTGGCAAACCTTCCCCGACACCTGGAATATCAATCTAGAAAACCCGGTAGATGAGGTTGTGCGATGGGCACAGGTAAATCTTTATGACATTGGTGATAGTGGTTTTGGTACTGGCCCCTTTAGTGACTGGTTAACACTAGAAATTCTTAATCCATTACGCAATTTCCTGACCACCTGGTTGCCCTGGCCGGTTCTCATGTTATTGGTCGCGGCCGCGTCGCTCACCGTTTCTGGTTGGCGTTTAGCCTTAGGCACGGCCACTGGCCTATTCCTTGTGGGGTTATTAGGCATGTGGGAAGCAGGCATGGATACCTTAAGCCAGGTTATCGTGGCCGTTGTCCTCGCCCTACTCATCGGCATCCCTCTGGGCATCTTCGCGGCTCGGCTCCGTTGGTTAGAACAGTTGCTACGCCCCTTCCTGGACTTCCTGCAAACGATTCCCTCTTTCGTTTTCCTGGTACCCGTTATCATGCTCTTCAACCTGGGGCGGGTTCCCGGCATCATTGCCTCTGTGTTGTACGCCTTGCCACCGGTTATTCGCCTCACGACCCTGGGATTAAAACAAGTGGACGCGGCCGCGGTCGAAGCCGCCCACGCCTTTGGGTCCACATCCTGGCAATCCCTGCGTAAGGTGGAACTCCCCCTGGCTCTGCCTTCCCTCATGGCCGGGATCAACCAGACCATCATGTTAGTCCTCTCCATGGTCATCATTGCCGGACTGGTAGGTAGTAGCGGCCTGGGCATCGAAGTTGTCACCGGTCTGGCCCGTAACCAGTTAGGCCAGGGCGTCGAATCCGGGTTAGCCATCGTCCTGCTGGCTATCGTCCTGGATCGCCTGACCCAGGCCTGGGTGCAACGATACCAACGCACCTTCGCCCCCAACAACTAATACAACCCCGTTTTCCTCTGTAGAACAGCCTTTCTGGCTGTTCTACCTCCCCCCTTAAAACACACCCTTCCCCATAACCCCTCCCAATTGGTACAAATCAACACCAGACAGATCCATTCGGACACCGTATGCTGTGGCTCATCAGGGAATGAAAGCGCGGCCGCAATGCGACGGTTTTTATTCGTGTTCAGTTCCCAAAAAACGTAGCCTGAGCTTGCCGAAGGCCGCTGGTTTCGACAGGCTCAACCAGTGGCATATTCATTTTTAGAGGAAAAGAAATCATGTTCAATTTGTCCGAATCATTCTCAACCTTACGTCCAGCATTTGTACTATTGGTTGGAATATTGGCCCTATGGTTATTAGTGGCTTGTGGGAATAGCCCTGCCCCAACCATCCCGGTGGTTACAGAAATTGTCCATGAGGTCGCGGCCGCGAGTCTGACTCCCACACCTCTCCTCACCCCCACCTTCACCCCCATTCCTACCCCAACCGCTACCCCCACCCCGGCCGGAGATACCATCCAACCCCTCCCGCTGTTTCGCCACAACAGTCAACACACCGGCTTTATCCCCGGTCTGGCCGTCACCAGCTACAGCGAAACCGCCTGGCGTTTCACCACGGGTGCCGAAGTTCACTCCTCACCAGCCATTGTAGAAAACACCGTCTACTTCGGTAGTGACGATAACAATATCTACGCCCTAGACCTGCTAACCGGGGCCGAAAAATGGCATTTCGCCACTGGTGATACTGTTTTCTCTTCACCCGCTGTGGTAGATGGCATAGTTTATATAGGCAGTGACGGCGTGTACGCTCTCAACGCCGCCGACGGTTCTCTCATCTGGCATTTCACCATCCCCGACAAACCCGATATCCTCTTTCAGCCCTCACCAGTCATCGTAGACAATCACCTATACATCGCCAGCGGTCTGGGCAAACTCCACGCCCTGGACATCAACACCGGGGCCGAGATCTGGCAATTCGCCCTGCGCGGCTCCAGCACCTCATCTCCGGCGGTAGCCTATGGGCTGGTGTACGTAGGCGACAGGGCCGGACGTTTCTATGCCGTCAACGCCACCACAGGCGAATTGGCCTGGGAGTTCCGCACCGGTAGCACCATTTACGCCTCACCCGCCATTGCCAATGGCGCAGTCTACATCGGCAGTCTGGATAAGAATTTCTATGTGTTAGATGCGCTGACCGGAACCGAGGTATGGCATTTTACCGGGGGGGCGGCCTTTGTTTCATCAGCGGCGGTGGTGGACGAAGTAGTCTATGTGGGCAATCTGGACAGTTACCTATACGCCCTGGACGCCCTGACCGGAGATGAATTGTGGCGATTCAAGGCCAGTAAAGAAGTTTACGGCTCCCCCTCTGTCGTTGCCGAAGTGGTGTATGTGGGCAGTGATGATGGCAATCTGTACGCCATCAGTCGCGCCGATGGTGCTGAGTTGTGGCACTTCAATACCGGGGGATTTGTCTACACCACACCGGCCATTGCCGGGGGATTGGTTCTGTTTGGCAGTTATGATGGACAACTTTACGCCCTACGTTAAACAGTGGTACGTTCAGTAGAACAGCCTTTTTGTCGTTTAAAAAATTAATCAGGTAATGGAATCCCCCCCCTCCCAGGGGCGGGGAACTTTTCTAAGGGGCATTTTTCGGGGCGAATGCCCCGAAAAATGCCCCATGGGAATTCCCCCCTTCCCTCGGGAATCGGCAGGGGGGATGGGGTCAATGAAGACATTACCCGATTAAAAATTTAATGAACAATCAGGCTGTTCTACGGCTTATGAAACAAAAAACGCTGGTTCTTTGGGAATTCAGGGGGTTGACACCAGATGCAGGGGCTGACCTTGTGCCAGCCCCGTGTGGGCAACCACAAGGGTTGCCCGTACCCCACGAAACCCCAAAGAAGAGTATACCCATAAAGCGTAGGGCACAAACCTGACAGGTTTTAGAAACCTGTCAGATCTCCCACAAAACGTGGATATACTCCCCAATGGTAAGCGTTCAGTTATCCCGCCCGGCAGTGAAACCGCCGGGCTAAACGTACCAGGCCCTACGGGCTAAGACCCCAGGCCAACGGCCTTTGTAACCACAGCCCCGTCGTTTTACGTCCGGGCGGGTCTGGCGGATGATGGATTTATATGACTGAACGCTTACCCCCAAAGAACCAAAACGCTAAATGCCCATTGAGAATTGCTACAACTAGCGCAGCAATTCTCAATTTGGCCTGAACGTCTAAAAATGGTGCGGCCGCCCGGCCGTCAACTGAGCGTAGCACAGCCTTTCCAGGCTGTGCGCTCTCTATGCAGGCGGAGCCGGGCTTCGGTAAAGCTCAGCCCCCATCCAGAATGTGTAGGGCGAACAGCCTTTCAGGCTGTTCTACGGGTTGGGCCATTTTTCGAGCGTGCTTTTGGCGGGCAACGGTTTTAATCGTTGGTTAAATTGAGAATTGCTACAACTAGCAAACTAGCAAATAGCGGTTGACGTTAAGGCACTCTCTCAGTATACTAAACCCTTGCAATCGGGGCATAGCTCAGCCTGGCAGAGTGCTCGGTTTGGGACCGAGAGGCCGTCAGTTCGAATCTGACTGCCCCGACCTTAACAGTCAACAGTAAGCAGTTGAATCTTAGGATTACTGTTCACTGTTTACTGCTCACTGTTCACTTAAAAATGCGGGCATGGTGAAAAGGTATCACTCCTGCCTTCCAAGCAGACGGTGCGGGTTCGATTCCCGCTGCCCGCTCTCTCTATTGACGATTAACGATTGTAGATTTACGATTTCCCAGCTCTACCGCTTAAATTGATTGCGTTTTGGCAAAAATTTCGGAGTTTAGGATGTTTTGCCCAAAGTAGCCACAATCGTAAATCGCCAGGGCCTGTAGCTCAATGGCAGAGCAGTCGGCTCATAACCGATCGGTTCCAGGTTCGAGTCCTGGCGGGCCCACCAACTATCCAAACGTCAGAGGTTACATAAACCTCTGACGTTTTTTTGTTACAATTCAGATATGGAACTGTTTACCCAGGCTCGTAAGGCACAAATTGAGAAAGAATCACCCTTGGCCCATCGCCTGCGGCCGCGTACTCTCGATGAGTACGTAGGTCAAGAACATATCATTGGGCCAGGCCGCCTGTTACGCCGCGCCATTCAGGCCGATCAACTCTCATCCCTCATTTTTTATGGCCCCCCCGGAACAGGCAAAACCACGTTGGCTCGTGTCATCGCCAACAGTACCGCCAGCCATTTCATCACCATCAATGCCGTTTTAGCCGGTGTTAAAGAGATTCGCGAGGCCATTGATCAGGCTTTGGAGCGACGCAATCTGTATGGTCAACGCACCACCCTCTTCGTAGATGAGGTCCATCGCTGGAATAAAGCGCAACAAGATGCCCTTCTACCACATGTAGAAAATGGTACTATTATTCTGATTGGGGCAACAACAGAAAATCCCTACTTTGAAGTCAACAAAGCCCTTGTCAGTCGTAGTCGTATTTTTCAGTTGCGGCCGCTAACCGCCGATCACCTGCGCCAGATCATTTACCAGGCTCTTCATGATGCAGAACGAGGCTACGGCCATTTGTCTGTAACCATCCAACCAGAGGCCCTCGATCATCTGGTCAATACAGCCAATGGCGATGCCCGGTCGGTGCTCAATGCTCTGGAACTGGCCGTGGAAACTACTCCCCCCAATCCTCAGGGTATTGTTTATATTGATCTGGATGTGGCCGAAGAATCTATTCAGAAGCGGGCCGTCCTTTATGATAAAGACGGCGATGCCCACTATGACACTATTTCCGCCTTCATCAAAAGTTTGCGCGGCTCTGATCCGGATGCCGCGCTTTACTGGCTGGCGAAAATGGTTTATGCCGGTGAAGATCCGCGCTTCATTTTTCGCCGGATGGCCATCATGGCTTCAGAGGATGTAGGGCTGGCCGATCCGAATGCTGTGGTGGTGGTGCAAAGCTGTTGGGAGTTGTACGAACGGATTGGCCTGCCGGAAGGGCGTTTTCATCTGGCGCAGGCAACGTTGTATCTCTCGACCTGCCCTAAATCGAATACCTCTATGGCTTTTTTTGATGCGTTGGCCACGGTGGAGAAGGAGCAGGAAGAAGATGTGCCCAATCATCTGAAGGATGGTAACCGGGACAAAGAAGGGTTTGGGCATGGCAAAGGGTATCTGTACCCTCATGCGTATCAGGATCATTGGGTCGCGCAACAATATTTGCCAGCGGCCTTGCAGGGGAAGTTGTTTTATCAGCCCAGCGACCAGGGTTATGAGCATGGCATTCGGGAGATGGTGGCCCGACGACGGGAAGCGCAACTGGCGGCGATGTTAGAAGCGACGGATGAGCCAGGGGAAACGTATACAACGAGTCCGGCCAACCGAAGGCGGGAAGCCTGGTTGCAACGAGCGGTGGCGAACAGCGGCCGCAACCTGGAACTGTTACGCGATAAGTTGTTTCAGTTGGCCCAGGTGCAACGCCACCATTTGGTGTTGGATGTAAACGCGGCCGCGGGCTTACTCACCTGGGAAGCGGTGCGCCGTGCCCCAGAGGGGGGGGTCTATACGCTTTCTCCCCAGGATAAGGACGCCACGGCTCTACGCCAGCAGGCAGATCAGTTACCGGAGTTGGAGCGGCCGCGAATTCTGCAAGGCACCGTCAACGAACTAGCTTACCTGCTCCGCCTGCGCGGAGAAGAAGGGATGAAGTTTGACCGTATCCTGGGGCGAAATGTAGTTTTAACAGGAGCGCCGGGGAACCTGGCTCTTAGCCAACTCACGCCTCTGCTTTTCCCTGATGGTCGCCTATGTCTGGTACTGAGTGTACCCCGGCACGGACAACGGCTGTATGAACTGGTAGAGTGGGAGGGGGTGGATGAGGCTTTGCGGGTTAAGGTACGCCAGGGTGAAGAGGCGATTTATCAGGATGAAAGGGATCCTCTGGTGAATTGGGATGAACAGGATGTGGTGGCCTGGTTCGCGGCCGCACATCTGCGCCTCACGCATCAGCAGTTAACAACCCAAACGGAACAACGACGGCTGACCCCCGCTCATCTGGAACGGTGGTTTGGGGAGGGGCTATTGGCGGATGCGCGGCCGCGATATAGCCAACGCCTACGCTCCGCCGGTCTCACCCCGGCAGAATTGGAGCAAGTTGCCACCCTCTATCGCCGCCAACTCAGCGACCAAACCGTCACCTGGCACACCACCCATCTGTTTATTTGTGGCGAACCGATGCCATCGTAATAAGGGAGCGAGACGTTCACTCGCTACTCGCTACTCGCTATTCGCTACTCGCTACTCGCTACTTATTTTCTCAGGAGTTCCCCATGGGCCTGCGGCACACCAAGATGGATGAAAATCTGTAGGACGATTTGGTAAATCGTCCAGGCGATTTGCCAAATCGCCCTACATTTTCGTAGGAGTTCCCCATGGGCCTGCGGCACACCAAGATGGATGAAAATCTGTAGGACGATTTGGTAAATCGTCCGGGCGATTTGCCAAATCGCCCTACATTTTCGTAGGAGTTCCCCATGGGCCTACAGCGCACCAAGAGGAATAAAAATCTGTAGGACGATTTGGTAAATCGTCCACCGGGCGATTTACAAAATCGCCCTACATTTTCGTAGGAGTTAACCATTATGTACCATCCCTTGGATACTCGTTATGATACGATGATTTATAACCGTTGCGGCCGCAGTGGTCTCAAACTGCCCGCCATTTCATTAGGGCTATGGCATAACTTTGGTGGCGTGGACATATTAGAAAACAGCCGAGCCATGCTCCGTCGGGCCTTTGACCTGGGCATCACCCACTTTGATCTGGCCAATAACTACGGCCCGCCCCCTGGCTCCGCTGAAGAAACGTTTGGGGTCATTCTCCAACAAGATTTTGCCCCCCACCGGGATGAGTTAATCATCTCCAGCAAAGCGGGTTACTGGATGTGGCCGGGGCCATATGGCGAATGGGGTTCGCGCAAATACCTCATCGCCAGCCTGGATCAAAGCCTGAAACGGATGGGGCTAGATTATGTGGACATTTTTTACAGCCACCGTCCTGATCCCGACACTCCCTTGGAAGAAACGATGGGGGCGTTGGATTATGCCGTAAGAAGCGGCCGCGCCCTCTACGTAGGCATCTCATCCTATTCTGCCGAACAAACCCGGCAGGCCGTGGCCATTCTCAAAAGCCTGGGCACACCCTGCCTCATCCACCAACCCAACTACCACTTATTTGACCGCTGGATTGAACACGGTTTGCTTGATGTTTTGCGCCAGGAAGGGGTGGGCAGTATCGTCTTTTCGCCCCTGGCCCAGGGGTTGCTTACCAATAAATATCTGCATGGCATACCCAATGGTTCTCGCGCCAGCAAAGCTCACGGTTTCTTACGCCCAGAACACATCACCGATGCCAAAATCGCTAAAGTACAGAAGCTCAACGAATTGGCCCAATCTCGCGGCCAGACCATGGCGCAACTGGCCCTGGCCTGGGTTCTACGTCACCCTGAAGTAAACTCGGCTCTTATCGGGGCCAGCAAGGTGTCACAAATTGAAGATGCCGTAGCGACACTGAACCGGTTGACCTTCAGCGGTGATGAGTTACAAGCCATCGAGCAGATATTGGCCGGATAGCCTTATTTTGATCGGACGTAACCGTTCAGCCTTCCGAAAGTTGTAACGATACAACCCCTCACCCTAACCCTCTCCCCAGGAAGAGGGAACCAACTCCCCTCTCCCGAAGGGGGGAGAAGGGCTGGGGGTGAGGGTCAGTTACCAGAGAAAAGTCCAACTTCATGACTGAACGGTTACACCTGAACAAAGGGGTATCGCTCAGAGGGTTTGGGCCTGTTGATAGGCCACTTTGAGGTCTTGCCAGTGATTCCCCCTGGCCCGCACACTTACAAAATGAAAATCGGGCAGGATGAGGCCGGTTAAGGCCAGCCCATGATAGACACCGGTATCCAGCCCAAAAACCCGATCCTGATAGACAAATGGCTCTGACGTGTTGAGGTAGTTGCGATGGCCGACGATGACTGGTTTATCCCGGTCAACCAGTTCATACCAGGGCCGGTCATACGTATGAGCCAGGTAATGATCACCGCTAATGTGGCCGACCAATACTTCAAGCCGTTGTTGTTTGAGAGGGATCCCTGGCTCCAGATAGGCATGAACGAGGATAGCTTCGGGCAGTTCCTGGTAAAAAGGGAGTGAGGCCATAAAGGCCGCGGCCGCACCATAATCAGCGCCCGCCTGTTGGTATTGCCAGCGGGTAATCACTTGGGAGAGGGCCGGACGTAATGTCCCCTGATAGGAACGCACATGTTTACGTTCATGGTTGCCAGCCAGGGCAACAGTATTGGCTGTGTAACGGAAAAATTCGACCACGCTGACGGGATCTGGCCCCCGGTCTACGATGTCTCCCAGGGCGATGATCTGATCTTCTGCACTCAAACCAGCTTTATCAAGCAACGACCGGAATTCATCATAACAGCCGTGAATATCGCCGACAACCAGCGTTTTCATAGGCGATTTTTTTCCATCCAGGTAACAGCAAAATCTATCAGCGGCCGCATCCGTACCAGTTCACAATCGGCCAGTCCCACCTTACCTTTCTGCACCTCACCCCCCGCGGCCGCAAAGGCCGCGCCAATCTGGGGAAAATCAGACTCATCGAGATCAACATTTGAGAATGTCACCCATTGACGTTGATCATTAACCATGATGGCCGCACCATTGTTTATGGTTTTTTTGCCCGGCCAGTTTGCCCGGTATTCGGCCAGGTGCAAGGAAGTGTTGTTACCGTGGCCTACCCCCAGGAGCAATATGTAGGCGTCTTGGTTGTAGAGGTGCGCCAGGGGCGATTGTTCCCCCAGGCTATAATTGAGAGAATGAGCGGAAAGAATCGCGGCCGCGTGCCGTCCCCAACCGGCAAAGGAGTGGTGCGGGTGCGCACTCCGTTCCACCCCTTTCTGCTTACGAAACGTCTCCGGTATAAGCCCCATTCCCACAGAAGGTGTTAAAAACGGATCATAAGCAGGCATGGTGTCCCGAATCGTTGTCCACCAGGTTTCGGGTACCGGGGGATTTTGCCAAAGGGCGGGATCAGAGACCCCGATGGTTTGCGTCGGCATCACCAGAGTGCCACTCCAGGTCAAAACCTCTTCCAGAGCCAAAATTACGGCCACTGCACTACCATTAACCCAGCCTATACGGCTTAAGGACGAATGGGCAATAACTGTCATACTCGACTTAAGACCCAATGCTGTTAGATCATGCACCAGGCGCGGAATAGTAATGGGGTTTTCCCCCGTTCCCTGAATAATACGGTATTCGCCAGAATCTGAATTCATTGTTTGTTTAGATATAACCGTTCAGTTGTGTAAATTCATTCGCTATAGCCTGATTGTTTTACGACCGGGCTATGGCGCGTTGGCCTGGTTTACCCCCACCCCTAACTTTTTCTTATGTCATTTTTCGCGGGCAGACGCCCGCGAAAAATGACACGATTAAGGTTTCTCCCTTCTTGCTGGGGTTGTAGGGGGATGGGTTTTTCGTGGTAGCCATTCTATGCCTATATTATTGCGGAAAAACTCAAAGCCGTTGGAGGCCAAAAGCACGCTCGAAAAATGGCTCCAGCCGTAGAACAGACTTTCAGGCTGTTCACCCTCTCAAGAAAACAAAAAACGGCAAACGCCAGGAGCAAACCAAATTGAGAATTGCTGTGAACTTACCCCATCTGCTGTCACCCCCAAAATATCATTTTATGTCCGGGGCAAGTATGATTTTGAGCAAACCCTTAGCCCTACTTACGGCCATTACGTAAATATACACCCAAGGGGATGAGCGTTGTTGCCAGCCATACCAGAACCGTTCCGGTTAGCATCACATAAGGGCCGGTAGAATCGGTTGTGAAAAATTGAAACAGG
The DNA here is from genome assembly GCA_018004935.1 of Chloroflexota bacterium. Lineage (GTDB taxonomy): Bacteria > Chloroflexota > Anaerolineae > Promineifilales > Promineifilaceae > Trichofilum. The sequence goes on along the minus strand of JAGNBF010000028.1, from coordinate 39,743 downwards.
GTGGTCAGGATCAGCGCCAGTGTAGCCGTGGTGATAACACCCTTTAGCGTATTCCAAACAAGCGCCCGGCGCGGCCAGATCATTTGCCCGATAAATAACAAGGCCAGAACCAGCAGGAACACCAGGGGTGCCCAGATAAACCCAGGAACCCAGTCGTGGGCCGCCATGGCCAAACCCTCTAATGAACCCGTTTCTTGCAACAATTTCGCAATCCCTGTAGCCCATTGGTTTCTATCAGCTTCCCAAAAACCACTATAGCTGGCAACGATGAATGTACCACCAATGAGCAGGAACCATTCTGATAACCAGAATGAAGCTGTAAAAGACGGAACGGTGGGGATTTTCCGTTCGGTGAGGGACAAGATGTGGGCCGGATCGGCGAAGGTGGGGTCAATGGTGGTGATCTGGCTGGCTAACTCGCGGCCGCGGGCAAAATGATTAGCCGCCTGTTCATACAAATCACCTAACTGTGCTCCTTGTTTGGCTTTTTGGAGCAGGGCTGACACATCCCGGTAAGTCGGGTTCATGGCTTCTAAGGCTTCTAGTTCAGCCAGGGCGTCTCCATAGTGACGGTTTTTGAGCAAATCAGCGGCTTTGTGATACGCGGCCGCGAGGGTATTCTCTTCCAACTCCTGCACCGCCTGCGACAGCGCCTGCACCATCTCTACACCGGATTGGAACCGATCTTCGGGCTTTTTCGCCAGAGCTTTACCCAAAAGCTTTTCCAATGGCCCTTTGGCTCTCGGGTGCAGGGTGGAGGCCATTGGGGGAGCCTGGTGAACATGTTTATAGCCAATGGCTACCGGTGTGTCCCCATCAAATGGGATGCGCCCGGTTACCATTTCATAGAGTACCACCCCCAATGAATAGAGATCCGAACGGTGATCCACCGCTGAGCCAATGGTTTGCTCAGGAGACATATAGGCGGGGGTGCCAATTGTGGTGCCTGTCTGGGTGAGTTTAGTTCCCTCTACGGCCTTCACAATACCAAAATCGGTTAGTTTGACAGCGCCATCTGGGCGCACCAGGACGTTACTGGGTTTTATATCCCGGTGAACCAGACGACGACTATGGGCATGATCGAGCGCGGCCGCGATCTGTCGTGTAATCGCCACAACCTGGTCCAAAGGTAGCAACCCATTTGTCGCCAGCAACTGACCCAAATTGGTTCCTGCCACATACTCCATCACAATAAACAACTGTCCATCCGCCTCTTCCAAATCCATAACCCGCACAATATTGGGATGATCCAGTTGTACCGAAAAACGAGCTTCCTGTTTAAACCGGGCCACGGTTGGGGCATCTTCAAACAAACGAGTGTCCATTAACTTTAAGGCCACCTCGTTTCCCAGGTTCATGTTTTCCGCTTTATAAACCGTAGCAAACCCGCCACTACCCAGTTTTTCTAATAAACAATATTTGCCTAACATCTGTTGCGGACTCATTGAATGTCTCCCCTGAAAAAAGCGTGCCGCCAAGTCACTAAGAACGCAGAAAAAGAAAAGAGAGGCGTTCCGCGACTAAATTTGCGGCTAAATTTTTATTGAGCCAATAGCAGACCCATTATCGCACAAAATCAACCAAAATCAGGCAATAACATCAGGGAAATCTTGGGAATTCCCCCACCCCTAACCCCGCCCCAGGGGCGGGGACCTTTTTTGGGCACGGTTTTTCGGGGCGAATGCCCCGAAAAACCGCGCTGTTAAGGAATGGAAATTAAATAACTTGCTCATCGAAAGTGGCACGATCAGGAGATCGGCCACAGCAGTTCCGTAGGTTATTTAATCTGCGCTGTTAAGTGCGCGTATACCCATACATCGTGGGGCACAGACCTGACCGGTTTTAGAAACCTGTCAGGTCTCCCACAAAACGTAAATATACTTACGATTGGGTAGGTCTTTTAAACCACGCAAAATAAGGAATCGCTCAACAGCGACAGATTCGACACATGCCCCCTATTCGTTTAACCAGTTGGCGGCGCGACAGTTAGCAAACTCATGCGTTACCCAACGCTGATACCCCCACCCTGGAGCCATCAGTTTGATAACACCTTCATCCGTACCGACAACCCAATAGCCATCACTAGACCAGGCGTAATTACCCAGGTTTGTGCCCCCCACTAACTTCACCACCGATGTTTTATCTTGCGCCATCTGGTAGGTATAAAAATAATAAACCGGGTTATTGAGTTCATGGACAATGGTGACGGCAATCTGAAACTCATTTGCCACAATTTCCACCGGAATACGAAAGTTTTTGCCAATTTCAATGGCCGGTACGGGCACATCATCTAATTGGGTCAGGAAGGTGATGTAGCGGGTTGCCAGATTGACCTGGAATAGGTAGGCGGTACGGATAGAACTCGATGTGGTAGCCAGCACAAAAAGTTGGTTGGGATCACTCTGGCTGAGGGCCAGATGGTTAATGGATAAACGATTGACAAGATCAGGGTCAGGTAAAGCGGCTTGTAAATCACGGGCGGCAACCACGGTTTCGGCCGCTTTGGTATGAATATTGGTTTTAACAATTTCCGGTGTCCGCAGGTAAATGAGGTGATCGTTATCTAACCACACACCATTGGTGCCTGTGGCTACTGCACCCAGCGCCCCAGGTTGGCCGTTGCCATCCAAGATACGAAATTCACCCGCAGAGTTAGCCCGGGTGATATAGGCCAGGGCATATTGATCATTAGAGGACCAGGCGAGGTTAGGCACGGCCAGATCAGTAAAAGGGCACCCTTCTGCCGTGCACTGATCCAGGTTTATCAGGGCGTTAATGTCGGTGGAAAAGGTGTTGAAGATGAAATCACTGTTGCTATCGCTAAAAGAAAGGGTAGCCCCGGCCAGTAGATTCCCTTGATGATTGCTGTTCCGTAACACGAAGGGAAATGCAAAAATGTTGCTGGTTTGACCCTCGCGCCAGAGAATGGTTTGGGGCGGCTGGTTTTCCACGCCTAATTTCTGCTCTACGAGAACGGCTCCAGTGTGATCGGGTAAGGGTTGTAAGGTGAAAAAGGTTTGCCCAGGGAGTTCAGAAGTCCACAGGTTTGTAGCAGGGTGATAGGCATAGAGCGCGGCCGCGTCAGGGAAATTCGGCCCACACAACATATTCACCGCCTGATCCGGCCACGGGATGGGTGGCGGTACATTTGCCAACCCGCTCTTTTCATACAAAAACGCCTGCCACTGCCGGTCACTCTCCGCCGAAAATGGCTCACTATGCATCATCGCCGCCATCCAGTTCATCGTATCCGCGCCCGTAGCAATGGGGATAAGGGTTGCCGGAACCGCTGTTTGGGTCAGGTTCGTGAGAAAATCGGCTAACGCATACAAGGCCGGGGTGATCTCCTTAAAACCGGCCTCATCCCAAATCTCCACCAGATCAGCCAACAGAAGGCCCTGGTTCAATAAATTGGCATAATCCTGAGGCAAAAGGGGCCATGACTGTAGGGCCAGTTCCGCAAATTGTCGCTCTAACAAAGCGCCTACCAGTGCGGCACGGTTACAACATTGCCAGCCGATACGCTCGCCAATAAAAGCCTGTAACACTACCATCGCATACCCACGATACAGCGCCTGATACGCCTGCTCATTAATAGGCAAACCCACCAGGGTAGGAGTGGGCAAAATCAGTTCATGGCCTGCCTGGAGCCATAACTCGGGGTCTTTAACCATGAGCAATCCGCCTGCGTGGGTGGCTAAAGTCAGATTTACTCGCACCCCCCCCGCACAGTTGACGGTATCAAAGGCCATGCGAGCACACAGTTCACCAATTTTCTGCTCCAGGTCATTGGCCAGGCGTCGGCTGATGATTTCATCTCGCATAGGGTATTGGACGCTAATAAAACTGCCACTAATTTCTGCCCTATCACCCCAAAATTCCTCTTCTGGGGGAGCAAAGAGCCAGTTTCGCGCCCCCTGGCGGAAGATAGCTGTCTGCTCCAGGGTGATGGTTTGGGTCAGACCGTTGCCAATGGCAATGGCATAATCCAGATGCAAGGTCGTTTGAGCGGCGAGCAGATCGGCGGATAGGGTAGTGGAAACAACTTGGGGCGGGCCGATGAGGGTCAGGCCAAAGGCTGAGCGGTCGAAGAGCAGGCTGGCGCGGATGAGGTCGCGTTGGATGTCTGTCCAGGCGGGATCGCGGCCGCTTAATATCCCATTTACCAGCTCAACATCGCCACTGGCATTGGCGGCTTCTAATACGTCCAGGCTAGACAAAACGTCTTGCTCGACGGTATTGGTGGCTTCTTCAACTCGCTGTTCTACTTGTTGATAGATGAGATACCCAGCCAGCACGACCAGCGAAACCAGACTGGCAAGCCACAACCAGCGTCGCGGCCGCGGGCTTTTCGGTGCGCTTTCTGCTATGGCTATCTCTTCCCAATCCTCTTCCGTCTGCCACTCGAATTTGGACATATTGACCCCCCATTAATGAAGGAAGCAGTAAATAGTAAGCGGTCATAGACCAATCGCTCAACCCGTCTTACCTCATCCCCCATATAAATAGCGATAAATGACATACCCGCTGTAAATCCGTTCGATATAAAGGCGGGTTTCCCAGAAACTCACCGACTCAATATAGAGATCCAGATCATCACCGGCCTGTTCATACCAGTGAAGCGCGTTGCCCGGGCCAGCGTTATAGGCGGAAATGGCCGCGGGAACGAACCCATCAAATAAGCGCAGTTGCTCATCCAGGTAGAAGGCCCCAAAAGCCAGGCCAACGTGGGGCTGATATAGATCCAACACGTCAAAATCGGGCCAGGCTAACCTGTCGGCGATGTAATAAGCGGTATCAGGAATGACCTGGCTCAGCCCCAGGGCATAGGCACTTGATTGGGCAAATCCTTCAAACAGGCTTTCCTGTCGTAATAAGGAAAACTGAATGAGCGGATCGTAATCATAATATTCTGCCAGCGGGAGTATTAGATCGGTGTAGTAGGTGGGGTAGCTGAGCTGGCCGATGAAGGCCGGAGCGGTAAAAATAGTAGTGTTGGTCAGGCGCAGAACGGCATTAACGGCAAGAATCGAAGAGCGGTATAACCCCAGGTCACGGAACCACAGGGCAAGCTGGTAGCTGGCCTGGGTGTCGTTGCTGTTGGTTTCGCGCACGGCTTCTAGTTCCCGTTTGGCCGCTTCGTACAGACCCAACTGCCACAACTTCTCCCCCCGAATGAGCCGTTCATCCTGAGCCAATGTTGGCCCCAACTGACTGAGGTCATAACTGGCATCCAGTTCCAAAGCCTGACGCAACCAATTTTCGGCCTCGGCCTGCCCGGTCATTGTCAGGGTAAGGGTACCTTCTCGGGTAAAGGGATCGATCCCTTGGGCCAGGTCACGGGCACGCAAGCCATAATAACTAAAGACAGACGCGTTCGCGGCCGCGTCCCTCAATGCCCCTTGTTCAGCTTCGGGCACTACTCGGAGCAACCAGATGAGGGCGGCCGCACCCCATTCACTCGTGGGGTACTGTTCGGCCAGTTGTCGCCAGGCGGTTATCGCTGGTTCGGTGGCGTTCATCTCCTCGTAGAGCCAGCCCGCCCGGAACAGGGCATAGGGGGCATTCTCATCCGTGGGGTAACTGGTAGCCATTTGTTGGTAGGCCGCGGCCGCGTCTTGCACCCGCCCCATTTCCTCTGTCAATACGGCCACCTGATAAGCCGCCTCACTGGCCTGCACTTCCTGGGGCAACGTCGTCACAAATTCATTGTAAGCCTCCAGCGCCGCCAGCGTTTGCCCATTTCGCGCCAGCAAAGCCGCTTTTTCCAGCAATCCAGGCGCGGCCGTGGTGAGGCTAATGGCCCGATATTGCTCAAGCTGATCCAGGGCGTTGGTCATATCACCCAGCCCTTCGTAACTCCAGGCCAGATAAAGGTGAACATCTTCCCGGTAGCTTTCTGGGTTGGCCGTGATGACCCGGTTAAACGCTTCAATGGCCGGATAAAAGGTGGAGAAATTACCTGCCTGCCCCGCATTGTAATTGACTAGCCCACGCTGAAAATCATCCACCGGCACATTAGCCTCAACCAGAACAACCAACCCTTCATAACTATCATAAGAGCCGGGATATTCACGCACACCCGTCAGGAAACGCTGGTAAGCGGCAGACTGATCTCCGGCTAACAAATGGGTCTGCCCGGCCAGATAGGTCATCTGCCCTTTGGTAAATTCCGTCTGGGCAACAGCGATGATGGCATCGTATTGGGCAATGGCCTCGGCATAGCGGCTATCTTCCCGGTAAAAATCGGCCAACTTCTGGCGGATGGGTACGATGATCAGACGATGGGCCTGACCAGTAAGCGCATTCTCATAGGCGGTGATAGCGTTGGAGCGATCATCCAGGAGCAGGTAACAATCGCCGATGAGGGGCTGAACATAGGCGGCCATATCCGGGTTGGCGGCCAGGTAGCTCTGGTACGCGCCAATGGCTCCGGGGCAATCTCCCTGGGTACGCAATATTTCACCTAGATGGAAATAGGCCACCGCCGTATCGGTGGTGTTACTGGTGGGAGCAGTGGGCGCGGCCGCGTTCTGGGCCAGGTAAAGGTTAAATGCCTCAGCCGCCTCAGCCAGTCGGCCCGCCGCCTGGTACGCCAACCCCGCCTGATAAAGGGTTTGCCGCTGATCCGCCGGAGTCAGGGTGCCACTGGCTAACAAAATCTCCAGGTGTTCGATAGCCAGGTCATAATCCTGATTGTGCAGGGCTACCTGGGCGAGCGTCTGGCGTTGGGCCAGATCAGGGGTAGCCGTAGGGGTAGGCGCAGGGGATGGTGTGGCGGTTGTTGTGGGCGAGGCCAAAAGGGTGGGGTTGGGGGTAGGGGCTAAGGGTGTTTGGCCGGGCCGGGGAATGACGGCGGCCGGTGTGGGAGGGAAGTTTTGTGTCGCGGCCGCGAGGCCTGGAGCCAATGTGGGGGTGGCTTGCCGGGTTGGGCCATCGAAAATAGGCGTCAGGGGCGAGTCAGGCTCATTGCCCCCACAGGCCACTAACAAGAAAAGCAAGAGAGTCAGAAGAAAAAGGTATCGTCTCATCAAGATATTAATCCCATGTAGGTAAGCGTTCAGTCATATAAACCCATCCGCCAGACCCGCCCGGACGTAAAACGACCGGGCTACGGTGACAAAGGCCGCTGGCCTGGGGTTTTAGCCCGCAGGGCCTGGTATGGTTAGCCCGGCGGTTTGACCGCCGGGCGGGCTAACTGAACGGTTACCCCATGTACTATGGAATGAGAACTAAATAACTTGTTCGCTGGGAGTGGCCCGGTCAGGGGACCGTCCACAGCAAATGTTCAAGTTATTTAATCGTCAATCCTATACACGTTCTCAAGGGCTGAGCGTGTCGTTTTTTACGGGTGTACACTCGCAAAAAGCGACACCAATAGGTTCCCCCCTCCCCCTGGGAATCGTCAGGGGGAGGGGCGTTTCCGATTAGCGACATAGCCAATTAAGGCAGGGTTCAGGTTAGCTTGCCAACTTTTGAACCACGCCCCAATTACTTTTGGAAAAGCCGTGCCGTTGGTGTAAGGGCCAGGGATGCGCACGTGAGTCCTCAATCGGGTAAATAACGGCTGACGGTGGTGCGGGTAATTGTGCCATCTTGGGCTTGTGCGGCCGCGAGGGCCACCAAAATGGTCTGCATCGCTGTGTAAGCCGGGCCAGCGTAGGGGCCAGGTGTTTCGTCAAAGGGCGTCACCGCCTCATAGCGCTGGCGGAAAACGGTATCCAGGGTATGGGGATCAACTGGTTCCCCCGGCACGATGAGGGGTAAATCGGCGCTGGCATAGAGGGGCGCGGCCGCGGCCGTTGTCTCTGGTAGCCAATGCCCCAACACTACCACCACCGCCGGATCCAGAACAAGAGATTGGGCCGTGGCCTCCGCCAGGGCCACATCCCCGCCATCATCCAGCGCCACCAGGGCCACATACGTCCCTTCAATACCGCCCGCCTCATTCATCTCCCGCACCGCCAACCGCGCACTATAAATCACATCATAACCAAGGGAGCGATCACGCCCTTCAAAGGGTGCTACCAGGCCAATTTTGACAACAGGGGGAGTGCTGGCGCAGGCCGTAGTAAGGAGAATGAAGCAGAGTATGAAGGGGTTTATCCACCGGGCGGCCGGGAAGATTCTCACCGGCATAAGGCCACCTTCGCTTCATGTTCGGCATAGGTTTCACTAAACAGGTGTGCCCCCGGCGTGCTATTGCTACAGTCCGCCACAAAAAAGAGGAAGGTCGTTTGCACCGGGTCGGCGACCCCTTGCAAAGAAGTGAGGCTGGGATTGGCGATAGGGCCGGGGGGCAAACCAGGGTAGACATAGGTGTTATAGGGAGAATCCAGCGCCAAATCCACCAGAAAAAGCGGGTTTTTCCACCAGCTACCGCTGTCTGGCTGGTAGCCAACGGCATATTGTACTGTCGGATCAGCCTGTAGGAGCATCGCTTGTTGCAGACGGTTCAAATAAACCCCGGCCACCAGGGGGCGCTCCTGTACCTGGGGTGTCTCTCGCTCCACGATTGAGGCCAGTATAACCGCCTCGTACACGGTGAGTCCCTGTAGGCCAAACGCCTGACGCATAGCCGGGGTCACTCGTTCGCCAAAGGTCTGGAGCATCAGGCTGAGTAGATAGGCGGCATCGGCATCAGTGGGGATGCGGTAGGTATCAGGGTAAAGGAACCCTTCGAGGGTCGACGTAGTCGGTAAAGAGGCCAGATAATCATAGGGTGTCAGATCAAGTGGGGCGCGACGTTGGGCCAAAGCCAAAAATTGTTCACTATCAATATTGGCTGGTTGTACCGTGGCCAGATAATGGGCCATTTCTTCCAGTCGCCACCCTTCCAGAAAGCGAAGTTCGATGTCCTGGGCAATGGCGCGGGTGAGGGTTTGGGCCAGTTGGGGAATGGTGAGTGGCGGGGTAAGGGTATATTCCCCGGCCTCAAGCTGATTGTCGAGACCGTAATAGCGAATGTAGTTAAGGAATAGGTCGGGATTGTCGAGCAGGTTGGCGGCCTGGAGCGCGGCCGCGATGTCGCTGGCTCCCTGCCCTGAGGTAACGACAAACTGGGCCGGAGTCATAGCCCCACTGGCCGGGTCATTTAACTCAGCCGCATTATTGACCAAAATAGTCTGCAAATAGAGCCGCTCTACCGGATTCAAATCAGGGCTACCCCCTTCAATAATGATGCGGCCGCCCGCCTGCGCTTCTTGCCAGCGGGTATACAAAATGAAACTGGCAGTCAGGCAACTGGTCAGGCCAATGAATAACAAGGCCAGCCGGGCCACCCAACGGGTTACATTGGTTTTGCCTTTGGGTTCAGTGTAAGGATTGCGTCGGTAGCGGGTAGGTAAACTCATAAGATTGGCGGATAAAAACAGTTTATACGTATCTATACAGGTGGTGTACGGCTCTGCCCTCGAGGGCGTGTATCGTTACGTTTATGCGGTAGTAACCGTTCTCAGTTCAGAGGCGATTTTAGGCCGTTTTGGCGTAAGCGTTCAGTCCCTCTGGTGAGAAAACCTTCCGAAGGTTCCGCACTTTATTGAGATGTTACGTTTTGGTTACTTTAACGGATTTAGAAAGGAACGGATTAAAGACGACCTCTGGAAAATCCATTTATTTTTTAATCCGTTGCTATAACCCGACGGAACGCTTACTGCGCGGTATAAGGACCTGTTTGCGTGTCAAGATAAGATTGGAGAATGAACGCGGCCGCGACCGCATCCACCCGTCCTTTTTGTTTTTTAGCTCGTACACCCCGTTCGGTCAGGCTGGCCGTGGCCGCCTGGCTGGAATAACGCTCATCCCACAAAGTCACCGGCACCGAAATATTCTGCGCTAAGGCGGCAGTATAATCGCGTACCCAGGTGGTCGTTGCACTATCAGAACCATCCAGGTGTAACGGCAAACCCATCACCACCAATGTCACCTTTTGCTCGCTGATAATGGCCTGAAACCGGGCAAAATCCTCACGGCGTGATTTGCGCTCGATAACACCATAAGAACGGGCAATCATGCGGCCGCTATCACTCACCGCCAGACCAATACGTTTTTCACCCAGGTCTATTGCCAGGACGGGGCCGGGGAGTGGGGAATTAGTTAAGGTGAAAGACATGATTGGGTAACAAATTAATCACAGCCCAAAGAACCATACCGTGATAATGGCGAGTTTGCCCAACGACTACCCATTGTTTAGACAACGAAACGGCCCCAGCAGATGGGTAAGTGGTGAAAGGTAAAAACGGGAATCAAACGATGTATGTGATGGTTCGCCCATTCGAGGGGTGATTATACCCTACAAACAGCCTATCCCCTCCCCCATAGCCGTTTGATGAGCCTTTTCTAAGGACGCAGTGAGTCCTGAGAAGTGTGTTACCTGAGTTTGTCTAGGACAACACAGAACTTTGACAAGCTCAGCCCTCGAGGGTGTGTATAGTTACGACCATAGTAAGTATAGCGGACGTTACTCCGCCACATTCGCGGGCAAATCAGGGCAGGTAATCTGATACGCCTGTCCGGGCAAATAGTTCGCCCATTCTGTGGGTGTCAGATTGCGGTCAACTGCCGCACACGCCTGGGCTAACAAAGTGGCATAATCCGGCGCAATATCCGCAAAGTCTGTGGCTTGCAATTGCCACAAACGAATTTCTCCACCCGCTGTCGCCGAAGCCAGGATCGTACCCGTTGGGTCAACAGTCAGGGCAAGAACAGGAGATTGAGGACCGGTTAAAGTAGCAAAGGCCAGGCCAGGGGATTGGGTGTAACGGGGGAGATCCCACAGGCGAATGACGCCAGTGGTATCGCCGACAAAGAGGGTGTTATTTATGGGGCTAAAAGCCACTGCCCCAATCTGGGCCACATCCAGAGTCAAGGATGTGGGGGCAGGAATGTTGGCGGTGTTGGTGATATCCCACAGGCGCACAGCACTATCGGAGCCGATGGTTGCCAGAAGTCGCCCGGTGCGGCTGATGGCCATACCATTGATGAATCTTTGGAAGCTACTCAGGCGCAGGGGGCTGGTTTGGGCCAATCGGCTGGTGTCCCATAAGTAAACGGCTTCAGAACTGGTGGAGATGATAAATAACCGGCTACTACCCTGGGCATAAAGAATAGTGAAGATGGCGTTGGCGTGTTCAGCCCGAACGATAGCGGTTTTGTTGGGGTCTTCACTGGTCAGATCCCAGGCGCGTAAGGTGCGATCATCACCCCCAGAGATGAGGGTGCGACCATCGGGGCTGAAGGTGAGCGCCCGAACAGCGGCGGTATGTCCGGTAAGGGTAAGTATGGGGGTTTCGGGGGTGGTTAAATCCCACAGGTAAATGAGGGTATCATCACCCGCGGCCGCGAACTGTCCTGTCTGGGTGTTAAACGCAACCGCCCGAATGTAGCCGGTAAAACCGCTGAGTTGAAGCGGGGTACTGCCTGGGAATAATAAATCATAAACCAACACCCTGTCACTATCGTTCGCGGCCGCGAGCCAACGGCCATCACCACTAAAAGCCAGATCACGTACCGTAGAGCCAGCCGCCCGTAAGATATTGTTGTAATAAGGACGAGTCAACACATCACGCAAAACGGTTTCCGTCAGCGTCGTCAATCCTTCCGCCGCCGTTGTACCGGCACAAGATAAACTGCCCGCCTGTACCGCCAATAAGGTAGCCAGTTCGGTGTTATTTTCTGGCTGAGTCAGCGTCAAAATAGCCTGCGAGGCCAGGGCCTGGGCCGAAATCACACATTCTTGTTTTTCCGCCTCTTGTTGGGCCAGAATGGCCTCGGCGGCACGGGTAGCGGCAATGATGGCGTTGGCCTCACTGGTGGTGGCCAGGTTACTGTTTTCTATGGCCAGGGCGTCACTGGTAGCTCTGGCGGCTTCACTGGTTGCGGCCGCGTTTTCTGCCTCCGCTTGAGAAGCAAAAGAGGTTCCGGCCAGGTTGTTGGCTTCAACGGCAAAATAGACACTGGTTTCATTGGCGACCTGAGCGGTAGAAGCCGCGGCCGCGTTTTCAATCGCCAGGGTTGCATTGGCTTCGGCCTGCATAGAGGCCTGATTTCGTTCCAACAAGGCCCAAACAGCGGCCGCGGCCGCAATGAGAAACACCACTATCAACGTCACCGCCAGATTACGCAAACGGGACGATACGCGAGCCTCTTGCTCGGCGCGGCGTCGCTCCTCGGCGGCTTTCTCCTGCGCCTGAAGCAAATCCCGCTCCGTTTGTGCCGCCTGGCTAATCTGCAAAAAGGATTTCACCGGTTCATCAGCCGTTTCCGGGTTTGTTTGTTGCAACATCTCCCGCAATTGCCCCCCCCGGTACAACATCTCTTTGGGCCGACCTGCCCGGTCCCAGGCTTCCGCCGATTGCACCAGCGGGCTTTGCCGCAAACGCCAGGCAACATTGGCCAGCAGAATCGGTTCTACAAAACGATCATGAACCAATTCATACCAGGTTCCCCCCGCCCTGAACTCAGAGCGTAAAAGGAATTGGTTGACCAACAGGCGCAAGGCTTCATTCGGCAAACCGGCGGTGGTATCTTTGCCCTGGTAAACCGTGCCCCGGGTATGGGCCTCGGTGATAAGTTCATGTTCAAACCAATTACGGAGAGCCTGTTCAGTAACGTGCGTCTCTAACATTACTTTGGCGATAGCCTGTTCATAAAACTGCCCCAGGGCCTCATCCACATTACCCAATTCATCTACATCATCTTGGGTAATTTCGCCTTGCGGCCGCGTCTGGAGCTTCTCCCATAGCTGGTAACAAACCACCTGGAGTTGCACCGGCTCCACAAACTCCCCATAAACAACATCAGAAGCGGTCTGGCCGCGAATCTGGCGCAGGTTTTTTACCAGATTTTCGGCCACATCCGGGCCAAAGGGGCGGCCCTCCTGCCCGGCAGGTTCGGTAATCGCGGCCAACGCCGTATCGGCATCCATCCGTTGCATGAACAGGCGCGGCCGCAGACGCCCCGGCAACAGGCGAGCAAAAGGATCCAACGAAGCCACGTGATCCTCGCGCAACGACAATACCACCCATAAGAGTGGATCCTGTTTTAAAGCCTGTGCCAATTGCTCAAAAAAGCCCCGCCGCTCCTGCCAACGATCCAGATGCGTCGTAAAAACTTCCTCAAACTGATCCACAATCAACACCCGTGCCAACGAAGCGTCTGTCAGTAATGCCTTACTTTGAGACAAATAATCGCTGAGACTCTGTTGCGCCAACATACGGGGATCATGTTTGTTTTGATCCAGATTCAGGAGCAGGTTAAAGACAAAAATATTGGCGACTTCCTTCACCCCAGCCGGTAAAGCCCCGGAGACACGCGTCACCGGCAGAACCACAAACTCTTCCTGACGCAAACCAGGAATAAGGCGGGCATTGATCAAGGAACTCTTGCCCGCCCCAGAGCGGGCATAAAACAGCGTCAATGGTTCACTGATAACCAGTGACAGCAGTTCACGCGCTTCACGCTCCCGGCCAAAAAACAGAGGGGCATCCTTCTCCGTGAAAGTACGTGGACCCACATAAGGATTGTTATTCGTGTTTAAGTTATTCCCTGCCATTGTGCCCATAACTCCTGGGTAAACTCCTGCGGGGTTCCCCAATACACATCAAAATTGGCTTTATCAAAGTACCGCCCCAAATAATCCTGGACTTTTTGTCGCATTTCTGTCTGCTCCGCAGGCATATTGGCCGGGATCATTTGAATGGAAAGACTCAACAGGCGACGGCTGGAACTACGGGTATTGATGAGGCCACGAAACAGTGATTTAAAGTTCCAATCTTCCAATTGGTAGCCCAAGAGCAGGAGCGTGGAGTCAGAAAGGGCCTGTGTCACTCGTCGCGGCACCGCTTCCAAGTCTTCCGCAACTTTAACCAGGAAATCCAGGTAATCATCTTCGGTAATCACCAACGAAGCCGGATAAGCATCCAGACCATTCAGGTGATAAACCAGGGGTCGCTGGGGGGTGGGCTGAAAATCCTTATCGGTCTTAAAAATAGAGGGTACTTCATCCTGCAAATCATCATGCCAGTAACAAATCTCAGTGACAGGATCTTTACCAGCGGCACGTAAGGCCGCTTCCAAAAAGTCGTAATAACTGGTAGTCACATAAATGGCTAGAGGCAATTGGGCCAAAATTTGTAGGGGGTTATCCAGCGGATTCACAAATTTAGGAAAATCGAGGCGTGTGGCCAGTTGTGAATAGGTCAGGTCGGAAAGTTCCCCCATCAGGGTGTCCAAGAATTCTCCCGGCTCTAACTGACGATCATTTTTCACCCAATCCAGGGTATACCGTTTGGAAAAATCGAGGAAATCTTCTTTGGCCGTCAGGTAATCGCGACTGTTAATGCCCAGGTATTGAGCCAACTGAGCAATGCTGAGACCATCATTTGTGGGGTAGGGAAACCCTATTTCCCGCGCCCAGGAAGGAATGACCGCATTGTCCCCCGGGAAAAAAACCCGGTCGCTGATGATAGGCGTAAATTTTTTATCTTTTATGCGGCGGATGATCATGCGCCAATCTATTTCGTTCTGTTTTGTCATTTCTCCTTCATCCTTCATGATCTCCTAACGCCACCCGGAAACCACGCTTTCTGTCCCGATGGTCGGGCGCGTACCAGCTCCGGGCTGAGCACCGTAAGCGATCGGGCGTGTCGCGGAAGGAGCCGCCCCGGTAAAGACGATGACCCGGAGCGGTAATATCTTCGCGCTGATCATGTTTGTAAGGGTAGGGATGGGCAGACTGTATGGGGTCTGGCCCCCAAAGGGTGCGGGTCCATTCGCTGGCATTGCCTAGCATATCTTCACAGCCATAGGGGCTGGCTCCGGCGGTATGGGCGGTGACGGAGGCCGTACCGGTTTGGTTATGCTGGCAACGGGTGGGATCCCATTCGTTACCCCAGGGGTAGAGACGCCCATCGGCCCCACGAGCGGCTTTTTCCCATTCGGCTTCACTGGGCAAACGATAAGCGCGACCGGTAACAGTACTCAACCATTGGCAGTAGGTCAGGGCGTCTAACCAGCTAACACCTACTACTGGATGGGTTAATTTGTCGGCTGGGGGGGTGCGCCCAAACCAGCCGGTCTCTTTAGCCAGGGGGTGGTTGGTCTGGCGAATGAATTCGGCGTATTGTTCGTTGGTAACGGGGTATTTGCCCAGGCGGTAGGCGGGTAGGTACAGCTCGTGGCAGGGGCTTTCGCATTCGGCGATGTTTGCTCCGGGGTCAACACCCATAAAAAATGGCCCGGATGGGATGTAGATCAGTTCTGGCTCAAAGGGCAGGCGGGCTTTGTACTCACCGGAGAGGAGTTGGTTGTTGGTAAGACGGCTGAAGAGGACGGGGATGGCCGCGCCAGGCAGGTCGGCGGTGAGGATGTGGGCGCGGGCTTCGTTCGCGGCCGCGTCCACCAGCCCATGCACCGCCAGCCGTTCATAAAACGTGCGAGTAAAGGCCTGGGCCGTCAGCACCGGGATGAGATCTTGCATGGCAACAACTGTGGTAATGCCGGTATTGATCAGTTGAGGGGCCAGTCCCCGAAAAACATCGGCCGGACTGGTGGTAGCGGTCTGGCAACTGGAGAGATAAATCAGGCGCAAACTGGCGCTTGCCACGGCGTCTACTCCTCCCAACAGGCGAGTCAACATGGCTACAACCTCTTCGCCACGCACAGCTTTGGCCCGGTTTTGCTCATCGGCCAGGTAGAGAAAACTGCTTTTACCACTGCGAGCGAATTGCCCATGCCCGACAAAGTGCAAGATGTGATAACCGTGGCGTAGCTCTTTTTCCAGGGTGGCGAGGGTAATGGGGGCCGCCAGGCGGACTAACTCGAAGCGGGGATCGGTCGCGGCCGCGGTCAATAATGCCCATTCTTTCTCCCCATCTACCGGGTGGAGCTGATATTTGTCCAGATTATCTGGGTTGGCGATGACCGCCAGTACCCGGATGGGGGTTTCGCTGATAGCTGGTTGCGGCCGCCAGGGGCCAGCCAGATACCGGGAGAAGGGGGTATTTATACCAGCGGCTAGAAATGCGGAACCATCGTGCAAGAGTTCCCAGGGGAGAATATGTAATTCCGGGGCAGTAGCATCCAGGCGCAGGCGGATGCGCCGTTGGGGGGTCTGGCCGGAGAGTTTCGCCCAACTAAGGCGTAACCCCTCATCGGCCATGAGCCATTGCCACAGCCGCTGACCGGCTGACAGATAGTTGGTAGTAAGGGAGAGGGATAGGGTAGGCAGTGCGGCCGCGTCCAAATAACCACGCGGAAACTGTTGCCCCTCCCCTACTTCAATCTCAACCGGGTATCCCTGAGTTTCTTGCGCCAACACCCGAATTTCTACATCCACATAAACGGTCATAGTATCTTTTCTGCTCCTCGTCAGGCGAGTCAAAAAAATAGTGGCAACCGAGTAACCGTTCAGCCTTCAGAAGGTAGGTCTTTGGGAATTCAGGGGGTTGACACCAACTGTACGGGCTGGCCTTGTGCCTGCCCCGTGTGGAGCAACCACAAGGGTTGCCCGTACCCCACGAAATCCTGAAGACCCTAGAAGTTTTGTACGACTGGTCAATAGCTGGGCTATAAATACCAAGTCCTACGGGCTAAAACAGCAGGCCAACGGCCTTCGTAGCAATAGCCCGGCCCGTTTTACGGCCGGGCGGCCTCGGCATTTTTAGAGGTTCAGGCCAAATTGAGAATTGCTGAAAGAATATACGAAAACTGTTCCCACGCAAAGGCAACAGTCGGTTTAACAGCAATTCTCAATTGGGTGTGCTCCTGGCATTTGCCGTTTTCTTGGGAGGGTAAACAGCTTGAAAGGCTGTTCTACGGCTTGGGCCATTTTTCGGGTGTGCTTTTGGCGGCCAACGGTTTTTGCGTTTTTCCGCAATAATACAGGCCTAGAATGTCTACCCCGAAAGACCCATCCCCATGCGATCCCAGCGGAAAGGGGGAAACCTTTCTCCCTCTCAATCCGCAACCTTGACGGTACCACCCCTTCCCAGTTGTTCGTTAAATTTTTAATCGGGTAACGCCTTCATTGATCCCATCCCCCCTGCCGATTCCCGAGGGAAGGGGGGAATTCCCATGGGGCATTTTTCGGGGCATTCGCCCCGAAAAATGCCCCTTAGAAAAGTTCCCCGCCCCGGGGGGCGGGGTTAGGGGTGGGGGAAGCTCTATACCGGTATTCATTTGTTAAATCTCCATAACCGTTGGCTAAATTGAGAATTGCTGTCTTTACCTTGACGTAGGCTGTAAGACACCCTACAATGCCTCAAGATATGGGTAAACTTTCGCGGTAACTATACACGCCCTCGAGGGCTGAGCTTGCCGAAGCCCGGCTCCGCCTTCGATAAACTCAGACAGAGCCGTACCCCATCTGCATAGACACCATTCGCCTTTATCTTTCATCCCTCAGCAACCCCAATTACACCCTCAACACACGCATTATGATTCAACCCTGGCAAAAACTCCATCGGCAACACACAGGTAATTTTCGCATTTTCGATCTTTTTACGGATACAAGTCAATCTCCGGTAACAGGCCGGGAACACCATTTTTTCGTCCTGAGCACCGGGGATTGGGTGAATGTCATTCCCCTGACGGCCAAGAATGAAGTGGTTTTGGTTCATCAATTTCGGCATGGCATTGAGCAGGTGACACTGGAGATACCAGGCGGAATGGTTGATAAGGAAGATGGTGACGCGGCCGCGGCCGCACGGCGAGAGCTATTAGAAGAAACGGGCTACCTGGCCGATGCTTACATCCACATTGGCACCGTCGCTTCCAATCCCGCCATTTTAGACAATCGCACCCACACCTATCTGGCCCAAAACGCCCGCCTGGTGGAGAAACAAGCCTTAGATGGAACAGAAGATATTGCCATTGAACTGGTGCCCCTGGCGGAGATAGCGGAACTGGTGCGTTGCGGCCGCATTACCCACTCCCTCGTCGTGGCCGCCTTTTATCATCTGGATAACCATCTGCGCCACAATTCAGGGCAACCATCATAACTTAGGATTTACGCGCTGTGGCCGGTCTCCTGACCGTGCCCATTAATAGGGGAAAATGATGAGTCAACAAAAATCTACCATCAAACCCCAGGCCGAGAAACGCACCCAACTACGTCGCCGCAAATCGCGCCGGGTCAGTGAGGCTGATGAAACGATGGGCATGGCTTTTAATGGTGGCACGCACGAAAGCCAGATCAGTACCCTCCAACGATTAGCGCGGCCGCAACAACAAACCACCATCCACAACATCAGTAAAGTCCAGGGCAACCGGCGTGCCAGCCAGGTAGCCCAACATCTCCAACGCCACCCCGGACACGGATCACTCAACGGGGAGCAAGAACAAATGGTGGAGGGAATGGCGGCCAACGTCCAACGTACACCCACCATCATGCGGGCGGAGTTAGAAAAAGATGCCACGCAACAGGCCACCGTCAACGCCGCGGCCGCGCCCCTCACCGTCTGGGACAAAGTCTCCTTATTTGCCAGTTCGCTGGGAACCTTACCCGCCGGAGCCAACGTCCGCATATTAGAATCTGGCTTATTATTTACATCCCGTATCCATATCGAAAGAGGCCCCCTGGCTGGCACAATCGGTTATGTACCTACGGCGAGTCTCACCGTCGCGGCCGCGCCCACATCCCTGCGCACCCCCATCGGTGCCGCCGCCGAAGATGCCTACGCCCAACTCGTTGCCGAATTAGCCAAACCAGCCCCCGCCAAAGGAGAAATCTTCAGCATTATCGAAACCCGAATGGTTTCAGATCAACAACAAAGATTGCTCCAGGCTGGCAATGCCGAATACCTGGCAATGAAAACCGGAGCCTTTCTCAAGGCCGATGAATTTCTCCACATTCTAGACATCCTGGGAACACCCTTCCACCGTAAAATCACCGATTATCTGGACAAAAAAGGCAAAACAACCGCTTCGCTTCGTCTGGCCTTTGCCACCGCTAACGACGATGAGCGTCTGCAAGTTGCCCAAGACGACGCCCTGGTAGATCGTCTACGCAAACTCCTGAGCAGTGTCCACCCAGAAATCATCTTCGGCCCCACGGTTCTGATGAACCTCTACCCCGGTGATGGCAGTGTCAAAACCCTCGCCACCACCAACCCCAATCTGGCCCGCTGGCTCAAACCCTACATCGGCAAACAAAACCTGACCACCGAAGCTCAGGAAAGAGCCGTGGGTCTGCAAGGGGCGCTCATCACCCTCAACACCAAACCCGCCAAGGAAGCCAAAAAAGCGGTCATGGCGGCCATCGAAACTGCCCCACGCGGCACGGCTTTACCCGCCCCAGAACGTACCGCTCTGGACACCATTGAAGATCAGGCATACAACGCCACCCACTACACCTCCGAAGACCTGGGCAAAATGTTCGTTACCCGCTGGGGACGCCCCATGGAAAAGGCCGCCTCTCATCCCAAAACCTTCTTACACCGTCTCTGGTTAGCCCTCAAAAGTTTGCCCGATGACAATGTGCTCATCAACAACGTTCTCACTAAATTTAGCCTTAACACCAACCCCAACGCCGCCGGTTCCTTCACGGACTGGCTCGGCAGTGATGCCTTTGGCACGATTCGCTCCAATCGGCCCCTGGCGGCTCAGCCCGTTCATGCCGATGGTGCCCAAAACAGCCGCACCATCAAGGTTAAAGAACCTTTCATGGATCTGTTCCAGAAAAATGACGCCATGAATGTTACCGAAACGGATGGCAGTACCACCGCCACCACCGTCAGGTCCATCAACGCTACCAAACGCACAATTACCCTGGCGAATAAGGTAAATGTAGACGATAGCGCCACCCTGGCTCCCAGTGGGTATCAGGCATGGGTAGCCGGTGATGCCTTACGCATTTCCAGTGCGGCCGTCTTTTATGCAGACAATGCTGGTGCCCCCAATACCGCAGTCAATACCGGAACCATTCAACCGGGGGTCATGGCCAGCAAACTAGGAGAACAAACCGTCGGCCCCACCAAATATTTCCATATTCGCCCCCTCAAAGGAGCCTTTCAAGGCCAGGAAGGCTGGATTGATTCAGCGACCGTTACCGGCATGGGCATGACCGCAGGCGAGGCCAATTTTGAGTGGACTTTACGACATGAAATGGGGCACGCCCTGGATTTGCAAATAAACGGCTTCAGCCAGCTCAGTATGCCTTCACCGGCCCAATGGCGAAAGTATACGAGTGCAACGGACTGGGTGAGCGATTTGGTCAGCACGGCGGGTATTGCCAATTCTGCCACCAATCAGGTTTACAATGGCGTCAACAGTAATTTTCAGCAGGCGGCCCGGATTTATAGCGAGGCGGTACAGGCCGGTAATTCGGGTAGTGCCAATGCTTTGTTATGCCAGCAATGGCTCCAGGGTTGGGTGACGGCCGGGGGCAGTCAGGCGGTTTATGACACGGTAACGCAGTTTAATGCCACCCGGCAATATTTTAATCAAAACAACCTGGGCCTGCCGGGACTTAGCGGCCGCATTTTTGGTGCCCATTATAGTGAATGGTTCTCTGCCGCCGATGCCGCCCGCACCCAAAGTTTAGCCGCTGGCGTTTCCCCTTACGCCTACACCTGCACCTATGAGTTTTTCGCTGATCATTATGCCTCTTATACGGGACCAGGCACCGGCACCGAAAAATACATTCGCGCCGTACCAGATTGGGCCAAGAATTTCTTTGATCGGCTGGTAAGTCGGGCCGGAGCCGGGCCGCGTCAGGGTATGCAACGGAAACGGATGGGGCCGTAAAGGTTTGCCGCAGAGGCGAGAAAACCGATTAGCCCGTAGGGCATAGATACGAATGATTACGAGGGGAACAGTTGCCATTCCCCAGGGTGAGGTAGATATGACGGTTACAGAGCTGAAAAACAAACTAAAGACATCAGGGCAGTGGCGCACAGGGCTGGTATTGGAACCATTTGACTGGTTGCAAGGTTTTGGCCCGGCGGATGCCCTGACGGGAGTAGTGGCTTATCGGCTTATTGATCCCAATTGGCGACCAGCGCGAGGCGAAGGGGGCCGTAATTGGGAGCCGGTTTTGAGTGTAAAGCAGGAGGTGTGGGTAGGGGCTTCACGGGAGATGTTGGCGCAACTACTCGCGGCCGCGGACTACTTCGACCGTCCTAGCGAATTTCAAAACTTGCTCCTGCTCCAACTCCATCGGTTCGCCTTAGATTTCTACCAGGGATATGAGCTACGGGAAAACAACTTCGTGTACGCAAATGACCAGCTAACAATTACCGGAGAAGCTACCACTGGTTCAGACGATAACCTTGTCACCCATCCTTTTACCACCATTGCCCGGCGCGACGGGCCGGTACAGTTTACCATTACAGATTAAACTTCAGGCTCTTGAGCCAGGCAAAACGCCAGAAAACGCACAGCCTGAAAGGCTGTGCTACGCTTTAACATTCGTTTTAGTTGCCAGACAATCCACCGATGCCGTTTTTCGGGGCGCATGCCCCGAAAAACGGCATAAATAAAATTCCCCGCCCCTGGGGGCGGGGTTAGGGGGTGGGGGTTCCGCCTATAACCAGCCCAGGTAAAACGTCAGAAAACGCACAGCCTGAAAGGCTGTGCTACAGAATTTCCATAGAGGTCTTTTATGAGTGAAACATTTACTTTTGGGGGCGAGTTTCTTTGGGAACCAACAGCCGCTTATATCGAGCGAAGTAACCTGAAACGGTTTATGGATCAGCATAACATCGGCTCAATGGACGAGTTACAACACCGTTCCACCGCCGACGTGGCCTGGTTTACAGAATCCATTCTGCAATTTCTCAACATTCAGTGGCAAAAACCCTATAGCCAGGTAGTAGACCTGAGTAAAGGAATAGCGCGGCCGCGGTGGTGCGTTGATGGTTATCTCAATATCGCCACCAACTGCGTAGACAAATGGGCCAAAGATCCAGCCACCCGGGATCGTCTGGCCGTCATTTGGGAAGGAGAAGAAGGGATCATCCGCCAGATCACCTACGCCGACCTATACGCCGACGTTAACCGCTGTGTCAATGCTCTTCGTAGCCTGGGACTAAAAAAAGGGGATGGCATCGGCCTACATATGCCCATGACCCCAGAACTGGTCATTGCCCTATTAGCCATTGCCAAACTGGGGGGCATCATCATCCCCCTCTTCTCCGGGTTCGGCCCCGGTGCTATCAGCTCCCGCCTGAACGATCCCGGTGCCAAAGCCCTCTTCACCACCGACGGCATGTTCCGCCGAGGCAAAACCGTTCCCCTCAAACCCCAGGCCGATGAAGCCGTTCATGACGTGCCCACCCTCAAACATGTTATCGTCCTGCAACGCGCTGGCAACGAGGTAACGATGGTTGCCGGGCGGGATCATTGGTGGCATGAACTCATCCCGACCCAAACCCCTACCACACGCCCGGCCCGCACCAAAGCCGAAGATACCCTGATGCTTATTTACACCTCCGGCACGACGGGCAAACCTAAAGGGGCTGTGCATACCCATTGTGGCTTCCCCATAAAAGGGGCACAAGATATGGCCTTCGGTATGGATGTGCAACCAGGGGATGTTATCCACTGGTTTACGGACATTGGCTGGATGATGGGGCCATGGCTCATTTTTGGGGCCACCCTGTTAGGCGCAACCTGCTTCCTGTTCGATGGTGCACCTGATTACCCCGACGCGGGTCGTATGTGGGCAATGGTAGAACGACATCATATCACTCAGTTAGGCATATCCCCCACACTCATTCGCTCCCTCATTCCCCACGGTGATGAATATGCGACAAAACACAATCTTTCTTCGCTCCATCTATTTGGCTCCACCGGTGAACCCTGGAATTCGGCTCCCTGGCACTGGCTGTTCAATGTGGTGGGCAAAGGGCAACGACCCATCATCAATTATTCTGGGGGGACAGAGATTAGTGGGGGGATCGTCATGGGCACACCCATCCAACGACTCAAAGCGACCGCCTTTTCCGCCCCCTGCCCCGGCATCGCCGCCGATGTTGTGGATGAAAAGGGAAAATCGGTACGGGGGGTTGTGGGCGAATTGGTGATCCGTGCTCCCTGGATCGGCATGACACGCGGTTTTTGGCGGGATGAACAACGTTATCTGGACACTTACTGGTCGCGTTGGCCCGATGTGTGGGTACATGGGGATTGGGCGGTCATTGATGGAGATAATCAGTGGTATATTTTGGGCCGTTCGGATGATACGGTGAATGTGGCAGGGAAACGGATTGGCCCCGCCGAGATGGAATCAGTGCTGGTAGATCATGCGGCGGTTGCGGAAGCGGCCGCAATTGGCATCCCTGACGCTATCAAAGGGAGTTCTATCGTTTGTTTTTGCGTTTTATTGCCCGGTTACTTCCCTACAGATGCGCTTCGTAATGAATTAAAGGATAAAATAGCCAACGAGATGGGTAAACCACTTCAGCCTAAAGAAATCTGGTTTGTCCCTGATTTGCCCAAAACGCGCAGTGCCAAAATAATGCGCCGCATTATCCGCAGTGCCTATCTGGGACAGGACCCTGGGGATACGTCAAGTTTATTAAATCCGGAAACGCTAACCGCAATCCGCAAGGCACGGTGAGTTTAGCCCTCAGCACTGATTTCCTTCTTGCCAGGGAGAAGGGGTGAGTCAGTAACCTCATGATTATTTACCAGGAGTTCCCCAGAAACAGGGCGCTCACCAAGATAGATAAAAACTTGTAGGACGATTTTGTAAATTGTCCACTGGGCGATTTGCCAAATCGCCCTACATTTTCGTAGGAGTTCCCCATGAGCGGGGTGCTCACCAGGTGGAATGAAAATTTGTAGGACGATTTTTTAAATCGTCCGGGCGATTTGCCAAATCGCCCTACATTTTCGTAGGAGTTCCCCATGAGCGAGGTGCTCACCAGGTGGAATGAAAATTTGTAGGACGATTTTTTAAATCGTCCGGGCGATTTGCCAAATCGCCCTACATTTTCGTAGGAGAAGAATATGAACGACGAAGTTATCATGTGTAATGCCACAACAAAGGCAGGAACGCCGTGTAAAAACCGGGCGGCTCCGGGACTGACTGTCTGCCGGATTCATGGTAAGGTGACGGAAAAGGCGGCCGCGGCCGCGGACGAAGCCAGCGAACCCACCCCCGAACAACGCCATCAGTTTGAAGCTACTATTGCGGAAATTAACCGTCTGGCTAACAAACTCCAAGAGATGGTTCCCGGTTATATTCCGCCCGCCTTTTCCCCCACAGAGTTGGCCCGCCTGCTAAAAGAAAATATGGAGCGTTTTACCCCAGAGATGCGCCTGGACATCTTGCGCGATTTGCAATCAGGCTTGAGTGGCCCCTCCGCCAAAGATTTGCTCGACCTGGATACCTGGAAAGGGTTATGGTATCTCCTTAACTACTCCGCCCAAAGCCAATCACGGACAATGTTTAGCGAAATGCGCCAGGTGGTGAGCAGTCTGCCGGGTATGGGGTTGCTTGCCTCTCTGCCTGGAGCTAATACCGTCTCCGAAGTAATGAATATGTTAGAAGGTTCATCCCCCCGTGATTTTATGGATGTGGATACCTGGAAAGGCATCTGGTACATTGTGAACTATTCGATGAAATATGAGATGGACGAGATGCGTAAGCGTATCATGGGCGAGACGGATGAGGAAGAATAAGCACGCCCAAAATCGGGTGGGGCTTATGGCCACACACAACACGGAGAGCTGTCATGTCTGAGCTAAAAACCCAATTTGAAAAAGCGGCCGCGGATGTGCAAACATTAAGCAAGCGACCAGGTAATGAAGCTTTGTTAGATCTTTACGCCTTGTACAAACAAGCCACCATTGGGGATGCCACCGGCAGTCGCCCTGGCATGTTAGATATGGTTGGACGAGCCAAATATGATGCCTGGGTCAAATTGAAAAAAACATCCAAAGAAGACGCAATGAAGCAATATGTTGCTTATGTCGAAAAACTAAAAAAGAAGTAACGATATATGGCCTCAGAGGCGGAGCTTGTCGAAGCCTGGCAGAGCCTTCGACAAGCTCAGGCAGATCTGCATACCACCTATATAAATACATAGGATTTACGCACTGTAGCCGGTATCCCCAGCGAGCCACACCGAGCATGGTCAGGAGACCGGCTCGAGCAACCCCGTAAGTCCTATACAAAAAGAAATAGGCACTTTGGCATTCAGGGGGTTGACACCCACGATATGAGATCAGGGGAGAGTTGCCACTAACGAATCGCCTGAGTGCTGGAAAAAATAACCCCATTATGCAAAAAACCGACCTGCTCAATTATCTTAACGCCTATCTTCATATTGATGAGATCAAAGATTACGGCCCGCAAGGCTTACAGGTAGAAGCGGATAAGAGCGAGATTCACAAGGTAGCCTTGGGAGTAGATGTCTCACCGGCGATTATTCAGGCCGCGGCCGCGTGGGAGGCCGATATGCTGTTAGTCCATCATGGTATCCTCTGGCGCAACGTCGAACGCCTCAACGGGGCACTGGGCCAGCGGGTACGCCTACTCCTCAAACACAACATCCATCTCTACGCCGCCCATCTCCCCCTGGATGCCCACCCTGAAATCGGCAACAACTCCGTGCTGGCCCATATGTTTGGTGTGGCGATAGAAAATTGGTGGTGTTCACCAACCAATGTGCCGATTGGCATTGTGGGACATTTACACCACCCTTTGCCCGTAACCGACCTGGTAGCCCAAATCAACGAGAAATTGCACACCCAGGCACGCCTATTGGCCCACGGGCCAGCACAGGCCGAGCGGGTCGCTATTCTTTCCGGTTTTGGCGCGGATGAGGTAGCTGAAGTCAAGAAGTTGGGTGCCGACACCTACATCACCGGGGAAACATCCCATGCCCATTATTGGGCCGCCTCTGATTATGCGCTAAACGTCATTTTTGCCGGTCATTACGCCAGCGAAATGGTCGGCGTCCAGGCATTAGGCCAACACCTCACGGCCCAGTTTGGCCTGGAGACCCGCTTTTTTGACTTCCCGACAGGGCTATAAGGTCGTACAAAAGCTGTTTACAGCTCATTTTCCTACCCCAAAACAGAAATTTCTCCCCTTCCCTGGGCCATGACTGGCGCTTTTAACGCGGCCGCAATCACCCCGAATCGCATTGCCCCCAAGAGACAACCCGTTGTAATATACTGCCTATGTGGAGATACGGAAGTGAATTTCAACCCGTACACACCACGCACCCTTGCCCTGAGCCATGCCGAAGGGACGCACTACGTGAAGGAGACCCCCATGAGCAAAGACGCCCTGAACTGGATTGATGATGAGATTACCAGCCTCAAAGAAGCTGGTTTGTTTACCAACATTCGCGTGATCGAGTCGCCCATGCAGGCATGGGTGCGTATTGATGGCCGCCGCCTGCTCAATTTTTGCGCCAACAATTATTTAGGATTGGCAAATCATCCCCGGATGCGCGCGGCCGCGCACCAGGCCATTGACAAATACGGCATTGGGCCAGGAGCCGTCCGCACCATCGCCGGAACCATGTCTTTACATGTCCAGTTAGAAGAACGGCTCGCCGCCTTCAAACATGCCCCCGCCTGTATCACCCTACAAAGTGGCTTCACCGCCAATCTCGCCACCATTCCCTGCCTTGTTGGCAAGGGTGACTATATCTTCTCCGATGAACTAAACCACGCCAGCATCATTGATGGCTCCCGGCTCAGTGGGGCAACCATCATTCGTTATGCCCACAACAACGTAGACGACCTGCGTGCCCAGATCGAAAAATGGCAAAACGAACCAGGCAAACGGCTCATCGTCACCGACGGCGTATTTAGCATGGATGGGGACATCGCGCCGCTAGATAAGATTTGTGTGCTGGCAGAAGAAAAGAACATTCCCCTGATGGTGGATGATGCGCACGGTGAAGGAGTGTTGGGGCGTGGCGGCCGTGGCATTGTAGACCATTTTGGCCTGCATGGACGTGTGGATGTGGAAGTGGGCACGATGAGTAAAGGGTTCGGCGTTATGGGAGGTATGGTCGCCGGAAAGAAAAACATCATTGATTGGATTCGGCAACGCGGCCGCCCCTTCCTCTTCTCCAGCGCCATGACCGTGCCCGACGTGGCCGCCTGCCTGGAAGCGGTCAACATCCTTGAAGAATCCCACGAATTAGTCCAACGCCTCTGGGCCAACGCCGAAACCTTCAAAATGGGCATGCACCAGTTAGGTTTTAACACCGGCAATAGCCAGACGCCCATCGTTCCCGTCATGCTTGGTGATGCCCAATTAGCCCAGCAGTTCAGTCGGCGTTTATTTGAAGAAGGCGTATTTGCCATGGCCATCGGCTTCCCCACCGTAGCCAAAGGCAAAGCCCGCATCCGCGTAATGAACTCCGCCGCCCACAGCCCCAATGACATCGAACAAGCCCTGGCAATTTTCAGCAAAGTGGGTAAAGAGCTGGGTGTGATTCAGTAGGGCGATTGCTTATTGTAACGACTAAGCCTGTTGCCTGAGCTTGTCAAAGGAAACGGGCTTCGACAAGCTCAGCCATCCAGAGGGTTCTGACATATTCTCGCCGTGCTGGGAATATCCGTAGCCATCCCGGGCGGGGAACTTTTCTCGGCGCGGTTTGGGGCGTCCACCCCAAACCGCGCCAGTGGGTTTCTCCCCTTCCCTTTTAGGAAACAAACGGATTTCCCAGAGGTCACCTTTAATTCGTTCCTTTCAAAATCCGTTGATGTCATTCAAAATGGCACAAAATCATCTCTGGGCTGAACGGTTACTGGTTCAAACCTGAAATATTGAGAAGTTACAAATTTACCTACACATTTCGCTGACCAGCACCGATTTTTACTTTGCGTCTGGGCGACGAAATAATTTCAGAGGAGCATCATGTCCGATCTCTCTCGCACTCGTATAACCTTTTTTGTCATTATCGGCATTGCCGTCGTCGCCATTATGTGCGTTGGGCTGTTCACCGTCTTTCGTTCCCTGGCAACTGGTAATAACAATCAAAGCGACATCGCCAACACCGCTGAAGATGAGGTTGCCAGCACCTCATTACCGGCTGATACCATTGTGGTTACTCTGGAATCCTCAAATACCAAACAAAACTGGGTTGATCAGGTGGTGGCAAAGTTCAATAGCGAACAGCATCAGACTGCCGCCGGTAATCTGATTGTCGTCCAGGTGAAACATGGCACATCCGGGGATGCCATGAACGCCATTTTAGATGGAACCCTACAACCCACCGCCTGGAGTCCGGGCGATCAATCGTGGGTAGAACAGGCCAATCAAACCTGGCGTGATCGCACCAATAAACCGCTGGCCAGTCAGACTTGCCAACCAACGGTCCTGGCACCAATTGGGTTCGCGATGTGGCAACCCATGGCCGAAACGTTAGGCTGGCCTGAGCAACCGATTGGTTGGGATACGATTGTGGAATTGGCCGCGGATCCTAATGGCTGGGCGACTCACAATCGTCCCGAGTGGGGTTTGTTCCGCTTTGGACACACACATCCAGCTTACGCCAACTCTGGCTTGCTGGCGATGACCAGTTTTGTCTACGGCATTGCCGGACAGGCAGAAACCCTCACCGCGGCCCAGGTTTATGATCCAGCCATTGAAGAGGCGATGCGTACCTTAGCCCGGAACACGGCCAAATATGGGCGACAGGCTCCCGCATTGTTGGAGTTAATGGCCCAAGAAGGACCATCCTATCTGCACGCGGCCGCGGTTCCTGAAGCCGAAGCCATCCGTTTTAACGTCGAACGCGGGAGTGAGTTGGCCTTCCCCCTTGCTTTTATCTTCCCCTCTGGGGGAACCATCTGGGCGGATCATCCCTACTGCATTCTGGACAACGCCGATTGGGTGTCTGACGAACAGGCCGAAGGAGCGCAAATTTTCCTGGACTTCCTGCACGAACGGACACAACAAGAAATGGCGATGGATAACTATTTGCGGCCGCTGGATACAGACATCCCCCTCCGTGATCCATTTACCCTGGCCAATGGCACCGATCCCAACGCCAGCCCTGCAACTATTCCCGCCCTACCCAGCCCTGATGCCCAACTCAGTGAGGCTATTATTGACCTCTTCCAACTCACCAAACGCAAAGCCACCGTCGTCTTAGTTCTGGATGTCTCCGGCAGTATGGAAGGAGATCCCATTCGCACAGCCACCGAGGCCACAGCCGAATTCCTGAGCCGCCTCGACCCCAACGACGAAGTGGCTATCCTTATCTTCAATGATACGGTTGTCACATTAGCCGAACCCAGCCGGGTAGGCGATGTGGTTGAAGGCTTAGCCGCACGGGTAACAACATTGGTCGCCGGGGGCAACACCGCCTTATACGATGCCGTCTGTACGGCATCTGAACTCGTGAACAGCCAACGCCAGGAAGACATACAAAACGGGGAAACCCGCCTTTATGGCATTGTCCTGCTCTCTGATGGAGAAGATACGGTAGGGCGAGTTTCGGAAGGCCTGATGTTTAGTACCTGCCTGCCTGCCAATGCCGAGGCCGATGGGGTTAAAATTTACCCTATCGCTTTTGGTGCATCGGCTGATGAATCCGTCTTATCACGCATGGCCCGTGTCACAGGCGGCCGCCTGTTCACAGCCGACGCGGCTTCTATCAGCAACGTCTACATTTCTATCTCTGCCGAGCAATAACCCGCTTTCCCCCTTCTCTCTGGAGTAAGCGTGCAGTTATCCCGCCCGATGGTCATTGAGTTTTGCCGAAATAATACAGGCATAGAATGACTACCACGAAAAACCCATCCCCCCGGCAATTCCCGGCGGGAAGGAGAAATCCCATTTGTGTCATTTTTCGCGGGCGGACGCCCGCGAAAAATGACACGAGAAAAAGTTCCCCGCCCCTGGGTAGGCGAGAACCCTACCCAGGGGGATGGGTCTTCAGCCCCAACCTGTCTAATCTATGACCGCCAACAAAATGTCACTTTATGACCGTGGAAGTATAGACACCCATAACCACCCACCAAATGTCCACAAACACACCAGCTTATGTCTAAATTTGTAAAAGTAGCCCACATTGCTGACATCCCCCCAGGTGAACGATTGGGGTATGACTTTGAATACGAAACCGTTGTCATCCTAAATGCTGAGGGGACGTTTTACTGTATCGCCGACCGGTGTACCCACGATGATGGACCATTGGGCGATGGTACGTTTGATTTTCGTCGCTGTGAAATCCATTGCCCACGTCATGGAGCCATCTTCGACATTCGCACGGGTGAAGCGCTGGCTTTGCCCGCCGTGCGCCCCATCCCCACGTTTGCCGTGAAGATAGAAGGGGATGAGATTTGGGTGGAATCACCCGATGAGGGGTGAGCAAGGTCTCGGCCAGGATTCTATAGCGTTTGGGTCTTCAGGATTTCAGAGGATCAACACCATCTGTAGGGACTGACAGCAATTCTCAATTTGAACGGTAAGCGTTTCGTTAATCCGTCCGCCGGTCAACTGGGCATAGCACAGCCTTTCCAGGCGGTGCGCTCTCTGCCGTGCGCTCTCTGCTGAAAACGAAAAACTGCACCGTTACGTTTCCCCTTGGCTTTGGCGAATTTCGGGTTTACCTCTGGGCGTAGCACAGCCTTTCCAGGCTGTGCACTCTCTATACAGGCGGAGCCGGGCTTCGGCAAGCTCAGCCCTCGAAAGCTTTAGTCGTTACAGGCAACCTCTGAATGCCCGAAGAACCCTGTTTAACAAGCGGCGGTGTGTCAAATGTGTTGAATAACCAGAGAATCACGATGCCCGGTCTCCAGCCGCACTACCGTGTATCTACAAAAGTGACCTATCTCTCAACGAGTTGTTCTGTTGAGAAAATGAAACAAATGTTCTATAATTGCGGCCGCGTTCCCCTGCAAAGGTAACACGGTGCTGGGGTGATATGGCATGACACCCCCGGTTGCAGAGATGTAATTGCGCTAACTTACGCCCTACGGAATACGGAATACGAACTATGGAAGTCGGACTTATTCGCCCTATTGATATTGATCACGAGATGCGCGAATCGTATCTCAGCTACGCTATGAGTGTCATCGTCTCACGGGCTTTGCCCGATGCCCGCGATGGCCTGAAACCAGTCCAGCGACGCATCCTCTATGCTATGTACGATATGGGGTTACGCCCCACGCTGGCTTACCGCAAATCAGCCCGTGTGGTAGGGGAAGTATTGGGTAAGTATCACCCCCACGGCGACCAATCGGTATACGATGCCATGGTGCGCATGGCACAAAGTTTTTCTCTACGTTATATGCTTGTGGAAGGCCAGGGCAACTTTGGCTCGATTGACGGTGACGCGGCCGCGGCCATGCGCTACACCGAAGCCCGTATGTCTCACCTGGGCCACGCCCTGCTCGATGACATCGAAAAAAATACCGTCAACTTTGGTCCCAACTTCGACGACTCCCTTAAAGAGCCACTCGTTCTCCCCTCCACCATCCCCAACCTGCTCGTCAACGGCGCATCGGGTATCGCTGTAGGCATGGCAACCAGCATCCCTCCCCACAATCTGGGCGAGGTAGTAGACGCCCTGGCGTTTATGTTAGACAACTGGGATAAACTAGACGATGTCGCTGTATCCGATCTTCTGCAATTCGTCAAAGGGCCAGACTTTCCCACGGGCGGTCTCATCTTCCGCTACCGTGACACCAAAACTGGCGAAACCGATGCCGTAGCCAACGCCTATGCCACCGGCAAAGGGGCGATCACCGTCCGCGCCAAAGTCCACCTGGAACAAATTGAGCGCAACAAAACACGCATCGTCATTACCGAACTACCCTACCAGACCAACATTGCCAACATGATGGAGCGCATTGCTGATCTGCACCGGGACGGACGTATTGAGGGATTGACCGATCTGCGCGACGAATCAGACCGTAATGGGATGCGCATCATCTTAGAAACGGCTCGCGGCGCTAAGAGCGAAGACATCCTGGCGCAACTGTTCCAACTAACCCCCCTACAATCCACCTTTAGCATTAACTTGTTGGCCCTCGTCAACGGTGAACCCCGTGTGCTAAATCTGAAACAGGCGCTACGTGTATATCTGGATCATCGCCAGGAGATCGTGCGCCGTCGTTCAGAGTATGACCTGACCAAAGCACAAGAGCGGGCGCACATTCTGGAAGGGTTACTCGTCGCCCTGGATAATCTCGATGAAATCATTGACACCATTCGTCGTTCCCAAACAGCGGAAACGGCCCAAACCAACCTGCAAAAGAAGTTTAAATTGAGTGAAGTGCAGGCTAAAGCGGTGCTAGACATGCCTTTGCGCCGCCTGGCGGGTTTGGAACGGCGCAAACTACGGGATGAGTTTGAAGAAAAACAGAAACTCATCAAATATTTGCAACGCATTCTGGCAACCCCGGCGGAAATGCGCACCGTCATCAAAGAAGATCTGTTGGCCATCAAGAAGCAATACAGCGATGTGCGCCGCACCCAAATCGTAGACAAAGAAGCCAGCCAGGTCATTACCCAGGCCGATCTGTTGCCTGATGAGCAGGTGTGGGTGATGGTAGGGGAAAAAGGGACGATTGCCCGCACCACCTCACCGGAGCCGATAAAATTGCCGCTGAAACCGGAAGAGATGCCGCTGGCCTTACTCCAGGCCAGTACCCAGGATGTACTATATTTGTTCACGGTAGATGGCCAATCAGTCAGCCTGCCGGTGTACCAACTGCCCAAGGCCACCGAGTTGGGGCAAGGAACACATTATGCGGAGCTAACCGGCTTAAGGCGTAAAGATTTGCTCGCGGCCGCGATCACCCTTCCCTCTGCCGCCGAAGGGTTCCTCTTCCTGACCACCCTGGCAGGTGTGGTCAAACGCATCCGTCTGGATGACCTGCCCGGCATCACAACAACTCCTTTCACCGTCATCCGGGTAGAAGAAGGTGACTCATTAGGTTGGGCACGCCTGACCACGGGCGAAAATGAACTTTTATTAGGCACAGCCGCCGGACAAATCATTCGTTTCAAAGAGGACGAAGTTCGTTCGATGGGGTTGCCCGCAGGAGGGGTAGCCGGAATCAAACTCCAGGATGAAACCGATGGGGTGATTGGTGTAGAACTGGCCCGCCCCGATAGTTTTGTCTGGAGCATCAGCGATAATGGAATGGCTAAGGCTACACCCATCAATGAGTACCCGGCCCAAGGGCGTAATGGCCAGGGGGTGCAGAACTTCAAACTGGGCAAGGGTGCCTCAGAGGTGGTAGCGATTGCTGTTGTTCTGGAAAATCAGGAAATCACCTTCAAAACGGCTACGGAATCCATCCGCAAAATCAAAATCAAGGACACACTCGTGGGGAAGCGGGTAGTAGCTCCGCGTGAGGTGTTGAAAATGGGCAATAATAATCGTATTACCGGTGTGGTACAGATGAACCAACGGTGGGAGAATGCCCCCCCGGTCACGACCGAGGAAGCCGTAGTTGCGGCCGCGCAGTTGGCCCTGATTTAGTAATCGTCCAAAAATAAATGGGTCTTCGGGATTTCGTGGGGTACGGGCAACCCTTGTGGTTGCCCCACACGGGACAGGCACAAGGCCAGCCCGTACATGAGGTGGGAAACTCCGAGTATGCAATTGCCCTATTGACACAACTGAACGGCTACCAAAATTATGCCCAATTCAGGTATAATTCCCCCCATGCTCCAAAACCTCAAACGTTTACGCATATTCCCCATCATCGGTCTGGGCATTGGGATTACGATTCTAGGGTTTCTGGCCCTGATCCAGATCAGCAACAACTGGTGGCCGTTTGATGTCAGCCGTCTGGACCTGGTACGGGCAACACCCCAAGATCAGGCCGAGGCCGCCCTCATTTTACAGGCGGGCAATGGCGAAATTATCCTGGCGTTTTTAGCGGGCATTACCGCTATTATCACCGGGGTAGCTCTGCCGATTGTTTATTACCTCAACCTTCGTTTCGGCCGGGCCAAATTTCCTCGTTACTTGTTAGTGCTCCGGCAAAGCATGTGGGTAGGGGCCTGGGTGGCCTTCTGCGTCTGGTTACAAATGAACCGCACCTTCGGCATTGCCATCGCTTTATTGGTGGGGGCCGTACTCATTATTTTTGAAATCCTCTTGCAAGTACGGACACGGGCAGTCACCATTCAACTCCCTGAAAGCAAACCCATCACCCAACCGGCAAAACAGCCAGACAGCCCCGAAAAGAAAGCCCCCTGAAGCGGTTTTGCCGCTACAGGGGGTAGATTCAGGAAGCTTTAGGGCTTCAGCCTCTAATAACCTCTATTCCACCTAAATAACGCCGTAACGGTTCTGGCACGACAATACTGCCATCGGCCTGCTGGTTATTTTCTATGATGCCAATCATCACTCGTGGCAGAGCCAGGCCGCTGGCATTGAGGGTATGGACATATTGCACTTTGCCCCCATCAGCCGGGCGGAATTTAACATTGGCGCGGCGAGCCTGGAACTCCTCACAGTTGCTGATGGAGCTAACTTCGAGCCACTCCTGACAACCGGCGGCCCATATTTCGATGTCGTAGGTTTTCGCGGCCGCGTAGCTAATATCCCCCGTTGCCAGTTCCACAACCCGGTAGGGAAACCCCAACGCCTCACAAATATCAATAGCGTGCTGTTTCATCTGCTCCAGGGTTTCATAGCTCTTCTCTGGGTGGACAAACTGGTACATCTCCACCTTATCAAACTGATGACCCCGCTTGATACCCCGCACATCCTTTCCCGCACTCATTTTTTCCCGCCGAAAACACGGGGTATAAGCCACATAACGTCGGGGCAACTCCGCCTCATCCAAAATCTCATCCCGATGCACATTGGTTAAAGCAATTTCCGCCGTCCCTAACAACATAAAATCTTCCTCGGCATCCCGATAAATGTTGTCAAAGAACTTAGGCAACTGCCCGGCGGCCTCAAAATTTTGTGCCCGAACAATAAACGGCGGGTACATTTCTGTATAACCATGCTGATCCCCATGCAAATCCAGCATGAATTGGATCAGGGCACGTTGCAACCGGGAACCCCAGCCACGCAAGATATAAAAGCGGCTACCGCTGATTTTCACCCCGCGTTCAAAATCAATCATGCCCAACTGTGGACCTAAATCCCAATGAGCTTTGGGCGCAAAGTCGAACTGGGGAATGGGTGCACCTTCCGGCTCATGGTGAATATTATGGCTTTCATCCGGGCCGGTGGGGGTGGTGGGGTGGGGAATGTTGGGAACCCACAACATTTTTTGCCGCAGGGTTGTTTCCACCTGACGTAAGATTTCATCCCATTTATCAATCTGGTCGCCAATACTACCCGCTTCGTTTTTGGCCTGTTCGGCATTGGCTTGCATTTGGGCCAATTCTGCCTGGATAGCGTCTAAAGGGCGGCCGGTGGCCTGTCCAGCTTCGGCTTTTTGTACCTCAGCCTCCAGCTTTTTCAGGCTACCCATCCAGCGACCAATCTGTTTGGATGCATCGTTGCGCTGGCGGCGTAGTTCTTCAACTTCAAGGATGATTTCACGGCGGCGGTTATCGGCGTCCAGAATTTCATCAATAGGCGCATTGTCATTGCGCCGGGCAACTTGTTCTTTAACCCATTCGGGTTTCTGGCGGATTAAATTGAGATCAAGCATGGTTTACCTCGTCTATTTGAGTTAGGACTTACGCGCTGTGGCCCGTGTCCTCACCGAACCACTCAGGTTATTTTTGGACGATTACTTAACGCCCTTTCCGGCCAACAAAAAACCCCCTTCATCGGCCAGGACGAAGGGGGCTCGTGGTGCCACCTGGATTTATGCAAGTTGTTCATTGAGTGTTATTGGTTTAGACCAATAACCAAACAAGAGATTACCTGCACCTCTCACTGCGCTAACGGGCATACCCGGCCAGTTTTTTGAGGGGGTTTTATCAACACCACCTCTTTCTTTACTGGCAACTCCGAAGGGGATTTCAGGCTGTTTACCTGTTCGCTTGCACCAGCCGCGAACTCTCTAGATAGGTGACAAACCTTACTTAGCTTCTTCAACGTTGTTGAATCTTGCAACGTGGCGTCATTATAATAATCCCTCTGTTCACTGTCAACGAATTATCCCATTTTGTAGCCATTCTCAATTTGGTTTGCTCCTGGCGTTTGCCGTTTTC
The DNA here is from genome assembly GCA_018004935.1 of Chloroflexota bacterium. Lineage (GTDB taxonomy): Bacteria > Chloroflexota > Anaerolineae > Promineifilales > Promineifilaceae > Trichofilum. Next base: position 3,676 of record JAGNBF010000028.1, on the reverse strand, counting down.
TCGAGGGGGTGAACAGCCTTTCAGGCTGTTCTACGGCTTGCGCCATTTTTCGAGTATGCGTTTGGCGTCCAATTATAGGTTGTTTTTCGTGGGCAAACGCCCACGAAAAACAACCCGCATTGATTTTTCGGCATGGTTCAGGTCAGCTTTACAAATTTGGAGGATGATTTACCAAAGGGTGTGTTTCATTTCGGTTGAGAGGAAGAAAATAGTGAATCGGTGAATTTGTGAATTGTTGAATGATTAACCAGGAAGGCGTCTACCGCTTCATTAACCATTCAACAATTCAACTGTTCAATAATTAATTATTCAACTCATTGGAAACACACCCTTTACCAAATCGCCCTACAAAATGTTAAGGACGGGAAATTAAATAACCTGCTCATCGAAAGTGGCGCGGTCAGGAGATCGGCCACAGCGGAAAAGCGCAATAACTGACCACGAACAGTACAATCATTGCCCATTGAAAATTGGGTATTGTGAGGAAAGCCTCACCCATTTTGCCTCCCATCGGGATATAATCCAACCTATTCATGACGCACTGTGTAACTGTGTAGTGACGTTTATCATTACACTTTACCCTTCGATGGTTCCTTCATTTCCGTATCTTTCCAGTTAAACTGGCTTTCCTTCTTGGTAAATAGGATGTCACCCATCAACATCCAGGCGCCATTCCGACTCCGGTTTTGCCGCGGCCGCAAACATAAGCCAACTCAGCGCCAAGAAGGCAAGGAAAATCCGAGGAACTCCATACTTAGTACTTTTTTAGAGGAGCTAAATAATGACCAAAGATGTCTCTTCCAGAGCACACGATATTCTCGGCGTTCAACGCAAATCGCTAGACGCCTTCTTTGCTCCCAAAAGCGTTGCCGTGATTGGGGCCACATCGAAAATGGGCAGTGTTGGCCGCACCATTTTGTGGAATTTGATCAGCAATCCTTTTGGGGGCACCGTTTATCCCGTCAACCCTAAACACGGGAGCGTGTTGGGGATTCGGGCCTATGCCAACGTAGCCGCAATTCCGGAACCGGTAGACCTGGCTGTAATTGTTACCCCTTCACACAGTGTACCCGCCCTCATGCAAGAATGTGCGGATGCGGGTATACCAGCGGCCATTATCATATCTGCCGGGTTTAAAGAAACCGGCCCCGAAGGGGTAGAGTTAGAACGACAGGTGTTAGAAATTGCCCGCAAAACCCAGATGCGCGTCATTGGGCCGAACTGCCTGGGCGTGATGAGTCCTGTGAGTGGCCTGAATGCAACCTTTGCCGGGGGTATGGCCCGGCGAGGGAATGTTGGATTTATCAGCCAAAGTGGAGCGTTGTTAACCGCTATTTTGGATTGGAGCTGGTTGCAAAATGTGGGGTTCAGTGCCTTTGTTTCTGTGGGTTCGATGCTAGATGTAGGTTGGGGAGACATCATTGATTACCTGGGTAATGATCCGAATACCCAAAGTATCGTTATTTACATGGAATCTATCGGCGATGCGCGGGCGTTTCTTTCGGCGGCGCGGGAAGTGGTGTTCACCAAACCAATTATTGTTATTAAACCAGGGCGCACGGCTGATGCCGCCCGAGCGGCCGCGTCTCATACTGGCTCTCTTACCGGGAGTGATGAGGTATTAGAAGCGGCTTTCCGGCGTTGTGGTGTCTTGCGTGTCAACGAGATTTCCGACCTGTTTTACCTGGCAGAAGTTTTGGCCAAACAACCGCGGCCGCGTGGCCCCCGTCTCACCATTATCTCCAATGCCGGGGGGCCAGCCGTTCTGGCCACCGACGCCCTCATCACCAACCGGGGCGAGTTGGCCGAACTGGCACCAGAAACAATAGATGCCCTCAATAAGATTTTGCCCGCGCACTGGAGTCACAACAATCCCATAGATATTCTGGGGGATGCCAGTCCGCAACGTTATGCTGACACATTGGATATTATCGCCAAAGACCCTAACAGCGATGGCGCATTGATTATTTTGACACCTCAAGATATGACCAACCCCACTCAAACCGCCGAGGAAATCAAAAGCCGGTTTGGTCGTCCAGCCACTTCTGGGGTAGGCAAACCGGTCCTGGCAAGCTGGATGGGAGGGCAATCGGTTGCCGCCGGGGAAACGATTTTGAATGCGGCCAACATTCCCACCTTCGCCTACCCGGATACAGCGACACGGATTTTCTCTTACATGTGGCTCTATAGTCGCCGGGTGAAGTTTTTATATGAAACGCCAGAGTTTATTGAGGAAATGGAAGGCAAAGAGCCACCCCGGGTGATCGTAGAGAAAATTTTGGCCCAGGTGCGGCGACGCGGCCGCACGCTACTCACCGAATATGAATCCAAACAAATCTTTGCCGCTTATGGTATTCCCACCATCCCCACCCACCTGGCCCGCAATGAAAACGACGCCATCCGTCTGGCAAACGAAATGGGTTATCCAGTTGTCCTGAAGATCAACTCCGAAACCATCACCCACAAAGTAGATGTGGGCGGGGTAAAACTGAATCTGACCGACGAAAAAGCGGTACGTCAGGCATTCCGGGCCATCAAGAAAAGTGTCACAGAAAAGGTGGGACGCAAAGATTTCCAGGGTGTGACAGTCCAATCAATGGCCCAACTAGATGGTTATGAGGTGATTATCGGCAGTAGCATTGATCCCCAATTTGGCCCCGTTCTACTGTTTGGCTCCGGTGGGTCACTGGTGGAAGTGTACAAGGACAGTGCCCTGGGCCTGCCCCCAATGAACAGCACGCTGGCCCGGCGCATGATGGAACGGACAAAGATATATAAAGCGCTGAAGGGTGTCCGCGGCCGCGGGGCCGTCAATATGGCCGAGTTAGAAGCCATTCTGGTGCGTTTCAGCCAGTTAGTCGTTGAACAACCCTGGATCAAAGAGATAGACATCAACCCCCTCCTGGCTTCCCCAGAACGACTGGTAGCCCTGGATGGACGTATCTTACTCCATGCCCCCGATACCGACCCTGCCCTTTTACCCCGACCGGCAGTGCGACCCTATCCCAGCCAATATGTCAGCCAATGGATAACTAAACGAGGTGAAACAGTCATCATTCGCCCCATCCGCCCCGATGACGAACCGCTCATGGTCAAATTCCACGCCACCCTCTCAGATGAGAGCGTCTACATGCGCTATTTCCGTGGTCTCAAACTAGATATGCGCGTAGCCCACGAACGGCTGGCCCGCATCTGTTTCATTGATTATGACCGTGAAATGGCCCTCGTGGCCGAACATAGAAATGCCATAACGGGTGAACGGTACATCATGGGCGTTGGCCGTCTGAGTAAGCAATTACACAGCAATGAGGCAGAGTTTGCGCTACTCATCAGTGATGAATGCCAGGGGCATGGCCTGGGTAAAGAGTTACTGAACCGGCTGATCCAGGTAGGCAGAGATGAACATGTAGACCGGATCGTCGGCTTTGTCCTGCCAGAAAATACCGCCATGAAAGCCATTTCACAGCGGCTGGGTTTCCAAATGACTACAAATATGGGCGTTGTAGAGGCCGTACTTCCTATCAAGTAACCGTCTAAGAATAACTTTTGACTTATGGTTCGGTCATTTTTAGGTCGAGTTTGTTGATACGGTAACAAGTCTGGTGTAAATGTCGGGAGGCAATTCTAACAAAGCAAGAAGCTTCTCTTGTAGCCCAGATAAGGGTGTCACATGGCG
>JAGNBF010000211.1 GCA_018004935.1 Chloroflexota bacterium | reverse complement strand
AGCTTGCCCGGTTGCTCACGAATCAGGGTTTGCCAATGACATCACGGGCGATGACGATGCGCTGGATGTGGGAGGAGCCTTCGTAGATTTGTAGCCCTTTGATGTCGCGGTAGAGCCGTTCGACGGGGTATTGGTTGCTGTACCCCCGGCCCCCGTGTAACAGAACAGCTTCAGAGGCGGCACGCGCGGCCGCGTCCGTTGCATACAGTTTGGCTATAGACGTTTCACGAGTGGTGGGGCGGCCCTGTTCCTTCAGCCAGGCGGCCCGGTATACCAGCAGGCGGGCGGCCTCCAGCTCGGCGGCCATATCGGCGATGGTGGCCTGGATCATCTGGAAGTCGCCGATGCGCTGACCGAATTGCCGCCGTGCCCGCACAAACGCCACCGACGCATCCAGACACGCCTGCCCAATGCCCACCGCCCCGGCCGCCACTCCTAACCGGCCATGATCCAACGCACTCATCGCCACCTTAAACCCGCCCCCAATCTCACCCAACAAATTCTCTTTGGGAACCCGCATCTCCGTGAAAGTGATGTGGGCATGGCTGGACGAGCGATGGCCTAACTCTTTACCCGGCATCGGTTCCCAAGCAAAACCAGGCGTGTTGGTCTCGACGATGAAGGCACAAATCCCTTTGTGTTTTTTACTGCGATCAATGCTGGCAAAAACAAGAGCCACATCGGCGATGCCCCCGTTGGTGATCCAGATTTTTTCGCCGTTGATGACATAATCGTCACCCTCTTCGCGCACGGTGCTTTCCATGCTGGCGGCATCAGAACCGGCGTTGGGTTCGGTGAGGCAATAACAGCCGATGATTTCACCGGTAGCTAAACGGGGCAGAAAACGCCGTTTCTGGGCTTCCGTGCCCCAGTCATTCAGGCAGAGGGAAACCAGACTGCCATGGACAGCCAGAAAACCCCGCACCGATGAATCCGCCCGGCCTAACTCTTCGGAGATGAGGGTATAACTGAGGTAATCCAGGCCGGAACCGCCGTATTCCGGGCTGATGGGGCCGCACAGGAAACCCAATTCCCCCATCCGTTTGACGAGATGCAGAGGAAACTCGCCACTTTCATCGGTCTCGCGGGCGAGGGGGGCGACTTCTTCTTGGGCAAACTGCCGGGCGCGTTGCTGGATTGATTGTTGGGTAGAGGTGAGGTCAAAGTTCATAGATTTTCTCTGGGGAAAGCCACGGATGGAAGGAACGCGAATAAGGAATTTTTAGTGGTTTGGCGCGGGGGCAAAGCACGGGGAAAATATAACACATTCTCGTGAATGGGTCAGAGTAAGACGACACTCTCTCGCCACGAAGGGGTATGAATATTTGTAGGGCGATTTGGTAAATCGCCCGGCGGTGGACGATTTACCAAATCGTCCTACATTTTGGCAGGAGTTGAACATGAAACATTTTTCGTTGAATGGGGTGTGGGAATTGCAACAGGTAGGGGAAGCGGCCGCGTACCCGGCGACGGTTCCGGGGTGTGTGCATATGGATTTGCTCGCGGCCGCGCACGTTCCCGATCCCTTTTACCGTGACAACGAACTGGGCCAGTTGTGGATCGGCGAGAAAGATTGGCTCTACCACCGCACCTTCACCGTACCGCCAGAGTTCCTGGCCCACGACCGGGTTCTGCTCCAATGCCAGGGGCTAGACACCCTGGCCACCATCCGCCTCAACGGCCAGACCATCGCCCAGACGGATAACATGTTCCGCTCGTGGGAGTTTGACGCCAAACCGTACCTGCACCCCGGTGAAAATGAGATCGCAATCCTGTTTGCCTCGGCACTCCAGGCGGGGCGGGCCAAACAGGCCGAACGGTATCTGCACAACTGGAGCATCAAGGGCCAGCACATGGACGGCTGGAGCTGGATTCGTAAGGAGCAATGCAGTTTTGGCTGGGATTGGGGAACCTGCCTGCCCTCGGCGGGTATCTGGCGGCCGATTGGGCTGGTGGCCTTTGACACGGCCCGGTGGCAAGATATTCACATTGGGCAGGATCATAGCCAGCCGGGGCAGGTCACATTGACGTGTACAGCACAGGTGGAGAGGGGGAACGCGGCCGCGCTCTCTGCCACCTTCACCATTGATAACCAGACCCTCACCGTACCCGTCAGTGGGGATACCGCCACCGCCAACCTGACCATCCTCAATCCCCAACTCTGGTGGCCCAACGGCCTGGGGGAGCAACCGTTGTACACCGTGACCGTTACGTTGCAAGATGAAACCGGTCAGGAGCTAGATCGCCAGAGTAAACGGATCGGTTTGCGGACACTGCACCTGGTGCGCCAGCCGGACGAATGGGGCGAATCGTTCTATTTTGCCGTGAATGGTGTGCCGTTTTTCGCCAAAGGGGCCAACTGGATTCCCGCCGATAGTTTTGTCAACCGGGTGACGCCGGAGAGATACCGGGATTTGTTGCAGAGCGCGGCCGCGGCCAACATGAACATGCTCCGTATCTGGGGTGGCGGCATCTACGAAGAGGACATCTTCTACGACCTGTGCGACGAGCTGGGGCTGTGTCTGTGGCAGGATTTTATGTTTGCCTGCGCCTGCTACCCCACCTTCGACGACGGCTTCATGGCCTCGGTGACGGCGGAAGCGGAAGAAAATGTGCGCCGCCTGCGCCACCACGCCAGCATCGCCCTCTGGTGCGGCAACAACGAGATGGAGCAAGGGCTGGTCGGTGACGAGTGGACATTGGTGACGATGAGTTGGGCCGATTACCGCAAACTGTATGATCAACGGCTGGCGGAGATTGTGGCCCGGTTGGACCCACAAGGGAATTATTGGCCGGGTAGCCCACACAGCCCGCACGGCGACCGGAGCAACAGCAATGATCCGCGCTGGGGGGACGCCCATTTGTGGAGTGTCTGGCATGGCAAAGAGCCGTTTGAGTGGTATCGCACCTGCCAACACCGCTTCAATAGCGAATTTGGCTTCCAATCGTTCCCCGAACCGGAGACGGTTTACCAGTTCACCACCCCGGAAGACCGCAACCTGACCAGTTTTGTCATGGAACATCATCAGCGGAGCGGCATCGGCAATCAGACGATCATTCATTACCTGCTGGACTGGTATCGTCTGCCCGCTTCGTTTGACATGATGTTGTGGTTGAGCCAGATTGTGCAGGGGATGGCGATGAAGTATGCCGTCGAACATTGGCGGCGCAGTCGGCCGCGAGGGATGGGAACGTTGTATTGGCAGTTGAATGATTGCTGGCCCGTTGCCAGTTGGTCGTCGCTGGATTATTTTGGCCGCTGGAAGGCATTGCATTACATGGCCCGCCAGTTCAACGCCCCCTGGCTCATCTCCGGGGTGGAGAACCTGGATAAGGGCACGGTGGAGATTCATGTGACGAGTGATCAGCGGCAGGCCGCGGCCGCGGAAGTGCGTTGGCAGTGGCTGACGGTGCAAGGGGAAATGGTAGACGAGGGGGCGATAGCGGTAACTGTCCCGGCAGGGGCGAATCAGAAGGTGGTGGTGCTGGATGTGCGGCCGCAGATCAACCAGTTCAGCCCGCGCAACTTACTCCTCTACCTGGATTTAATCATTGACGGGGCCACCGTCTCGACCAATCTGGTCTTACTGGCTCGCCCCAAACACATGGAACTACCCCGCCCCACTATCGAACGCCAGCTTGAGTCGTTGGGTGAGGGGCAATATCGCCTCACCCTGACGGCTGACCGACCGGCGTTGTGGACATGGGTGAGTTTGCCCGGTCACGCGGCCCGGTTTGCGGATAATTTTGTCCATTTGCGGCCGCGGCAACCCTTCGCTCTCACCTTCACCCTACCCGAAGAGTTACCTGTTGCACAGGTGGCTGAGGCGTTACAGGTCAATAGCCTGGTGGATACGTATTAAAGAGAAGAGGGTTACACAGAGGGCACAGAGAAGGCACGGAGATTCACAGAGAAAAGGCCTAAAAAAACTCTGTGCCCCTCTGTGCCTTCTCCGTGTACCTCTGTGTTCCTTCTTTTATTCCAAATACGCAAATCCTTCGAGTTCGATGAGGGCGGATTTTTGGAAGAAGCCGGTGACTTCAAGGAGGGCCATTGCCGGGTAGTAACTGCCGAAATATTGTTTGTGGATATGGCCGATGGCTCCTAGTTTGGACACATAATCGTCCCGATTGGAGACGAAGATGTTGAGTTTGACGATGTCGGTCATTTGCCCACCAGCCGCCTGAACCACCGCCTGCAAATTTTTCAACACCTGTTCATACTGGGCCACCACATCACCCGGCGCAATGATTTGCCCGGTGTTATCACTGGCATCCTGACCGGCGAGAAAGAGGGTGCGGCCGCGATCACCCACAATACCATGATTAAAACCACGCGGCGGAGCCAATTGGGGGGGATTCACAATTTGTTTGGGCATGGAAACCTCGAAAAATTGTGAATTGTGAATGCTGAATTGTGAATTGTGAACGGTTCCCCTCATTCACAATTCACGATTCCCAATTCACAATTCACCATTATCTTCCCGTAAATTTCGGCGTCTGCTTCTCCCGAAACGCCTCAAAAAACAGCCGATGATCCTCGCCCATCAACATCAACGCCTGGGCCTGGGCTTCGGACTCGATGGCCGAAGCTAAATCCATGTTCCACTCGTTGTTGAGCAGGCGTTTGGTCAGGCCGAGGGCTGTGCTGGGGCCATTGGCGAGACGGGATGCCCATGCTTGCGCGGCCGCGAGCAACTCCTCAGGCGCCACCACTTTATTCACCAGGCCCATCCGTTCCGCCTCGTGCGCCGTGATTTTCTCGCCAAAAAAGAGAATTTCCGTGGCCCGCCCCATGCCCACCACACGAGGCAGGAGATACGCCGCGCCCATGTCCGCCCCGGTCAGACCCACGTTGGTGAACAAGAAACGAAAACTGGCCTTCTCCGAGGCGATCCGCAAATCTGAGGCCAGGGCAATAACCGCTCCGGCTCCGGCAGTCATACCATTCAGGGCGGCGATGATCGGTTTTTCCAGGTTACGCATGTTGTAAACGACCGCCCCGGTCATGCGCGTAAAATCCAGATGCCCCTTCACGTCCCGCTCCAGCAGTTCGCCGATAATCTCATACACATCGCCGCCAGAGCAAAACGCCTTGCCCGCCCCGGTGAGCACGACCACCTTCACCTTGTCGTTGTAGCGCAGTTCTTCCAACAAATCCCGGAACTGGGCATACACGGTGAAGGTCAGGGCGTTCAGCACCTCTGGCCGGTTAAAGGTAATTGTCGCCACCCCTTCGGTAACATCGTAGAGAAAGTCGTAAGTCATAAAAGCCTCTTGATTGACGATTGAAGATTTTAGATTGACGATTGAGGGTTTTTGCTAACAAAATGGTCGTGGGTAAAAATATAACACATTTCCACAACACGGGTCAGGGCTGATCGCCAGTTACGGCTCCCTACCACCAGCCTACTCATACCAACGGTCTCCGTTGGTATGCTTTTCTGGACGCTCTGCGTCCTGGGTGAGACGCGGAGCGTCGGGGAGAGCATTCCACGCAGAGCGTGGAATGAGTTGGAATTGGT
>JAGNBF010000120.1 GCA_018004935.1 Chloroflexota bacterium | reverse complement strand
GGCTCAGCCCCCGACAGGCTCAGTTTGGGCCGTTTTTCGCGGGCATTCGCCCGCGAAAAACGGCCCTTAAGAAATTCCCCGCCCCTGGGGGCGGGGTTAGGGGTGGGGGAAGTCCCTACATGCAATTGCCCTAACAAACTCAACCCTCGAGAGGGTTAGTTGTTACATTTTCAGCTAAAATACGCAACACAAAATAAACAACGAGCGCAGGGAAAAATGAACCACTAAGACGCCAAAATCGCCAAGAGGATAAGAAGGCCAAAGAAAACCTTCACGCCCTCTGTGTCTTGGCAGGGAAACCGTCCCCAGGCTCAGCAACCCGAGGCTATCCATGACCCACAACATAATCGAAGAACTCCAATGGCGCAATCTCATATTTGATCACACCGAAGGATCAGACGAACTTCTCGTCAAGGAAAAAATCACCTTCTACATCGGTTTTGACCCCACCGCCGATAGTTTGCACATCGGCCATCTGGTTCCCATGATGAGCATGGCGCGTTTACAACGGGCCGGGCATACCCCCATCGCCCTGGCGGGTGGTGGTACGGGTATGATTGGCGACCCCAGCGGCCGCAGTAGCGAACGCAACCTGCTTACCCTTGACACCATCGAAGAAAACCTGGTGGGGATTAAAGCCCAGTTAGCCAGCGTATTGGACTTTGAGGTGAAGAGCAACCCGGCCAGGCTGGTCAATAATGCCGATTGGCTGAAACGGCTCAACTTCCTGGAGTTTCTGCGCGACATCGGCAAACATTTCACCATCAGTTACATGATGAACAAAGATTCGGTGCAAAACCGGTTAGAGCGGGAAGACGGCGGCATCTCTTTCACCGAATTCAGCTACATGCTATTGCAGGCGTATGACTTTTTCCACCTGTTCCAGACGGAAAAGTGCGTCTTGCAAGCCGGTGGCAGTGATCAATTTGGTAACATTACCGCTGGAGTAGAGTTGATCCGGCGCAAATTGGGACAGAAAGCCCACGGGCTGGTCTACCCCCTCCTGACCAAAGCCGATGGCTCAAAGTTTGGTAAGTCGGCGGGTGGTGCGATCTGGCTCAGCCCGGAGCAGACCTCACCGTTTAAGTTTTACCAATACTGGCTCAATGCCGATGATCGCGATGTGGCTCAACTGCTTAGAGTGTTTACCTGGCTGAATCGGGATGAGATTGGAGAATTGGAAGAAGCGGTGAGTACGCGGCCGCATGAACGCCTGGCCCAGCGCACCCTGGCCCAACATGTCACCCGCATGATCCACGGTGACACTGCCCTGGCGAAAGCCGAACAGGCTTCATCCGTGCTATTTGGTGGCGATATGGCCGGTTTAGACGCCCGCGACATCCAGGACATCTTTGCCGAAGTGCCCTCCAGCGAACTGCCCAAACACACCCTGGAAGATGCGGGTGTACCGGTGGTAGATTTGTTGGTGCAGGGGCAGTTAGCCACATCCAAAGGGGACGCCCGGCGCAAAATTCAGGGGGGTGGCATCTACTTGAACAACGTCCGCATCACTGGCGAAGGGCAGACAGCCACACTGAATGACGCCTTGCATGGGCAATTTCTCGTCTTGCGGCAGGGGAAAAAGCAGTACCATCTAGTGAAAGTGCTGGCCTGATAAACATGTTAGGGAATGAAAACAAAATAACTTGTTCGCTGGGAGTGGCACGGTCAGGAGACCGGCCACAGCAGTTTCGTAGGTTGTTTAATCTTCGATCCTAATGGCCGTAAAAGATTAAGTTCCGTCAAGACCTGACACGTTTCCGAAAACCTGTCAGGTCTAAACCGGGAAGTTATATTTTTACGAACCCGAAGTTCCGTATATACGTCCTCAAGGGCTGAGCTTGTCGAAGCCCGGCTCCGCCTTCGACAAGTTCAGGCAGAGCCATACACCCACCGGTATGGATATAAAAGCTGGCATGGTTCAGGTCAGCTTTACAAATTTGTAGGACGATTTGGTAAATCGTCTCGTGGGCGATTTACCAAATCGCCCTACAAACTGTTAAGCACCGTTTGCCGACTTTTGAACCACGCCTAAAAGCTGAATTGCTGACAGGCTGAGATGCTGAAATACAGTTGAGGTGATTATGTTACACGGTGAACGAGTTATTTTACGGGCGATGGAACGGGCGGATTTGGAGCGGATATGGCAGTTTGACAACGATTTGGAAGTGGAGTTGGCCGGGGGTGGTGATCCGCCCTTGCCGCAATCGTTGGCGCGGCTAGAGGCGGAGTTTGAGTCAAAGGTGCGCGGTGGCGGCCGCGATGGCACCCAGTTTGTTATTGAAGCCGATGGTCAGTGCATTGGGCATTGTAGCCTGCACAACTTTGACCAGACCGCCCACACCTGTGAACTGGGTATCACCATCGGGGAAAAATCATACTGGGGCAAAAAATACGGCCGGGAAACAGTGGCGCTTCTGCTTGAATACGCCTTCCGTTACCACAACATGCGCCGCGTCTTCTTACGCACCGATGGCCGCAACATCCGGGGGCAGAAGGCGTATAAGGCGTGCGGTTTTATCGAAGAAGGGCGGTTGCGTGCCCACGTTTATAGCAACGGTGCATATGATGACCTGGTTTATATGGGCATTTTGCGGGAAGAATGGCAAAACAGTCAGAAGTGAGACAACCAGATCTCGTTGTTCAACAAATGCCCTTTGCCCTTTGCTGTGGCCGGTTCCCCCACCAGGCCACACACCCCTATTTCAAACTATACTTACCACGGTCATAAAGTGACATTTTGTGGGCGGTAATAGCTTGGATAGGTTGGGCTAAAGACCCATCCCCCAACGATCTCAAAGAGAAGGGAAGAAACCTACCGGCGCGGTTTGGGGGTGGGGTTAGGGGTGGGGGTGGCCTCGGATAAACCTAACGCGGCGATAAAGCGACACGGCGACACGGCGGGAAAATGTCACATTATGCCCTTTGGCAGTATATGGTTAGGGAAGGGCTTGCCGCACCATACGCGTCAGCGCATTCCACAGGGGGCAACGATCATAAAAACCCCAAAAGGCTACGATAGCTCCCAAAGCAACCACCAGCCAATTGCCCGTTATAAAACCAATCAGGAGCAATATGAAACCCGCGCCTAACCGCAGGGTACGGTCAAAGGTAGACATGGGAATCTTGATTTCCTTATCTTCGGCCAGGGCGGCAAACATGGCGCGATACCCCGCTTCTTGTTGTGCGCCCGTCACCCGTCCCACCACCTGACCATTCCGTAGGGCCAAAACGGTCGGAATGCCCATCACCCGAAACTGTTCCAGCAATTCGCGGGAGTCATCGGCATTAACGGCGAGAAAATCCACCTGGGCGTCATACTCAGCCGCCAGTTTTTCCAGGATGGGTTTGGTCATGCGGCAGGGCATACACCAGGGTGCCCAGAAATCCACGACCACTGGTTTGCCACTTTTCATCATTTTTTGTTGGAACTGTGCTGGTTTCATAGAAGAAGATCGAGCGGATGAACAACCATCCACCCCTGTGAAAATTGCCACGGATAGAAGAAATACGGATGAGAAAGGAACATGGATGCGGCCGCGTCTCTCCGAACCGCGCCATTTATGTTCTCTCTGAACGATTAGTTAGATACCAACGAGGTCACGAAGTGACATTTTGTGGGGCAAATGGGAGAAATGAGGTCGCCGGATGTAGCACAGCCTTTCCAGGTTGTGTATCTGCTGGCAACTAGTAGCTGATTCGCTCAGGCTTTAATTTCCTGTCCGAACATAATGCGGTGGCCTTCGGGGGTGACGATACCAAACTCTCTTTGCCCCCAGGGTTTGTCGGCGAGGCGTTGGGTGAATTGAACGCCGCGCTCCTGGTAGGTGCGGAACAGTTCGTCTATGCCTTCGCAATTGACGTAGGCAAAATAGGAATGATCGCCTGTCTCTCTGGCGAGCATTGACCCTTGGCAATCACCGATCAGGAGATGGAAGTTGTCGAGGCTTAGAAATAACCAGCCCTGTACGCGGCCGCGCAAGGTAAAGCCTAACTTTTCGATGAAATAGGTTGCGGCCGCGTCAAAGTCGTTGACGGCCAGGACATGCTGGGTTTTAGTCACTTTGAACATTTTTCCAACTCCCTGAATACCACTTACAAGCTGTAGAGCAGTATACAATAACCATTTTCACCGTCAACGCATTTTCGCGGCCGCGTCAATTCATTGCGTCCATCCGTCAAAGACGTATAATGAGTGCAATGTACACCTTCGTTGAATCAACTATCTTTGCCCGTTACCGGCCTGACTATCTTTCAGACGATGAATATGCTCAGTTGCAGTGGTTTCTGGCAGAGCATCCAATGATGGGCGATGTTGTACCTCATTCCGGGGGTGTACGGAAGATGCGCTGGCGTACCGGGGAGACAGGTAAAAGAGGTGGCATACGAGTCATTTATTACCTGCAAACCCACCGGGGAGAAATCTGGCTGTTGACCCTGTATGGGAAATCGGCTCAAGAAAACATACCCGGTTACATTTTACGCCAGCTAAAGGAAGCATTTGAAAATGAAGGAATCTGAACGCAATATCGGCGAGGAAATCTTGGCGGCGGTGAAGGAAATTCAGGCAGGTGGGGGGCGACGCTTTACTGTTTCCATTCCCTCTGTTGTGGAGGCACGGCAAAATATTGGCATGAGCCAGACAGAGTTTGCCGCGTTGTTAGGCGTTTCGGTGCGTACCTTGCAGGAGTGGGAACAGGGGAGACGCAAACCTTCGGGCGCGGCCGCATCTCTGCTGATTCTGGCACAAAAGCGGCCTGATGTGTTGCGGGAAGTTTTTGTGTCATAAAGATATGGTGGGCGGGGTTGCGGCCGCAAATGACAATGCCTGCTGAATATCCTCATCTTCTAACTCAGGGTACTCCCCGCGCAGTTCAGTTCGATCAGGGTAAAGGGCCAATAATTCAATCACCCGTTTGACCGTCAACCGCAAATTACGAATGGTGGGTTGACCATTCATTCGGCCTGGGTTCATTTTGATGCGATCCAATGTCATCGGTTTACTCCTTGACCATCATAGAACAGTGAATTAATGCCTTTTGCTTGTACTCGTCACCATGATGGGTTTCAAAGTTCTGGTCGCGGCCGCAAGCCTTCACATGTTTCAAAAAACTTATCTCACACCCCGCACATAAGTCACCACTTCGTCCAATACCGGCATAAACTGATGTGACACATCAAAATAGCGCAAGTCATATCGGGCGCATTCCGTCTGCACCGTGTGGCTGAACGCAATTTCCCGGTTGATGATGGCAAGCAGGTCAGCATCGTTCATATCTTGCGGCCAATCATTGGGATGGCCGGAATAAGTGCGAATCTCATGCAACTTCTGCGTGGGCGGGATCGTGCTGTAGCCGAGAAAACACGCATAGACTTGCCCCGGATACATGCCTCGCAACACAGCCACATCCCTGGGCAGGAGTTCACCTTCAAACACGTAATCCACCCGATCATGGAGCAGGCTGACGCACATCTCACGTACCAGCGGCCAGAGCCGTTCCGCAACCTTCAGCCCGCCAGCATCGGGATCAATAGCATATTCTGGAACGCCACGCGCCAGACCCATTTTGAGAACATCCAGGCTCAGGTAAGGGAGTTGCATCTCCGCGAGGAGACGGCGTACCAGCAGCCCTTTGCCAGTTCGTGCCGCACCACCAATAAAGAGGAGCATAGATGACGTTTTCCTGTGTACACAGATGGGAATGAGGAGCAAAATGTGGTGTTACGCGGCCGCGGTGAAATCTTTCAAAGCCTCAATCGCCCTACGAGTAGATTCTTGCCTCGGTTCGTCAAGCTTCACACGAAGCTCAAGTGCGCGAGTAAAGCACCTTTTTGCTTGCTCAATATTACCTTCTTCCACAAGAAAACGTCCCCAGTGATGCAACGTATAATGCTCCAGATGCTCAGAATAGATTGTTTGGGCCAGGGCAAGCGTCTCTGCAAACTGTTCACCAGCCTCAGAACGACGATCCAGGTATTGATTGGCAGTTGCCAGGGCAAGCAATAACCACCCCAAATTTTCTGGTGTATTTTGTTCACGGGCCAGCGGGAGAAATTCGAGGAGCAGTTGTCGAGCTTTGTCTTCTTGACGGGCCGTCGTAAGCATACTCCCCAGGTCTGGGACCAGGTCTAATAATCTGGCTACATCTCCTGCTGACCTGGCCTCTACCAACTCTAGGCGCACGCCCTCAATTGAGACAAGAAACTCTTCTGGATCGTCTGGAGTAAAGCGCTGAAAGTACATAATGCTATCCCGCGGCCGCAACCCCCATCATTTTCTTAATAACATTGCCCATACATACTATTGCTAAACCCCGTCACCCAAAAATTCGCCTTCGGTGCTTGCCAACTTCAACTGCACGGTTTCCTGCTCCAAACAGTGAATTATCTTCGTTGATTTCTTCACTTTCTGAAAGTAAAGCAGAGCGCGGAAGGCCTAAACTATTGAAAATAGGACCCAGAATTCGGCCAGCATCTTCGGTTAATATATTTGCTCCGTTAGCTTCATCAAAATGTCTGATGTCATGCAGTTGAACAAGCGTTTCAAACGTTCTTCCGGGTGGTGCATACGCTTTATCAAATTGTACAACTGGTATTCCATGCAGGTTAACAAAACCGATGAATAAATCTGTGTCAACAAAAGGCACCCTTCTCCAAATATTACGCAGAATCGCTTTTGCGAAATATGGGCCTCGAATCCCCGTTTTTTCAAGCAAGCACCTGTTTTGTTCTAAGAGCGCTACTATAACACTGAAATGTGGATTTATATCGTTTACAAAACTGGCATTGTAATTCCCTTGCTGTAACAGATTGATAAAAGCCCTTTCTTGATTGTAACCACTCAACCATCTTCCCTTAATTACCTCATCCACGATCGCGGACGAGAAAGGAATTGATATCACACTGGCACCATTTCGATAAAACTTCCACGTCAGCGTCAGATTGTAAGGATTATTGTCGTAAATATGACGAGCTATCATGCCATCTGCCATAGTAAAAAAATTGTCAAATTTTAGATACATGCTTGGCTTATTTTCTGGTGGTGGCTCCTTCAAGAACTCTACAAATTCGTTGAACGTTATCTTTGCAACCTGGTTCGCATACCCCAGTGGATCAGGCAGTAAAAATAAATCGAGATATGATACTTTATCTTCGTCTTCAGAGAGGATTGGAGTTTCTTCAAGAAATTCTGCCAATCTTGATCTGGCTTGTTGACGCCTATTCCATAAGTTGTCTAAGACGTTTTTATCGGTCTCTGGTTTAGGATCTGAACTATCAGCAATGCGACGGTAAATCTTTCCATCGTTATGAATATAGGGAGCATCTGGACCGATTGGAACTCCGACCACAACGATAGATTTTCCTGAAGCCAAACCAATTTCATCGCATGGCCCATCTATTCTTCGATACTCAAAATATGGCGATGGGTTAATAATGTCTTTCGCAGCATTTTTAATATCGTTAATGAAGTTGGGCACACTTAATTGATCTATTCCTGGGAATGAACCAGCGCAATGAGTGCCGCCCCCAGCCTCCCCAACACCATAGAAAATCCATCCCCCGTAATGATTAGCAAACGCTGCAAGTGATTTTGCTATGCTTTTTGTTGAAACAAGGCCACCTTTATATTCGATATACCAGCCTTCAGCTACAGTAAGCAACTTTCCCAAATCCGCTGGTTGAAACTCATCAAAGGCGCTATCGAAAGGATTAAATAGTAAGTTGATCATAATTCTGCATTCGTTGTGGCGAGGTGTGCGTTCTCGTGCTACGCCTACTCTTCAACTTGTGGCATCCTGTGGCCGCAACCCCACCATCATTTTCTTTGTTTGGAGATGTTCGGCACAATCAGCCCCGGCAGTATACAGCACCCGTTTCCCACGTCAACAACTTTCGAGGCTACCGGTAAAAATACCCCGCCAACGGTATAATCCGGGGCATGGAACCCTTACGCCTCTCTGGTAACACCCTCAAAGTAGATGATGTCGTCGCCGTGGCCGATGGCCGCCCGGTGCAACTTGACCCCACCGTTTACCCCCGTATCGAAAAAGCCTACGCCGCTGTGCAAAAGCTGGTCACGCAAGGAACCGTCGCCTATGGCATCACCACTGGCTTTGGCCGCTTCAAAGACAAAATTATCTCCCCTGATGAAGTCAAGGCGTTGCAGGTCAATCTGGTACGCAGTCATGCTGTCGGCGTAGGGCCGGAACTGACCGAGCGTCAGGTGCGGGCCATGCTCCTGGTACGGGCCAACACCCTGGCTCTGGGACATTCCGGCGTGCGGCCGCGCACCATCCACCTGCTCCTCGACATGCTCAACAAAGGGGTCCACCCGTGCATCCCGTCGCAAGGGTCGCTGGGCGCATCGGGCGATCTGGCCCCTCTGGCCCACCTGGCCCTCGTCGTCATTGGCGAAGGGGAAGCGATGTTCCAGGGGGAACGTCTGCCCGGTGGTGAAGCCCTGGCCCGCGCCGGACTGAAACCGCTGGAATTGGAAGCCAAAGAAGGACTGGCCTTGCTCAACGGCACGACGCTCATGGTGGGGGTGGGGGCGTTGCAGGTGCGCCGGGCGATTAATCTCCTGATAACGGCGGACGCGGCCGCGTGCCTCAGCCTGGAAGCCCTCAACGGGACGGACCGAGCCTTTGATCCGCGTGTTCATGCGGCGCGGCCGCATCCCCGCCAGATTGATTGCGCCGCCTTTTTGCGTAAATTGTTGCAGGGGAGTGAGATGGTACGCGGCCGCGATTCCCAAAACGTGCAAGACCCGTACACCCTGCGCTGTGTGCCCCAGGTGCATGGGGCCGCCCGCGACGCCATCGCCTACGCCCGCTGGGTCATTGATATCGAACTCAACGCCGCCAACGACAACCCGCTCATCTTTGTGGACGACCTGACCGACGAGGTGGATGTGATTTCGGCGGGCAATTTTCATGGTGAACCGGTGGCCCTGGCCATGGATTACGCCAAACTGGCTATCACCGAAATCGGCAACATGAGCGAACGGCGCATCGCCCGGTTGGTAGACGCGGACAGCAACGGGGCGATTTTGCCCATGTTCTTGACGCGGCACGGCGGCCTGGAAAGTGGCCTGATGATGGTGCAATATACCGCGGCCGCGCTCGCTTCCGAGAACAAAGTGCTGGTGCATCCCGCCAGTGCTGACACCATCCCCAGCAGTGCCAATGTCGAGGATCATGTCAGCATGGGGGCGACGGCGGTGCGGCAGATGGCCCAGATTTTGACCCATGTGGAGACAATTGTGGCGATTGAGTTGTTCGCGGCCGCGCAGGGGATTGATTTGCGGCGGCAGGATATGGGGCAACCGGGGGCGAAACTGGGAAAGGGGAGTGCGGCCGCGTATGACCTCATCCGCCAGCACATCCCCTACCTGGAACACGACACCACCCTGGCCCCCCACATCGAGCAAATGCGCCAGCTCGTCGCCAACGGTACAATCAAACAGGCGATTGAGGCGGCAGTGGAAGGATGAGAGTATATTGGTGTATTGGTGTATTGGTGTATTTCACACGTACACCAATACACCAATATACTTCCCGCCCCTAGGAGAACGTTTTATGACCTCACAATTCGATCAACCTCTTGTGCGGCATCCGGCCCCCCAACCGGGTGAGCCAGTTTGGGAAGTGGCAAACTTCTTCCCCCGGCAAGGTTATTGGACAGAAACGGAATATTTGCGCCTGACCGAAAGTTACAACTGGCCGATGGAACTAAACGATGGCAACCTGGAGATATTACCCATGCCCACCTTGAAACATCAACGTATTCTCCTGCTCATTTACCGTTTATTTTGGCAATTTGTGGAACAACACAAGTTAGGTGAAGTACAACTTGCTCCGATCCCCATCAAATTCGGTCCAAAACATTACCGCGAGCCTGACTTGATGTATCTCTCTAAAACAACATTATCGGCCATCAAAGGGAACTATCCCCACACCGCCGATTTGGTGCTGGAAGTTATCAGTGACAGCCAACCAGACCGGGAACGGGATATGGTCACGAAGCGTGAGGTGTATGCCGAAGCGGGCATTGCCGAATATTGGCTGGTTGACCCCAAACGCAAACGAATCACCGTCTTGACTCTGGATCGAGACAAATACGTTATGTATGGCGAATTTGCTCCTGGTACACAGGCCACTTCCGCCCTGCTTTCTGGTTTTACTGTAGATGTGCAAGCCGTCTTCGCGGCCGCAGAATAAGGGCTGAGTGCAAAGTGCTGGGTGCTGAGTAACTCAAAACTTGAAACCTGAAACCTGAAACTTGAAACCCCCAAAGGAATCCCCATGAAAGAAGTCGTCATCGTATCCGCAGTCCGTACCCCCATTGGCCGGTTGGCCGGGGCATTATCCACTGTTCGGCCCGACGATATGGCCGCGTTGGTCATCAAAGAGGCGGTCAACCGGGCCGGTATTGACCCGAATCTCATCGAAGAAGTGTATTTTGGCTGTGCCAATCAGGCCGGTGAAGACAACCGCAACGTGGCCCGGATGGGTCTGCTGTTGGCGGGGTTGCCGCAAAGCGTGGGCGGCGTCACCATGAACCGGCTGTGCGCCAGTGGGTTACATGCCGTGAACGCGGCCGCGCGCGCTATCGCCTCTGGTGAAGGAGATGTGTACGTAGCCGGGGGCGTCGAAAGCATGACCCGCGCCCCTTACTCCCTGCCCAAAAGCGCAAACCTGTGGGGGCAGATGGGCAACCTGACCGCCTACGACACCACCCTGGGCTGGCGGTATCCCAATCCCAAAATGGAAAAGCTGTTCCCCCTGGAAGCGATGGGCGAGACGGCTGAAAACATCTACGAGATGAGCCAGGCCGGGCTTATCGCCGGGGGGGAAATCAGCCGCGCCGAGCAGGACGCCTTCGCTTTGCAGAGCCAGCAACGGGCCTGTGACGCGATCAACGCCGGTCACTTCAAACGCGAAATCGTGCCCGTGCCCATTCCCCAGCGCAAGGGCGATCCGCTCCTGGTAGACACCGACGAACATCCTCGCATCAAGAAAACGGCCGATGATTATGTTCTGGACACAAACATGGATGGGCTGGCGAAACTGCGTCCGGCTTTCCGGCAAGGCGGTTCGGTCACGGCAGGCAATTCAAGCGGGTTGAATGATGGCGCGGCCGCGCTCGTCCTCATGTCAGCAGAGAAGGCCCAAGAACTGGGGTTGGAACCGTTGGCGCGATGGGTGGGAAGTGCGGCCGCGGGTGTTGATCCGCGCACCATGGGCCTCGGCCCCGTTCCTGCCGTGCGCAAACTCCTGCAACGCACCAGCCTGAGCCTGGAAGACATTGACCTGGCCGAACTGAACGAAGCATTTGCCGTGCAATCTCTGGCTGTTATGCGGGAATTGGGTTTAAGCCAGGAGATCACCAACGTGAACGGCGGCGCGATTGCGTTGGGGCATCCGCTGGGCTGTTCCGGCGCACGCATCCTTACCACCCTCATTTACGAAATGCTCCGCCGCAAAGCCGCAGGCGAAAAAATGCACTACGGCCTGGCAACCTTGTGCGTCGGCGTCGGGCAGGGCGAAGCCACGATCATCGAACTCATCTAAAAAAAGGTATGAGGTAAGAGGACTGAGGTCAAAGTGGGTTACTCACTCCTCAGTCCTCTTACCTCAATCCTCTCACCTCATTCCTCATTCCTTCCATGGCTAAATCCGCCGACATCGGCAGTAAACGACTTATCAGCCTGAACCCGGTGGCCTGGGTGCGTTGGCTCACCGGCGATCACCAGGTAGACCAGGCTGACCTGCTCTCCGGGGAGTTCCAATGGATCAGCCGCGCCAACGATGCCCTGCTCAAGGTACATTCGCCGGTTCACGGCACGTTCCTCGTTCCCAACGAAATTCAGCTACGCCCCGACATTCACGCCCCACAGCGGATGCGGGCATATGCCGCCCTGGGCGAAGAAAAGTTTCATCTACCGACTTTTCCCGTTCTGATCAACATCCTGCCACCTGCACCGGGAACTCTTATTGCCAGCCAGTATCACAGCCAGTTTATGGGCTTGACAGCCCGCCAGGATTTTAAGGTGATCAACCTCTGGGAAGTGGATGTGAATCTGGTGTTTGACGAAAATCTGACCAGCTTGCTCCCCTTTGTGCCCATTCTGGATGGTGGCAGCAAAGAGCGCGTCTTACAACGGGCCGTTTATCAACTTCGGGCTGAACAAAGCCTGAACGAATTGGAACCACTACTCGCTTTCTTCGCTACTTTTGTTTTACAATTGGACATCGTTCAACGAATTATGAGGTGGGATATGGCTATCTTACGCGAATCACCCTGGTACAACGAAATCTTGAAAGAAGGGTTGGAGCAAGGGTTAAAACGCGGCCGCAAACAAGGTATCTTGCAGGCTGTCAAACGCCTTTGGCAAAGGCGTTTTGGCGAAATCCCTTATCTGGTCCACGAACAACTCCGCTTCCTCTCTGCGGATGCCCTGCAACAGGTCTTTGATGAAACCCTCGACGCCGAAACGTTGGAGCAGGTGCAGACGTTCGTGCAGAAATTAAGCCTGTCACAAACCAGGGAACAAGAGTAGACGAAATCCATGCGAGCCTTTATTACGGGAGGGACGGGGTTTGTCGGGGCCAATCTGGTGGAAGGGTTGGCGGCGTGTGGCATTGGGGCGCGGGTATTGCGGCGGGAATCGTCATCGCTGAAGGCCCTGGCCGGACTGAAATATGAATCAGCTATCGGGGATGTTTTGGATGCGCCGGAGAAACTGGCTGAGTTGATGGCTGGTTGTGACTGGGTGTTTCATGTGGCGGCGGTGGCCGATTATTGGCGGCAGGGGCAGGCCTGGCTGTACCAGGTGAATGTGGAAGGGACGAAGAATGTGCTCGCGGCCGCAACCCTGGCCCACACCCCCCGCTTCATCTTCACCAGTTCCCTGGCCGCCATGGGACTGCCCCAACCCGGCCAACTCCTCGACGAATTTTCCACCTTCAACCTCAAACCCGGCCAATTCCCTTACGGCCACAGCAAACACCTGGCCGAAATCGAAGTACAGAAAGCGGTAGATGCCGGATTGCCCGCCGTCATCGTCAACCCGACTGTCATCCTTGGCCCGCGTGATGTCAACCAGATTTCTGGCTCCTTCATCATCGAAGCGGCGAAAGGCACGTTGAAATTTACCACACCGGGTGGCTCCAACTTTATTGCCGTGAAGGATGTGGTGGCGGGGCACATCGCGGCCGCGGAAAAGGGTGAAATCGGCCAACGATACATCCTGGGCGGCGAAAATCGCCCCTTCCGCGATGTGGCAAATCTGGCCTGTGAACTAGTGGGCCAGCCTCAACCCTGGTTACACCTGCCCCGGTGGTCATTGCCAGGGATAGCGGTGGGTGTTGCGGCCGCACGTCTCTTCCTCGGCAACCGCATCCCCCTGGATGCCAACCAGGTCCGCCTTTCCAGCGTCAACATCTACGCCGACACCCGCAAGGCCGTCCAAGAACTGGGCCTGGCCCCACTTTCTTTCCGTGACACTGTACAAACCGCCTTCGATTGGTACAATAGTCATGGATATCTTGCGTGATCTAGTTGCGTGGAGACCCCAGCCCTGACCGATAAACATTGGCCCTAAAACCTTATTTCTCTCTCTACGTAAAACGTAGCACGTTATACCCATTCACCATCTCGCGTCTAGTAGGAGGAAAATCATGAGTGCGACAGCCTTACCATATCGCTCCAGTTTGTCGGCTGAGAGTAAAAGCCTGTGGATTTATAACCAGAAGTGGGACCTCATCTATATCAGTTTGAGCGTCTTGTTAGTTCCCATTCCCTACCTTACCTGGATTTTGATGGAGCAGGTTCTGGGGATGGAATCGGATGTGGGACGGCAGGCAGTGAATTTACTCATCGCCATTTTTATCGGTGGGCCACACATGTATGCTACCTTTACCCGCACGGCTTTTGATGAGGATTTCCGCAAGAATTATCGTGGGTTTGTGCGTTCATCCATCATCATTCCCCTGATCGTCATTACTCTGGCTCTAACCAATTTGACGTTGCTTCTCACCATTTTTTTCTTTTGGGCATCTCTTCATGTTTTGCATCAGATCGTTTTCATCGTTGAATCTTACAACGCCAAAGCCGGTACGGTAAAACGTAAGACAGCCCTCTCTCCTACCTCGAAACTAATTGATTATGCAGTTGTACTGACCAGTTTGTACCCCATCGCTTCCTATCGCATAGCCATTACTCAAGATTTTTCCATCGGGCCGAGTAATCTAAACGATGTGATTCCTACCTTGTTTGAGCAACCCTGGGTGGTTTATGCCGCTGGCATTGCTTTCGCCGTTTCGCTGGTGGCGTTCATTATCAAAACGGGTATGGAATTGCGTGATGGTACGGCCCATTACCCCAAAATTCTGTTCATTGCCGTTACAGTGGTTGCCTCATTCATCGTGCCCGCGTTGGGAAATTTAGATACGGGTTTCCAGGGGATGAATTTCTGGCATTCGTTCCAATACCTGGCGTTGACCTGGTACATTAATCGCCTGCGTCTGGAGCGAGGCGAATTAAACCGCAAACCCATGCTTCAGCGCATCTCTAATGATGGGAAAGCCAAGGCATTTTACGGGTTTAATATGTTGTTGACCTTTGGTACAGGGATCATTATTGGTGTCGTAACGCTGATTTTGCATTATGGTTTGGGTGGTCGTTGGAATGAATGGTCATTTGCTTTTGAGACAGCCTACTATATTGGTGTGTTGTCTATTCTGTGGATTCATTACTACCACGATCACTTCTTGTTCACGAACGCCGATTCAGTTGTGTTGTAACAGAGGCAGAGCGCTTTCTAAAGTGGGTAAGCTGAGGTGTTTCGCACCGCATTTTGCCCACAGTGGGGTTCGCATTGTCACGGGAAGGGGGAAAGGGTTCATAAAAAGCTCCCTACCCCTGGGGACGGGGGAAACTTGAGTATGAAATTGCCGGGAATTACCATTTGCACAGTAACAAAATTGTGTTAGACTAATAGCGGCTCCCCCCCCCAGAGGTGTTTTGTAAGCGCCCGCTTACAGAACACCTCATTTTTTTTGCCTGGATGTGGTCGAGAGACTCCTCACAGCGCCAGCGACAAAAATTTGGGCCAGTATATTTAGTAATCGTCCAAGAACAACCTGGATGGCATGGTCAGGAGACCGGCCACAACCAATCACTAAGTTAATGGCGAACGATTTTAGGGGATGGTGTTGGTGATGGGTAAGGTTCCGGTGATGGGCGCAGAGGGTGTTGGGGTAGCCTGCAAACAACCTTCAATGGCGGTATTCAGTTTATCCCGTAGTGTTTGGGTGTTGCCGTAATCCAGGGCCTCCCGATAGGCGACTTCGGCGGGGCACCAATCTTGCGCGGCCGCGAATTGCTCACCATACGCCAGAAGTGAGGTGTAGAATTTACTACAGGCATCATGGAAAAAAGGTGCGGCCGCGCATAGTTGCCGGAAATAGTAAACCGATACTTCCCAGTTCACCTGATAAAAGGCAATTCCGGTAACGTACAACTCCGCCCAACCTCGCTGATCTTGCACTTCCAGTGATAAATTCCCCAGTGTCTCGCCCTGTTCCAGGTAGAAAATGCCTAATTCCACCTGCTCACCATAAATGAGGGCCAATCCTAAACCAATATACGCCTCATACAGCAGGAGATCGGTTTTTTCCCGCTCGTAATTGGGCAGTTGGGTTTGAAAATTGATGATTTGGGTAACGGCTTCTTGCCAGGCTTCCTCTTCAAGGAGTTGACGTAACGTGTTCAACTCTTGGGCGGGATCGGCTATGGCGACTACCGTGGGAATCTCTGTGGGGGTGGGTGATGGGGTTACTGTGTGGGTAGGGGTGGGGGTGATATTAGTTTGTTCTACCTGGGTCTTGGTTTGTTGTTGCAACGCGGCCGCGCCCGGGTAATCAGGGGCTTGTGCCAAAATCCATTCTAGTCGCGTCAAGGTTAATTGATAATTCCCTTTTGCGTAATCATCTTGGGCCAATTCCATTTGTCGGCTTAACTGAGTCGCTTGGGTGGTCAACTCGGTGGCCACCCGGCGGCTGTTGCCATTGTTAATGGCCAACCCGACGACAAGGCCATAAAAAGCCAACAGAAAAGCCAGGCTCAGGAATAAATAACCGATAGTCCGAAAAAGGCGGTATCGTTTTTTAGGGGTTGCTCCGTTGTTTGTCATCCACGTCCACTACATTTTGGGATTTGAGCCATAGATCTCAAGATAATGATTGGGGAGAGGGCAGGTCTTGGCCCTGCCGAGGGCAATCACGAGGCCTGCCCTTACAGAGGGTATTGTGTCAGCTCCCTGAAATCCTAAAAACCCAAATCTTTTTCTTAAGAGCTATTGTTGCTTCCTCCGACAAATTTTCCCTTGGTTTAAGAATAAGGGGAAAGAGGAAGTTTATTAAGCTCTCATTATACCTGATGAAAGAAAGAATCGGCGCAATCTGCGCCGATTTTTCTCATACTGTGTTATGACGGCAGTGCTGGTCAGCTATTGACCTCCCACGTAGGGAATAATGCGGGGCCAGATGTGACGAACAAAGGCGACGATGGCCACCGCTTCCAATACTCGCCCAAAAAATAACCAAAATGGGGGCAGGGTTAGCCAGTTACTTAAAATGACCAGCCACACACCACTATTCAGGCAGGCATAAGCAACCCAGGCTCCCCGTGTATCCCCTCGTCCCCCTTGTGGCAAACGCGGCAAAATCCAGAAAGCCACACCCAGAGCCAATTGTACTGTCCAGCCCAGAAGTAAAATCTCCATGTGGGCCGGTAAAAGTCGCCACCAAACTGGGTTAATCGGTACCCCTTTGTTTGCCAACATCAATGCCCCAAAGGTGAAACCTATGGTTAGATGGATGAGGGCGGTTTTGATGTAGAGGCGGGAGAGAGGTGGCATAGGGCGTTGATAATAGGGGAGCAAGGAAATGGGGTATCGTTAAGGGCCAAGGGGCGTTGGACAATGCCTGGTTGTGGCATATTGCGGATACTCATTGTTTGCTGTTTTCTAACCGCTCACGGGGGCTGGGCTGAACGCGCCGCCAACTGTTGATGACGAAACCAAGGCCAGCCAGCCATTGCAGGATGGCAGAAAGGACGAGGAGCCAACCCCAAAACGGCCGCGGCCGCGCCATCTGCATCGGTTCGGCGAGTACGCGTAGGGCCAGACCTACGTTCAATAGGATGTAGGTGGCCCACCCTAACGACTCGCGGCCGCGTGGCCGTACCTTGTCTTGTACCGGGAATAGCCAAAATACAACGCCAAATATTAATTGTGTTACCCAACCAACCAGGAAGGCGTGGAAATAAATTGGGCTGAAGCCACTTATCCAGGGGGGTAAGGTCCAGACCGTGCGTGCCGCCAGAACGGCTCCTATCAGGAGCGCGGCCGCGAGGTAAATCATGGCGGTTTTGATGAAGAAACGGGTGAGACGAGGCATGGTGAATGGTGAATGGTGAATGGTGGGTGGTGAATGGTGAATGGTGGGTGGTGAATGGTGAATGGTGAATGGTGAATGGTGAATGGTGAATGGTGAATGGTGAATGGTGGGTGGTGAATGGTGAATGGTGAATGGTGGGTGGTGAATGGTGAATGGTGAATGGTGGGTGGTGAATGGTGAATGGTGAATGGTGGGTGGTGAATGGTGAATGGTGAATGGTGGGTGGGAAGTGGCAACGATTGCTTTTCACTTCTGGGTCCTGGCAAACTCCCACAATAGCACTCCCACAGGTACCAGTGTCATTGCGGCCGCGAACCAGACTACCCAGACACCGCTCCAGGTGGTGGGCCAGAGCCGGGTAAGAGGAATGAGACTCAGAATGATGAGGATAACACCGAGGCTAAAGGCTTGCCAGTTTTTGAAGCGAGGAAAAGAGGGGAGTTCGTTCGCGGCCGCGACCAGCCCCAAAGTCACAAATCCCAGCAATAACCAATGTAAATAGCTCAGGCGCAGGCTCATCCGTTCCGCCCACTGGGCCGCCACTGGTAACGCCAGGCCAATTTCGGCAATAGTGCGCAAAGCCAGAAAAACGAGAGGCAGATGCCAGCCAGACCAGCGGCGGGGGGCAAGGGATGGCGGCCATAACAGCCAGAGGTTTAACGCCAACCCTATGCCTACCAAAAGCCCACCCACGGTGGCTATACCGCGCACGACTGGGGGAACCAGAGCCACGGGTACAGTCAGGAGAAAGGTGAGGGGCAGACCTGTGATAAGCAGGGTGTCGGCATACTTCGCGGCCGCGAGCCGTCCTAACTCTGGCCGTGAGACATAAGCCAACCCCAACACCCCCAGCACAAACCAGCCATCGGCAAACAAATCCAGAAACAGGTGGGTAAATGCCTGGGTGGCAAACAGTGACTCAATCCCCAGCCGGGTTACGATGACCACCCCCCAACCCCCTAACGAGGCCAACACCAGCATAATTACCGCCCCATCCCATAATTTGAGGGGCAAAACACGGGGTGCTTTTCGGGTTGTTTGGAAATACGCCCAGACAAAGCCATACCAGGCGAAGGTGTTCAAACTGCCGACAATAGCCGCCAGGGGCAATTGGGCTGAACCAACTGCCACAGGCTGATACCCATAAAGCAAAAAGAAAGGATAAGCCGCCAGCCCCAGCACCAACGCTCCGATAATTGGCCCACGGAAACGGTTCAGGGGTAGGTTCCAGCCCGCAGGCAGGAGTTCGGGCAGGCGAGCCACCATCAGAGACATGAGGGCGGGTGTAACCCAGCTAAAATACATCAGATGGGAATGGGCATGGCGCACATTGGCTAAGTCCAACTCCCAGGGCAGACCTAGCACCAACCCAAAACGGTACAGCGCCCCGGTTAACCCTGCCAAAATAAAACAGGCCAATGCCCCCCGCCAATAGCCAGAAAAGGGATGGGTTCCTTTGAGTTCCCGAGCTTTCACTACACTCCCCGGTATTTCTTGTTGCACTTTATTCAGGTTCATATCTGGTACTCCTAACTCGATTGCCCCAACGACTCACTCCCCACCGGAAGCATCAGTAACAACATCACTACTGGCGTTTGCGCCAGGATGCTATGAGGTAAGCGAGCAGGCATATGTACCCAGGTTCCGGCCGCGGCCGCGAGGTGTTCCCCCCCTAAGGTGATCTCAGCCGTTCCCTGCAAAAAATGAAGTACCGCCGGGTGAGTACTGGTATGCTCGGAAAGCTCTTGTCCTGGGGCAAAGGCGAACAAAATCGCCTTCAACTGCTCATCTTTGTAAAAAGTGCGGCTGATGATGCTATCGGGTGTCATTTCTGGGATGTAAGTCAGCAGGTCAGGAATGATTAATGACGTAGTGGGTGAAGGTGTATTAGCAGACATTTCTATTATCCTTTGTGGTGTCGCAAGTGAGTGTCTAAAAATAACTTGGGTGGCGCGGTCAGGAGACTGGCACAGCCAATGTTCAAGTTATTTAAGCGTCAATCCTAAATGCCAGTAGCCTATCATCTGACAATTTTCCCCCAGTGCCAGGCGCTTTTACCCTTTCACCGCAAACCCAAAAGAATCGCTACCACTTTGGGTAAAGGGCGTAGTTCAGGTCAACTTTACAAATTTGTAGGACGAGTGGGCAAAGGGTGTGTTTCATTTCGGTTGAGAGGAAAAAAATAATTAATCGGTGAATTTGTGAATTGTTGAATGATTAACGAGAGGAGCGTCTCCGCTTCATTAACAGTTCAACCATTCAACAATTCACCGATTAATTATTTGTATCTATACAGCCCCTCACCCTAACCCTCTCCCAGAGAGGGAACTAACTCTCCTCTCCCTGGGGAGAGGGGTCAGGGGTGAGGGTCAGCGGTTTCACCTTCTCATTCCACGCTCGGCGTCGTGTAGGACGCCGAGCGTCCCAGAGGGAATTTCCACGCCGTTGTTCATTAAATTTTTAATCGGGTAACGCCTTCATTGACCCCATCCCCCCTGCCGATTCCCGAGGGAAGGGGGGAATTCCAATGGGACATTTTTCGGGGCATTTGCCCCGAAAAATGTCCCTTAGAAAAGTTCCCCGCCCCTGGGAGCGGGGTTAGGGGTGAGGAGATTCCATTATCTGATTAATTTTTTAAACTACAAAAGCGTGGGAATAAGTTGTGATACCTGAATAGTTACAATTATTCAACTCATTTGAAACACACCCTTTACCAAATCGCCCTACACATTGTTAATCGCCGTGTGCCGACTATTGAACCATGCCGGGGAAAGCACCAAACTGGCTATAGTGTCGCTAATGATAAAGGCTGTGTCTTTGCGCTGGCGCAAACAGGGTCGGGCAAAATAGGTTCCAACGTGTGATTGTGGTGTGTGGTTACACAGCAATTTTCAATTTGGTCTGAGCCGCTAAAAATGTAGCGGCCGCGTGGCTGTAAAACGGGCCGGGCTGTGGTTATGAAGGCTGTTGGCCTGCGGTTTTAGCCTAAAGCTTTCCCTACTCCTAACCCTGCCCCCCGGGGGCGGGGAACTTTTTCTCGTGTCATTTTTCGCGGGCAGACGCCCGCGAAAAATGACACGAAGGGGGTTTCCCCTGCCCGCTGGGAAGGAGCGCGAGATGGTTCGGCCCACGCAGCGCATCCACCCGAAGGGTTTCCCCTGCCCGCTGGGAAGGAGCATGACTGCCCAGGTTGCGGATTGAGGCGGTGAAAGGTTTCCCCCAGCACGCTGGGATCGCAGGGAGATAGGTCTTTCGTGGTAGCCATTCTATGCTGGT
>JAGNBF010000027.1 GCA_018004935.1 Chloroflexota bacterium | reverse complement strand
ACCGTTCGGGAGAGGGGGGTTGTTTGCTCATAGGACAGTCGGGGTTATTGGTGTATTGGTGTATCAGTATATTGGTGTATTCAACAACCAATAACTAATAACCAATACACCAATACACTAATAACTAATTATTGAACGCCTTATTCGCCTCACCACAAACCGTGGCGGAAAAGTCGTCAATGGTGGAGCCACCCGTCATCAGCGATTGTACGGCGGCATCCATCACCGGGGCGTATTCCGGCCAGCTACCGGCCCACAGCGGCCCTTCGGTGGCGGGATTGTCGGCCAGACCGTTCAGGAACGCCTGGTTGTTGGCCGGGGGGGTGTAGGTGAGGAAGGCATCGAACGCTTCCTGGCTCACGCGGCTGGGGATATTCGCCCCCAGAGCAGAGATGGTGGCTTGTGTTTCGGCAGTGGTCAAAGCCTGTACCAGTTGCCAGGCGGCAGAGGCACGTTCTCCTTCCAGACTGCCATTGACGACATACGCACCCCAGAACAGCCAGTTACCAGCAGAGCCAGCCGGGCCTTGGGGCAATTCAACCACGTCCCAATTGAAGGTAACGGTGCGGGTTCCGGGGGTGGCCCAACGGCCATTCTGGAACATAGCCACTTTACCGGCACGATAGGGAGGTTCGCTGTCTTCGCCATAGGGCACAGCCACATCAAATTCCTGATAAAGGGATTGTTCAAAGGCCAGACCGGCCAGGGATTCAGCGGAGTCCAGGTTGCAGGAAGTGCGGTCTTCGTTGAAGAAACCACCACCAGCGGCGTTCATCCAGGTTCCGTAGGGACCCCACCAGGCATTGGCCCCGTAGCCGTAGATGTCAGTGCCGAGGGCACGTACCGCCTGAGCCACTTCGAGGAACGCTTCCCAGGTCCATTCGCCATTGGCGGCCAGTTCACGCGGGTCGGCGGCTCCGGCTTCGGCGATGAGGTCCAGATTCAGGTAAAGGGCAAAGGTGGAAACGTCACGCGGGAGACCCCACAACGCGCCACTGTCCGCCCCGGAAGCCATACCTTCGGGGTTGTAAGTGAGGTGGTACATGGGGCCAGGGTAGAAGTTATCTACACTGAAACCATCGGTCGCGGCCGCGAGGTCAGCCATGTTTAGAATCAGCCCACGGGTAGCAAAGTCAGCCACGTCCGTGCCGGGGATCCAGAACACATCGGGGGCTGTGCCGTTGGCGATTTCGGTCTTGAGTACGTCCTGGTAGCTGGCGGTTTCACTGCCACCGGGTTCGTAGGTCAGGGTAATGCCATCCAGTTGTCCGTCCAGGGTGGCACTAACAGCGGCGTAAACATCTGCTTCTTCCTGATTGTCGGGCCGGGTGCGCCAGCGCAGGGCGATTTCTTCGGCGGCTGGCTCTTCGACAACCGGTTCTTCAGCGGTGTTTTCTTCCGCGGCCGCGTTCTCAGTTGTGTTTTCAGTCGTGTTGTTGGCGGCTTCATCATTGGCGGTGTTGCCATTGTTGCCACTGTTGCCACCACAGGCCACCAGCACCAAAACCAACAACCCTAACCATAACCAACGTAATTTAAGGGATTTCATCTTTCTACCTCCGTAAAGTTTGTGAAAAATAGGTGGGAAACCACAAAATTGTGTCTTTATGTCGCTATGTCAGGCGATAGGATCACCTCCTGGGAAAAGATAGTGGGCGGTGGACAGTGGACAGTGGATAGTAGCGACCTCACTGTTTACTGTTCTGGCTACCGAACAATTTACAAAACTGAGGGGTGAGCACGCCCACTGCCCGCCCTGAGCGAAGCCGAAGGGTGTGAACGGATTCACCATCGGCGGCAGATGGGGATGCCCTACTCCTCACGCAAAACTGTCCGGTAGCTATAGATGTTTAGAAAATCATTTGGGCCTGGTTGGTAGTAACGGCTTCAGCCGTCCAGCGTGGAACTGCTAAAGCGATTACGACAAACCCAAAATCTTTTTCATGAAAGCAATAGTTGAGTCTACTGCAAAAAAGCCCGGTTTCTGACTAATTTAACCGTCGCTTCCAGAGAAAAAGAAACCGGGCTTTTAACTGTTTTGACCTTTTTCAATGGACTCACTGTTTACTGTTTACTGTTTACTGCTCACTGTTTACTGCTCACTGTTTACTGCTCACTGATTGCCGAGCGTCTTTGCACCAACTGAGCCGGTAAAAGCCTTTGCTGGCGCGGCGCGGTGGGTTGTTCGATGGTACGAATCAGCAGACGGGTGGCTTCACGGCCAATTTGTTCAAAATCCTGGCGTATGGTGGTCAGGGGGGGATCAAAGTAAGACACCAGGGGAATATCATCTACCCCGATTACGGACAGGTCCTGGGGCAGGCTGAGGCCATGTTCTCTGGCGGCGTGGAGCAAACCGAGGGCCATCTGGTCATTTTGGGCAAAAATGGCGGTGGGAAGATCGCCCGCGGCCGCGAGTTGCATCAGGGCATCATAACCGGATGTGGCCAACCAGTCCCCCTCGATGATGAGGGCCGGGTCTGGCTCCAAGCCCACAGACCGTAGTGTCATTTCAAACCCTTGTGCCCGGTCTTGAGAACAATCTTCAGCCATGGGGCCGGTAATCATGCCAATCCGGCGGTGGCCTAGCTCCAGCAAATGTTGGGTGGCCTGCCTGCCCACCGCCACATCATCCAGGGCGACGGAGTTGGTGGCGTTGGCCCGCGGCCGCGCGCCTGCCAGCACCAAAGGAAAATCGGCCGGGAGCAGTTCATGCCGCCCATCCGCATACGGATTCATCACCATCAGCCCTTCACAATGGTGGCTGGTCACAAACTGCTCAATCAACCCGGCAAAAATCGCCTCATCCGGGGCCGACGCTGAAAATAGAAAGTAACCATGCTCCCGCGCCTCTTTCTGTGCCCCTTCGATGAGGCTGGCAAAAGTATAGTCGGTCAGATTGGGGGCAAAACAGGCCAGTGTGCCCGTGCGCCCCTTGGCCATAAACCGGGCGATGGCGTTGGGGCTGTAGCCCAGTTCAGCAATAGCCGCTTCCACTTTTTGGCGCGTCTCCGGGTTGACCCGTTCCACGCCATTGATGACGCGGGAGACGGTCTGGTGGGAGACGCCAGCATGTTGGGCAACGTCGCGGATGGTGACGGTTGAACGAGGCATGAGCACGGCTTAGTCGGGTTATAGAGTAATTTCGGGATGTGGGGAAAATGTTACCGGTCACGTGACCGGTAACATGAGGATACTCTGTTCACATAGATTTGTCAAGACGTTTCAAATGAGGGGCACAATTCTCAATTTAACCGTTGGCAAACGTAACCGTTCAGTCGGGCAAATTCATCCGTCAGACCCACCTGGCCGTAAACGACCGGCTATGGTGACAAAGGCCGCTGGCCTGGGGTTTTAGCCCGCAGGGCTTCGTAAATTTAGCCCGGTGGTTTGACCACCAGGCGGGATAACTGAACGCTTATTGGCAAACTCCGGGCAACGTTCAAATTGGGAATTGCTGAATGAGGGGGTGCGTGTCATTTTTGTGGAGACAGCGTGGCACGGTGAGGAGACCGGCCATAGCAAATCGCTAAGGGTTGACTCAAAATTAAGTTGAGTGGCGCGGTCAGGAGACCGGCCACAGCAAATGTTCAAGTTATTTAATCGCCAATCCTTAGGGGCGAAGCAGGATTTTACGCACACCGGGGCGGTTGGCATGCGCTAAAGCGGCCAGAGCGTCATCCAGGTCATAGATAGCTTCTATCATGTCACAGACGGGAATCTGGCCGGTTGCCAGCAGACGCAAAGCTGGGGCAAAGGGGCCACAGCGTGAACCCACCAGGTTAATTTCGCTAACGACAATTTTTGTCAGGTCGAACGTGGCCTGACCATGAAAAGTGCTTTTGAGGACGAGGGTGCCACGCGGCCGCACCAAACGTAATGACTCCCTTAACCCCACTTCGTTACCGGTGGCCTCGACAACAAAATCGAAATGATCATCTGGGTAATCGGCTGACAACCCCACGGCTAATCCCCACCGTTGGGGTAAAGCCAAAGAGGTCATCTGGCGGCCCAACATCACAACCGAATTGCCCGTAAGAGCGAGTTGTAAACCAATAAGCAGGCCCAACCGACCAGGGCCAACCACGGCTATGCGGTCTGTCGGGCGGATGGGCAACTGCTCACGAATGCGCAACGCGGCCGCGAACGGTTCCGTAAACACCGCTACCTCGTCAGGTACAGCATCGGGCACAGCCACCAGATTCACGATGGGCAAAGTCTGATAATCAGCAAAAACACCATCCTTCTGCCAGATACCCAGAGTACGCCGTGTGGGGCAATGTTCGGGACCATCTTGCAAACACACGGCACAGGTACGACACCCCAGGTTTATCGTCCCAACCACTCGTTTACCTACCCAGGTAGCCTCAGCACACTGCACTACTACCCCCACAAACTCATGCCCTAAGACTCCGGCAAACTGATAGTACCCTTTGATAAGTTCCAGATCGGTGGAACAAACACCGGCCAGGGTTATACGAATGAGGGCTTCATCTACCTCTGGAACCGGCTGAGGATAATCCCGGCGTAATTCTGCCTGATGATTTTGCACGAGAATTGCACGCATAAACCGTTACTCCCCCCCACTCTCCTCGTCTTCCGGCACCAAACCGACGAGTTCTGTAATCAAAACATCTAACTCTGCCACCAGATCAGCCAACATCTCAGGAATCTCCTCATCCCAGGTAGTTTCGTAGGTTCCTTCAAGCGCACGCACCATGAGAAAATTATCGGGCAGGCTGGCCGTGTCCGTTGTGACCATCGTGCGCAACAGTTCCGGTGTGCCCGGCGTAAAAACGTCCTGGGCCAAAGCGACGGTTGTCAGGCTAATGGGCCATGAGGCAGTTAAATTAGCCGTGGCCTGAATCTCCCCCGCAAAAGCCACCAACGCCTGATTGTTTAAATCTAATGTCAACCGATAACCATCGGCCCGTTGGTAATAAAGCCAGGTGGTATAGGGGAACAAGGGTTGACGATAGACCTCTCCCGTTGCCAGGGGCATACTGTCCAACAACGAGGCTAAGGTGGTATACAAGGGTGTCAGAGGTAGCGGTAAGGTCAATTCGGGACAGCGAAATAGCACCGTCTGACTTTCTCCCTCTTCGATGAAGAAAAGCGTCTCACGCGGGATGTTGGCACAATCCTGGGTGTAACTATCGGCCAAAGAGAGCTGTGCCAGGTCTGTAAGTTCCGCTTCGACATCAAAAGGGGCGGGTTCGGGGGGGGCAATCTGGGAATCAATGGCTGACCACTGCCACAGTTGTCCGTCGGCGGTGAAGGCGATGGTTTGGGCAGATCGGTAGATTGAAGCGGTACGGCGTAAGGCCAGTACTGTGTTTGGCGGCCAGTGGGGTCCTAGATGGATGCTGAAATAGTTCTCCAGACTGGCTAAGAGAGTAGCATCCGTCAGCCACCCCTCACCTGATTGCCCTGCGACAGGCAAGTTATAGGCCAGGCGGGGGCAGAGATCACACCCATCGGGCACTGGCTCTAAGACCAGCCCATCTAACACACTCTGCAATTCCAATAAAATGCGTGATTGTTGGGGCTGAATGACCCTTACCCCGGTGACGGTGTCGGTCAGGAATATCTGGCTGGCAAAGGTGGCGGTAAGGGTACGGGTTAGGCCCAGGCCGGGGATGGCATATTCCAGGCCCAAGACAAGTTGGGTAAATTCGATGGTGGCGGAGGGGATGGGGGTAGGTTCTTGCGGCCGCGTAGCCGTTGGCGTGGCGGCTGTCAAAGGAGTGTAGGTAGGGAGCAGGGTGGGGATTTCCGCCAGGGTGGGTCGGGGCAAAGGTGAACCGACCACAGCCGAAGTTGAGGGAACGGCAGAGGTGGGTGTGGTTTGCGGCCGCGAGCCGCATCCGTTTATCACTACCACCACCATTAACAACCAGAAATATTGACGCATTTTCTAAAATGTTCCCTTGAGTTCACTCAAGATTAAGTTGGGTGTCTCGGTGGAGACACCGGCCACAGCAAATTCAAAAGTTTAGGACTTACAGGGTTGCTTGAGCCGGTCTCCTAACCGTGCTACCCACCTTATTTCCGCACGATTACTAAGTTGGGTCTTTGGGATTTCAGGGGGTTGATACCATCTGTAGGGGCAACCCTTGTGGTTGCCCTCGGCAGGGCAGGCACAAGGCCAGCCCCTACATGTAGCCGCACTCCACAAATTTCAAAAGAACCACTAAGTTATTTGCGGGCAAACCCCTTGGTTAGCTGGCATTGGCTACGCGCAAGGTGGCTCGTTTTTCCCATTCTACCAATAAGGGGACGGCGGTAAACAGGGAACTATAGGTTCCACTGAGCAAACCCACAAAAAGCACGGCGATAAAGGGCACGATAGATGCGCCCCCAAACAACAGAATCGCCACCATGATAAACATAGCACACAATTGGGTTGCCAGGGAACGGTGAATTGTTTCCAAAATGGACCGATTGACCGTTGTCTCAAAATTTTCTAGCGGCCGCTTCTCAATATTTTCCCGAATCCGGTCAAACACCACTATCGTGTCCTGCAAAGAAAAACCGGCGACAGTAAGAATAGCCGTCAGAAACAGCGCATCCACTTCCCAGCCAAGAAGCATCCCGGTAATAGCGGCAAAACCCAAGATCATCAGCAAGTCGTGGAGCATGGCAATCACAGCGCAGGCTCCATAACGGAAGGAGTTAGGCACCTGGCGAAAGGTAAACATGATGTAAAACAACACAATTACCGAGGCAGACAGAATTGCTATCACCGCCGAACGGGTCACTTCGGCCCCAATCGTTGGGCTGACACTATCCACACGGGTAGCATCAGCTTTGACCGGGCCAATCATCGCCACCAGATCATCTTCAATGGCTTGAACTTCCTCTGGTGTCACAAAGGCGGTACGAATTTGCCAGGCATTCTCCAACCCTTCTCCCTGAAGTGATGTCACCGTAGGGTTTTCAATGCCCGCTTCCACAAAGACATCCCGCACCTCTGTCTCAGTTGTTGGTTCCAGGAACTGATATTCAAACCGGGTACCACTGAGGAAATCTACCCCCAGACGAAACGGTAACCCATTGGTAATAAGTGAAACAAGCATAGCCAAAACCCCCAGGCCGAGTAAGACCCCAGAGAAGGCAAAGTACAGATGACGACGTTGGACGAATTGAAACATGGTATTAATTAAGTGTTATAGGGTACGTGAGGTACATATGTATGGCTTTCTACAGCCCAATCAGCCCCCGGCGGCGACGCTCTATCCAGCCAATGGCACTGCCCATGATGAATTTAACCAGGGTACGGGTAACAACGACCGCTGTAAACATACTTACCAAAACCCCAATCGCCAGGGTAATGGCAAACCCCTGAACCATGCTGGCCCCAAAGTTGCGCCCAAAACCAAACAGGATGAGGCAAACGATGAGCGTGGCCAGGTTGGAATCGCGTATGGACGACCAGGCCCGGTCAAACCCAGCCGTAATGGCTTCCGAAAGGTGAAAGCCTCGGCGCAACTCTTCTTTGATGCGTTCGAAAACGAGAATATTGGCATCTACGGCCATACCGGTGGAGAGCAGGAAACCGGCAATGGCGGGCAGGGTGAGGGTAACGGGGATGTATTTGAAGATGGCGAAATTGAGCAGGACGTAAAAAAGCAGGGCTACGTCGGCCAGTAGTCCAGGCAAACGATAATAAATAGCCATGAACAGCAGAACGACAGCCAGGCCAATCGTCCCGGCGCGGATGCTGGATTCAGCAGAGACTGTGCCCAGTGTCGCCCCTACCTGACGGGTGCCGACGATTTTCATGGGAATGGGCAGGCTACCGTAGCGGAGTTGCAGGGCCAGGTTTTGGGCTTCGTCAGGGGTGAAGTTACCACTAATCGAACCACGATCACTGATCACATCTTCGATTTGGGGGCTGGAAATGACTCGTTTGTCGAGGACGATGGTGAGAAACTGATCTAAGTTATTGCGGGTATGGCGTTCAAAAATCGCGGCCGCATCCTCTTTCAACTCAAATGCCACGATGTAACGACCAGAGACGGGTGAGTCCGCGGCCGCGGTTGCCAGCCCGTCACCTGTGATCACCGTATCATATTCGGGGGCCGGAAATTCTTCTACCTGGCTGATGGTGCGGCCGCCTTCTAGTTCACAGGGAGAAGGTTCCCCTTCATTCAAAGAGGTGCGTATACAGGTTCCTTCATCGAGGGAAATATTGCCTGTATCCACAAACTCTAACAAAGCAGTTCCTTGAATTAAGGTCACAGCCTGATCCACCTGGGCAAAACCGGGTAACTCCACCACCAGGCGGCGTTCCCCTTCGATCTGCACCGTGGATTCGGCGACCCCAAACCCATTCACCCGATCTTCGATAATGCGCCGTACTGTCTGCATTTGTTCCAGGGTGACTGGCTCTTCGGCGGGGATGTCTGTTTCCAATAACACTTGCAGGCCGCCTTGCAAATCTAGCCCCAGACGCATGGGATAGGTTTCGTTGAGTACTAACCGCCCGGCCAGGAAACCCAGGGTAACAATAATAAACAGCCAGAAATAATCGTTGTTCTTCAGCACAATAGTTCCTTAAATGTATCTATACAGGTGGTATACATCTCTGCCTGAGCTTGTCGAAGGCAGAGCCGGGCTTCGACAAGCTCAGTCCTCGAGGACATGTATCGTTACGGACGATTTTAGATTTACGCCAGGGGCCTCTTGGGGCAAAAGGTTGTAAAACCAAAATCTGGTTCTTTGCAGTTTCGTGGGGTACGGACAACCCTTGTGGTTGCCCCACGGGGCAGACGCCAGCCCCTACATCTGGTGTCAACCGCCTGAATTCCCAAAGAACCCAAAATCTTTTGTATCTATACACATCAGAAACCGGTTTTTTCTTTTGTAGGGTATGAATTGGCCTAAGCAAAAACCCGGTTTCTCCAGCGAGGCTATATAGTTACAATCTTTTCTTAAACACGACAGACTTTGCCTGGGTCGAGTCACTAAAATCGGCAGGGGATTTTCGGACGGGACTGCATAGGGTTCGCACGCAAATAACTTTTGAGTTTGCGGTGGCCGATCTCCTGACCTTGCCAACCACCTTAAGCTTATGCAAACCCATCGTTTAGGCTACAAACGGGCGGATTATAACAGGATGCCGGAACAAACAAAACCCTTCCCTTTGTTTGGAGTATACCCATAAATCGTGGGGCACAGACCTGACAGGTTTCTAAAACCTGTCAGGTCTCCCACAAAACGTGGATATACTCCTTTGTTTGCCAGCAATGGGTGAAGGGGTGAACAAGGCCTGACCGGGCTTACAAGTAGATCAGCGTAGACAACGCGACCGCAAAAGCTCCGGCACTCTGGTAACGGTCATTCGGATCCTTAGCCAGGGCTTTTTGAATAACAAGCGCGGCCGCGGGCGCCAACTCCGGCACATATTGACGGGGATCCGGCACAGGGCTACCCACATGGGCCATCACAATCGCCCCCGGATTATCCCCAGAGAAGGGTAACTGCCCCGTTATCATCTGGAAGGTGATAATTCCCAGGGCATACACATCAATCCGATGATCCACCTGGCGCGAATCCACGATTTGCTCCGGAGCCATATATTCCAACGTTCCCACAATCCCTGACCGCGTAGCCGTCAGCCCCGTGCGAATTTTCGCCACTCCAAAATCGGTCAGGAACGCCTTAGGGCAGGGTCGCTCCTCAGTCATCTGCAACATAACATTAGAGGGCTTCACATCTCGGTGAACGATGTTACGGCTATGGGCATAATCCAGGGCATCGGCAATGTCTTGGATGATGGGCAACATCTCATCTGGCGTCAGCCTGCGCCGTAGATACAGATAATCGGCCAGAGTCTGCCCTTCGATGTATTCAATCACCATAAAACTACTGCTATGGGTAAAACCAAAATCATACACATGGACGATATTAGGATGATCAAGGGTGGCCACCGCCTGCGCTTCCCGCTCAAACCGTTGCCGGGAGTCGGCATCTTCGGCCAGGCTGGCGGCCAGAATTTTGATAGCGACCGTGCGTTTCAGGTGGATATGCCGCCCTCGGTACACCTCAGCCATACCGCCCCGTCCGATGAGTTCTAACACCTCATAAGCACCCAGGTTAGATCCAGAAAGCTCATGCGATGGCCCGGTAACATCTGAAGTAGTGGGTGTTTGCAGAGCGACAAAATCGGCCCAGGCCCGCGAAGGGTAGCGGTAATGATTGGTCCCCGGCAAAAGCAGGCTTTTTTGCACCAGTTCACGCAAAATTTCCCGCATGGTGGTGTCTTCCAGGTCAGATTCTTCGCTGGAGCGGACAACCCGCAAGGTACGTTGCTCCTGGTGGGTTAGATTGTGCCAGTAATATTGGAAATGGGCGTGGAGTTCCTGCATCACCCGGCGGCTGATTTCCACTTCGGCGGCTGGCCCTTGCTCGGCAACTTCCCAGGCATGGAAACAGCCTACCTGCAAGGCCAGGGGATGTCCCCCGGCCAGGGCAAAAATAAAATTCTCCAGGGGTGGGGCAAAAGAACGACCCCCTCGTTGGGCAGGCACACGTATCAGTTCTCGGGCTTCTTCTTCAGTGAGCAGGCGTAGGAATACGGGGGCGAAAATGTTAAAAAACGGGCTGGAGAGAATTTCTTGGGACCGGCCAGAGTAGGTAAGCTGGATAAGCGGCCGCGACGAGGCCGTCAGAAACACCAGTTGGTAGCGCCCGGCGGCCGAACGTAGGGCGTTGAAAAAGTTGACATTCAGGCTGGTGTTAGCGCTGAGTCGTTCAAACTCATCCAGGATAATGACAACACGCAAATCGCGTCGGTTGAGTTTCCGAATGGCTCCTTCAAAAGAGAGCCGCGTTGGTGATTCTACCGCCAGAGCGATGGCCGGTTCTTCGGGCAGGTGGCGGTCTTCCAGGGCAAGTTGGATTTCGCTGGCTATGTGGCCGAAAATTTCCTCGTGGTTACTTTCGCCTAAAACTTCGCAATCCAGATAAACAAACAGGTTATTCTCGGTTAGACCCAGCGAAGGCCAGGTTTGCGGCCGCATTAATTGTAGCAACAACGAGGTTTTGCCGATTTTGCGTGGCCCTACCACCGACACCGATTGGTTGCCATTGAGAAAAGCCGCGATCTCCTGTAGCTCATGCTGGCGGCCAAAAAACATCTCAGGAGTGCGGACAGCACCGCGATAGATGTAAGGGTTACTCATAGGACAAAGTAAAACATAAATGTGGCGCTATTATTCCATCCACTCATCTACCACACGGCGGATGGATTTGAATTTTTCCACCCACAGGCCGAGGAGACCAAGCCGCCAACGGTAGAGACGTCCTGCCATTCTATCACCATCGCCTACGACTTGCAGGATGTCGCGTAGGGTCAAATTGTGAAGGGCTTGCTCGACTTGCGGCCGCATCAGCATTGCCCCTTTTGCTTCCAGATAATCTAACAGTTCTCCCGGGGTGGCATGGCCGGTCACGGGCATCATATGGCTGAGTGCCGTAAGAACAAGCCGTTCTGGCGGTGAGGCTTCCGTCCAAAGGTAGATAAAATGGGCTTCACCAACACTCAAAATGTCATCCAGGGCGGTATTTACGTCAGCAATAGTCAGATAGCTTTTTTGTAGTTTATTGTGGCGGTTGACCAGGCTGTGACACATCAATTGCAGGAAGTACGGATGCCCGGCCGTCACCCGCCACATTTTGTCCAGGGCCAGGTCATCATACGCCATGCCATAGGCCGCAATGGGTTCTTGAATCAGGCGTAAGGCTTCGGCCCGATCTAAAAAGCCTACTTGTTTGTACAGGCTGATGTTAAATAAAACATTCCAATAATCAGAGGCCAACTCTTCTAACCGGTGGGTGCCACAGAAGATGATGCTGAGGCTTTGGGTATGTTGCATGAGGTGGCGCAGGTAGTTAAAGATGGCGGGATCAATGCGGCCGCGGCGCACCGCCGTTTCCAATTCCTCAAACTCATCAAACAACACCAAAATATGTCGTCCCTCGATGGCCTGGGCTACCCGACGGAGAAAATCATTTTCAAATTTTGCGGCGGGATTTTCCGCAAAATCTTCTCCTTTAGGCAAAGGCAAATGAAAACCTCGATCTTCGAGGGCAAAGGTAATCTCTGTGGCCAGGCTAAGGAAAAATTGATCCAACCCTGGGTCCAGTCCCATTGCCTGCCCATCAAGATAAACAGGAACAAACTCATCTCCCAGGCGCACAGGGAGTTGTTTGAGGATGGACGTTTTGCCGGTACGCCGCTGACCGATGAGCACCAGGTTGTTGCGGTGCGCGGCCGCGAGGTTCTCTTGCACAAACTGGAGCACATCTTCGCGCCCAAAAAAGAGGCGTGAACCGGGCTGAAGGGGTGTCCCTACCACATATGGGTTGGGAATGAAGCGGAATTTGCCTTCGCTGGTGGTCATCAAAGAAACCACATCGGCAAATTGCTCCATTTGGTCAGCCCCAGATGGGTCGGCATACTGGATAACAAAACGAGCACGAAAATGGTCCTGACCAGCGGGCGGTTGCGGCCGCACTTTGAGTGTCACCTGTACCTCATCACCATACGCCAACTGTTCCACTATCATCGCTTCATCAAGCCGTTCATACTGGGACGAAGGGGCCAACGAGATGCGCACTTTAACGGCCATGCCCCGCCCCACATTGGTCAGGCTCAGCACCAGGGGCACATCCTGATGCTCCCAGGTACGCCGGGTCACCAGTTGGCAAATGAGCCGGGCACGGGTGTGCAATTCGCTCATCGCCCCGGTAGTAATCGCTAACCAGTTAGCGACAATATGCTGGATGAGAGGCCGGTCGGCACGCCCCAGATCTGACCGGGCGATGACATCTACGTGGCGCAACCCATCTACGGCACTGACGAGATAGGCCAGCCGATCTTCCGCCGATTCAACTCGTTCATAGGCGTGATGGGCTTCGGCGGGGGATTGTAATTCGGTGAGGGTGCAGGCCAGGTCTACGGTAAAGGTAGAATGGAACCCTTCTTCGATGGCAAGATGCGGCCGTAATGCCGTAATCTGGGGGATGGTGTGGGCTTCCAGAGCCTGCTGGCATAACCGATAGACGGCTAACGCCTCAGCCCCATCTGGCCCTAACTGGTCGCCCAGGTTCGTTAAAGCCTCAATGATATGGCGCAAGCCAATGGGTAGCAGTTCGGGTGTATATTGGCTGGTGAAAAGGTAATTGAACCCGGTAGCCAGATGGGCCAGGTCAAAATGATCCAGGTTACTGAGGGCTTTAGGCAGATTATCCAGCAACGCGGCCGCGCTTAGATCTTGCCCGGCCGTTTGGGCCAGGGTGTGAATGCGGTCCAGGACGGTGTGGGGTTGGGCAATGAGTTCGGTCGCCAGCGCGGCCGCACGCCCTGAAGGAGAGCGGCGAATTGCTTCCAATTGCCGTTCCGCTTCCTCACGCCGTTTCATCTCTTCCTGTTGCTTCTCAATAAGTTGGGCCACCCGCAAGGCACTCCCCCCCTGATCCGCCAGGTGGGTCAACAAATAACGCTCCTCGCGAGCATACCGTTTCCCTGCCTGTCGCGGCCCCAGCGCCAGATACCCAATAACCATTTGCCGCCCCACGAGTGGCGTATACAAAGGCACAATCACATGAAAACGGTTGCGCTCAGAAAGGAGAACAGGACGTGTACTCAGATATAACACCACCGCTCGTGGCACTTCTACCGGCATCTCGGGAGGAATTTGCCAGCTATGTGCCAGGGTAAAGGTGTTATCTTCTTGCCGCAAAAACAAAGCACTATACTCCGCCTGAAGCAAATCCGCCGTTTTGCGGGTCAATTCGCCTAACAGAGGGGAAAGAGAGATAAAGGTGCGCAAATTACGGGCAAAATCAAAGAACTGTTTCCGGCGGTCCAGTTGTGACCGGTTAAA
The DNA here is from genome assembly GCA_018004935.1 of Chloroflexota bacterium. GTDB lineage: Bacteria > Chloroflexota > Anaerolineae > Promineifilales > Promineifilaceae > Trichofilum. The sequence goes on along the minus strand of JAGNBF010000027.1, from coordinate 59,880 downwards.
ACGAATATCAATCTGGTGTTGGACGGTGCGCCACCAGGGCTGAAAAACGGCGGCAATGATGACCGTAGACAAAATGAGCGCCAGGGTGGATTCGGCCCCCGTCAGGCGGAGGAAAAGCAGTTGGACCAGGGTAATGGTGACATAGGTTGCCAGACTCAGGGTGAGGGTAAATACCCCCCACACCAACGCCTGATTGATCACAAAGTCTATATCCCACAGGCGATAATGGACGATGGAGAAGGCAATTGCCAGGGGTACCAAAATCAGGGGCAATTTGTTCAGGAACAGAGGCCCCCACAGGTTAAAAATCAGGGCGGCGGTGGCCGATTCCTGCACCATCGGTAAATTCAGATGCAAGGCGGCAAAAATGGTGTAGCCTAACACAGCCATTGTCAGGCCAAAGATAATCCATTTGGTTTGTTGCCGCTGTAAGGGAGTGGAGACCTGTTGGTAACGGTAAAATTGAACGTAGATGAGGGAGCTGGCGCCCAAACCTAAGACAAGCACGGTCATAGAGTCGGGGTGATGGAAGGGGTTTAGGGGGACGTTGGGAACAAATCCCCACAGCAGGCTCAAGACCAACCAGAACAGCGATGCCCAACGGGTCCAGGGGGGGATGAAATAACCATCGGGAAAAACATAAAAGAAGGTAACGGTCGCGGCCGCGCCCATTCCTTGCAAGAAAGAAACAGCCAGTTGCCAGCCAGGGAACACCATCACCAGAGCCTGTGTCACGAGAGGGCTAAAGGTAACCGCCACACTAAGAAGCATCGTCGAAGTGAAAAGCGTCATGGGAGAGTCAGTGTGGCTGGTAAAGAGAAATAACCCAATGAGAGTAAACACCAACGGCGGCAAGTAATCTACAAAGAGAAAGTAAAAGGCGTACAACGTAGGCGAGAGTTGAATGGTCTCCAGGGTGGCGGCATTATTCTCGGCCTCAGTCAATAATTGTTCCAGGCGAACCGGCAACGCGGCCGCCATTACCATAATCACCAGAATGGCGATCATTACCCAGATCAGCCGCATGAGCGGTTGCACCATCCGAAAAAGGGCAGGAGAAGGAGACGGGGATGTGGATATACGGTCGCTCATGTGTTCGTATTTTACGCCAAATGATGAGGGGTTCACAATAAGGTCAGCGGTTTTTGGGGAATTCAGGGGGTTGACACCAGATGTAAGGGCTGGCCTTGTGCCCCGTGTGAGGCAACGACAAGGGTTGCCCGTACCCCACAAAACCCCAAAGAACCGGGATAACCGTTCAGCCTTCCCAACGTTGTAACGATACACCCCCTAACCCTCTCCCCATTGTCGTTTAAAAAATTAATCAGGTAATGGAATCCCCCCCACCCCTAACCCCACCCCCGGGGGCAGGAAACTTTTCTAAGGGGCATTTTTCGGGGCGAATGCCCCGAAAAATGCCCCATGGGAATTCCCCCCTTCCCCCGGGAATCGGCAGGGGGAATGGGGTCAATGAAGGCGTTACCCGATTAAAAATTTAAAGAACAAAGGGCGAGGGAACCAACTCCCTTCTCCCAAAGGGGGAGAGGGGCTGGGGGTGAGGGTCAGTTACCAGAGAAAAGTTCAACTTCATGACTGAACCGTTACGAACCGGGATAACTGAACGCTCATATAAATTCATCCGCCAGACCCGCCCGGACGTAAAACAACCGGGCTGTTTTTACAAAGGCCGCTGGCCTGGGGTTTTAGCCCGCAGGGCCTGGTATTGATAGCCCGACGGTCAACTGGCGTAGCACATCCAGGCTGTGCGCTCTCTATACAGGCAAAGCCGGGCTTCGGCAAGCTCAGTCCTTGAGGACATGTATTGTTGCGCCTATTTTTTGTTTTCATGAGAGGGCGAACAACCTGAAAGGCTGTTCTACGGGTTGGCCATTTTTCGAGCGTGCTCCTGGAGTCCAACGATTTTAACCGTTGGTTAAATTACAGTTTATCGGTAATAACCTTCCGAAGGTTTATGTCAACTAACTACTCAAAGGTACAAACCTTCGGAAGGTTTCCAAATGCTATTGCTGATAATGTCTATTGAGAATTGCTGATGTTATACTGCCAAAGGGTATAATCTGACGTTTTCCTAGAGAGTGGTGGTTTAGGTCATTCAATCATCACCATACGCTTGATCATCAGGGTGGGAATGGGGCCATGTATTTGTGCTCGGTCTCATGATCCGTTTATCCGAGGCGACCCTCACCCCTAACCTCGCCCTCATGGGCGGGGAACTATACTCGACGCGGCGACAAAGCGAGAGGGCGACAGGGCGAAAAAACCTCAAGTTGTGCCCGTTGCCAGTATATTTCTGGTGCGGTTTCCCCCTTCTCTTTGGGAATTGTAGGGGGATGGGTCTTCACTTCAGTCCAGGCTTACCCAGCAGTGGCCGCAAACAAAATGTCACTTTAGGACCGTGGTAAGTATATACTGACAAACAGATTAGGACTTACGCGCTGTGGCCGGTGTCCCCACCGAACCACACCGAGCACGGTCAGGAACCCGGCTCGATCAACCCTATAAATCCTAAGATTACAAACCAATTGAACGAGGTTGTCCATGAAACGTTTGAACCGCATAATCCTATTACTATTCCTGACGCTGATTCTCGTGGCCTGTGGTAATGAGATCACAGAAACACCAACTACCACAACAGAAATCGCGGCCGCAACCAATACCCTCCCGGCCCCCACGGCTACCACCGCGCCCATTGTTTCCCCTTCTGACGAACCCACGGCTACCAATAACCCCACAGTAACACCTTCACCTATAGCCACTATAGAACCAGAAGCCACAGCCACCACGGAACCAGAACCCACCCATACGCCCGAACCCGTGATTGTGCCTCTGACTGTCATCCAGCCAGTCAGGGGTAGTGAGGTAACGGCAGAAACAGATCTGACAGTCAGTGGACAGGTTGACCCGGCCGCGGCCGCGTCAGTAAACCTTTCTCTCCAGGCAGGCACGGCCACTCTTGTCACAGGCACCGCTTCGGTAGATACCAACACTGGAGCCTGGTTAACCACCCTCGCTGTACCCCCCTCAGTAACAGGGATTGCCCGACTGGTAGCCAGCACCGGCAGTGAGAACGTGTTGGTGGATATTACCTTACTCCCTGGGACAGACTCTGAAGGGGCGATTCTGCGTCTGGAGCGCCCCGCCGCAGGGGCTACGTTGGTGGCGGGTTATGCCGCCTTTTTTGAGGGGACAGCCCTGGATGTTATCAGTGATACGCTGACCATCGCCATACTGGCGGATAATTGTGGTACGGTCGCGGCCGCGCAAAGTTTCACCATCAGTGGCGGCGAATGGCGTGGGTTTATCATTCTGCCCCCAGACCTGAGTGGGCCTGCTTGCGCGGTTGTGGCTACTGGTGCACCGAATACCCCAGACTGGCGCCAGACCCAAATACCGATTGTCCTGCTCGCGGCCGCGGAAACGGGTGCTGGTCGCATTGAACTGGGCAACCCGACTTTTGCTGAATACACCGCCGGAACCACCACAACTCTATTTGGGGTGGCTGTTAATGCGCCAGAAAGTGGTATGCAATTGTCAGCTACCCTGGGCGGTATCGCTATCCTGCCCCTGACAACGGTGGGCGTAGATAATTTTGGCTATTGGGAACTTGATCTGGCTCTCCCTGCTGGTCAGACGGGCAACTTGACCGTGACCGCCAGTATGGAAGTGGGGGGGGAAACCATTACGGCGGAGTGGGTGCTACTTATAGAATAAGGGTTCTTCAGGATTTCCTGGGGTACGGGCAACCACAAGGATTGCCTGTACCCCACACGGGGCAGGCACAAGGCCAGCCCCTATTCTTCGTCGTCATCCTCCTCATCGTCCTCAAAACCCCATTCGCCAGAGACACGATAATCAACGAGCGCGGCCGCGGTCAGTTCTTTCCCCAATTTGGCCTTCGCCTGCCGGGCAAAATCCCCAGAAACGCCATGAAGGCGCAACTCCACCAGTTGCTCAGCCGAGAAATCGGGCAGATTCAGGGCGGCCATGTCCTGGGCATAGGTGCGTGATACCCCATGAATACGCATCTCCACCAGGTTTTCCAGGTTCAGATCAGGCAGATTCAGTTCCCGCATGGCGGCAACAAATTTGCGCGTTACCCCATGAATAGACATTTGCACCAGATCATCTACGGTCATCTCGGTAAAACCCATTTCGCGCAGTTCATGAATCAATTTGGGGCGCACATTGTGGATGCCCATCTCCAGAATGTCGTCTAAAGTAGCCTGTGGCCATATCTGGCGGATCTCTTGTACCATCTCTGGGCGCACGTTGTGAATACCGAGTTGCACGATGTCATCAATGCTCAGGTCGGTGAGACCCGCCTCCCGCACAGCCAGGATCATTTCTGGGCGAATGTTATGAATACCCAGTTGCACAATGTCTGACACAGTTAATTCAGTAAATCCCATTTTCAGCAGGGTTTGCACCATCTCCGGCTTGATGTGATGAATGCCTAGTTGCACGACATCATCTGTGTCGAACTCCTTCAACCCCAGGTCACGCAGGGAACGAATGAGTTCTGGTTTGACATGATGGATAGCAAATTGCACCACATCATCCACTTCTAGTTTGTCTAAACCGGCCGCCTGAAGTTGGCGGATATATTCTGGGCGAACGTGGTGAATTTGGAGTTGCCAGAGTTCGTCTTCGTCCAGGTCAGTAAGGCCAACTTCAGCCATCGCGGCCGCAAACCGGTCTGATACTAATTTGGGGTTACGATGATCCCGGTCTCGGTCCCGATTGCGGCCGCGTACCGGTGGCGGCATGATGGAGAATCCTGGCCTCCCTGGAGGTACAGGGGGGATAGGAGCTTGGGGAGGGGATGGGGGGTGCAAGGGGGTAAAAGGCGTACCCGCAAATTCTGCGACCGCTTCCGGCTCTTTTTCTTTCAACCCGCCTAAGGCATCTAATAACCGCCCCGCCTCTTCGGCCGAAATTTTTCCTTTGGCTAACATTTCTAAAATCATAGTGCGTTCTTGTTTGAGGTCTAACATCGCATTTGCTCCTGAGGCCACCGGACGTGTTGAAGCCACCGTCCTTGCGGCCGCGTTGAAAAAATCGGTTTGGGTCTTCGGGATTTCAGGGGGTGACACCATCTGTAGGGGCAACCCTTGTGGTTGCCCGTACCCCACGAAATCCCGAAAACCTTAAGTTGGGTGGCGCGGTCAGGAGACCGACCACAGCAAACCGCTAAGTTAAATACGAACGATTACTTAAAAGGGATAAATCGCGCGATTGAGCTACGAAGCACTCAAGCGTAACTGTTCCAGCCGGGCTGTCGCTTCTTCTACCGTAAGTTCGCCACTTTCCAGCCGGGCCAAAATGTCTTGCCGTTGCAAGGTGGGTTGGGTTGCGGCCGCGTCTTCCGCCCGCGTCTCAAACCCCAATTCGGCAATCACTTCATTTAGCCGGTTGCGGATGGTCCAATAGGAGAGGCCTAACTCCCGTTCCATCTCTTTAATGTTGCCCCGGTTTTTAACAAAGACGATGATAAAGTTGAGACTTTCGGGGGAAAGTCGCGAGAAGATGTCGGGTTTAAAACGTCCCAACACCACAGTCTCGCAACGGGTACAACTTTGCTGGGTGACAATCATCTCACCCCCACAGGCCGGACATTGTTCGATGAGTTTACGCATTGTTTGCTCCTTACACCGTGCAGGATACACAAATTATTTGCTGTTGTCAACAATATTTTTGATTATTTATCAAAATTATTAAATTTTTTGCATCTTCTCAATAAAATGTGGTGGCGTCGGCTAAAATCGTTCGGCTTTTCGGTAAGCGTTCAATCGGGTTATATCAACGGATTTTCCAGAGGTTGTCTTTACTCCGTTCCTTTCCAAATCCGTTGAAGTAACCAAAACGGCCTGAAATCGTCTCTGAACTGAACGGTTACGCTTTTCACCCTGTCACCGTGTTGCTTTATTGCCGTGCCAGGTTTAGCCGAGACCACCCCCACCCTAATCCCGCCCCAGGGGCGGGGAACTTTTTCTCGTGTCATTTTTCGCGGGCAGACGCCCGCGAAAAATGACACGAAGGGGGTTTCCCCCTTCTCGCTGGGAAGGGGCGGTAGCGGTCTTGCTGTTTCCAGTTGTTGTGACGGTTTTCTCCTTCTCGCTGGAATCGCAGAGAGATGGGTCTTTCGTGATAACCATTCCCGGCCTGTATTCTTGTAGAAAAACGCAAAAACCGTTGGCCGCCAAAAGTTGGCCCAAGCCGTAGAACAACCTTTTAGGCTGTTCACCTTCTCGAGAAAACGGCAAACGCCAGGAGCAAACCAAATGGAGCATTGCGGGTATATGCCCCCTCTCCCCAATCAACCGGGAAAATGGTATAGTTACCCCTGCTATGGCAAAGCGTAAATCACCCTCTCATAAACAGTCCAGTAACCAATCCACTGACCTCGTCGGCCAGACTATCGGCAAGTTTGACATTCTAACTTCATTGGGTGGCGGGGGCATGGCAGAGGTGTACAAGGCGTTCCAGCCTTCGCTAAACCGGCATGTCGCCATTAAAGTTATTCACCCCTATCTGGCCAAAGACCCGGAATTTATTACCCGTTTCCAGCGGGAAGCCCAAAACGTAGCCGCGCTACGCCACCCGCACATTGTGCAGGTGTATGATTATGATGTGGACGAGGGCCGTCCTTATATGGTGATGGAATTTATTGATGGCGATACGCTCAGCAGTAGACTCAGCCAGATGAAAAGCCGTAATGAGCGGTTCAATCAGGATGATGTGATCCGCATTATCAAGGATGTGGGGGAAGCTCTGGCTTACGCTCATGAACATGAAATGATTCATCGGGATGTGAAACCGGCAAATGTGATGTTAGATAACCGCGGCCGCGTTATCCTCACCGATTTTGGTCTGGCTAAGATTGTCACCGACAACCGGCTCACCGCCACAGGCACAGTGATGGGCACACCCGCCTACATGTCGCCAGAACAATGCAAAGGCATGGCCGGTGATGCTCGCACCGATATTTACAGCCTGGGCGTCATGCTTTACGAACTGGCAACGGGCGAACTTCCCTTCCAATCGGACACTCAGGTAGGGCTAATTGTCAAACAAGTGACCGAAGCCCCGCCTGCACCTAGTACGATTGCCCCCCACCTGCCCGCCTGGTTAGAAGCTGTCATTCTGAAAAGTCTGGAAAAGAACCCAGACACTCGCTACCAGAGTATCGATCAGATGTTAGCCGATTTGACGGCTCAGAAAATGCCGACGGCACAGGTTATCGCGGCCGCACCTACTGTCGCCATGCCTCTCAGCACCCCTCGTATCCCCACTGACCCGGATGCCACAGTTGTCCAGGCCCCCTCTACTCCTGGCCGCATCGCCATGCCGGATCTGACGCACATTCAGGCAGAAGTGCAGAAAGGGATTGATCTGGCCAAACCCGTGATCGAAACGCAGTGGGAGAAGGTCAGTTTACGGGGGATGGAACTGGCGGAGCGGATGAAGGGACAGTTGCAGGTAAGGTTAGAGCAGGCGGCCGCATCTGCGGCCGCGTCCAAACGCAAACTCGTTACCATCCTTGTTGCCAACACCAACAAATATTTACAGGCCATGCCCGATCACCCCATCTGGAAGTTGTTCACCGACTCCATTGAGGCCCACGGGGGAAACCTTGTCAATCGTACGGAAAACGGCTTCATTGCCACTTTCGACACGCCAACCAGTATACCGGAAACCGCTCCACGCCCTATCCTGGCCGCATTAGAATTACGGCAAAAGACAGCCCAAATTCGTACCAGCATGCCCGATTACAAAATTCGTTTTGGGTTGCATACTGGTTTTGTCCCTTTGCATGAAACCAGTGGCGAAACCGTCCTGACCGCCCAATATGTAGGCCGCGCCGCGCCCACCGAAACCATTCTCATCTCGCAAAGTACTCATAACCTCATTAGCAACCAGTTTGCCACAGAAGCCATCAACCCTATTTCCCTTACAGAAGACAAATTTTTAAAGGTTTTTGTCCTCTCCACCAGTCAACTTACCTGAAACAGCCATTCTCATTTTAGACAATAAACGTTCCGATAATCCACCCGGCGGGCTAAAAGAGCAGGCCAACGGCCTTCGTAACCATAGCCTGGTCCGTTTTACGGCCGGGCGGCCTCGCCGACTCAGACCAAATTAAGAATTGCTGATCTAAAACAGCCATTCTCATTTTAGAACGATGGCTCTACCTGATAGATGAATTGACACAACTGACTGGTTATACTTACCATGGTTATAAAATGACATTTTGTTGGCGGTAACAGCCTGGGCAGGTTTAGGCTGAAGACCCATCCCCCGGCGATCCCAGAGGGAAGGGAAAAACCCTACCGGCGCGGTTTGGGGGCGGGGGCACAGATATACCTGATGTAGCAATAAAGCGACAGGGCGAAAAAATGTCAGATTATGCCCATTGGCAGTATACATTCAACGCACCAACTTTCCGGCACACGTCTATGTTTAACCTCGCTATCATTGGTGATGTTCACCTCCATTTCAACCAACAAGATGTCACTTTTTTCAATCAGTCCGCTTATGACCTGATTCTATGCGTGGGTGATTTAAGTAACTGGCGGCCGCACGAGGGGTTAAAAACGGCTCATTTCCTGGCACAATTGCAGAAACCCACCCTGTTTATGCCCGGCAACCATGATACCCTCACTGGTCAGCAGTTATTGGCCGAAATCAACCACTGGTCACCAGTTATTCAGTTGACTTCACACGGGCAGGAACAACGGGTAGACGCGTTGCGGCAGGCTCTAGGGCCGGTGATTTGGGGTGGGTATGGGGTTCACCCGTTCACCCGGGGGGATGAAGCAATAACGGTAATTACGGCGCGGCCGCACGCTATGGGCGGTTCTGACTTTAGTTGTGCTCCGTACTTGGGGCGGCAGTATGGTCTGTATTCTCTGGCCCAGTCAGGGGAAAAGTTAATGGCTTGTGTGGACGCGGCCGCGACCACACAACTCATTTTCCTGGCCCACAACGGCCCTACCGGGTTAGGCGACAAAGCCACAGACATCTGGGGGTGTGATTTTTTAGCGGAAGAGGGGGATTTTGGCGACGAGGATTTACGCCAGGCTATTGTCTATGCCCGGCAAAAGGGGAAACAGGTTATCGCGGTTATTGCCGGACACATGCACCACGCGATTAAACACCGCCCCAACCGTACCTGGCATCGGATTGTAGACGGTATTCATTACCTCAATGCCGCCCGTGTGCCGCGCATTTTTTACGACAACGGCCACACCCTGCACCATCACCTTGCCCTCACCCTACAGACGGGCATCGTCCAGGTAGAAGAAAAACTCGAATGTGTATCTTCTCAATATTTCGGGAAAAACGTGGCCTGAGCTTGTCGAAGGCTGTTGGTTGTGACAGGCTCAACCAACAGCACCGCATTTTAGTGAGAAGATAGCTCAAACGCCCATTCTCAATTGGGTTTGCTCCTGGCGTTTGTCGTTTTTTGTTTTCTCGAGGGGGTGAACAGCCTTTCAGGCTGTTCTACGGCCTGGGCTTACCCCATCTGCGGCCATGTCCCTTTATGACTGTGGTAAGTATAGTGAACCGCACCACCCACCATTACAGTTGATGGCGGTGCCGATAGGCGGCAATCTGTTCGCGAATGGTTTGACGGGCCAGCAAAGCCGTATTCACCGGGGTGTTGAGGGATTCATTGAGTTTGGTTTGTAGGGTGCTGGCTTTGCCTCCCACAAGCCCTGCCTTCGCTAGAGTATTGTCACGCAAGGGCTGGATCAGCCGGGTGTGAATGGGCAGTTCCTGTCCAGGTTGTCGTTTAAACCAGTTATCCATCGTGGGCAAGGCGGCCGTGCGTACCCCAGAAATCGTATTAGGTGTCTCCAGCAAAAGAGTTGTCAACGCATTCATGACGTTGGCGGCTTTGTCACCCATACCAAAGGGGAGCCATTTGAGAATATCTTGGAACCATTGATTGAGCATCTCCAGGAAATTCCCGGCGGCTTCCACTGCTTCACGCAAAAAGGATTCCACCCCCTGATAATACCCTTCTAGCCGGTTGACCTGCTCTTCTAGCCAGGTGCGCCCGTTTTCGATGAGTGGGACATCATTTTCTAATTCTTGCAGAGCCATTTGCCCGGCGGTGATAGCTTCTTCGAGGGTGGGAATGTCATCCACGAGGTCGGTCACGGCTTCGCCGACAGTGGTGAGGCCACTTTGTAATAGATTGCTCAGGTCTACACCTTCTAATTGATCAAACAGGGCCACGAGTCCGGCCAACACTCCGGCTCGATCATTGGCGTTACTGAGTTCAAGTTGTAGATTTTGGATCGCGGCCGCGTTGTTGCCATCTGCGCCATTAATCACATTAATTTGCCGTGCGGCCGCGTCCAGAGCCGCTTGCAGGCGCACATTTTCTGCCTGAGCGGCAACAAGTTGGGCCATCAGGTCGGAATTGGCAGTGGGATCATAGACAACCGGATTGATAACCCGGGGAGCGGCCGCGACAGGCATAGTAGTCACAACAGGCTGTGTTTTCCCTTTGAGCCATACCGCCCCTACACCAACCGTAGTTGCGGCCGCGGCCGTCGCCACCATTGCCTTCAAAAAACCCCGCCGCGATATATTTTCATCCATCATCTCATCAACCATCTTGCACCTCACCCCAAGTCAGTGAACAGTGAACAGTGAACAGTGAACAGTGAACAGTGAACAGCCTACAATAACTCGAAACTCTGAACTCGAAACTCCGAACTCACCCATTAGACAAATGATTGACCTCTCTTGTCACATGGGATAACCCAAAAACAGGGCAAATGTTCTCCTCATTAAGCTGATACTTATCTCGCACACCCTCATCCCCGGCCCTTCTCCCCCCGGGGAGAAGGGCCGGGGATGAGGGGATTCGCCCCCAAAACAAAAAAAACCAGCCTATGTCCGATACACATAGACTGGTTTCAGTTCCTACGAGTTCCCAGAGTTTCTCTAAGCCTACCCTTTGGGTCGGGCATAACCAAACCGTTGTAACTGTCGTTCGCTTTGCCGCCATTTTGGTTCCACCTTGACCCACAAATCAAGATAAACGGCCCCCTCTACCAGGGTTTCAATTTCTTTACGTGCGGCCGCGCCGATTTGTCGCAGTTGTTCTCCTTTTTGGCCAATGATGATTTTCTTGTGCGTATCCCGCTCCACAAAAATGGTGGCCTGGATAAAAACAGCGCCCCCTTCCCGTTCCTTAAACTGGTCAATTTGCACCGCCGTCCCATAGGGAATCTCTTCACGCAGTTGCAAGAAAATCTGCTCCCGAATCATCTCCCCGGCGATGTCACGCACAAACATGTCGGTGGCCTGGTCGGCAGGGTAGTAACGTGGCCCCAAGGGCAACCCTTCCGCCAACTTGTCTAACAAAACATCACAGTTCTGCCCCGTCAGGGCCGAAATGACGATCCAACTGGCATCAGGGAGCAAGGTCTTGTACGGCTCCGCCTTGTTGGGAACGGTGATGGGGTCAGGGAGATCACTTTTGTTCAGCACCAGGACGATTTTGGTTTCGGGAGGTAACCGCTTTAACTCGGCGGCGATGTCTCGATCCAGACCGCCGGGGGCCTCGCTCACATCCACCAGCCAGAGGATAATGTCAGCATCGGCCAGGGTATCCAGGGCGGTCTCTTTCATGAACTCGTCCAGCTTGTGGCGCGGTTTGCCGATAAGGCCGGGGGTGTCCATGAAGATCATCTGGTAGTGGGGTTCGGTGATGATGCCCAGTTGACGAATGCGGGTGGTCTGCGGCCGCGGGCTGGCAATGGCAATCTTCTCGCGCATAAACTGGTTGATGAGAGTACTCTTGCCCACATTGGGCCGTCCCACCACCGCCACAAACCCAGAACGGTGGCCTTCCGGCAACAATTCGTCAAATTCATCTTTTTCATTTTCTTGTTTACTAAAATCGCTCATTTTTCTCAACTTTTGGCATAAGGGCCAAGAAATTTTTCACCGTCAAAATGGATCAGATGATCCGGCTCTTCCGCAATCCATACTTCCGTCTCCCAGGCAATCTCCGCGATAAATTTGCGAAATGTTGCCCGGTTGGGAAAAGCAGTCACATAAACAATAAACGCTGAACAGTGTCGGGTGAGTGTGCCCAAACCTGGGCAAAAACTGTTCAATAACAGCCTTTTGTAACAGATTATGCTCACCAGGGCCGAACCTTAGAACCACACCCTCTGGCAATTGTACGGTCGTTTGAGAAATGTCTCTCTTACTTGCGAGTTTTTCAGCTAAAAAATGTGGCTGAAGTAGAGAATCTAATTGCAGCAATTCTCAATTTAACCAATGGTTAAAACCGTTGCCCGCCAAAAGCACGCTCGAAAAATGGCCCAAGCCGTAGAACAGCCTTTCAGGCTGTTCGCCCTCTCGTGAAAACAAAAATGGTAGGAACGATACACATCCTTGAGGGCTGAACTTACCGAAGCCCGGCTCCGCCTGTGTAGAGAGCGCACAGCCTGGAAAGGCTGTGCTACACCCAGTTGACCGCCGGGCTTATCAGTACCAGGCCATACGGGCTGAAACAACAGGCCAACGGCTTTTGTACTGATAGCCCGGCCCGTTTTACGACCGGGCGGCCTTTCCATTTTTGGAGGTTCAGGTCAAATTGAGAATTGCTGATCTAATTGCTCCTGCCATGCATTTGTCTGGAAAGAGCAAATAATGACGGCAAATTGATCGTGGATGGCATACCCACCCTCCTGCTAGAAACATCAGGGCTATACGCTCCCGCCGTCGCGGCGTCAAACCAGCAAGCGGGAGTCCCAAACCATTCAGAATAAGCAGGGCTTCGTTGATAAGCTGTTGGGTTTCCTCTGGTTTTTGCCGGAAAGTGAGAGGAGCATGCTCAGGTGAGATGGTAAGCAAAAAGAGGGAGAACCGCATTACCAAGTGGCACAAGCCTCCGGATTTTTCTCGAAACCGACTGTGGCAAACCCCTGAGCTTCAAAACCCAAAGCCATACCGCCGCAACCTGCGAACAGGTCAAGAACGACCGGGGTGTTGACGGGTTGCGGCCGCAGTTTGGTGTGAATTGTTTCCAGATAGCTAGACATACTGCCAAGTATAGCCCACTTTGTCCGATAGAGAGTTAACCAAACAGTGTTTGCAGATAATCTCGACTCTGCACAATTTCTTCATCACTCTGGGCCGGGTGAGCGTGCATTACTACACATTTGAGCCGGGTCTGTTTCAGGCTTTCCGCCCACGATGCCCACTCTGGGCCGGTTGGGGTGCAGGGTGTTTCCCCATCCGCCGCCAGATCGTAAGCATAAGCTACTGCCAGCCGGTCGCCCACCTGTTTGAGCCAGTCATCCATACTGCCCCGATGCGTCGCCCGGCGTATATCCATCGCCCAGCCTATGCCCAGATCCACCGCGATTTTTTTCATCCGTTCGGCGTTGTTGCTCAAGGGAATACCCACCCAATGATCATAGTTAAGCAAGGCCATGGTCATGCGCCGGTTCACTGTTTGTACCCAGGCTTCATCGTACCCTTCGGTCATGGGGGGAGATACTTTCTCAGTCAGGTAACTTTCAAAATGGATCTCGCTAGTGAAAATGTCAGCGGGTTTAACCATGAACACTTTCGCGTCAAGAATGCCCCCGGCGCCAGCCGCACCCATGAGGATGTCCTTGCGGGCACGTTCAAAGAACATCTGCTCCTGGGTAAGGGGCACACTGGAGAATGACCAGACGGAAAGCCCCAGCGTGTCTATTTGCCGCTTGAGTTCGCGATAGAAGCGGACATTGGCTTTGCGTTTATAACCGTAGCCAAATTCATGGTTAAGCAGATTCACTTCGACATGACGAAACCCGAGCGCGGCCGCACGCGCCAATGCTTCTGGGGTGTTTTGACTAAGAGATGCCGTACGAATAGCAATGTGCATGAAATAAGTTCCTTCGTGGTTGATGAGATTGTCAACAAAAGAAGTAAATTATTAATCGGTGAATTTGTGAATGGGTGAAGGGTTAACAAACAACATCTCCCCACATTAACAATTCAGCAATTCAACAATTCAATGATTAATTATTCACCTCTGGGTGATCCGCCTTAGCTCCCGCAATGTTAGCTCCACCCGTTCATCACGCAAAACGGGCAGGCGAATACGGGTGCGGCGAAGTTGGTTTAAATCCAGTTTGCAGGTAATGAGGGCCTCTTCATAATATGGCCCTTGCACCAACTGTTTCCCTTCTGGATCGAAAACGGTGGCCCCGCCCCAGAAACTGACTCCATCTTCAAAGCCGGTGCGATTGGTGTGAATGACAAAATTGGTGAAGATGCTGGCATATGCCTGGTTAATATGCTCCACCCATTTGGCACTACCAATTTTTTGCTCGGTAGCGATACCTCGCCCGGGTGAAGCTGAGGTCAAGATGAGAATATCCGCTCCATCTAACCAAAGTAAATAGGGCGGACTTAGATGCCAGAAATCTTCGCAGATGAGGATGCCCATTCGGCCAAAGCGTGTATCAAAAGCCTGCACCGCATCGCCCCAGGCAAAATAACGTCCTTCGTCGAACATGCCGTAGGTGGGTAAGTATACTTTGCGATGCAAATGTACTAACTCCCCATGGGACAGGTACGCGGCCGCGATATGAAACTTCTGCCGCTCATCCATCTCCACAAATCCCACCACCAGGTCAACATCCCGGCTGGCATCCAATAACTTACCAAACACCGGGTCGCGCTGACTGGGGCGCAGGGCTACATTGTAAGCCAGATCATGCAGACGATAACCCGTGAGCGAAAGCTCCGGGAAAACAAGCAACTCGACTCCCTGGTCAGCGGCCTGGGCAATCGTTTGCAGATGCATCTCCAGATTGGCCTGGACATCACCGAGTTTAGGATTCATTTGGGAAAGGCCGACTTTTAGTTTCATAAGGTTTCCAAGGTTTTGCCATAAATTTCATAAAAACGTTCAGTTCCCGGGAAAACGGGGGCTTGCGGATTTTAATGATGCCACTCCTGCCAGCAGAGCCAGTAACACCAGCAAACCATCAGCCAGGGTATCGAGACGAACCGTGTGCCAGAGAGGCATGGCATCATCCCGTAAGGTGTTGACGAGCACGCGGCCGCAACTGAGCAGGCCCAACGTTAGCCAGAAAAGCAGACCGGGGGAGAGTTTGCGGCCGCGGCACCACCACACCACCACCCAAGTCAATCCACTCCAGGCCAACCCTAAAAGTTGCGTCTGGTAACGCACCGCCTCAACTCCATAGCTATCAGGTAAATCAGCGGCCAGCCAGCCTAGCACCGTCATCTGACCGAAGGCGCATCCTTCCAGGTAACAGGCCCACCAACCAAAACCGCTCAATAAAACCAGGCTGGGAGCCAGGAGATCCAATTGCGGGGCAATGGCCCAACCGCGCCACCATTGCCAGACCATAAAACCGCCTAACCCCGCTAAAAGTGCCCCATGATAACTAAGACCACCCTGCCCCAAGGCTATCATTTCATCAGGGTTTTCCTGGTAATAAGGCCAATTTGCCGCCACAAAAACCACCCGTCCCAGCAGAATTCCCGCCATCAGGCCTATCAGAAAACCATCTAGCCAGGCCAATCGCCGGGTTGGGTGAGCTGACAAACGGGAGAGAGGGGGCAAGAGCGCGGCCGCGATACCTAATCCTATCACCACAGTATAACTATACAGAAAAAATGGCCCTATCCGCGCCAAAATGGGATGCATAGTGTCTAATCTTAAACAAAAAGTAGTGACAACGCTATAGACCTCAAGATAATGATTTGGGGTAGGGGCTGGCCTTGTGCCGCCCCCTTCCAAGAGGGCAACCACAAGGGTTGCCCCTACAGCCAAAATCTTTTTCTGGCGTGGTTCAAAAGTCGGCAAACGGTGCTTAACACTTTGTAGGGCGATTTGGTAAATCGCCCACGAGACGATTTACCAAATCGTCCTACAAATTTGTAAAGTTGACCTGAACCATGCCCTTTTTCTTAAAAGCTATAGAAACCCCATCCTGGCACAACCACTCTCAATTTGAACGTCATACAGAGTTTGCCTACGGTTAAAACCATTGGACTCCAAAAGCACGCTCAAAAAATGGCCCAAGCCGTAGAACAGCCTTCCAGACTGTTCACCCTCTCGAGAAAACAAAAACGGCAAACGCCAGGAGCAAACCAAATTGAAAGTTGCTGTATTTTATAACCGCGATAAGTATCTACGTTCCCAAAACAGGTATAATCTCCCTCCATTCTGACTGGGCAAACCAGGGAGAACACAGGCACAGGGAGGTACCCATGTTCCCCTCACTCTCGAGCTTATCCAATCATCTACCCCCCTTTGAGGAAGCCTATGCCCGAAAAAATAATCCCCCTAAGCAAACAAAAAAAGATCGCCTTGGTGGCTCATGACAACATGAAAGATGAAATGTTGCAATGGAGCCACTATAATCAGGACAGTTTGAAACAACATACACTCTATGCTACCGGCACGACTGGCTCCCTTTTGGAACGGGAATTAGGGTTGTCCATCCATAAGCTCCTGAGTGGGCCGTTAGGGGGGGATCAACAAATCGGAGCCAAAATTGCCGAGGGGGAGATAGATTGCCTTATCTTTTTTTGGGATCCACTAGAAGCACAACCACATGATCCGGATGTACGCGCCTTGCTCCGGCTGGCGGCCGTGTGGAATATCCCCATCGCCACCAACCGGGCCACAGCTGATTTCCTCATCTCTTCACCCCTAATGGCCTCCACTTATAACCGGGTAATCCCTGACTACAGTAACTATCGCCAGCGTATAGCGCAGAAACACAGTTAGGGTTCGCTCAAAATTACGTTGGGCGGCTCGGTCAGGAGATCAGCCACAGCAAGGTTTGAAAGCGGCAAGTAAGACCCCTTTGGTCTTCTTCTCACTCACACTCTGAAAAGTCGAACCTCAAAAACAGTCAATAGAGCAAAAGGAATACATTTATGACACCAGCCATTATTGTTCATGGGGGGGCAGGAACCTGGGATTTGCACAGTGACCGGTTACAGATGGGAATCGAGGCATGCCACTCCGCGGCCGCGCTCGGTCACGCCATCTTACAACAAGGGGGTACATCCCTGGACGCCATCGAAGCCGCCGTGTGCCTGTTAGAAGATTGTCCCGCTCTAGATGCGGGGCGCGGGAGTTACCTCAACAGCCAGGGCAACATCGAAATGGATGCCCTAATCATGGATGGAGCTACCCTCAATATGGGTGCTATCGCCGCCATTCAGCTTGTCAGACACCCCGTCAGCCTGGCCCGCCAGGTAATGACCGTCACCGAACACACCTTCCTCGTCGCCGAGGGTGCTTCCGCCTTTGCCGATCACATTGGGTTTCCCCGTTGTACCCTGGAAGATTTACTCGTGGGAGAAGAACTGGCCCGCTACCGTGCCCTAAAAGACGACCCCTTATACGAAACTGAGATTATCTTCACTCAGCCAGGGGCGATGGGGGACACAGTCGGGGCTGTAGCCATCGATCAATGGGGTAACATCGCGGCCGCGACCTCTACCGGCGGCACACGCAAAAAATTACCCGGCCGCGTAGGCGACAGCCCTCTCGTAGGGTCCGGGGCTTATGCCGACAACTGGTCAGCAGGCGTTTCGGCCACTGGCTATGGCGAAAAGCTGATGAAAATACTCATCAGCAAACGAGTTTGTGATTTCGTCGCCAATGGCCTCTCCGCCAGAGCCGCCTGTGAAGCCGCCATTCGCGTATTAGAAGAGCGTGTTCATGGCGAGGGTGGCCTCATTGCCATTGACAGTCGGGGGCAGGTAGGCTGGCACTTCAACACCGACGCCATGCCTTACGCGTATGTCGTGGGGGATGGGGAAGTAAAGAGTGGGCGATAAAAGCAGGCAAAATGGGGCAATTGTTGATTAAATGTAACTACTTACTAAGCCCGTTGCCTGAGCTTGTCGAAGGCAAGGCGAAAAAATGCCAGATTACGCCCTTTGAATGAACCCACCGCCCTAACGATTCCCGGCAAGAAGGGAAAAAACAATTTGAGCCGTTTTTCGCGGGCGAATGCCCGCAAAAAACGGCTCTTAAAAAGTTCCCCACCCCCGGGGGCGGGTTAGGGGTGGGGGAAATCCAAGTATGCAATCGCCCTAGGAAAACGAGGCCTGAGCTTGTCGAAAGCCTTGGTTGCGACAGGTTCAACCAACTCCACCACGCTTTATTGAGATGTCACCTTGGGCAGGATAAAAAGAGTATATCCATAAATCGTGGGGCACAGACCTGACAGGTTTCTAAAATCTGTCAAGTCTCCCACAAAACGTGGATATACTCGTATAAAAAGCATCAGGCTTACCTTAACTCAGGCCATACGCGGCCAGGAAACGAATCGTAGCCTCCATCCCTTTACCATAATGGGGCAAATAAAAACGCTCATTGGGTGAATGGATGCGATCATCGGGTAAACCATATCCCATCATAATCGTTTCCGCCCCGAGGTGCTGTTGGAATAACCCCACCACCGGAATGGATCCCCCTTCGCGGATGAGAATTGGCTCCTGACCAAAAACTTGCGCTAAAGCCTGCCGCGCCGCTTGCATCGCCGGAATCGTGAAATCGGTGACGCTGGCCGGTGCACCCCCTTGCACTGTCACCTCTACCCGCACGCTGGGCGGGGCGATCTGGCTCACATAACTGTGCAACAACTGCCCTATCTCCACCGGGTCCTGGTCTGGCACCAGCCGGAAAGAAAGTTTGGCATGAACAGCCTGGGGAATAATATTTTTTAGACCATTTCCTGTATAACCACCAATGATGCCACTCACATCCAGGGTAGGCCGTGCACCGATGCGCTCATTAACGGTAAATTCCGCTTCGCCCCAGGCCTGGGGGGCATGGGTCTCAGTCTCGACCACAGCGGCATCACGGGGGTATTGGGCTAACAACGCCCGCTCTGCGGCAACAAGCGGCCGCACCCGGTCATAGAAACCAGGAACCAACACCTGCCCCTGTTCATCTTTCAACCGGCTGATGAGGTGACACAGCACATTAATGGGATTATTGACCGCCCCCCCATATGATCCAGAATGTAAATCATGATCAGGGCCAGTCACATCCAGATAAAAGGCGCACAGTCCGCGCAAGCCATAGACGATAGACGGCTGGGTAGGACTTATCATGGCTGTATCAGCGACCAGTGCGACATCGGCTTGCAATAAGGCTTTGTTGGCCGGGATAAATTTCTCCAGGCTGGGGCCACCAATTTCCTCTTCCCCTTCGATAATAAATTTGACATTCAGCGGCAGAGCACCAGCGCCCTGCAAATAGGCTTCCACGGCTTTTATATTGAGGTGGGTTTGTCCTTTGTCATCTGATGAGCCGCGTGCATACAGGTAATTTTCCCGGATGGTAGGGGTGAAAGGAGGCGAATCCCAGGCGGCCACGGGTTCGGCAGGTTGCACATCATAATGGCCGTAAATGAGCAGGGTGGGTTTATCTGGCCCGGCGTGGAGCCAGTCACCATAAACGAGGGGGTGCAGGGGGGTAGGAATGACCTGCACATTTTCCAGGCCTGCTTTACGCAAGGAATCGGCCACAAAATGCGCGGCCGCGTTCACATCTGCCTGTCGTTCCGGTTGGGTACTTACACTGGGAATCCGTAACAGGTCAAATAATTCGTTCAGGCTGGCCTCACGGTTAGCCTGAGCATACACCAGAGCTTTTTCTAATAGGGGGTTCATACGTTACTTTACTCCATTTGTAATTACTAAGTCTGTTGCCTGAGCTTGTCGAAGGCAAACGGGCTTCGACAAGCTCAGCCTTCGAGAGGGTTAGTCGTTACATCATTTTCTTTTTCGGATTCCCTTCAGACAGGGTATAATCCGCTGGTTTTGCCTCAATGAGGCGCGATTATACCCTTGATGGATGTTTTGGAAATGAATGAACCCGCGGCCGCAACCCCTCCTGAACTTGCTCCCCTCGCCTTGCTGGAGGCGATTCTTTTTGTCTCCAGTGGGCCGGTAGCCGTAGCCCGTCTGGCCACTGCGCTAGAGGTAACTGTCGCGGCCGCACGGAGTCTCATCCACGAATTAGAGCATATTTATCAGAAGCGGGGTCTGCGGGTGCAATGGGTAGGAGATGCCGTGCAATTAACCACAGCCCCGGAAGCCAGTGCCACCGTGGAACGGTTTCTGGGGCTGGAAGTAACCACCCGTCTCAGCCGGGCGGCTCTGGAAACGCTGGCCGTTGTCGCCTATCTACAACCCGTAACGCGGCCGCAAATTGATGACATTCGTGGCGTGAATTCAGACGGAGCGCTCCGTTCCCTACTAAGCAAAGGGTTGATAGAAGAAGTAGGACGGCAGGAAACCCCCGGACGCCCCATTCTGTATGGTAGCACACCAGAATTCCTCCAACATTTTGGCCTCGCCAGCCTGTCAGAGTTGCCCCCGTTGAAGGATGAAGAGGCACAAGCCCCAGGATAACCCACATAACTATGCCCGAAAGATTACAGAAACTCTTATCCCAGGCCGGTTTTGGTTCGCGCCGTACCTGTGAAGAATTGATTCGTGCTGGGGTGGTGCAGGTAAACGGCCAGGTTGCCACCCTGGGCACAAAAGCCGACCTCAGCAACGATAAAATTACAGTACGCGGCCGCACCATCCAGCCCGAAAAACGGTTGTACATCATGCTTTACAAACCCAAGGGGGTTCTCTCTTCAACTGAAGATGAGTTAGATGAGGGCCGCCAGACGGTACGAGATTTGGTGGATGTGCCGGGCCACCTGTACCCCGTGGGCCGCCTCGACAAACAAAGTGAAGGGCTGATCCTGCTCACCAATGATGGAACCCTGGCTAACCGGCTGACCCACCCCCGCTATGAACATGAGAAAGAATATAAGGTGCTTGTCAATGGTCAGCCCGCGGCCGCGACATTAAGCCAATGGCGGCAGGGTGTTTTATTGGATGATCAGATGACCGCACCGGCGGTGGTACAGGTGGAAAAGAGCCACTTGGAAGCCACGTGGCTGACGGTTATCTTAAAAGAAGGGAAAAAACGGCAAATTCGCCGCGTCGCGGCCGCGTTGGGGCACGAAGTTCGCCAACTTATCCGCGTGCGCATTGGGCCATTGGTGCTCTCCGGCGTAAATCCCGGTCAATGGCGTTACCTCACCCCACACGAAGTTCAGGCCCTTGAACAAACGACCCGATAGCTTCTTAACCAGAGGGCACGTACTCATGTTCATCTGGACGAGGACAAAACCAGCCTGGCGGCAGAGCTATTCACAAGAATGAAAAGGAGTTTTTCTTGACGCATCACACCTTTCCTACGGCAATTGCCATAGATGGCCCGGCGGCTTCGGGCAAGACGACCATCGGCAAAATGTTGGCCGACCATTTAGGCTATCTCTTTTTAGATACCGGTTCCATGTACCGCGCCACCACATTTGCCGCACTAGAACAAGGTATAGATATCGCCAACGAAACAAAGATTGTCGCCCTGACGGAGAAGATCCATATTCGAATCGAGAATGCTACAGAAGAGGATGAAGAAGGCTACCATTACACCGTCTACATTAATGGGCGTAATGTTACACTCGATTTACGGACCCAGGCGGTAGACCGGCATGTTTCTCAGGTATCGGCGTATCCAGGGGTAAGGCGGCAAATGGTGGAACTACAACGGGCCTATGGAGATCGCGGCCGCGTCGTCATGGTTGGCCGTGATATTGGTACCGTCGTTTTACCCCACGCCCCCCTCAAACTATACATTTCCGCTTCGGCTGAAGAACGGGCGCGGCGGCGTTGGTTAGAACGACAAGCCACCGGTGACACAATAGCCTATGAGAATATCCTGGCGGATGTTATCCGACGAGACAAAATTGACAGTAGTCGGGAACATTCGCCCCTGCGCCCAGCCGCCGATGCGATTCTCATTGACAGTAGCGGCCGCGATCCCGCCACTATCCTGGCTCATATTTTGCAACTGTCCTGTTTTCAGGTAACTCCTAAACCTGTTGCCTGAGCCTGTCGGAGGCCGGGTATATCCGAGGCCACCCCCACCCCTGGAACGATTTCCGGCGCGGTTTGAGGGGCAGACGCCCACCAAACCGCGCCGTTGGGTTTCCCCTTTCCCTCTGGGATTGAGGGGGGACGAGTCTTCCACCTGGGCTTATCCAATCTGTTGCCGTCAAAAAAATGTCATTTTATGACCGTGGTAAGTATAGCCACCGGGCGAAACGCCAGACCAATGGCTTTGTCACCCTGGCCCGGTCATAAAACGACCGGGCGGGCTTCATATCGGAAGAAGCAAAACCAACAGACTCGTCAACAAGCAAAGCGTCCCCCCGGCGAGCCACCACCACCAGGGAATGACGGGGGTAATGTTTATCTGCCCCACTTTTACCTGGCTTTCCCCCTGACTGGCCCGAATCTGCACCCGAAAAGGGATGGCTTTTTGTCGGCCCATCAGCGGCCGCGTGCTCATTTGTACCGTCAAAGATAAGTCACCTTCCTGGCCTGGGGCCAATACCAGGCGCTCCCCCTGCCCCGTAAAAGATAAAGAATCGGCCAGATCGTTCGCTCGTGCCAATAACGAGAAGGTTGTTTCGACATTACCCAGGTTGCGAATGTGAATCGTACAGGATGACCCCGGCCACACCGCCATCGGCATCATCTCCGTGGCAAACGAAATACTCTCTTTGATGTTGACATAACCTGTCACCACACTGATGATGTCTGGAGCCGTTTCTGGGGAAACACGCACGATAAAGGTGCGTTGTCCCGGCTCAATGTTTTTTTCCAGCGTATTCAGAATGTTGATTTGGAGAATATCCTGAGCACCGGCTTCCAGGTAAAGCTGGTTTTCGGGAATACTCACCCATTCGGGCGGCAGTCCCTCTACCCGCATATAAAATCGTTCCGGGTGTTGTCCCTGGTTCGTCACAACAACCTGAATAAAAGATTCTCGTCCCGGTGTCAATTCGATTTCGACGGGAATGAGGGTCAGACGCACCAGGGGTACCGGCAAAGGGGAAACCGGGGTCATGGGTTCAATGAGTGGGGGGAAAGGCACCGCGGCCGCAGGGGTTTCTGGCTCTATTACCGGCTCAGCCACGACATCAACGAAGGTCGTTGGCACCGACTCCGTCATTGTAGCTACAGCCAAGGGCAACTCCATAACATCAGGTACTCGGTTAGAAACCATGGTCGCCCACGTTTGTTCTCCTACTGGCGCTACGGCCACCGCCTCCGCTTGCCCGGTGGCATCACCAAAAGCAAAAGCAAATACCTGGCGGAACCGTGCGGCCGCGGAGACCGTTTCGATCTGTGGCGGGGGCGGTGGTAGCGGTGGTAGGGGGAGATGATGATCTCCAGGGTTAATGGGATGCCAGCGGAGAGCATAACCACCCAACTGGGCCACTTCATTCGCGGGCCAGAAATGGGGTTCACGCGGCCGCAACCGTTCATGCTCCAAATACACCCCATTCGTGCTATCCAGGTCCACCAAATGCCAGCCACTACGCAACCATTCCACACGCGCATGACGCCGCGACACCCCATCTTCAGGTAAAAAGATGTCATTCTTCCGGCTCCGCCCCACAGTTAACACTGGCTTATCTAACGAGATGAGCCGCTCCGGCTCCCCTACCCGGCTAATCACTAATTCCGCCGCAACTGGGGTTTGGACGGGCAAAACCTGTTTATCTTCTACCAACCATTCCACCAGAAGTTCGCCACCAGGCAAAGTAGGCTCATCCAAAACCTGTTGCAAGGCGGTGAGCAGATGATGAGCCGTTTGCAAACGACGTTCTGGCTGTTTACTCAACCCCCGGCGAATAATTGCCTCAATCCGTAGAGGCAGGTCGGGGCGCAAGGTGTGCGGCGAAGGGGCAGTGCTCTGTTGTTGTACAAAACGGGCTTCGGCCAAAGAATGCACCGCAAACGGAGGTCGCCCGGTTACTAGTTGATACAAAATCGCTGTTAAACTATACAAATCCGTTGCCGGAGAAGGGGAAAAGCCTTCCGTTTGTTCGGGCGCGGCATAAGACCAGTGAGCGGGAAAGGCTTCTAACAAATGCGGGTGTTGACCAGCCAACAAGGCCCAAACAGCGCTATCAAGCACAATGGCACGCCAGGGAAAGGCTGTATCTTGGGGACGGGGTTCCAGCCAGATATTGGCCGGATGTAAACTGCCATGAACCTCACCCTGATGGTGCAGGTAATCTAACGCGGCCGCGACCTGTTGGCACAGGCGTAAGCTATCAGGCAACGCCAAACGAAGCCGTTCTACGGCTAACCGTTCCAATACCGTCGCCAAAGAAACGCCCTTGAGACGCGGCCGCACCCAGTAGCCGGTTTTTTCTTGCCACCCCACCGCCAAAATGGGCACCAGATGGGGGTGTTGCCGGATGGTGGCGGCCTTTCCCCAGGCTATCAACCGCGCCTCATTAACTTTTACTTCAGGCTGGAGTACCTTGACCAGTACCGGTTGTTCGGTTTTTAGGGATGCGGCCGCGTAAACAGCCGTTACCCCCCCCTGCCCCAGCCGTTGTTCCAGCCGGTACCCCCCCAATTCCTTATCAGTCCAATCAGTCATAGTTTACTCATTGGCCCGGCGCACCTTTGCCCCGACCACAGAAAATCTACCGGTTGTAGTTACCAAGAAGTTCAACTTTTCCAGAGGGACTTTGCATCCCTCTCAGAGACTGAGGCAAGCGAAAAATCGCCAACTACTTTGCACACAGTCATTCATCGTTCAGTTTACGGTCAAAAAAGCCAGTGACAATCAAATTTTGCGTAAATTTAACGATCCCTTCGCGTATCTTTTACCAGGCCTAAAGTGCCAACTCCGGCATCTGCCGGGTAAAAGCAAGACCCATCCCAAACAAAAAACGCCACCTCTGGGAGGTGGCGTTTTGCCGCTAAAAATAGGCTAAATCAGGCTAACAATAGCTTAGGGTTCACCCGCAAATAACTTTTGCGTTTGCTGTGGCCGGTCTCCTGACCGCGCCACTCTCAGCGAACAAGTTATTTTAGGACTTACGCGCTGTGGACGGTGTCCCCACCGAGCCACAGCGAGCACGGTCAGGAGACCGGCTCGAGCAACCCCGTAAGTCCTAATTTAATTCTCCATGGACGGAACGCACACCAAGATGAATGAAAATAACGCCACCATTTTCATCCCCATCTGTGTTCGTTTCGATCCATGTTGCGTAAGCGTTCAGTCATAACTATTCATTCGCCAGACCCGCACGGTCGTATTGTCGTTTAAAAAATTAATCAGGTAATGGAATCCCCCCCACCCCTAACCCCGCCCCCAGGGGCGGGGAACTTTTCTAAGGGGCATTTTTCGGGGCGAATGCCCCGAAAAATGCCCCATGGGAATTCCCCCCTTCCCTCGGGAATCGGCAGGGGGGATGGGGTCAATGAAGGCGTTACCCGATTAAAAATTTAGGCTCTTTGGGAATTCAGGGGGTTGACACCATATGTACGGACTGGCCTTGTGCCTGCCCAGTGTGGGGCAACCACAAGGGTTGCCCGTACCCTACGAAATCCCGAAGACCCAAAATTTAATGAACAAAACGACCGGGCTATGGTTACAAAGGCCGCTGGCCTGGGCTTTTAGCCCGCAAAGCTCCGTAGGTTTAGCCCGGCGGTCAAACCGCCGGGCGGGGTAACTGAACGCTTACCATGTTGCCTTCATCTGTAGCTATTTTCGTATGAGAGGGGCGATTTTCGTGTTAATTCGTAAGGAATAAATGGACTGGTTACCCGGTAAATGATAGTGTGTATTGCGTATGGGCGGGTTTGTAGGTGTTAATCAAATTTTCCACCAATTCTCGTTTCACTTGGCGCTCATCCAGAGGAATCTTAACGGAAAAAGAAAAATCGGTCAGGCTCTCATCTTTGTCGTCTATTTCTGGCTTAACACCTGTGTAAATCTCTAACACTCGACTCAATGACCAATGGGTACCCCGGCGGGCATAAATGTGACTGGCCTCCTGAATGAGCATTCGCTTTTGTTCATTGCTCCAGGTGGAATCAAAGGGCAAACCAAACCAGCTTTCTAACCAGGGAAGAAATTCAGGGGGAGCGGTTTTGGGATCCAGGTAAAGGTCGAAGTTGTCTATATTCCATTCAATAGGTGCCATAATGGCTTCCAGCATACCTAACAGCCGCCCCATGAATTCGTTCTGATAAATCCCTGGCAAATATTGCAGATAACGGTCGCTTTGTGGCGACATACCTGGGGGCAAGGTGGAATAATCGGGAGCCACAGGGCGGGGTGGTCGTTGTGGGGGCATAGATTGAGGACTATCTCCATTATCAGAATGACCAGGGGGTTGTACCGCGTGACCCACAGCAGGAACCCGCTCTGGGGGAACATTGGCTGGTATATCCGGTTCTACGGGTTGAACGGGAGCGATTGGCTCGGCACTAATGACAACGATGGGTGTTTGTTCGTAGAGCAGGGTAAAGGGGCCAATTTGAATAACGGCCTGATCCGTTAATGGATAAGGTATATTTTCGGTCAACCGCTCATTATTCAAGATAGTCCCGTTGGCACTGCCCAGATCCATGAGGGTGCAACCTCTCAGCTTATTTTCGAGACGGGCATGTTGCCGGGAAACCATCTGGTGGTTCAGGTGAATCTCATTCCCAGGCTGTCGTCCCATTGTCATTACCCCAGGTGGAACAACAAGTTTTTGTACGCCCTCTGGCCCTTCAATGGTTAAGCGGATGATATATTCAGCCACTTTGAACTCCTTGTGCATGGGTATTGGTTTAGAAGATAGTTATAAACAGATAAAAGCACGGATCGGGGATGAATACGGCTCATTGTAGCTCAAAATTGCCCCTTTTGTAAGGCCTGGATATAGGGGGTGTAATGTTGGGTCTGGTTATCCTGGCGGCAAGAGAGCAGGTAATAATCTTGGGCGATTTGGGCTTGTTGTTCACGGGTGTAGGCTTTGTATGGTTTGCCGCTATGGTGTGCCTGTCGTAACCCTTCGGCTCCACCATAATGATATGCCCCACGGCCTAAAGTCCACTGGGCGTGTAGGGCTTCGCCAATGTAGATGGAACCAATTTGTTCGTATTGGTAGATGTGGGTGACTTCATGGACGATGAGGGAGAGATCTTCGCGGCCGCGTGCTGGCAAATGAATGGTGTGCCACAAAGCAAACGCCCGTGCCCCGTTCCTGCGAAAAATGAACGGCAGTATCCCCCCTTGCGCCACCCGCACTTCCCCAAAACGCAACGCCACAGGGCCTAATACCTGGGCTACAGCGCCCATCTCCGTTACCGTAAGGGATGTCGTGGGCATCACCAGATGCATGAAAAACTGGGCCAGTTCCGGTCCCCCTATCAGGTCAAACAGGTAACACAATAACTGATGCGTCCCAAAAACAAAGGCTCGTCCCCACTGTTTGCTCCAGGTGGCCCAGCCATTTGGCTTTTTTTGCCCTAATTCAACCAACAGGTGAGGCAAACCCTTCAGCCCAGAGAGGGCTAAACGCAACAAACGGCCCACCCGGCGCGGTAAATCCCGCACCAGGTTAATAGGCCACGCGGCCGCGTCATGTAATCGTTCAGCCAGCCAGTAAAAAAGGGCCTCTAGCCCGTTCAGATCACCCATTACGCCCATTAAATAATCGTCCAAAATTAACCTGGGTGGCGCGGTCAGGAGACCGATCACAGCAACTGTTCAATTTATTGGCTCTTTGGGAATTCAGGGGGTTGACATCAACTGTAGGGGCTGGCCTTGTGCCTGCCCAGTGTGGGGCAACCACAAGGGTTGCCCGTACCCCACAAAATCCCCAAGACCCAACTTATCTAATCGTCAATCCTAAGTTAATCGCGAACGATTTCACTAACGAATGTTAAAACAACCTCGCCCCGAAGCTATGACGGTGCGTTGGTTGTTATTCATATACGCCACCTGCCATTCATAATCATTGGCGGTATCACGATAAAAAGAAGAGACGGCTATCTCCACTTTCCAGATGTTTTGGGCCGGATCAAGTAACGCTTCATTGCCAATGCGACCAGTGCTGGCAAGGGTACTGGCCCCACGCGGCCCAATCCGTACTTCCAGATAATAGTTCCCCTCGGCATTTACCCGTTGCGTCCATGTCCAGCGAAATTCAATCCGATTTCCCCGATCAAAGGTGCTGATACTACCCTCACAATTGGTATGGTTAAGTAACCGGGGAGCCGGAACACCACTCCCCCCACTACTGGTCGTGGGTTCAGGGGTGGCGGTGGGGAAAAGAGTAGGCTCTTCACCAAAGGATGGGGAGGGTGTGGCTACATTTTCGGCCGCAATAGGTGAAGCTGGTAAGGGAGTAACAACAGCAATGGTCGCGGCCGCGGGGCTAGTCAGGGTAGGTTGTACGGTAACAGTAGGCGTAACGGCCACACTAACGGCGATCACCGGCGTCATACCTTCGGAAATCTCGGGGGGCAGTGCCGTCACACCCCCATTCTCAAAATCCACCGGCAAACCAGGCCCCAAATACACATAAAGCCCAGCCACAACACAGACCAGGCAAAGACAAACTATGATCATCACCACTACTATAACGATACCTTGTTTTTGTCCTGAGCGCGTATTTGTGTTCATAACTACTTCCCAAAGTTGTGTAATACAAATTTTATAACAATACACGTCCTCGAGGGCTGAACTTGTCGAAGCCCCGCCCCGCCTTCGACAAGCTCAGGCAGAGCCGTGCCCCACCTGTGAAGTTTCATTATTGTATCCTGCCTGAATAATTATTGCCGAAGGAGTTTGGCCCGGATCCAGCAATAGGTGCTCGTTCCACGCTCTTGTTGTTTAAAAAAATAGTGGGTCTTGGGGATTTCGTGGGGTACGGGCAACCCTTGTGGTTGCCCCACACCGGGCAGGCACAAGGCCAGCCCGTACATCTGCTGTCAACCCCCTGAATTCCCAAAAAGCCAAAATAGTCAGGTAATAGGTTTCCCCCACCCCTAACCCCACCCCCAGGGGTGGGGAACTTTCTCATGTGCCTGGTGTTTCCCCCTTCCCGCCGGAAAGCGCAGGGGGATGGGCGAATCAACTCATTACCCAATTAATATTTTGATCAACAATCAGGCTGTTTATCCCCAGGGCATGGTTATACTGTTCACGGTCAATTATGGCGCTTTTACGCTGTGACCAGTCTCCTGACCGAGCCACCAATAATGACCGTGAGGGGTATAACGTGCTCAAAGAACACCCATCTTCAACCATCCCATTACTTTTAAGGTGTTGCGGTGGGTAGAGGGATGATGGGCAAAATAGGTTGCAATGTGACGAGAATAAGGGGCGGAAAAAACACAGTGACTGATTGGGCATAACAGGGATCAGGATCTGACGCTCCTTGCCGATGTCCACACCAGGGGAAATCGTCATTCCAGTTCCCATTAAATTGCACCCCTTCATCCTGCATAAAAAATTTCACTGAACCAGAATTATTGGTGCGAACCCAGTTACCGGTCAGCACAGTACCGGCAACCGTACCGGATAATGTTCCGGCTCCATCAGCATACGCACCTTCCACAAATTCCCCGTTTTGCTCTAGCGTCATCAAGGCACAACCAGAGGTAGAACATTCTGTGTCCCATTCGCCATACCAGGTAGCCACCCCACAAGGTACGGGCGCTACGCCACCCTCACGATAGCCGCACCAATCGTAGCTTTTGTTCCAATTGCCATACCAGCTAAGACCATCGGGGGCAATCCAAAAATCAAATGAGCCACTTTGCCCACTGGCAGACCAGGTTCCGTGGAGCCAATTATTCTCATAAATGCCAACTAATATTCCCGCACCCTCAGCAAAGGAGCCGGTTACGGTGTTTTGGGTGGCATCATGGAGGAGTTGTAGGCGGCCGCAAATAAGATATTCACACTCACTCTCCCAAGAGCCATGCCAGTAACCGGCGGGAAAGGTTGTAGGGGTTGCCGTAGGGGTAAGCGTAACGGTTGTAGGCGTTGCTGTAGCTGTCGCGGCATGGGTTGGGGCTTCTGTAGGTGATGCGGTGGGGGGGACAGTCGCGACCGGTGGTAGTTTGGGGTCTGTGCCTAAATTGATTTCTACCCCATCAGCAACATTATCGTTATCAGTATCGGCATTGGTAGGGGATGTGTGATGCGTATTGACTTCGTCGCCATCGGTCAGGGTATCACCATCGGAATCTTGATTCTTGGGTGATGTCCCAAATTGGTTAATCTCTTGCCCATCGGAAAGGCCATCTCCATCCGTATCCGGGTTGTTGCGATCAGTACCGGCCACAGTCTCATCACTGTTGCTAAGGCCATCACCATCATTGTCACCGGCTAACGCGGCCGCATCCGCCGTGGCCGTGGCCGCCTGGGCGGTACTCTGGGCTACCTGTTCATTTTGGGCAATCTGTGCGGCTTCCAGAGTTAATTGGGCTACTCGGGTTGCCGTAGCATTACGATTACTGCTATTAAGCGCCGTCAATGCGGCCGCGGCCGCGACACACAACAACAGTAGCATCAACCCCAACAAAGGAATAACCCACATCGGCAGACGCGGCAATACCGTCAACTGCCCATTAATATTCTTTTGTTCCTCCGTCGCCGTGCGAATAACCAGACTGAAAGGCAACATCTGGCGGCTACCGATGAAGGGGCGTTGTTTGGCAGAAAGAGTCACCTCAGTAACAACTCGTTCGCCGGGTGTCGCCGCCAGGCGATCTGGCTGTAAACTATAACGAATAGCTTCACCAGCATCGCGGCCGCTGATCCGGTATTCCGCCGGTGCATTCCCCTGATTCTTAACCAACAGACGAGCCTTCTGCCCATTAACCAGTTGGGTGGGACGCATATCCACATAAAAATCCACAAACGGCTTAACCACCAGCCGTCCGGTTACAGAAGCCGCTTCATTCGTATTCAATGTTGAGACAACCCGCAGACGGTAAGGGTGGGGGCCAGCTTTAGTCTCTTCTGTTCGTGGCGGTTGCAGGCTAAAAGTTAGCGCCCCGCGTGTGCCAGGCATCAGTTGCAACGTATCTTGAGGAATTGTCACCCACTCTTTCGGAATATCATCCACCTGGATGCGAAAATGGTCTACCGCTGTACCCTGGTTAAACAAATCCACCTGAACCATGATCCGCTCACCTGGGGCAACCTCGGCCAGGGTGGGGTTTAGGACTACACTGAGCTGACCACTGGTGCTGAGAACCTGAGTGCTACCCGGGGGCGAAGATTGCACGGCGGTAGGATGGTAAGTAGGGGCAAAGGAAGGAGAAATTTGGGGCGCGGCCGCGGGCCGCCAGCGTAAATGGAATGGGCCAACACGCAATACCTGACCGGCTTCCCACACATGGGGCACATTGGGCAGAAGTTTCCCCCCCGTCAAATACGTACCATTCGTACTACCTAAATCCACCACCTGCCAACCCGTACTCGTGCGCTCAATCCGGGCATGGTGACGGGAAACCCCCTCTCCGTTCAACGTCAAATCATTATCAGCCCCCCGCCCCAACGTCAGGCTATGTTTATCCAACGGCGTAGTGCGCGGATCAACACCCTGTTGAGCGATGATCAATTGGGCTTCATACGGTAAAGCCGTCAAATTGGTATCGAAATGGCTGGGCTGAACTGGTGATTTATCAGATACCAGTTGCGTCACCAAACTCAGCGTAGCCTGGGGGGCAGAAAAAGTAGTCACATCAGCGGCAGTCAGTTGACCAGCCGACAGACGCATCGCTTTAGCCATCTCCTCACCGGTAGCAAAACGATCCGTTGGTTGTTTAGCAATGGCCTTTTTAACAACCGCTTCCACCGCCACAGGCAGACCGGGCTTAAGGACACGCGGTTCTGGGGGCACTTCGCGCATGTGTTTCATCACCGCATCCGTCGGTGACTTAATATCAAAGGGCAATTGCCCGGTGGTAAGCTGGTACATCATAACCCCAAGCGAATAAAGATCAGAGCGACCATCCAGATCTTTGCCCAGGCATTGCTCCGGGGACATGTAGGGTAAGGTGCCCATAAATGTACCCGTTGCCGTGTGCACCCCTCCCTCCATAAGTTTCGCCAACCCAAAATCGGTAACAATGGCCCGTAAAGGGGGTTCACCAGGACGATCTGGTTGCTCTAGCTTACGCAAGAGAATATTGTCGGGTTTGATGTCGCGGTGCACAATGCCCTGCCGATGGGCATAACCGAGGGCCTCGGCTACCTGAGCCAGAATAGCCAGGGTTTCGCGGATTTCGATAACCTGCCCAGACTGTTGCAGGCGACGAATGGTGGCTCCCAGACTCATCCCTGGCACAAACTCCATCACCATATAGAGAAAGTCAGGCCGTGCCCCAAAGTGGAAAATATTGACAATAGAGGGATGATTTAGACGCGCGGCCGCTTGCGCTTCCTGCATAAATCGTTTTTGGAATTCTGGTTGCCGGGCCAGTTGTCCATGCATCACTTTGAGAGCCACCGAACGGTTCAGATTCACATCAAGAGCGCGGTAAACGGCCCCCATGCCCCCTTCACCTAACAGCGCATCCAGCCGATAATTGTCAATTTGTTGTCCTACCATGTTGGTCATTTCTCACTACCTTTACGTCATCGGAACGAATTTTTGCTGTTCCGCCGCTCAAACAACGCACACACCATTCCATTTACGATCATAAACGCTAAAACAATTTTGATTGTATCAGGCAATACAGCGGTTTCGTCTTTTTATTCCTTCTTCACAGAGGTTTCCCCCAGGCTTGTGTCACACCATGACGGATGAAATTTTGTAGGACAATGTGGTAAATTGTCCATTTGTAGGACGATTTCTTAAATCGTCCGTAAGCGTTCAGTTCCCTGAGAGAATGAACCTTCCGAAGGTTTCCGTAAAGGTATTTACCAGTGGTACAGACCTTCGGAAGACTGAACGATTACAATCGTCCACTTGTTGTTTAAAAAAATAGTCAGGTAATATGGTTTCTCCCACCCCTAACCCCGCCCCAGGGGTGGGGGTGGCCTCGGATAAACCCAACGCGGCAATAAAGCGACACGGCGAAAAAATGTCAGATTATGCCCGTTGGCGTAACGACTAAGCCGCTCGGGGGCTGAGCTTGTCGAAACCCGGTTTGCCTTCGACAAACTCAGGCAACAGGCTTAGTAGTTGCCCGTTGGTCGGATCATTCCGAGCCAACCCTTAGATTGGTTTTCTTACCATGACCAGGCAAATGCTTTTTTCAGGGGGGGGAACTGATGGGTGTGTAGCTCATTTAGAACTGCCCACGCAGGAAGAGGAACCCAGTCGCCGCATCTTTTTGACCATCTTTACCGGCAGTATAGGCAGTATCAAAACGCAGGAAGAGGGTGGGCTGGCTGGCATCTTTGGGATCACCCAGTAGTTTCAGGTCGGCCTTTAACCCTAACTCTTGAATGGAGCGGTGAGTCAGATCAGACACCAGATTGGCTCCGACATTAAACCCTTCCACGCCAAACAAATTTTTGAGTTGAGCTTCGTTGACCATCGTAGCTTTGTTCCCTTCTAGTTTCAGGGAGTTAGAGAGAAGGGACAGATCACGAACGAACTTATGCTCAAAGAAGAGACCGACTTTGCCATCACCGGCCACTTCCACTTTGGTTGATAGGTAGTGGGTTTTTTCACCCAGGCGAAACTCGCCAATTCCTTTCCAGCCCTTGATATTGCTGAAAGAAGCTCCGGCGGTCAGGCCAAATTTCTTGAAATCCAGCGCATTTTGGGCATGGAGTTTAAATTCCCCATTTTGGAAAATGTTGAAATCGGTCTTAAATTCAACTTCTTTTGACCCCACACCGGCTTCGGCACCAGCGGCGAAGCCTTGTTGTTCCCCTTCACCAGCGTAACTGCCTTGAACACCGGCCCGGAAATATTCGCTCGTGAAGTTCAGCCCTACCTGAACCTGTTTGGCCACAATTTCCCGGAATTTGCCCAGATCTGCTTTGCCGGTGGCACTAAAACCGGCCCCCAGTTTAAAGGTTTCATCTAATTTAGGAATATCGGCATTGGCGGCGACCGCGGCCGCAAGCCCCAACAATACCATCACAATAGCCAGGCCCGGGTCCTGTTTGATCTCGCGCATCAGAGCTTCACGCAAAGATTTGCCCTGCGGTGACTGGAAGATACTTTGCACGACCTGCCCGACATCCTGGCTGAGCGCGGCCGCGATCTCTTTCATGCGTGCCTTTTCGATGATGTCCTGCTCCCCGGTCGCCCCTTTCACCTGCGCCAAAAGCAACTCCGTGGCTTTACCCGCAATTTGTTGGCTGTACGCCTTGAGCTTTTCATCCCCCAGCTCCTTTTTCAGCAAATCATAAACTTTGCCACTGACCCATTGGCCCAGATTAAAACTGCCGTTGTCATTTTTATCACTGGCGACATTACTCTTCTTTTCCTCGGGCTTTGTTTCCTCTCGCTGTAGAGAGCCATCGGCCAGGTGGCGTTGTACCCAGGCGTTGCCGTGTTGCTGTTGGAGTTGGAGCATGGTAGCCTGACGTTGGGCACGGTTGGTGGTAGAGGCAGGGGCCGTATAGGGTAGGCGGTGCAAGCTGGCAGAAGAGGAGTTGTGTTGCGGCCGCGATGACATCATGCCTGCACTCACAGCATCTTTATCTCCATGTTTACGCCGACTCCGCCGGTAACGCATAGACGACCCCCTTAATAACCGGCCGTGGCCCCTGTGGGTGAGAAAGTAAAACCACCCAGTGTCCCTTCCAACGCTGTCAGTTTGGCTTTGACATCATCTGGAATATTCTCCGGGTCCACGCCCAACATCAAATCAGTCTGGCGAGTAGCCTGAATACGGCTCTGGCAAGTGCCTACCAGCCCTTTAAACTCTTTGTTGTATTGCAGACGAGCCAATTCCTGAGCACTCAACCCCCCACGAGCGGCAATCGCGGCATCTGACAGACTCTGGATAGTACCGAAATCGTAACTACGCAGGCTTAATAACAGCCGATTATTGACGCTACGCAAGGAGTCGGCTACCTGGGCAATAGCGGCCGATTTAGACGCTAATTCAGCCAATGATTTACGCACGCCCTGGTAGGCTTCAACCATTCGAGCATAATCGGTGTTATCGTATTGGGTTGAGGCCTGTTTTTCGGCCTCTTTTAGTTTGGCAGAGGCCCCATTCAAAATGGTTTGAATCTGGGATTCGCTTTCCACTTTGTCCAACTTCTGAAACTCGGCGTTGACTTCATCTACCATGTGGGTTTGCGCTTTACGCTCGGCAATACGTACATGGCCCAATTCATGGTCAATAACAACCGCGGCCGCATCCGCATCATAATCTATGGGCAATTCCACCCGAAAATCGAGCGTCACGGCCACATGGACATTTTGTTCATCGGCATAAGAGACGGCCACATCCCACTGGGGGGTTGTCCAACCTACCGCATCGGGGCGACCATGCGCGGCTCCAATTGCGGCCGCGGGCAACGCCTGCATTTGCGGCGAATTTGATTTAAGTTTAACGTGAGACTTCACTTTTTCCGCCGGTTTGGCCGGGGTAGGGGCACGTTGGAGCGTGGGTATCAGGCCATAACCGGGTACTTGTTCGTGAATATTAATGCCCCCGGCATTCAAGACCCGAGGCGCGGCCGCGGCTTCTTCTTCCCCATCTGTGCGTTGTAGATGGGCCAGGGTGCGCTGGACAGAACGGTTGCCCTGTTGTTTTTGCATTTGCAACACCTGCGCCTGGCGTTGCGGCCGCGTTGTCGGGTAATTCGCCAATGCGGGCAACTGGGGGGCAGGCACAGCGGTAAACCCATCCGTTGGGCGCGAGGGCAAAACCCGTTTATTAACGGCAGTTTTTTCTTGATGTTTACCCTGTTTTACCCCAGATTTCATCCTTCCACCTGAATTTATCCCATGGTCGGCTGGCCACCACTTGCTTTAGCCTCATCAATAATTGCTTCTGCGGTAGCAATATCATCCGCCGCATACACACCGGCAAAGAAGGATTGGACATAATGTTCACTATGCCACGCCTTGATCTCATCACGAACTTTGCCTTCAAATGTCCCCAAGGCCTGATTGACATAATCACTTGATGCCTTGGTAAAGAAGTCATTCTCCAACTTCTGATCTTTCAACAAATCCTTAAATTCATCTTCGGAAATACCAGCATCGGCCAACACCTTAGCCAGGTCCGCCCGTCCTTTGCTAAAGGCTTCCTTTTCGATACTTCCACTGGGAGGTGCTGTCTTGCCAGTAACGGCCGAGGCATAGGTGGCACCCGCTTTAGCCAAAGAATTAGCCTTCGCCTTAA
Source organism: Chloroflexota bacterium (assembly GCA_018004935.1). Lineage (GTDB taxonomy): Bacteria > Chloroflexota > Anaerolineae > Promineifilales > Promineifilaceae > Trichofilum. The sequence continues at coordinate 23,604 of JAGNBF010000027.1, read as the reverse complement.
CCCCTTGGAACAGCTTGGCCCGCCGGTCATAATCTTTGAAGGAGAAATAGACGAGCGCGGCACCACCCGCGGCCAACGCTAACACCCAAGTAGCGGGGCATTCCAGCGCCAATTGGGCTAAGGTCACATAGTCCGGTTCAAAAGTAACCGAAAGCTCACCCTTCAACTCCGCCTGGAAACCATCTACCGGGAAGTTTTTCGCCGCCCCACCGAGGGAGGCCTTAGGTACAACAGAAAGGAAGGTAAACTCCGGCTTTTTGCCTGGCTCCTTCTTCACATTCAGCAAATTAAATTCAGCGGCCAGATTGGCCTTACCACCATCAAAGAGGAAGGGGCTAATATCTACGCCTGCCTCATAAGCCACTTTGCCCTGCATATCTTTATCCGATTTCTTGAAACCGGCACTTTCTTTTTCGTAGGGCTTGATGGATTTATCTATCGAGCTGATTTTCTGGCTAAACCAATCATCCGTCTGTTTTTTCCGTTCGATAGAAATAGCTACCGTATCTTTCTTGGCATCCTTTGAGTCACTTTGCCCACCGACATTTACGGTAGGGGGAGTGCTGGCCGGGTTTTGTCCGGCGGGGGCCATCTCCGTCAAGGCGCCTTCAATTTTAAAAGCGACTTTGGTAATTTTGACGTATTTACCTATATCCGTTTTGGTTTCCCAGTTGTAGGCGTAGGGAATTTTGAGCAGAGCCGTAGGGGGATCGTTGGCGCGTTGTACCTGGGCTGGAGGTGCCACTCTGACCGGAATAGGTGGGGCGGGTGGAGCGGTGTTAACACCGAGGTGGCGTTGAACAAAGGCATTGCCATGTTGGCGTTGCATTTGCAAAATTTGCGCCTGACGTTGCGGCCGCGTAGTCGGATTTGGCGGTAAACCCAGGCTATTGGCTTGAAACATTGCCTGGGGTAAGGCGGGCACGAGGTCAGCAACTCCCCCCGTTTTCGCGGCCGCGGCCGGGGGCTTATGAGCCTGTTGCGTTTGCGGTGTAGACTGTTTTTGGCTCATGGGTGATTAAGCTCCTTTAGCAGGGTTGATTCATCAATGGGAGCAAGATCTGGAAGTGTGGGTCAACAACAGAGTAAGACGAAGGTAATTATTCTTCTTACTCTCCAGGTACAACCCCACTCTCTAGTAGTTCAACAAACTTATTCCGTCGAATAGCGGTGGCCGGTCTCCTGACCGTGCCACCACCTTCCCACCAACAAATCTTGTCTATTGCACTACTCGTTCATTAAACAAATTCTATTTGATGCACACCAGAGGCGATAACGCCATGGGCCACCACATTCACCACCTCGAGTGCACCACTTTGTGGAGCACCCCCTTCTGCGGCCGTGTACATTTCTACGGCCCGCACAAACAGCACATTGGGCGCCCCCTGCAAACATTGGTACACATCAGAAATATACAAATCGCGGCCAAAAGGCCACCCTTTACCATCCTGCCCACCAGTGAGCGGGTTCAAAAAACGATATAACCGGTTAAGTAATTCCGTTTCCACCGCCGTTTGGTTTGCCCCCGGGGCGGCGCGTAACTGCACCTTCACGGCGACCCAATGATAAGCCGGGGCCTGAATACTGAGGCGAGCTGTGAGCAAACGGCGTTCATCCAGGTATTTTTGTAACTTGGAAATATCGGCATCATGCGGCCGCAATTCCACCGGATCCAGATACCCAGGGGGATACAACACACGCGGAATCACCAGCACATAAATCTGCCCTGGCACAATTCGCCCCACTTCTGAGGGCTTCGGCTGAATACATTTCACCCGACTAATCGCCGCCGGAATCGCCTCTCGGGCCAGAAACTCAAAATCATCTTCCGTTACCGCTCGTTCCCGAGACTGCATCAGCGCAGGTGCCCGCATCATAGCCGATTCCATAGACTCAGAATCCAGGCCACCAAACGCTGGTTTCCGGTTTTCCACCCGCCCAATATAGGGAATAGATGTTTTTAGAGTATTCAGATGATTGGGTTGTACATTGCCTTCCTGTCCTCCGCCAAAACGATACCCTTCAAAAATCAAATTGGCATTGCGCGTGGGAATAGCCCCATACAGCTTAATCGTACCATCCTGCTGGCGAATTGCTGGCGCAAAACGCAACTCCCCGGTGATGCTATCTAATACATACACCTTATCGGTAGAACCCGTTTTGGAAAAATCATCCACTTCACGCCATACTTGAGGTTTCTCTCCTTCTGCCTGCACCGTCAAATGCTCACCGGGTTGTCGTTTTAACAACGGCGTCATTTGCAAAAAGAACCTCTGCCCCGCCGAACCATCACTCCGCCCTAAAAACTCCTTGTGAATTCGTTGGGCATGTACCGCCTCAGTTGTTCCTCCCCAGGAAGCCACCCGAATCTGGCGCACCCGTGGTGAAACCTGATACGGCAACATCCCTTCTTCCATTTCATCGGAGGAAATCTCTTTTACCCGCACCCGAATCCAGTATCTCTCCTTATTATTTACCCGGTATTTACCCATCTTGGGCACATAAATAAGAATACGCCCCGTCGAGTTCATTCCCTTCGTATTATCCGAATCAATTTCACAGGGTTGCCACCGTACATTCTCTGCGCCGCCGGTGGAAGCCTCCCACACATAAGGCGGCAACGTAGGATCAATACCTGCACCCCCTGCCGGATCACAATCCACATCAAAACCAATAATGTGATTAGTTAAATCGTTTTCAAAACCAAAAAAGAGTGCATCCCCTTCAGTGGGCAGGCGGGAGAAAATCTCCACGCCCTCAAAACCGGCTTCCAGGCGGCGCAAATTATGCTCATCATAACGACGAGACCCATCACGGGCACTGATACGGCTCAGTGCCTCGGCCAATTGGGGCACCAACACGCTGAAATTTTCAACGGTGGTAAACACAATCGCCTGCTCTGTTTCGGTTTGGGTGCTGGCGACTTCCGTACCGGCAGGAATCAGAATACCTATTTCCTGGGGGGCCGAAAGCCAGAAAGTGACCGGGCAGGTAGCCGGTTCAGGCTCTTTGAGCTTGATACCCAACATGTCCATAAACTTGGCATAGTGCAAGTCTGGCACCTGATTCATCCGGTAAAGGATGATTTCCGTCATCCAGGCAAATAGTTCGATCAGGGTAATGCCAGGGTCGCTGACGTTATGATCGGTCCATTCCTTGCAAAAGTGCGGGATGCGCTTTTTGGCTTCGTCAACGATGTCTTGAAACGTGCGATCATCCAACTTAGGGGCTGGCAAGGACATAAGAAAGTCTCCCGTAATGTGTTTCGTGGTGCGTAGCGCGTCAAAACTTAGGTTTCGCTCGCAAATAACATTTGAGTTTGCTGTAACTGGTCTTCCGACCGCGCCACCCAAGTTATTGTTAGACACTCACTTAGTTCCAGGAAAGGTGTCAGGCGGATGTTAACCCTTGCCCTTTCCTGCGTTTTTCGGCTTTATTCTTCAGGTATTAGATAAAACGGATAAACCAAACTACGTCGGTCATGAGTCGCTTTGACTTCAAACTCTATTTCGATGATGAGTTGGTCGGCTTTTTCCCGATCCGGATAAGCATCTACGCGAATGACACGGATACGGGGTTCCCACATACCCAAAGCCTCTTCGACGGCCCGGATGGCCTGCGCCGCTGTCTGGCTGTTATTAGGCGCAAAAACCAGGTCTTGTAATCGGGAGCCAAAAGTGGGGCGCATGACTCGTTGGCCTGGGGTGGTTGTCAGGATGATGAAAATAGCCTGCTCGATTTCGTTGCGGTCATGGGTGAGCAAGATTGTGCCTTGGGGGCCAATTCGTGGGGGGAAAGCCCAACCGCGACCAATAATATCTGTAGCCATAAAAAAGACTCCCGTCATCCATTAAGAAGTAAACTGGTACGGCTGTTAGGGAACAGTCGTTTGCATTTGGCCTGGCGCTATGATGGAGATAACACCACCCCAGGTACACATACACTTTGAGGTATTATTGAGGGCTGGTTTGTTACTCACCAGGACAGTGGGGGAGCCAGGTGCCCAGGGGGCGGTTGTAACCGGAATACAAGGGGCCGGGGTAAACACACCCAATGCGGCAGATGTCGCGGCCGCGACCGCCGGGTTAGCGATTGACTGGCACATGCCAAATGTCGGGATATTTTTCATCGGCACATAATCCATAATCGTGGCCGCGGGCATATTGCTGGTAAACACCATATTTTCCGGTGTTATAATCAACACCGCTGGGGCAATACCAAAGCTACATTGCATTTGGGCCGCATTACAAACCAATTGTGCCATTTTCCCTGCTCCTCAGACAATCTGCCTGGAATACCCTGGTGTATCACTGACTGTGCCGCCCGTTATTATCCGACAAATCTCACCTGTCAGACGACTAGTTTATCTTCACCACCGCCCCTTTCAGACTCAAGGGGCCACTTGCCGTTATATCCACCGTGGCACCTTCCAGCTTGACACTGCCAGTGCCTTTAATCTCAATTTGCGTCCCAGCAACCGCCACCTTAGCCGACTCCATTGTTACTTTACTGGTGCCACCACTGTGGCTCACTTCCACCTTCTGACCCTGATCATCCATAGCAACGGTATGACCGCCCGAAGTTTTTACTTCGACCTTTTTGTTCTGATCATCCAGAACAATAGTATGACCACCAGTGGTCGTCACTTCGATTTTTTTCTTGTTGTCATCATACATGACAATACGGTGACCTTTTATAGAACGCCAGGCACGTACCAGAGGGCGTTCACTCGCGGCCGCGGCCGCGGTCTCTTCCGGCTCTTTCAACTTGTCCTTACTCCACACCCCACCCAACACAACGGGCCGGTTAAAATCGCCATGCTCAAAAGCCACCATCACTTCATCATTCACTTCCGGCACCGCACAAAAACCAGCATTCTTCCCTGCTCCAGGTCCTACTAACCTGGCCCAATCACTTTCCATTGTCTCACTTATCCACGGAAACCGAACCTTAATACGCCCTTTGGTTTCTGGGTCATTCGTATTCGTTACCACCCCTACCACCACACCCACCCACCGCTCTATCGGGGGTGCCTGAAAAATAGTTTCCGCTAGTGAGCCAGTACGCATACCCTGCACGGTAAAAGTTGTCTTAAACCCTTCAGCACTCATCACATGCTGGGCGCTCGTTACCAGATAGTCACCACTAAACCGCGTCCCCACATTCTCCAATTTCGCATAAGTTCCCGCTTTAATATCAGGGCGACGAAAAGCCACCCCTTCGGCTTCCACAAAACCCCCACTGATTTCATTAAAGCGTGCCTCAGCAATCTTATTCGCCTCAGCCTGATCTACAACCGGTTGATCAACCACAACATATTTGGCCGCCCCAAAATTGTTAGACCAGGCTTTACCGTCTTTGCTCTCACCAATACGCGGATATAACGCCCCATTGTTGGCTACACCCACAATCGCCTGTTGCTTATCTGGATCCCACCCGTGGACTTCTACTGTACCCACCTGCTCCGCCAGAGTCATCCGAGGATGAAACGATAACAAATCTTCACCATACTTCAGGGTAACAACAGGCCCAGATGTGGGTGGCTTACGGAAATACAGCTTCCCCTCATCCACAAAACATTCATAACCAATACGCCAGGCTCGTTGCATCAGAAACGCCAGATTCGATTGATTATGTTGTGCTAAATATTTATAAGTGGTTGTTGTGGCATCCACTTGCGCAGATAAACCAGCTTCACCAGCCATTGTTTCGGCAATCTGACTGTCTTTCTGATTAACAAAAGTCCGACTCTTAATATCTCGCAACAAACGATGCGATTTATGATAACCACGGACAACCAACTCGCCCGTTTTCCCCGGTTCAAAACGAGGTTCCAGAGAAGTAATCTCCCCTTTTATCAAAGTAAGGGCCTCGCCATCACCTTCTTTCGACCCTTTGATTTCCACTTCTTTGGCCAGATCAAAAGGGCCACCGTCCAAAATACTGATCTCGTTCCCGTCAAATTTCATCGTCAGGCGCAAGGTAAACATACCCGGCAAATGGCTATGTTGATCCACAACCACTTCCAGTAAAGATGAATACACCTCATTGGAAACCTCAGCACCACTAACGGTAATTTTGGTTTGACTGGTAACAGGCTTATTAGGCATGATGATTCCCGTTTTTCCTCATACGTCTGACTTTTCGCGGTCCAAAACGTGCCATTGGTTTACTCATCGAGTTTGTGCCCTCGTGACATCATGATGCCTAATCCAACTGCGGAATATTCAAATATTGGCCAGGACGAATTTCCAGAGGACTCCTCATGCCATTATGAATGGCAATGTATCGCCATTTAGTCGCATCACCATAAACCGTATAAGCGATGTTGTCCATCCGATCCCCTGCTTTTACCATCCAGACACGTTCCAAAGGGCCATTCCCTGAAGTAGGGTTTTGGGCCGGATAATCATTGAGATCCGTATACTGAGTGAATGTAGCATCAATCTGTGCACGGACTGGTGTGCCATCATTCAAAAAGAGGGTGAATTTTTGTGTCATGCTGGTGATGAAGGAGACGAATTTGAATACACCCCATTCAAAGGCAACCTGTGGGGGGCTAGATTTACTGTTATTGCCGCTCCCGGTCTGCTGAGAAGGTTCCATAAATTTCCACAGCTTGTTCGTTTCCAGAGCTACATTGGCGGCTAACTCGTAGGTATCAAAAATCAGGTTGAGCTTCAGGGCTTGGGGTCCAGCTTTTTTGAATTCAGCATGAGGCGTACTAGATTTGTTGGCGGGTTTTTCCTCAAAGTTGTTCGTTTTGCTAATGCTGTATTCATTAGGGTTGAACATGCAAAAGACGGACACACCGCCTCCTTTGCGGTTGCCACTCTGGTCTACCTCGTAAATTTCGGCGGCGGTTAAACCACTCCGTGTGTTATTGGGCATAGTTTTTTACCGTGATACAAATTGAATACGAAGCAATTTATCACTCAGACATCAGATAGGGCGAAGGTGGCTATCTTCGTGACAAATGCACCTGTAGTTTTCGTTCGTAAACTACTTTTGGGTCTTCGGGATTTCGTGGGGTATGGGCAACCCTTGTGGTTGCCCCACACGGGGCAGGCACAAGGCCAGCCCGTACATTTGGTGTCAACCCCCTGAATTCCCAAAGATCCCTACTTTTGAGTTTACTGTGTCAGGTGCTCACTTAAAAGCGGCCGCGGCCGCGTTCCCATTCTACAGACAGTCGTCGCTTCACTTCACTGTACACCTGTCGGGCCAGCTCTTCCACATTCACTTCACCAGCCCCTTCTGCTTTTTCCTGGCTGGCGGCTCCCGGCTCACCGCCAGGAGCATTACCCGTTACCGGAGGTACCCCAGAACCAACCGTGGCCACAGTCGTTGGTTGTGCCTGGTTTGAGGCCGCTGTTTGCTCCCCTTCTACCCGCTGGATCGGGGGTGGCCCACCATTTACCGCCCGCTGAGGAGCATAAGTTGTATAGGTAGGCGGGGCAATCGTTGTCGTGGATTGTTCTGCGGCCGCAATCGCTCGCATTATGGCTGGCTGGGTGCCCGAACTCACCGGCGGAGCCTCTGCTACTCCCGCCATAGTCGGTGTCGGCTGGCCCAAAATATTCCATAAATCCCCAGGGAGTGGCCCAATTTCTGTAGGCACAAACGCATGAGGCGGCGTGCGTGTCCCATTACCGTTGCCCTTATTTTCCGGTTGTCGCTGTACCGGAGAAGCGGGCGGAGTGGGGCGCTGGCGGCGGGGCAAAATCAACTCCACCGAAGAATCACTGGGTTTCGCGGCCGCGACCTGGCGCATGACTTGCTCTACTTTCGGAGCCTCAGGCTTTTCATGGCGCATTGGCTCCTCCACCAATACCGGCTCTAGCGGTAGATCCGTTTCTCGGGCCGGAGCCGATTCCTTTCGTTGAACCGGCCACACATCCTCTAGTGACACACGTTCCGATGGTGACACCACCGAATGTGGCTCCACACCTTTACTGACAGGGGTGGGAGCCGCGCCAGTTACATCAGCCTGCCTCTGAACCGCAGGCACAGCCGGAGAGCCGCTCATTCCGGCCACGTTAGCTGGCATTCCGGCTTGCTGTGCCGTCACCGGAGCAAAACCCCCTGTTGGTGTCGGCATAATTAACGTCGGCACATCCGTTTCTGCTATTGACGGGGGTAGAACAGGGGCCGGTGTAGCAGGCGCGGCCGCACGTTGTACCACCCCCACTGGAGCTACACCACCTGTCGGGGGTGGTGAACCTGAGGCTGGCGATAAGGGTGGTGTAGAAGCAGGTGCTGGCATCACCGGACTCGCGGCCGCGTATGACGAAGTCGCTAAATCTTGTCCCCGGCCAGATGTGGGAATTGGAGGCGTTTCCCCAACCTGTGATGTTGGTGGTATAGCCTCACCCAATTCTGCCATCGTCCGTTGCACCGCCGCTGTAGGCCCTACACGCATAGCCGGAACAACTCCAGGCGTGAGGGTAGGCACAATTGGTTCCACACCCCTTTCTTCAGAAAGGGTTGACCGGGCGCTACCAGATGAAGCAGGTATATCGGCCGTTGGCATGTCCATCCGTTGCACCGGAGAAGGTGCTGGCGACGAAAATTCGGCCAGCGTTCGCGCCTTAACCATTGGCAAAGGGGCAACCATTGCCGGTACTGCCACAGCAGGAGATGCCATCTCACTTCGCTGTACCGTTCCCTGTTCCGGTTCCGCGGCCGCAGAAGGCGATAGCGCTGTTGACCCAATGGGCGCTGATTGAGTCGCAAACGGCTCTATGTGTTGTCCGCCAGCAATCGGCTCCACCCTAGAGGCTGGTGCGATTGACCCAATGGCCGCTAATTGTGCGGTAGGCGGCTCTTCATGTTGTCTGGCAACAATCGGCCCCATTGTTTGACTGGTAACGGATCTGGTAACAATCGGCCCCGTTGTTTGGCTGGTAACGGATCTGGTAACAATCGGCCCCGTTGTTTGGCTGGTAACGGGTGATAATGCGGCGGGTAAGGAAGATGGCGAACTTTCCGCCCCGTGAACGGGCGTAGAACGAATAGGAGTAGCCGGTAATAGTGGCTTATCAGCTAATGTTGGTTCTGCTTGAGGCGCGGTGTATTGCCGTTGTACGGCGGGGGTGGGGGAAAAAGGTGCGGCCGCGCTAACCGGCGCAGGCGCTTCTCCCCTCCGTTCAGAAAGAGTAGCGGCGAGGGTAAGGGCTTCACCCCCAGAATGCACTACAGGTTCAGAATCCGTCGGGGAGACTGAAGATGTTTCCCCCGGTTCATCACCTGGCAAAGCCGCGATTTGCCGTTGTACCGCCGGAATGGTGGCACGAATAGGTGTAGATGAAAGGGGCGTGGCCTCCGTCGTTGTGGATGTGGCTAGCGGCGCAGAAAGCGAGGGATCCACCATCGGCACGGTTGATTGTTGTCTGGTTGGAACCGCCGGAGCAACAGTTGACGGTGCTGGCGCAGTACTTGCGGTTAGCTGAATCGCGGAAGAAGGGGGCGTTGCAGGTGCAGGGAAACTCCGCTCTTGACCTGATCCTGTCGGTGTGTCAGGCAGAGTTTGACCCGGAACCGGGGATGATTTAGCTACAGGTGATATTGACCCAGCCATTGCGGCCGCAGAAGTTCCCTCAGTCTGACGTTGTATGGCCGTGAACGGAGAGCCACCCCTTGACGAAGACAACGACACATCTGGGTGTGGTAGTAAGTCGGGCACTGTTGTTTCCGTTGGCCCGGAAGGTTGGTGTGACAGTGGCGGCGTGACCGGGAGAGGGGCGGCTTCTGTCTGCCGTTGGAGCGGTGTTGTCCCGGCTACCGTTGCAGTACTCATAGGCGCGGCCGCGGGTGCCAGTTGCTCCGCCGTCTCCTGTTCTCCCCCCTCATCTATGGGTGTTGAAGCCTCTCTCATCACTGAGGTTAGGGCAGAAATTGCGGCAGTTGGGGCAGTTGCCGGAGATGTGACCACCGTGGGCGAATCTGGCCCTAAATTTTCATTCGTCGCAGGCGTCAACTGTATCTCAGGTGACTCACCTGATGTCGTCGGCATATCCCCCTGCCCTTTCATCTGATCCGGTGAAAGCATGGTGACATCCGCCCGGCGGCGTAATCCGGGGGGCGGCATTCGGCTAGGGGTGTTAATGCGCTTTTGTTTTTCCTGCATCGTCTGAAAATGTGTCGTTTGCGGCAAAGGAGGCGCAGGAATTACGTCCCCTTGCACCCCTTCTTGCTGGGCTTTGTCCCGATGCAAACGCATAATTTTTCCCAGACGTGACCATTCTGCATCAAGCGTCGGTTCGGCAGAATCTGTTTCCGCGCCAGGGGTAGATAACACACCCGGCCCCACCTGACCAGTTTTATCTACTGGAGTCGTGGGCACCATTACCGGGGCAGGAGCAGGGGTGGCGGGAGATGCAGGCGAAGGAGCCGCGGCCGCACGCATCACAGTGGGCGCGGCCACCGTCGTCCTCCTTGCAGGTTCAGGGGCGGTTAGGGGGGCTGTAGGCAGAGAAGGCACTCCCGATACAGCAGAACGAGACACCGGTAATGGAGTCATTGGTGAAAAAGGTACTATAGGGGCGGCCGCAGACATAGAAGCGGCTGAACCAATCGGCGCGACTAAAGGCCTGGTAACGGCAGGCGTTGGGGAAACAACGGCCGTTGTAGGGGGTGCTACCTGACGCATGACCGGGGCCGATGTTGCGCCAACAGGTAGGGAAAGGGGAGTCGCGGTCACAGGGGTCAAAGATGTTGCGCCCATCGGGCCAGCAGGGAGTGAAGGGCCAGACGTTCCCGTCAAACGGGGCCGGGAAACACTACCTGACTCCCCAGCGGCGAATCGCGGTTCACGGGCAAACAAGGGCATGGTCTGCACCGAGGGTGTTGTCCCCAAGTTACCATTTGCCCAGGAAGGGAAGGGAAACAACGTCGCCCGAACCAGAGGGAGACCGGTGAGGCTGGATGGTGTTGCGGCCGCGTTAAAACCACGGCCATTCATTCCAGCCTGTTTAGTACGGAACAACACACCCATATTGGCATGCCTCCGCACCCGTTGCACCAGGGGGCTACTCAACTTAATGCCGGACAACTGTTACCTCACCACAAGCCAGTTCCAACGTCTCTACCGCAATCGTATTATCATCCGATTTCAACTGTGGCCCGGTCCATTTCGTTGGATAAGCACCGACAATATTCCAGGACATCACTGGTTCACGCATAGAATTCATAAGGGTAATGGTGACAGCCCGGCGCGCGGACGTAAAATCCCCGCTCATCATGGCCATATACCAATCCAACAATCCTTCCTTTACCAGTCCTCGTTTCAGCGTAATTTTCGTCGCCTTACGCAACCCTGGTAACTGATGAACATATGAATTCAGGCCACCTTCCTTCACTTCCTGCAAATCCCATTCAATCGTGGGCAACGTACATTCCGTAAACACAGCACCAGTAATGTCGCTAATGGTCACGACAAAACGAAAACCCGGATAAACATCAAAAGTATTGCTCATTACCGACCTCGTCTTTGCCGGTTTGTAACATCACGGCGAAACATCCGTTGCCGTTCATAATCCAGTTTCATCTCCAGGCGGAGCATTTCATACACCCGATCAGCTACTTTACGCACCAATTCCGGGGATATTCCCTTGTTGCTTTCTCCCTCTGCCCCATTATTGCCTGTATCAGCCATGACGTAATTCAGTGTTGTCTTCCTGAAAGAGGGTCTGAACCGTTACCTGTTACTGACAGGCAGATTCATTGCCACCAAAAGAACGACAGTTATCCCAAAGGGGCCACTTCTACCTGAAATGGTTTTTCACAATAAGGGCAAATTGCCCCCACCACCACATGCTCAACGCTGTTTAACCGTTGGTACAAATCCTGCAAATACGCCAGGTCCGAGGCAAAAAGCCCTTCGACCACACGCGGTGTCACGGCGGGCAAATCTCCTAACCGGGTTACCACTCGTGCCAGGAGCAAAATAGTCAAATAAGACTCATTGGCCCGTACTCGCGGGTCTTGAGTCAATTCCACTTCATCCAGAGCCATGGCCAAACGCATCCGCCCAAGCTGATGCACCATTCCCTGAGCATCCACATACCCACGCGGCAAAACAAATTCAAATTCTGTCTGCATGACCGGACAACCAGGCAACCGCAAAGAGCGAGTAACAGGAGGCTAATCCTGCCACTCGCTCTTTAACGGTTAACCTTTACTTAGGAAACACGTTCAATATATTCGTGGGTAATCGTCAGCTCTTCGACACCAATTTCGTTGCTGTCTGATTTGACACTGGGGCCTGTCACTTTAGATGGCCAGCCGCGAATAAAGTTCCAACGGGCAACTTCTGATAACGTCTGGTCGTACATAATAATAGAGCCATCCCGACGCGCTCCAGCCACATCACCTGTTTCTACCTGTTTACGCCAGGTCCAGATGTCCATATTGCTGGTGATACCGCGCTTCATGACAATATTTTCCCATTTTAGACGGCCAGGAATTTTCATGACAACTTCAACGCCATCTTTTACGACCTTGTGTTCAACGATTTCGGTTTCCGAGCCTAAACCAGAGCATTCGGTAAAGAAACCGGCAATAACGCCCTGGATATCTATGGCAAAGTGAAAACTTACCAACGGATCTTCGTGGTCAGCCATTTTTCTACTCCTTGTCTATTCCCTTGAGTTTAGAGTTATGAGATAGAGCGAGAGGAAAGCCAGTATCTAACATTTGCTCTGGCTCTCGCTCTAAACTCCCGTTAATTACTGAACTCGACTTTGGCGAATTTCCGCTCTACCTTTGGATGTAGCACAGCCTTTCCAGGCTGTGCCTTTTCTGATGGAAACAAAAAAACGCCAAATTCTAGTTACTGAGAAACAGTCCAACAACCTCCCAATTACGCTTCGGCGTTGGGGCCAGCCCATTGGCTCAGACGTAGGATGACAAACTCAGCCGGTTTAACCGGGCACAGGCCCGCTTCGATAATCAGTTGACCCAGATCACGAATTTCCGGTGGGTTATTTTCATCATCCACCTTCACATAGAAGGCTTCGTCAGGAGAGCTACCAAAGAGTGCCCCAGAGCGCCAGATTACGCGCAGGAAGGAGTTGACATCGCGGCGGACTTTGGCCCACAAGGTGCGATCATTGGGTTCAAAGACAACCCACTGTAAACCAGCATCCAGCGAGGCCGCCACGACGATGAACAGACGGCGGACATTGATATAACGCCAGGAGCCGTCACTGCTGAGGGTACGTGCACCCCAAACCCGGATACCACGGCCAGGGAATTCACGAATACAGTTGACGCCGATGGGGTTAAGTGTGTCCTGTTCACCCCGACTCAGTTTGATTTCCAGGTCAATGGCTCCACGGACGATTTCGTTGGCAGGAGCTTTGTGAACGCCACGGGTTCCATCTACCCGATTGTACACACCGACCATGTGACCGCTGGGGGGCATGAATTTGGTGGTACTGCCACTACCACTGAGATCGGCAACTTTGATCCAGGGGTAGTAGAGAGCGGCATAGGATGTATCAAAGTTGACATACATGCGCCATTCTTTAGCTTGTTGGGCATTGAGGCCAGGGGGTGTATCCAACACGGCAAAGCGATAACGCATCAGTTCGCAATGGGTAATCATGGCGGTTTGAATCGCTTTTATACGCTCTTTGGCCCCATCGGTGCCATCATAACCAGACATTACATCGGGGCAGAGAACCAGACGCACATCGTCGAGTGCTTCGAGACCACCCAAACCGGTGCGGGCCGCGGCATCACCGATGAAGTCTTTGGCGGTAAGGGGAGGAATGCCACCACCGGAGAGTTGATAACTTCCTTCGATGGGGTTATTGGCTCCAGCACCACTAATGGCTACTGCACTAAAATTAGCATTGCCAACATAATTGTCACCATCGGTTTTCTTCATGGTCAGACCAGATTTGGATTCGCCGCCCACATTCATGGTGAAAGTGCCGGTGGGTTTGCCTTCCTTATCTTTGTCTTCGGTGATAATGACGGTGAGGTTATTGCCAGCAGGACCGGGTGTCTTAGCGGCAACTTTGAAGCTATCGCCTTTGGCCGCGGCAACGGCGACTTCAGAGGTGACAGCACCAGTCCCACCTTCACTGACAGCACGGACACTGGTTACGTAGCAAGGGCCGCCCCCATTCGCAAAGTAGCCATAGACCGAATCAGGCAGGTAGGCTCCGGAGACGAAATCACCAAAGATATTGGTGTATTGCGTCCAGTTGGTGACCAGCGTTGCTTTATTGAGACGGGATTCTATGGGGTAGCGCTGGCCCGTTTCCGGGTTGATGGCCTTGATGCTGGCTTCAGCCGTGATGCCGACGAAGGCCGCCATCGAAGCGCCGGCTACTTCAATAGGTTTTGTCCCCTTATCTACTTCTTCCACGTAGACGCCGGGAGAGAGGTAAGTTAAAGCCATTTTTCATTCTCCTTATACATAAGTTTGCGGCCGCATCGGCCACATAATCCGGAAACCAATGTCAAAAGCAGATTCTGACGAACCTGCACAATAAATATATTGACCCAGGTAGTGGGTGGGGAACGGTTTTGACTGGGGCGCGATACATAGAATAAACGCATATCGGTCTCGCTTAGTGAGTGTCTAAAAATAACCTGGGGGGTGCGGTCAGGAGACCCGCCACAGCAATCTCCAAAGTTATTTACGAATGAATCCTTAGATTTCAAAGTCAAACTGGACTTCATTGGTAGGAAAGGAAATTTTCTTTTCCTTGGGTTTCCCGTCGCCAGCCCAAACAACCAGGGTGTAATCACCCGAAGGAATAGTACCCAGGACATAACGACCTTCGGCGTTGGTGGTGGCAAACAATCCCGTTCCTTTAATGGCCACTTCAATTCCGCTTTGCGGTTTTTTGTCCTTACCCCGAATTGTGCCACCCAAAACGTGCATTTCTGAAGCCAGTCCACCAGGGACAATGAACTGATTTTGCGGTAGGTCGTTGGCCTGACCAGTCCGTAGTGTGTAGGTGCGCACGACGGGGCCAGAGATTTCTGTCCAGGGGTCAAGTGCGATGGTCACAATATATGAGACACTGGGTCGCATCTCGTTATCTAAGGCGCTCCAGACTTCGGCCGGGTTGGTTAATTTATCGTGGTTGGCTACCCGTGCCTGGATATCGTAAGGGGGGTTTTGCATTGCCCCTATCAGAAATTTGTCTGGGATAACTGGGTGGCGGAAAAGGGCCAGGAGACAACGGGTAAGAAGACGATGTTCATCTTCCGGCTCGGCGGCCCAGCTTGTAATCATGTAGAAACAGTCCACTCGAAATGGGGTGCGCTTGCGGAGGGACTGTATATCTCTGACTCCATTGCCATTAGTTGGTTTGACCGATTCCCATTGGTGTCGGCGCAGGGTCGCATTTTCCCGCACATCATACAAATAAAAGTTGATGGTTGGTTTGTTGATGCGGGCGCTCCATTCCCGTTTAGGCTGGTCAAATTTGACGTCAATCTCCCCATTTTTGATAGGGATTTCCGTATTCAGGAGTTTTTTGATGGACTCGTCCAGGTCAGCAATCATGGTTCACGGGTTACGTATTACGTAAGAACTACGGAATACATAGGTGGATTCAGGCCGAGGTTAGATTTGTTCGTGGTCGTCGTGGCGCTGAATGTCAGCTTTGCGATTGATAGATTCATCTTCAACGGCTTCTTCGCGTTGAATTCGTTTTCCCTGGATTTCTTCTTCTGGCGCTCCGACCTCTTGCCGTTGGATGGGCTTTTCTTGCAGTTCATCGTCTTCTTGTCGCTGTACAGGCTTTTCCTGAATTTCTTCTTCGGGCATAGCTTCCTGACGCTGTACAGGCTTTTCCTGAATTTCTTCTTCGGGCATAGCTTCCTGACGCTGTACAGGCTTTTCCTGAATTTCTTCTTCGGGCATAGCTTCCTGACGCTGTACTGCCTTTTCTTGGATTTCTTCTTCGGGCATGGCTTCCTGACGTTGTACTGCCTTTTCTTGAATTTCCTCTTCGGGCATTTCCTCTTCTTGCATCTGGGCTATTGGTTCTTCTTCTTCTTGCCGTTGCATTCCAAAGTCATCCGGTTTGCTCATTACTTGAGAGGCGACGCTGTCGGCTTCGGCTTCATACTGGTCATTGGGGTCATTGACGGTCATTTTGCCTTGAACAGAAGGGGTACTGGCCCCTTGCTGAACGACATGTGTCAGTTCGTGGGAAATGAGTTTTTGTCCGTCGTTGCTTTTTGGATTGTAGGCCCCGGAGCGGAAGAAGATGTCGTTGCCGGTGGTGAAGGCGACTGCGCCTAGATTACGGCTGAGGTTGTCTGCCGTGCTATCGTTATGGATATTCACGCCGCTGAAATCCTGACCCATGACGGATCCGGCTTTGTTGGCGATACCTTCATCGAGTGATTGGCCACTACCACGGCGACTATTGATGGTTGAAGCGGTTTCTTCATTAACTGGGCTAGGCCCCTGGCCGCTCCGTTGGGCCAGGAAACGTTGCACGCTGGCATTGCCAACGGTACGTTGCATTTGGGTAATGGTAGAAGGGTTAAGTTTGCCTTGAATTTGAGTCGAGGTAAGAGGACGATTGGGGTTATCTTTTTGGGCCGCGGCCGCATCTTGGGACGGTTTAGCTGTTACTTTACCTTTAGAATCCAGCAAATGTTCAGTTGTCATAGCGTTCTCCTTGAGCGAGGGGGCCGCTCAATGTAGTAGCTGAGATAATGCCGGGAGCGAAGTGGTGGCAAGAGAAATGCCAAAAGGTATGGTAACACAAGCAGGTTATTTTTAGTAGCTTGTATTTTCATTTTCCTCGGTTGGATCTTGCCAGGCAAACAATCGCTCGTCTATTAACCGCCCCATCTTCTGATATTCACGGCGGGTGGCGTGGAGCAAATGAACCATACCAACAGATTCATCATGTTCTGCCGCCAGGAACGCGGCCGCGAGAATGATATTGCGTATGTTCCCACCTGCCAGCCGGAAACGCCGTGCCAGTTCAAACCAATCCACACTCTCGGCCAGGGGCGTTTCCACAGGAAAGTTAATGCGCCAGATCCGTTCCCGATCCGACACGTCAGGATAGGGGAATTCAATCGCAAAATGAAGACGCCGGGTAAAGGCATCATCCATATTAGCTCGCAAGTTTGTCGCCAGAATGACGACCCCATCATAGGCTTCCATGCGTTGGAGCAAATAGCTGATTTCGATATTGGCATAACGGTCATGGCTATCTTTCACTTCTGACCGTTTGCCGAAAATCGCATCTGCCTCATCAAAAAAAAGAATGGCGTTACTGGTGGCGGCTTCGGTAAAGATGCGATCCAGGTTTTTTTCCGTCTCGCCAATGTATTTGCTCACCAGGCTGGATAGATCTACTTTGTACAAATCCAACCCTAACTCTCCCGCCATGATATCTGCCGCCATCGTTTTGCCTGTACCCGATTCACCAGCAAAGAGGGCATGTAATCCTTTGCCCAGCGCTAATTTACGGTCAAACCCCCAACGGCCATAGACGATTGGTTTCTGCCGCACCTGATTGACCATCTCACGCAACTGATTTAAGGTGTCGTAGGGCAGAATAATGTCTGTCCAGTCATAGCGAGGTTTTATTTTAGTGGCCAGGGTGCCCAGGTTTTGATTAGAATGTGCCCGGCTGGCAACGAATAAATCCTGTTCGGTCAAAGGTTCATTACGCCAGGATGCCAGGTCACGGGCAGTCGCCATCGCATCCTCTATTTGGCCTGGGCTGAACCGAAAATGGTTAGCAAGTTCGGCTAATCCCAGATTCGCCTCACCAATATGATGTTGCCAAATACGTAAACGGCCTTCGTAGTCGGGCAAACCAAAATGAACCGGCAGGATGGAGCGGGTACGGTTTTCGCCCAAGGGTTGCCAGGTGGTAGAACCGGCCATAATAACAATATTGGGGTAGACCAATAGCTGTTGCAAAAGATGGTGGGGGGGGCGCCCATCTTTGAGAATGGTATCCCAATTGTAAAGGTAGAGGACGGCCCGATTTAGGCGACCATCACGTAAAAGCAGGCTAAAGCTCTCATTGAGCTGATTATCGGCGGAGAGGGTAGCCATATTGGCGGTGATGAGGGGCTGAGAAAGGGCGTGAGCAATGGACGCGGCCGCGTCCCGTTTACCCGTGCCATAACCCCCATAAAAAGCAAATAAGGGGATACGCTCTTGGGCTACCCGCACCAACTGAGCCAGCCAGTTCTCATCCAGCCGGGGCGAGGGTTGCCAGGTAGTCGTATCTATCAGGGAAACACCCTGCTCCAACGCGCTATCCAGCCCCGGATGGCCGAGAAGGTGCTCCACCACACGGGCCGCTGGTCGCAAATATTGCACCAGCAAAGCAGGTTCATTGGCACTATGATCAGAAAAGCGCACTAACAATCGGGACTGAATGAGTTGCCCATCGTCCGTAAAGAGACGGCGGGTTCGCAGTTTGTCGGTGAAGGAATGAGTCAGCAAGTTGAGTACCAGGTCAACCGAAGGTCGTTTACGGGTCACATCATCTTGGAGATACGCATAGAGTCGTTCATAACGAGGATCTACTTCTGGGGCCAGAGCGATCAACAAAGCATCTATTTCCAGATCGGTGAGGTGGAACTGATGCCCTAATTGATGCAAAAGCATCGGTATTCCCTGAGCCTCAGCCGCGTGCGTACGCGCCTGCCACTCTTCACGGGCTTGTGCAATCACCATGGCCCATTGCTCCAGGCCAGTTTCTTCACCGTCAGGGGTTTTACCGTTAACCGAACTCCACAGGTTGTAACCCAATTCGTAGCCAAGAAGCGTATCTACCTGAGCCTCAGAGATGTACAGGCCACGAAATTCGTCATCAGGGTTGAGTCCTACCAGACGTGCCCGAGCCACGGCCCAACGAATGTGCAAATCTATGTAAGCCAGGCCAGCCAACAGGTGTTCTAAACTGTCGGTAAAGGGTTGTACCCTCTGCCCAGAAAAACGCCCCTTAGATTCTTTGATCGCATTGACGCTATTGCTCATGTGTTGGGTTCATCAGCCTGGATAGGCATAAACGCTTGTTCGGCTGGTTCCACAATAGAACCAACAATCCGGCCTATATCATCAAATTCGCGAAAATGAAAGCGGCGACCGCTTTGTACGTGGTCTACCCACCCACGCCATTCACCGAGTTGATGGGGATCATCGCGGTTTTCTAACCAGATACGCAAAACAAAGGAGTGTGCCTCTGCTTCAAAAAAACTCATCAAACCCCGATCTTGATCGGCCATGGCATACTCGCTTGGTAAAGATAAGCTGACCCGTAGAAGAAGGGGAAGAAGGGTGATTGAGAGTAACTGGGGGGTTCTGGCATCTGTTCTCTCCCCCATTGGACTGGGTGAGCTATCTTCATTGGTACGGTAGACACGTTTTTTACGGTACTGTGGGTGCAGTACGAATAGGAGCAGTGTACTGGATGATCTTCACAAAAGTCTCACAAGAATGTGGGGGTTAGGGTAGATGTGTGAGGTTTGGCGAAAATGGCTATTCCGCATGTTTGTTTTTGGCTACTCTAACTGGGAAAGAAGTTGGTCGAGCTTTGCGGCCGCGGATTGAAATTCGGCCACGGCGGCGAGTAATTGATTCCGTTTGTGGGGGTTAACATTGGCGGCCGCGGGGAGCTGTTGCAGACGGTCAGCCGTAATTTGCCGATACAAGGTGACGGTTTCAGGCATGGGAGCGATGTGGAGTTCGTCCTGGAGCATTTGGGCACATTGATGGAACTGCATTGCGGCCGCGGACCAATCCTTCATCTGCCAATAACAGTACATAATTGCCCGGTGAACTTCTTCGCGCAAGGAATCACGTTGTAGAATCCGTTGCCCCAGGTCAATAGCTTCTTCATAAGCCTGGCGCTGAATCAACTGCGCCATTAACTGCCCCATCCCCCGCAAATACAGCCGGGCTAACCGTTCTCTTTCCAACAAACACCAATCAGCATAAATACCTTCGTACAAATCTCCCAGGTATAAATCCAGGGCACAGCGCAAATTGGCCTCGCTGATTTCTTCGTGAGAAGCCATATTCGCCTGATACAGAGCCTGCTCAAACTGAACAAAATCTACCGCTAAGATGGGTAAAGGTTTGAGCATCAAGGAATCGCGCGTTACGTTCAGGCAGGCAGACGCCATCCCCCCCAAGGTGTCCAGGGTAGCACGAAGCCGCCAAAGAACCGTACTAAAGCGGCCGCGCATCATTCCCCCCTCATTGGGCCACAGCAGGTCAATAAGTTTTTCCCGGCTGTGACTCACATCAGGGTGCAAAAGTAGATAAGCAAACAGTTCTTCTACCTGGCGGGTAGGGAAGGATGTGACGGCCTGCGTTCCGGCACGAAGATGCAGTTTGCCCAGGGTAAAAACGGCAATCTGGGTCATAGGGATTGAGGTTGGGGATAGTCAAACTGAAAACGATCAACACACTGGCGTAAAGGATGCGGATGAAAGCAAGAAGCAAGTATCTATCCATGTCATCGAGGGCTGAGCTTGTCGAAGGCAGAGCCGGGCTTCGGCAAGCTCAGCCCTCGAGAACGTGTATAGTTACAGAAGCAAAACCAATTCATGCTTCCTCTGGCTCCATCATTTATGGTCACAAGCGGTTAGGGTCAATACCAGCCGCTACTAGAACGCGCTTCACTTGAGGAGCGTTTACAAAACGCAATTTCAGCGTTTGATCTTGTAAAGGATCGATAGCCTGACGAATAAAACCGGCGGCAATTTGGGTGTGCACACTGGCAATAGATTCGTCGTCTACCACCTCACTCATAAGAGCATGAAGACGCCACAGCACGCCTAAATCTAATGAGGTCTGGGCCGCCAACATGGCCGTTTGCAGTTCAGCCACAGCAGGTATGCGGTTGCCTTGAACAAACAAAAGCTCGCCCCGACGAAAAGCGGCCAGACTCCGATAACGATCAGCACCGATATCATTGGCCAAAACACTTAGATCCGCAACGGCCTGCGCGGCCGCTCCCATATCTTTCATCTCAATGTATGCAGGAACCAGGCTATAGAGAATCATGGCTTCTGTTTCCCGCTTGTTCAAAGCCCGTGATCCTTCTAGCGCCTGTTGTAAATGAACGACACCCATGCGCAGGCGGCCAGATTCCACCAGATCATTACCAAGATTTTGTTGAATATCTGGTTTAAGGACATTGGCTCCAAAACGTTCGGCCATTTCTAGCGCCTGCTCGTGGTATTGCCGGGCAGTATCTATATCAAAGAGGGTACGATGGCATTCGCCCAGGTCGTTTAAGCCGAGGACATAACGCCAGCGATCACCCATCGCTTCATCTATTTTGAGGGCTTCTTGGAAGGCGGTGATGGCGGCCTGATACTCGCCCCGAGCAAAGCGTGTACGCCCCAGACTAGAAAGTACACGGGCTTGTTGCCGGGCATCACCTGCCTGGCGAAAGGCGGCCAGGGCTTGGGTGAGATGGCTGATTGCCTGATCGGTGTTGCCCTGGCGGCGGTGGACGATGCCCAGGCCACGTTGGGCGCGACCGATGGCGATGAGGTCACCAGCCGCTAATCCTTCACGGAGAGCGCTATTAAAAAGCGCGGCCGCTTCAGTATAGTGACCGGTAGAGTCGGCGACTTCGCCCAGGCGAGCACGGGCACGGGCAATTTGTCCCGGGTCATCACAGGTTTCAAGGGCGGCACGATAATCTTGCCCCGCGGCCGCGAAATCCCCTAAATACCAGTAACATTCACCCCGTCGCTCAAAAACTCTGGCCCGAAAAGCGGGGGGAGCCTCAATAAAGGCAATGGCACGACCAAATTCAATGATGGCTTCGGTATATTGTTGACGTCCGGCCAGCTCTTTACCAGCCCGGTAAGCCGCAAAAGCCTCATCGGGAATATCTAGTTGAATGAAGTAACCTGAACCTATTGGCATAACAATATCATCTTACCTTTTCATGGTATTAAAACAATAAACTGGGAAACAGCACCATCAACAACCAGTGAAAAGTAGTAACTATACATGTCATCGAGGGCTGAGCTTGTTGAAGCCCGGCTCCGCCTTCGACAAGCTCAGGCAGAGTCATACCCACCTGCATAAATACGAAAAGTATTGCCCTGACCTGACTTTCAGATCAGGTGATGTTTGTAGACAGGTTCTTTGAGTGGAGAACAATAATGATTCTACGGTCTGTAACCGCAAACGCATAATTTTCTAATTCTGGCAGATACACCCAGGCATGATCGGCCACTCCGAGATGCTGGACTACCCCTGAATGATAAGTGGCGTGAAACGCATACAGGGTGATCCGAAAATGGGTGTAGGCATGGTGAACGGTTGTGATGGGTTCACCCACTATAATTTTTATCCCTAATTCTTCTTGAATTTCCCGGTTTAAAGCGGCGGGCAGAGTTTCACCCGGTTCTTGTTTGCCGCCGGGGAATTCCCACAAACCACCCAACAGGCCGTTGAGTGGACGCTGGGCAATGAGCACGCGACCATCTTCACGTGCGATAACTCCGGCGACTACATCATAATGGGGAATGTTTTTGCGTGGCGGCCGCACTGGTCGTTCCAATTGTGTGCCTCGGGAACGGGCCAGGCAAGGTTCTGCCACGGGGCATTCATGACAATGGGGGTTGGTAGGCAGGCAAATTTTCTGCCCCAGTTCCATGAGAGCCTGGTTGTAATCACCGGGGCGTTGGTCAGGAACGAGGCGGGCGGCCAGTTGCCAGAGTCGTTTTTTTGTTGGCCCCAGAGTCACGTCGTCAGGCATGTCGGTCAGGCGGGTGAGTACGCGGATGATGTTGCCGTCAACTACTGGGACGGCTCGCTGGAAGGCGATGGAAGCGATGGCTCCGGCGGTGTATTCGCCGATGCCCGCCAGTTCGAGCAGACGGTCTACGGTTTGGGGCATGTGGCCGCGATAGGTGTTGACAATGGTTTGTGCGGCCGCGTGTAAGTGTCGTGCCCGGCTGTAATACCCCATCCCTTCCCAATATTTCAGGACTTCTCCCAAAGGGGCCATGGCTAAGCTTTCGACTGTAGGGAAACGCATCAGCCAACGTTCATAATAGGGCAGAACGGTGGTAATTTGGGTTTGTTGGAGCATCACCTCGGCAATCCAGATGGCATAAGGATCCCGCGTATGACGCCAGGGTAAATCTGCTTTGTATTGATCCCACCAGAGCAAAAGAGGGGTAACGATGGTGGTTAGATCAGGTGATGACATAGGCGAAAGGTGCGAACCAAATTCCCCAATAAGTACCCATCTCGACATTGGCGTTTTTCGTTTTCACCAGAGAACGCACAGCCTGGAAAGGCTGTGCTACGTCCAGAGGTTGCATACAAATTCGCCAGAATCGAATACCCATTTAACTGCGCCGATAACAAATGACCGAGGTTTGGTGATGTTCGATGGCCTCAATGTTATCAGCCAGGAGTTCACCCCGTTGATAGAGGTATTCAACATGGGCACCAGTTTCTTCTAGCGCCAACAAAACATGGTAACTAGAGACGGAGCCAAACAACTCTTTGCTGATGTCAGCGATGGATTTAGGTTCGTGGCAGATATCCATGACTTTGTTAAGGCGTTCCTGGTGCGCCTGACGAATGGCCTGAATGCGGCCGCG
>JAGNBF010000026.1:28248-73912 GCA_018004935.1 Chloroflexota bacterium | reverse complement strand
CCCCAAAACGGCTGATCGCCAAAGAACGGAATGATGATGGAGGGCACACCCGCCCGTAAACCAGCCGCCGTCGTGCCCGCACCGCCATGATGCACCACCGCCGCCACCCGCTCAAACAGCCAGGTGTGCGGAATCGCCTCAGCCACAAACACATTGTCCGGCCAACTCTCTTTTTGCATCCCGCCCCACCCGGAGAGGATGATACCCCGCTGTCCCGTTTGCTCGAGGGCATGTACCACCAGGTCGAGCGTCGCTTCGGGGTTGCGGTTACTCATGCTACCAAAACCGATGTACACAGGCGGCGCACCGGCTTCGAGAAATTGTTGTAAAGCCGTGGGGGGGGTCCAATCCGCGGCCGCGTCGAGGAACCAATAGCCGGTGACATGAACGTTGTCGCCCCAGTCCGCCGGTTTGGCGATGACCGAAGGGCTGATGCCGTAGAGGATCGGGCTATTTTGTAAGACGGGGGAGCGATAAGGGCCAAAGAACGCGGCCGCGGGCAATCCCAACACCTTTTGCCGCGCCAGCTTATCCGCCCCACGAAACCCCTGCCACATAAACTGGCGCGTCAGATGGTGCGTGAACCGGTTGAACGCGCCGCCGAGGCGAGGCAAACCCGGTGGTAGCAACACCGCCGGAAAGGCACGGGTCGGGGTGAACGGGAACACATACGCTTGAAGCAAGGGTATGCCGGTCTTCTCCGCCAGGGCGATAGCAACATTCAGCCCCCCCACACCGGCAACGAGCAAATCCATCCCCGCACAGGCCGCCAACCCTTCTTTCGTCCACTCCAACACCACTTCCTGGGCCAATTGGGCCGTGCGCCGCGTGATGGCGAGAAAATTGCCACGTTCGGTCAGTTCGCGCATCTCCGGGGTTTGCAGTAATTCCTGTACGTCCCCCTTCATCGGCCAGAAATCCAGGCTGTATGAGCGCACAAACGTCTCATAATTTTCATGCGTGATCAGCCGCACGGCGTAGCCCGCCTCGTGCAGCCCTTTCCCTAACGCCACATAAGGCTGTACGTCCCCCCGGCTTCCCAGAGCAATGATAGCAATACGCATAGAAGGTGTTCCTTTGAGAAAGGGTTAGCAACCGTTTAGGGATAGTAGAGACTGGAGTCTGATTCGTCTCCAGTCTCTTGGTTTCAGCGTCGCCAGGCGGGTTTGAGGAAGCGGCCCTGTTGATAGGCTCGTTGCAGGACGAGGATACCGGCTAATAGACAGACGGCAATAGCCACAACTGAAGCCTCAGCCCCAAATTCGCCACCGGATAACCATTCTGGACCGGTAGGAACGGAGCGGAAGAAGCCGGGGATGTCGTTGCCAGATACGGCCACGCCGAAGATGCCCGCCTGGGTGAAGTTCCAGGCGAAGTGAATGCCAATCGCCAGCCAGAGGCGCCGGGTGAGCAGGTACGCGGCCGCGAGCAATATCCCTGCTTCCAGAGCAATCGCCACCGCGCCAAACAGGGTGGCATTGGGGTTGAACAGGTGTAACAGGCCAAACAACAGGGCGGAGAGGAGCAGGGAGAGCCATGTGCCCAGTGAACTTTCTAACAGGCGGAAGAGCAGGGCACGAAACAGGATTTCTTCAAAGAACCCGGCGAAAGCGGCGGCGGAGAAGGCCGGGAGCAGAGCATCCCACTGGTTTAACTGGGTGATCTCGTAAGCCCCCACCCCCCACAAGATGAGGATGGTGACGGTGAATAGGAGTGTGCCCAGACCTACTCCTGCGGCGAGTTCAGGCAGTGCGCCCGCGGCCGCGAACTCAGTCACGGCTCGTTGCTCCACCACCCGTACAAAAGCAGTATAAGCAAAAACCGCCACCCCTGCGGCAATCAACCCACTCAGGTTGTCCTGAAACGCAGTGGGAAATACGCTCAGAACCGCCTGAGTAAGGCCCAGGATGCCTATCATCCAGGCGAAGGCAAACGCCATTCGCACGGGGGGCAGTTGCATGATTTGGCGGAAGCGGTTTTTGCGGGGGGATTGGGTTGTCATGGTGGGTGATGCTCCTACGAAAATAGCCACGGATAATGGGAACACGGATAGGAAGAAACACGGATGAGGATGAAAATTGTGGCGTTATTTTCATTCATCTTGGTGCGCCGTAGGCCCATGGGGAACTCCTACGAAAATAGTGCTGAGGACTGAGTGTTGAGGACTGAGTGAATACCCACTCGCAAACTCGCTACTCGCCCACTCGCTGTTTTCATCCATCTTGGTGCGCTGTAGGCCCATGGGGAACTCCTGCGAAAATAGCCACTGATAAAGGAAACACGGATAGGGATGAACACGGATAGGAATGAACAGGATGAAAACGGCGTTCTTGTAGTTCCTCTGAGTTTCTGCGGTTTTTATGTCGCTTAACCGTTACCGCCCGGCACTCAGGCCGTATTCTGGGACATAGGTTTGCAGAAAATCGTTGATCATGGCGTAGAACTCGTCTGTACGTTGGTAGACGGCTTCGGCGTGGGGGGAATCCCAATTGGTTATTTCCAGGACACTGCGGCTGGGGTCGAGGTTAGCGGCGATGGTGCGGCTGTGATCGGGCAGGGTGTATTCGTCCTGCAAGGAATGGGTGAGGAAGACGGGAGATTGGATGGATGCGGCCGCGTCCTCTGGTGACACCTGTGTGGGTCGGAAATCGGCGCGGAGTCCGGCGAAGAAAAACGCCCCCGGCTCCAGCAGGAACATGAGTGAGCCATACTGGTTGACCGCCTGCTCCCGCACAATCGTCGCTAAATCCTGGTAGGGCGAGTCGGCAATAACAAAGGCGATATTGGGTTCGAGCGCGGCCGCTTGCAACACCGTCGCCGCCCCATATGACACCCCCGCCAACCCAATCTGCTCGGTCGCCAGCCCGGTTTTAGCCTCAAACCAGCGCAAAGCCACCCGCGTATCTTCCTTCTCGAAGAAGCCATACGTGCCAAATTCCCCCGTGCTCTCCCCATGATGCCGCGCATCAAACATCAGCAAATCACAACCCCGCGTCCAGAACGGTTCGCTGTAGATGAGGCCATGCAGGCGTGCGCCCGTGTGCCCATGCAGGAAGATGAGGCCACAGTTGCCATCGGTTGGGTTGT
This sequence comes from Chloroflexota bacterium, assembly GCA_018004935.1. GTDB lineage: Bacteria > Chloroflexota > Anaerolineae > Promineifilales > Promineifilaceae > Trichofilum. Next base: position 70,825 of record JAGNBF010000026.1, on the reverse strand, counting down.
CAAAATACCAGCCCGCCAGTTGAATTTCTTCGTCTACCGGGATGATCACGTCTTCCGGTTCCGGCAGGCCGAACTCAGCAGGATCGGTGCGGTAGCCATCAGCCTGCATATTGGCGGCCACCTGCGCCAAAGAGCGTTGCGGGAAGGCGATGAGCACCCCGGAGAAGTACCACGACGCCCCGATGTACAGAAGCACCAGGGCAATATCGAAGATGATAAACATTATATTGAGTCGTTTTTTGTTCATGTTTGACCTCGGAGTAATAAACACGGATGAAAAGGAACACGGATGGGAATGAGGCGTAGTCTCTCAGTCTCTCACTCTCTCACTCTCCCCCCTATAAATCGCCAACGTCCGCGCGGCCGCGTTCTCCCACTTAAACTTCTGCGCCTGTACATACCCGGCCTGCGTCATCTGCTGGCGCAAGGCCGAATCATGCACCACCCGGTTCATGGCCTCGGCCCAGGCATCCACCTCATCGGCATCCAGCAGAAGGCCCGCCACGCCGACGATTTCGGGCAGGGAACCCCGGTCGCTGGTGATGACGGGACAGCCCTGGTGCATGGCTTCCAGCGGCGGCAGGCCAAACCCTTCGTAATGGGAGGGCAAAGCGAGAAGGGACGCGGCCGCGTACAACCCCGCCAGCTTCTCATCACTCACCCCCTGCAAATGGCGGACATGCGGCCGCAGACCCAGTTCCTCTATCGTGGCGAAAATCTCTTCGTACAGCCACCCCTTGCCACCCACGAGAACCAGGGGAATGTCGGCGAGGCGCGGCCGCAGGTGGGCATACGCCTTGAGCAACGTGGGGATGTTTTTGCGCGGTTCCAGTGTGCCCACAAAGAGCAAAAACCCTCGCGGCAGGTTGTACTCGGCCAGGATCGCCTCGACCTGGGCCGGGGGAACGGCTCGTTCATACACCGGATTGGCCGCCAGGTGGACGGTGGTCACTTTTTCCGGGTGTACGTTGAGCCGTTCCAGCAGGTCGCGCCGCGTGTGGTGGCTATCGGCGGAGATGTGATCCGCCTTCTGCACCGCCCAGCCGATTTGCTCCAGGTAGTAGCGGCGGCTCTCGGCGGTCAGGTAGTCGGGGTAGTAGAGGAAATTCAGGTCGTGGACGGTGATGACGTACTTTTTGGCCCCCCAGGCCGGGGGGATAAAGTCGGGGGAGTGGAGCAAGGCGAGGCGGTGCGGCCGCAACTCTGCCCCCAACGCCCATTTTTCCCACTGGTGGTGGCACGGTGTCCAAAGATTACGCCGCCGAAAGTTAGGCGCATCAGGGACATGCGACTTGGCATCCTTGCGACTTTGGAAAACGGTATATTGGTTGGTTTGATCCAGTTTTGCCAGGGCAGGGATGAGGTGCAAAACGTACTGGCTAATCCCCCCCATCCGGTAAAACGGCAACCGACAATCAATTCCGATGTGCATGGGGTGGGATTATACCTGACAAGGTGACGGGGTGATCGTGACAAGGTGAAGAAACCCTTGTTCACCAGTATAATGTGAAGTAACGGAACGAGTGGCAACTACAAGGTGGGTTTTATGAGCGAGGAAAACTTCAAGGCACAATTGAATGAAAGGCAAAAGCAGATGATTCGGGAGACAGTGGCCGGGTACGCGGCCGCGAACGAATACCTGGAACAAGAACGCAAAGAACGCCTGGCCCGCCTCACCCCCGAAGAAGCACGACGCATTTACTCCAATCTCGTTGAAGCCTGGCACTCGTTAAGGAACAGGCAAGGTGAAAATGAGTTATACAATGCCTGGCGTCTGGAAACTAAACTAAAGGTACGGGAAGCCTTCAAAAAATTGGCCGTGCGAGAGGGGTATTTATGAACGTTCAAGAGGAAGCGGCCTGGGAGATCTATCAATTTTTGCGGCTACTTCTTTGGAAACAAGCTGAATAGGAGCAACCATCAAAAGATGTTTTTCCTAAACAAACAAATCCTTCTCTATTTTTTAACCCTTGTCATTTTTCTCACAGCCTGCCGCACAGAACAAACTATTACGCCAACTTCACCACTCACCCTGACACCCCTGGCAGAGTCAGCGCAAGGTAAGCAGGTTGTTGTAACGCCCACATTCATTGCCCCAGTTCCACTGTCAACTTCAACTCGTGTGCCTGCCACACGCCACCCCACTTTTACGCCGGGGCCACCCTTACCGGTACAAGATGCCTCGGTTGCTTTTTTAGTGCCTGATCAAACGGGGCCGAATTTGTGGATTGGCAATTTAGATGGAAGTGGGATGTGGGAAATTGAGGCCAATGTCGTGGGGTATCCCCTCTGGTCGCCAGATGGGCAGTGGTTGGCTTACCAACGCGGCCGCGATGCCTGGATCATCCGCCGTGATGGTACAGAAGCTCAGGTGATCTTTGCCCATGACCAAACTACAGGTCATTCATACCCCTACGCCTGGCTCCCCGATGGTACGCTTCAAATCATGTGGGCCGAATACAACACCGAAGAAGCCCCTTATGAACTCACCGACTTTCAATATTTTGATAAACCACTGCCTCTAATCGAGTCTAACAATCTCAGAACACAATCGCTCGTACCCATGTCAGGTTTTGCCTGGACACCTGATGGTACATGGTTAGCAAGGCTCAATTTGTTTGGCAATGAACTTACGCTGCAACAGCATCCAACTGGAGACGTGTTTTCTCGCCCGATAGATATAAATTGTGGCGGGACAGTAGTTGGGATGGCCTGGTCGCCAGATGGGCAGTGGCTGGCACAGTGGCGTTCTGGCAACGGGCGTTATGGCACAATGCGAATCTGTCTTAGCCAACCGTTTGGTACAGATGTTGAGATTCCCATTGCCCAAACATCTAAACCAGTCTGGAGCACAGACAGTCAATCCCTCTATTTTTTTAATCATTATCCCGATCCCGATGAAACGGGACGCCTACGTGAACCTCAAATTTTTCGTTTTGATGTCAAAATAACCACCTTGACATCATTACATCTTTTCCCGGAAACAACTTCACATCTGGGAGATTTGGCGATTTCCCCCGATGGTCAATGGTTAGCTGTCCTTATGCAGGAACGGCACACCGAATATGAAAAGCAATTCTTTTTTGTGCTTCACCTGGCGTCGGGCCAATGGCACGAGTGGCCGATTCTTGATCTTGTACCCGCCTATTCATACCAGTCTCAATTCGTCTGGAGTAGTGATAGCCATTCCCTCATTTTCCCTAACATGGATGGTTACTTCGTCACTCTGAGCCTTTTGGATGGCACAACTCGACAATTATTAGGCCCAATCCCGTCGTTTGATTATTGGATCATTTCACCTGTAACCGCGTTACCATGAATACTCTACTTGTGACATTTGCAGTGAAGTGTTCACCCTCAATCACCCATACAACTCCCAATCTATGCTAAAATAATGTTATGAATCAGCAACCGCCCCGCATTTTGTGGCATCGGCTGGTAGGGACATTGTTTAGCGAACTCCTTACCCCCGTCAACATCACCGTACAAACCGAAGTGCCACTCCTGAGCAAGTCACCGCTGGCTGATCTTTTGCTCATTCGGCGCGAGGGGCGGCAGTGGACAGACGCGCAAAAAGCGTTACTGCCCGATGGCATCTGGCAAAACAATGCCCGTGAAACGTTAGTTGAGGTCAAGGTAACGGAATCGGTCAATGAAGATGTGGTGCAGAAAGTGGCCGGGTACGATGTGTTGTACCGGCAAAATCAAGGGTTAAGCCAAACTGAGTTAGCAACGGTGTTAATCAGTGCGATGCGGCCGCGAAGCTCTCTGCTGACTCGTTTGGGCTACCAGTTGGCTGAAGCATCTGGCGTTTATCGCAGTACCTTGCCTCTGGTACGCCGGGTAGGGCTGATCTCTCTCAACGATCTCAGCCACGAGGCTCACAACGCCTTCGCCCAATGTTTTGCCAGCCAGAAGAAAATCAAGGAGCAGGCTTTTCAAACCCTGGAACTATCAGGTTATGGACTGGTTGGTATAACCGTTATGACGTTTCTCGTCGGGTTACGCCAATACTGGTTCACAGGAGATGTGCAAATGAGTGCGGAACTGACCCCAGAAAAAGTGATGTCACTCGGGGAAAAATGGATCCAACTGATATTACAAACGCTTTCACCAGAGGAACGGTTGGCTGGTCTTCAGCCAGAGGAACGGCTGAAAGGGCTACAGCCAGAGGAACGGCTGAAAGGACTACCACCGAAGGAACGGTTAAAAGGGCTATCTCCAGAAGAGATCGAAGCCTATTTGCAGGAATTAAAAAAGCAGGCCAGGCCCGGTAATGGGGAGCGTCAATCGTAAAAGAGGATGAGCCGTTCGGTGGGTGGCGCGGCCGCGTCCAACCCCTCTAACGTGTTCTCAATGCGTCGCAACAGCCGGGTACTGCTGATAGCCTGGGCGATCTGTTGGGCCTGGTGTAAATAAGTACGAGTCGCGGCCGCGTCCCCCTGATACCACGTCAACAACGCCCGGTTGTAACGAAGCAAAGCCATCGTCTGGCGGTGGCCGATGGTCTCAGCCAACTGTTCCGCCTCGTCCAACTGCTTATCCGCTTGCGCCCATTGCTCCCGCAACACAAAAATAACCGCCAGATTGTTCAGCCCATGAACCATGCCATCTCTAACATCCAACTCCCGCGCCATCGCCAATGATTGGGCATAAAATTGGAACGCCGTGTCCCGCTCCCCCTTAAAAAAGTGCAACGTACCCAATCCTCTCAGCAGATTGAGGGCCAGGAATTGATCCTGCCCACTCAAGGACAACGCTTCCCGGTACAACTGCTCCATCTGCGCCAGATTGTTCTTTTCCAGGGCCAAAATACCCAACTCTTTGAGCAATTGCGCCATGAGCTGGGGTTGTCGGAACTGCCGCGCCAGAGCCATCCCCTCAGCAAAACAACGCGCGGCCGCGACGTTGTCTTCCCGGTAATTCGCCAGCACACCCCGCTCCAGCCACACCTCACCCTGGTATGCTGGTTGGGCAAGCGCGGCCGCAACAGCCAAAGCGACTGCGGCCGCGTCATAATCATGCTCAAACCGGGCCAGCTTTGCCCGGATCACCCACACGGGACTCCACACCCAGTCTCGCCAGAGAGCATCATCCGCCGCGATATGTTTTTGTAACCAATCCAACCGCTCCCGCACCTCGGCCCCAATCAGCCGGTACAGCCCTCTCTGCTCCCAGTACGGCCACAACCGCACCATGAATTGCGCCCAGGTTTGCCATTGACCCCTCTGCCACACCATCTGCCGTGTTTGCGTCAGATGCCCCTGCTCTCTGTCCAATTCGTGCATCTGCCCGGAGCGGGCCAATTCCAGGCTATAGGCCACAAAACGATCAATCTGGCTCTCATCGGCTGGAAAATGGGTCTGGATGTAACTTTGCACCAGGGGATGCCAGCGCACTCGTCGCGGCCGCACCGCCTGCAAAAACGACCGGCTCACCAGTTCATACACGGCCAACGCTGGTTCAGCCAGGTCGCTCAGGATCGCGGCCGCGTTCTCCGCAAACTCGTGTACCCCCATCAACCCCAACAACGGCAACAACCCCTTCGCCTGGGGTGACAACCGGGCCACCAGCAAATCCAGCGTCTGGTGAATGGTCTGTTGGATGTCATTCAGGGCGGTGGGCCAGGCCGATTGGCGCAATTGGGCCAGGAATTGCTCGGCCACCCAGGCCGGTTCAAAGGCCAGACGGCTGGCTACCAACCCCACCGCCAGCGGCCAATACCCCAACCGCTCGGCTACTTCCTGCAACTCTGCCTCGTGTTGGGCCACCCACCCGGCATCCCCTACCTGAGCAAAGAGGGCCAGTGAATCCGCGGCCGCGAACGGTTTCACTTCCCACGCTTTCACCCCAGGCCGGGCCGCTACCTCACGTTGTTGCGTCGTCAGCAAGACAGCACAAGAACCGGTGGGGGGTAAAAGGGGCTGAATCTCGGCCCAGGTGATCACATCATCGAGCAAAATGAGGGCACGTTTGTCGGCCAAAATGTCACGCACGACGCGGCCGCGGCTGTCCCCATCAGCATAATCCCCCACCTCTTGCCCGTAGGCCCAGGCAAACGTCGCCAAAATGGTGAGCGGGTCGGAAAGATGCGGCCGCGCCCACAACACCCCATCAGGAAACATCTCCCGCACCCGGTACGCCAGATGCACCGCCAGCGTCGTCTTGCCCACCCCGGCCATGCCATACAACACATACGGCGCGGGATGATGCCCTCCCCGCAAAGCCGCTTGCAACTCCGCCAATAACCCTTCCCGCCCTACAAACACCGGCACATCGGCAATAACCTGGAATGGAGTGCGTTGCGACCGCTGATCCAATAACCAATACACCAATAACCTTTCTTCTTCACCCCCCCGCACCTGCGCCTGCAACGCCCTCACGATGGGATGTCCCGCCGCCCCCAGTACCTCATTGGCCTCAACTTCACTCAGCCGTAACGCCGCTAATAATTGGACGAGCGGTTGCCAACGGCGCGGCCGCGCTACCCGCCCTTCCAACCAATGCACAATCGTCATCTTCGGCACGCCCGACAGGTGCGCCAATTGCCCTGCCGAATAAGCCGAGCGATGAACGTAAAAAGTCAGTTTTTCAGCAAAAAGTGTTACCATTGTCGTAACCGTTTAGTCGTGTAAATTCATCTATATCGCCCGGTCGTAAAATGACCGGGCTATCTTTACCCAGGCCGTTGGCCTGACATTATTCGATGGAAAAACCTGGTTTCTGTTTTCGCCAAGTTGTACTAGCAGGTTGAGAAACCAGGTTTTTCTCCTGTAATGCACTCCGAATTCGATGGAAAAACCTGGTTTCTGTTTTCGCCAAGTTGTACTAGACGCTTACCCATTGTCAGTGAAAAGGAGTCACCAGTAATCGTTCATAAACGATCATATCATGAATCGCCTTCCCCACACCTCTCTCCGACACCTCTGGCGCAATGGTCTCTGGGCTTTCCGCTTTACCTGGGCCACCAGTCGCCGCCTGACAATCGCCACCCTGAGTCTGGCCCTGCTCCAAAGTTTGCTCCCTGCCCTGCAAGCTTATGCCGGGCGTGAACTGATCAATACGCTGGTGTTCTCTCTCGATCAACCCCAAAATAATCTAAATCCGGTCTGGTTTTGGTTAGTCGTGGGGCTTTTGCTTATGTCCTTATTGGCTCTGGCCGGTTCAACCCAGAGTTATGTAAGCCGCCGCCTACTGGCCGAACTAAACATCCGGCTGATGCATGACCTGTTGACTCATGCCGCCACTCTGGACCTGGCCTACTTTGAGAGTAGTGATTTTCAGGACATGATGGAACGGGCGCGGCAAAATCCGGCCACCCATTTTAGCGGCTTTGTCAGTCAGATGATCAACACGGCGAGTAATGGCATCCAAATCACCTCACTGCTGTTTATCCTCATCGCCATTGAACCACGTGTGGTAGTAGCCTTTGTGCCACTGGCATTACCCTATCTGCTGTTCCAGTGGCAACTCTCCCGTTTGCATTACCAAAAAGAGCATGTGCGGGTGACACGCCTGCGCTGGATGCGTTATTTTATGAATAAGCTGACCGGGCGGCATTCAGTGGCGGAAATCAAGTTGCTGGATCTGGCGCCCCATCTGCTGGCGAAATATGACAACCTGCTACGCGGTTTTCGGGATGAAGATCAGGCCCTGTTCCGCCGCCAATGGCAGGGGCATGCTTTGTTTTTACTGGTTTCCGTGGTCCTGTTTTTTGTGGTCTTTGGGCGTATTGTCAGCCAGGTATTGGCCGGAGCACTTACGGTGGGGGATGTGGCGGTGTATGCCGCTCTGGTCATCCGCCTGCGTAGTACAATGGAAGGGCTGATTGGTTCGACATCGCTGATGTTAGAGGAGACGTTGTACATTACGAATTTGATGGACTATTTTGCCGTGCGGCCGCATCCTCGCCCCTTGCCCACGCCCCCCATTCAGCTACCTGGGCACGGGGCCATCACCATCGAAAACCTGGATTTTGCTTACCCCAACCACGAAGAGAAAGTTCTCACCAACCTGTCCTTACAGATAAACCCTGGTGAAACCGTAGCCCTGGTGGGAGAAAACGGGGCCGGGAAGAGTACCCTGGTGAAGTTGATTGCCGGTTTTTACACCCCCGACCGCGGCCGCATCTGTTTTGATGGTCATGATATTAACCAGGTTTCCCTGGCCGAATTACACCGCCATCTTTCCTTTGTTTTTCAGGGATTCAACCAATACGAAGCCACCGCCGCCGAAAACATTGCCTACGGGGATTGGCGCCGCCTGCTCACCGACCGGGCCGAAGTGGAGCGCATCGCCCAACAGGCCAGGGTAGAGGAAATCATCGCCCGCCTGCCGCAACAGTATGATACATTGTTGGGCCGTTTATTCGGCACTTTTGATCTTTCTGGGGGGCAGTGGCAGAGGATTGCCATCGCCCGCGCCTTTGCCCGGCCATCAGCCCTGTTGGTGTTAGATGAACCCACTTCCAATCTGGATGCACGGGCCGAGTATGAAATTTTTTCTCGTTTTCGGGAGTTAGCTCGCGGCCGCACGACCATCCTTATCTCTCACCGTTTCTCCACCGTGAGCATGGCCGACCGGATTATTGTGCTGGATAGCGGCCGCATCGTCGAAAGCGGCACCCATCAGGAACTTTTGGCCCGGCAGGGAGCCTACGCCAACCTCTACAATTTGCATCGTTACCAGATGGAAGTATCTTCTCAATAAAGGGTAGTAGCGTTAGTTATGACAGGCTCAACCAACCGCTTTCGGCACGCTCAGGCTACGTTTCCCCCGAAATATTGAGAAGATGCAGATGGATCAAGCAAAGGTGGATGTGGGGGGGAGTACCATTTACCATGTAACCTTCACGGGGCCAACTTTCATGACCATTCCCCGTTGCCTCATCACCCCATCACCGCATTACCCCATCCCCTTCTGCGGAGCGCCAGACGGGGAAAGCGGCAATCGAGTCTGTAATAAACCCTTCGGCAATTTCGCGGATGCGTTTATTGGTAATGCCGTGGGCAATTTTATCCACCACTCGGCCAGGCATCAGGCGCATACTGCTAGGGCGCGGCAAATCAGCCCGGAGTGACAATTTGTATTCGATGCGGGTTTGGTCCCCTTCCACATCGTAAAAGAAGGCTTCACTGCTGTAAAAACCCTGCCCAAAGGTAGAGGAAAGGGTAGCTTTGGCTTCAACGGGTTGCCGACCTTCAACCGGCGCTACCCGGATGGTATTGTAACGGTCACTGGCATCGAGCCGCACATCACAAAGAACGTGAATATCATACGCATTTAACTCGCTGGAGTCATAACGTAAACGATATTGATAACCCGGTGATTCGTCTACCAGTTCAATATAGCGTAGATGGCTGACCAGCCGATACATATCGCTGAAATAAATGAACGTGGTACGACGGTCGGCAGGGAATGTAAAAGACAGTCTCGCGGAGCCGTTAATTTTGAGCATGACGTTCGCCCAACAAGATGTGAATTGGAACTACTAAGCCCTTGCCTGAGTTTGTCGAAGCCTCGTGTTGCCTTCGACAAGCCCAGCCCTCGAGAGCCTTAGTAGTTACGTGAATTGTCAGATGATTTGTTCGAGGGCTTTTGATAGGGCTTCCAACTGCGCTTCGAGCCGTTCCAGGTCTTCGCGCCGAGGTATGCCATGTTTTTCAAACAATGCCTGCACGTCATCTTCGGTCATTGTCGCGGCCGCAGGCTCATTCCCTTCCCCGTTGAGCAATTTATCACGCCAGAGTTCGGCTTCATCCTCGCTCAACTCCCCCTCGTTCACCAACACGTTAATGCGCCGGTTAATCTCCTCATCTACCTGATTAAATAAATTCAGTGGCAAAGCCAATGACCGACGCAACGAAGCCAGAGTCTCTCCCCCCGCCTTCACCAATCCGGTTAGAACGGAATGGGGCAAAAAACCGGAGATACTCTTCTTTTCCCGCTCAAATAAAATCTGGCTTAAGGTTAAAGCGGTTAAATCTTCACCCGAGGCATGATCTAGCACCTGCACCTCTTCACCCTCCCGAATTAAATCAGAAATACCATCCAGGGTGATATACTTCTTTGTCTCCGTGTTATACAGCTTACGATTGGGGTAACGTTTAATGGTAACCATCATTTGTGCCCGCTCAATGATTAGGGAAAAGATGTAATGCGTTGCGTCAGAAAGGGATTATAAACGCTGTGGGGAATGCCTACAAGAAACTGGCAGTAATGTTATAATCAGTGGGTAGTGATCTGTTCTTCTGTTACCACGGTTCACAATTTAGGTTCTTTCGGAATTCGCGGGGTGTGGCTACATGTAGGGGCTGGCCTTGTGCCTGCCCCGCCAAGGGCAACCACAAGGGTTGCCCCTACAGATGGTGTCAACCCCCTGAAATCCCGAAGACCCACAATTTATAAATCTCAACGTGGTTTAACGGCTTGTCAGCGAAGGAGATTGTCACTTTGTCACTTTGTTATTTTTCATACCCCCCAGGAGGTAAAACATGGCCTTACCATTTGCCAGTAATGAATGGACTTTAGCCCTGTCAGATGGGTTGAATAAAAGTAAAGCGTATAAGGACGCGGCCGCGAAGTGGGAAGGCGACCTTTGCCTTATCGTCACCGGGCCGGGTATCCATAAAGATATTTACATTTACCTTGATTTATGGCATGGCGACTGCCGCAAAGCCCATTCCGCCGAAGCCACCGTCCCTTCCGAATTTACTATTACCGCCCCCCTCGCTACCTGGAAAGAGGTTGTCGGGGGTAAATTAGACCCCATTAGAGGGTTAATGACTGGCAAACTTAAGGTTAAAGGCCCCCTGGCTAAAATCCTCAAATCCCCCAAAGCGGCCATTGAACTCGTCAATTGCGCTAAAGCCCTTGACACCCAATGGCCTTAATACAGTAAACAGTAGACAGTGAACAGTGAACTGTTACCAATGCCTGTTCACTGTTCACTGTTTACTGTCCACTGTTCACTAAACCATGTGGACTTTCCGTTGCCCTGAAATTGTATTTGGTGAAGACGCCCTCAGTCGGTTAGAGACACTAACCGGCGAGCGAGCGTTTATTATTACTGACCATAATATTATTCAATTAGGTCTGGCCGAACCCGTGATCAGTCGGCTAGAAGCCGCCGGTCTGACGGTACAACTCTTTGCCGAGGTGGAACCGGATCCCTCGCTGGAGACCGTCTTCCGGGCGCGGGACCTGCTTCTGGCTGATGAGCCACAGTGGGTGATTGGTCTGGGGGGTGGCTCTTGCCTGGATGCGGCCAAAGTAGCCTGGTTCTTGTATGAACGCCCCGACACCGACCCCGAAGGCATTACCCCGTTTGAAACGTTCAGCCCTCACCGCAAAGCCAAAATGATCAGCATTTCCACCACGTCCGGCACAGGGGCGGATGTGAGTATGGGGGCGGTGGTGACGATTATGGCCGAGCAACGCAAACTGACTGTTGTCTCGCCAGAACTGATGCCCGATATTGCCATTGTAGACCCGGTACTGGTGAGCCATCTCCCGGCCCAAATCACGGCAGATACGGGAATGGATGTGCTGACCCATGCCCTGGAATCATTCATCACCCCCTGGCATACGCTGTACACGGACGGTCTGGCGCTGACGGCGATGTGGCTGGTGTTCCATTACCTGCCCCGCGCCTACGCCGATGGGGCCGATATGGAAGCGCGTGAGGCGATGCATAATGCGGCCACAATGGCCGGAATTGCGTTGAGTAATGCTTCGTTGGGGATTGGTCATTCGTTGGCTCATGCTTTTGGTGGCCTGTTCCACACCCCCCACGGGCGCACGGTGGGGATGTTTTTGCCTTATGCCCTACGTTATGCCGCCAATGAGAACCCGGAACGGCTCGCGGCCGCGGCCCGTTTCCTGGACCTCTCCCGTGATGACGACGACCGGGTAGCGGTGCGGGCATTGCTTGACCGCATCACCCAATTGCAGGTGGCCCTACACCAACCCCGCACCATTCCTGACCTGTACCCCATCAGCCAGGCAGAATTGGCGGAGCGGATGGATGTGTTGGTCGGCAACGCGGCTGTAGACGCTTTCATGCTTACCACTCCTCGTGTGCCCGGCAATGAGGAAACGGAACAGTTATTTTGGTGTGCGTTTACCGGGAAAGAAGTGGACTTCTAGGATTGACGATTGCTGATTTACGATTTTAGACTGCCGGGCCAATCGTAAATCGTAAATCGTAAATCGTAAATCGCAGTATGGCAGTATCAAACGGAACTTCCCCAAACGGTTGTAAAAAAGTAGGCCTCGCCCTGGGTGGGGGTGCGGTACGTGGTTTTGCCCATGTAGGTGCCCTGGTGGAATTGGAACAGGCCGGAATTCCCGTGGATTATGTCGCCGGAACCAGTGTTGGCTCTATCATTGGGGCATTATACGTTGCAGGTGTGCCCTTACCTGTTCTCCGCGAATTGGCAACCCAGATGAACTGGGGTTACTTCGCCCGCCCCAGCCTCTCCCGCGAAGGGCTTGTCTCCTTCGACAAACTCGAAAAATGGCTCATTCATATGATCGGCGACCTGCATTTTGCCGATCTGACCGTGCCTTTTGCTGTTTCGACCATTGACATCGAATCAGGCGAAGAAGTGATCATCAACAGTGGCCCGCTGGCTAGAGCGGTGCGAGCCAGTTGCTCCGTACCGGGCTTTGTGACGCCCGTCTGGCACAATGGTCATCTCCTGGCGGATGGGGGTTTGGTCAATAATGTGCCCGTCTCAGTCGTGCGACAGATGGGTGCGGATTATGTGATTGCCATTGATGTGTTCCAGGAATCAGCCAAGCGCCACCTGCTTGGCCCCTTGAATCGAGGTCTGGAAGCCATCGAAATTTTGGTGCGGGGCACGGGCTGGCGTAGTGCCGATTGTACGGTGGTACCCCAGCTTTCGGGCAAGACCTATGTGAGCTTTGCCCAGGGCAACCAGTTAATGGAGCTGGGCGCGGCCGCGATGCTGGAAAAAATTCCCGTTATTCAGTCCGATTTAGGTCTTTGAGCCTGGCTCTATCGTTATGCCCTATCGGTTCGCTACACAACAGATGGACTATTCAGACCTGGCGAGTGGTCAGGTGTTTTATAGCCTGCCTGGGCATCCCGCCTTTCCCATTCGACTCGCCAGCGAAATTTTCCAGCGTTGTTTGGCCCAACGTGCTGGGGTAGATAATACGGAGCGGATGATCCTTTACGATCCCTGCTGTGGTACCGCTTATCACCTGAGTACGCTGGTCTATGGGCATTGGCCCGCTCTCCAAGAAGTGATTGGTTCTGATATTGATAGCGAGGCGGTGGTGTGGGCGAGGCGCAATCTGGCCCTGCTCACACCAGAGGGGCTGGAGCAGCGCATTCAAGATCTGGCTGGGAAATATGACCTGTATGGTAAGGCGTCGTTTCAAGCCGCCATACAGAGTGCCGGAAGGTTACGCGATCAAGTCGTGAGCCTGGCTCAGCAGCATCCCATGAAAACCCGGGTCTTTCAAGCTTCTGCGCTTGATGCGGAGCAGTTGCGACTTCATTTGAGTGGTACACGGGTGGACATTGTGTTGACAGATATTCCCTATGGTCAACAGTCAGCATGGCAGGTAGAGACGCTCGATCCGACGCTAAACCCTGCCGAGCAGATGCTTGAGGCTTTACACCCGATCCTACACGCAGAAAGTATCGTGGCGGTAGCGTCGGATAAACAGCAAAAGGTAAGGCATGACAAGTACAAACGCATGGAGCGCTTTCAGGTGGGCAAGCGACAGGTTGTGTTATTGAAACCGCTGCTTTGAATATCCAGAACCTGCTAAGGATCGAAGATTAAATAACCTACGAAACTGCTGTGGCCGGTCTCCTGACCGTGCCACTCTTAGCCAGCAGGTTATTTAATTCTCATTCCTAAGCAATCATTCGGAATGCTAAGTGAACATCTAAAAATAGCTTCCCGGTTTAGACCTGACAGGTTTTCGGAAACCTGTCAGGTCTGCGCGGAACTTATTCTTGGACGATTACTAATTTATGGCTAAAAGGAGACTGGAGACTAGAGACTAAAGGTTTACCAGTCTCAAAATCGCTATTGGGGTTCTCTCGTGATCTCTATCGTTATTCAGGCAGGCGGCCGCAGTAGTCGCATGGGGCAGGATAAAGGAGTTGTGCCACTGGCGGGTAAACCGATGGTGGAGCATGTGTTGGAGCGGGTGCGGGGGCTGGGGGATGAGATTCTCCTCACGACCAATTTTCCCGAACAGTATGCTTATTTAAACTTACGCATGGCCTCAGATGAGGAGCCGGGGGCGGGGGCGTTACCGGGGATGCTGACGGCGTTGCGTGCGGCCGCGAACCCTCACGTCCTCATCGTGGCCTGCGATATGCCGTTCCTGAACCGGCCCCTGCTCCAGTACCAGCTCAGCCTGGCCGAACAAGCGGATGTGATCGTGCCGTTTTGGGAAGAGAATTACCAGCCCATGCACGCGGTGTATGGGCGGGAAAGGTGTCTGGCGGCGGTGGAGAAAGCGTTGGCACGCGGCCGCAGACGCCTCATCAGCTTCTACGACGACCTGCACGTCCACACCATCCCCCCTGATACCATCCGCCAATATGACCCGGCTGGCCGCACCTTCTTCAACGCCAACACCCCCGAAGAACTGGCCCAGGCCGAAAATTTTATCAGGCTATCATCACACTCAACATGAAAACATTTGCCGACTACAAAAATCAGGGTCATTTATGGATCACGCTGGCTACAGGAGAATATTATCCTGACATTCTACCCCTCGCTTGTGAACTCTATAAGCCAGTGTTAGTTTTGTTTGGACATCTGCTCCCATCAGCTCATTCCTCAACCGATCTTCTCTCGGCGATTGCCCAGGTCGATCCTGCCTGGATGCGAATTCAGTTATGCCGTGTGTTCCGCAAATACGTTAGTCCTGAAACACCTGTGGAAATGCTCAAGAAGAAATCAGCCGTTGACACAATCATCGCTCAATTTGGCAAAGGCTTTCGCAATATTACCGAAGTACAAAAACGATTCGCCAGCCGCCCCATGCCCGATGAAGCCCTTTGCGCTATCCTGTGGGAGTACAAAGACCGGGGCAAAAAAGGTATGATCTGACAGAAAGGCTGTTCACCATCTTTAGAGAACAGTTTCCTGGTTTGCGGCTGACCGGACCAGAGCGTGCAGGGAAAGATGTTCTATTGGGTGAGGTGTTTGCTCATTATCCTAACCCCAAACGTCCGGTTGACTTTGTTGTGTACAATGAGGATAAACCAATAGCTGTCGGGTTAGCCCGTTATGATTCTGATCGTGGGGGAGCGCAGGAAGACGACCGTACTGGACAATATCGGGATTGTGCTCATGAATTGCTTCAATACACATCTCTACACAACCTAAATGTGAAGATCATCTTTCTGAATGATGGGCCAGGGCTTCTATTGGGTTCTATGTGGGATGATTACGCCCGGCTGGAAACAGTATGGCCGAATCAAGTTAAAGTTGTCACTTTACGCATGATTCCCGAACGAATAACAAGCCAATGGCTTCTCAATTGAAGCGGTAGTTTGTCTGGAGATAGATAAATGGCAACAGGTGTACCTCGTAAAGGCTCAAAAAATGGAACCGGGGTGGCCAACCAGATCGAGTTGACCTATTCGGGAAAACAATCGGTTGAAAAAATTTTAGCGGCCGCGCCTACCCCCATAACAAAACTTCAACCACTTCATTCTTCCACATTAGGCAATCGGCTCTATTTCGGCGAGAACCTGGGTATTTTAGCCACCTTACGGCAAGACCCGACAGTTACCGGTCAGGTAAAACTCATTTACATTGACCCCCCCTTTGCGACCCAAACCATCTTTCACTCTCGCAAACTCCAACACGCCTACGAAGATGTATTGGCCGGGGCTGATTTTTTAGAATTCCTTCGTACACGCCTCATTTTTTTGCGGGAACTCCTGGCTGACGATGGCTCCATTTATGTCCATTTAGACGACAAAATGGTATTCCATGTGAAGTTAATCATGGACGAACTGTTTGGCTCAGAAAATTTCCGTAACTGCATTACCCGCAAAAAATGCAATCCCAAAAATTACACCCGTAAGCAATACGGCAACATTTCGGATTACATCCTCTTTTACTCAAAATCAGCCAACTACATTTGGAATAAACCAGTAGAACCCTGGACCGAGGAAAGAGCCAAAGAATATCAATACATTGAACCAGAAACCGGCCGACGCTTTATGAAAGTGCCCGTACATGCGCCGGGGATTCGCAATGGCGAAACAGGCAAACCCTGGCGCGGCAAACTGCCCCCACCGGGCAAACATTGGCAATATCCACCGGCTACCCTGGATGAGATGGATGCACGAGGCGAAATTTATTGGTCAGCCAATGGTAATCCTCGCCGCAAAGTGTACCTGGATGAAAATCCTGGTATTGGGGTTCAAGACATCTGGCTGGATTACAAAGATGCCCATAACCAAAACATTGAAATTACCGGCTACCCTACAGAGAAAAACCCTGAGCTTCTGCAACGCATTATCGAGGCTTCTTCAAATGCGGGTGATCTGGTGATGGATTGCTTCTCCGGTTCGGGAACAACCTTAGCAGTGGCTCATATCCTGGGGCGGCGTTGGATCGGTGTAGATAACAGCCCCGAAGCTATCAACACTACCCTACAACGTTTTTTCAATGGAACTGAACCAATGGGCGATTTTGTGACATCCTCTGCTTTGCACGAGAATATTGCGAGTGAACAACAACTCCCGTTATTCAACATCACCCTTAAACCAGAGACCCTTGCCCGAACGCCACCCAAACGCGATCCCATCTACGACTTCGATTTTTATGTGGCCGAGGATTGTAAAGAGGACGGGGCAAAAATAGTAAAAATGAGGCAAGATCAGGATGTCGTTTAACTCTCATCGCCAACGAGCACTTGATACGGATTTACCCATAAGTCACAGGATGTCTCCCTTACGGTCATGTGCCATGCTTATTGGCCAGAATTATGACGCTCCCCACAAATACAAACCTCAAAAGCACAACAGAACCACACTCGCAACAAAAAAGGAACCGACATGGAAGAGCCAAGATCGTTAGATAGCCTCTTTAAGGAAAAAATCTTCCGAATACCAGATTACCAGAGAGGTTATGCATGGCAACAAGAACAACTGAGAGATTTTTGGGAAGACTTGGTCAATCTCTCTGATAACCGTTCCCACTACACAGGGGTTCTTACGCTAAAGCAGATACCATCGCAAGAAATTGCTAGTCATGAAAAGGAATACTGGCTAATCGAGGATCACTCTTACAAACTCTATCATATTGTTGATGGACAACAACGACTGACCACATTCGTTATCTTTCTACAAGCTTTTGTTGACTTCATCAAAAAACTTCCCGAAAACGAAAACAAAAGCGATGATTCCATTTATATTACAGACACTCTTAATGTAGTAACCGTTCAGAACAAATACCTATTCAAGATCAAACCGCAAGGTGACCAATTCCGCACGTATAAGTTTGGCTACACAACTGATAATCCCAGCTACGATTACCTTCGGTACAAGATTCTTGGAGAGCCTGGAAGCGGATCGGTACAAGAAACTTTCTATACTCTCAATTTAAGCAATGCAAAACATTACTTCACTGAACAATTTAAAGATCTACATGATCAAACAGGAATAGTGGGATTGCATGACCTCTACAAGAAACTGACGAAGCGTTTCCTCTTCAATGAGTACATCATCAAAGATGAGTTTGATGTCTTTGTCGCCTTTGAGACGATGAATAACCGAGGGAAGAAGCTTTCAGATCTTGAACTTCTCAAAAACCGATTGATATATCTCACAACGCTTTACAGCGATCAAGAACTTGACCCATCCGAACGGAAAAGTCTACGCGATACCATTAATAATGGGTGGAAAGAGGTTTATCATCAACTTGGACGAAACAAAAAACGACCTTTGAATGATGATGATTTTTTACGTGCCCACTGGACAATGTACTTCAAGTATTCACGGCAAACCGGACGAGACTATATCCGGTTTCTTCTTGATGAGCAGTTTACGCCACAGAAAATACACAGAAAGAAAGGCGAACAACAGGTTAATTTAGAACTTCCAAAAGAGCAAAGTTCAACAGCAGATTTTGAAGATTCGGAAGATGACAATGGGGACATCACCGAAAATTTAACAACTACAACAACATCCACCCAACTGCTTCCAATTCATATTCGTGACTATGTAAACAGCCTAAAAGTATCATCTATTCATTGGTTTCATTCTTTCTACCCTGAGATGGCTCAGGATATGTCAGATGAGGAACGGCAATGGATTGATAAACTGAACCGTGTCGGTATGGTTTATTTTCGTCCATTGGTAATGGCGATCCTCAAAAATGAAGAAAACGAGAAAAAACGCATCGAAATTTTCAAACACATTGAGAGGTTTATTTTTCTCGTATTTCGCATGACCGCAACCCGATCAAACTATCGAAGTAGTGAATTCTATAACATAGCAAGAGAGGTAGATCGGGATGGCATCAATGTCGATTTAATAAAGACAAAGCTTAAAGAGCGTCTGTCCTTTACCTTTAACGAAGATGGAACATTAAGGATTGACGATTTTTATAATTTGTTACATAAAAAATTTGAGAATCATAGCGGCTATTATGGGTGGTCAGGCTTGAGATATTTTCTTTACGAGTACGAATTAAGTTTGCTTTCTGAAAGCCGCCAAAAGAAGGTTGATTGGAACGATTTGTTGAAAATGGCAAAAGACAAAATTTCCATTGAGCACATCTATCCGCAAACAGATAATGACCAATGGAGAGAAGCGTTTAAGGAAATCGCTATGAAGGATCGGCATTATTTCAAAGGGGCACTTGGCAATCTTCTCTTGCTTTCCGCAGCAATTAACTCATCGCTCCAAAATGATAGTTTCATTGAGAAAAAGTCCCCAAAATATAATGCCACAGGCCAGAAAATCCGCAGTGGTTACTCAGATGGTTCACATTCGGAAATTGAAGTATCTCATCAGGGTAGTTGGGGGCCGAAACAAATCTTTGATAGAGGGAACAGGTTACTCTCATTTATGGAACAGCGATGGGATTTCAAGTTCAAAAATGACGAACAAAAACGGAGAGTTCTTTTCTTAGATTACGAAGAATCAAACAAAATTGCATAGTCACAGTATTTCAAAGGATCAGACAATGGGATTGTTTCTAGAAAGCGAAAAGGTGCAACAGGCAAAGTTTAAAGCAAGTTCGCCGACCTTCTCGGATGGGGCGCGGGCGAATGGGCTGTATAAGACGAAATTGCGGCCGCACTGCTTGCCCCGCGAATATTCGGCTGAGAATCTTTTCCCCGGTAATCGGCAGAAGGCGATGGATTATTTCAGCAGTTACCAGATCAAATGGCATGACGCTATAGATCGCCATCCCAGCAACCACCTGTGTGATTCGCAGGTTTGTTGTGTGAACTTCCTCTTCCCGTTTGCGGATCAACCTGATGCGCTGGCGGAGATGTTGCGGCCGCATTTCCCCACCTTACACACCATGCTCCCCATCGAAAACGGGCAGTACGTCGCCTTTGAGTGGATCGGCCAGGAGAATTACCTGGGCGAAAAAATCTCCCGCAACGGCAAACGGAGCCGTGGCGCGAACTGCACCAGTGCCGATGCCGCTGTCATGTTCCAGCACACAAACGACCAACGACAAATCGTTCTGATTGAGTGGAAATACACCGAATCATACAGCCCGTCATCACTTAAATTCGCCAAAAGCGGCACAGATCGAACCCACATCTACGCGCATCTCTTTGCGCGTGATGATTGCCCCATCAACAAAACGTTATTACCTCACTTTGACGCCCTCTTTTACGAGCCGTTCTATCAACTGATGCGCCAACAGTTTTTAGCCCACGAAATGGAACGGGCACGGGAGTTGGGAGCCGATGTCGTGAGCGTCCTGCATATCGCTCCCGCCCACAACACCGATTTTCACAAAGTGACTTCACGAGGTTTGGAAACTGTAGGTAAAACGGCGATGGATGTATGGCGGAATTTAGTGCGGCCGCAATCCCGCTTCCTCTCCCTCAACACCGAACACCTCTTTGGCCCCCTCTTTACGAGCCAACCCCCTGAATTACAGGAGTGGCTGGTCTACATGGGTTTGAGGTATCGCTGGGTGCAAAAATAACAGTTCTCCTACCGCTTTCTCTCCCCATACCTTACAATTGGCTCTGGTTCAACCAGTCGCCATGACAGAAATCCGCTACGCACCCCTCTTTCGTTTCTTCAGCCTGTTTGCCAGCCTCACCTTTGGGGGTCTGGCTTTTATCGGTTGGATGGCTTACCAGCAGGAAGGAGCCGCAATAGGGGTAGTCGTAATGGGGCCGTTGTTGGGGGTGGGGCTGTACTGGCTTTTCGCTCTGGCAACGTCACCGCAAAAAGTGGAGTTCGCGGCCGCGTCCCTCACTATTCACCGCTGGGTTGGCACTAAAACCATCCCCTACGCCGCTATCACCGCCGTCACCCAATCCTACCCGTTCATCACCCTGCACACCGAACAGGGAACCATCCGCCTGCACAAACTGTTTGCCAACGACGACGCCCGGCTTATGCAAGCCTTCGAGACATACGTTCCCGCCGCCCAACAAGCCCGCGCCGCCCGCCTCATGCATCCACTTCCCCTTGTCCTCAAAGGAAAAATCCTCATCCCCTTGATCACCTTCTTCATCGGGGCCGGTCTGCTGGCATTCGGCTTCATGGCCATATGGAATGGCATCACCCGCTCCATCCCGGTGGAAGCGCCCCTCTTTATGCTCCTGTTTGGCCTGATAAGTGGGGCGTTGGGTCTGCTATTTGTCTATCTGGTACTGTGGACGTATCCCTACCGTACCATCTTCACCGCCACGCAGATGACCGAACGGTTTTTGCTCCGTGCCCACACCCAACCGATGCACTCTATCGCAGGCTTTGCGATGGGGCATGAGATACGAACGGTACGCAATATCCCGCGCCGCCTCTATCACATCACCTTCGTTTACCAGGATGGCTCTACCTACCAATGGACCCCGAATGCGTTTTATTTTCCGATGGATTATGTAGACAACGCGGCCGCGAACCTCACCACCGACCTCACTGAACAACTCCGCCATGCTTATCTGGGTGATAAGGTGACAAGGAAATGAATGGTCAATGGTTAATCGCCAATTGTCAATTGTCAATGAATAACCAATACACCAATACACCAATACACCAATACACCAATACACCAATACACCAATCTCTCAGTCTCTCAATCCCCCCTCCCTCCCATGCCCCAAATGACCGCCGCTGATGTCATCGCCTTTGTGCAACTGCTCCGGGAACATCACCTTGAAGTGATCATTGACGGTGGGTGGGCGGTAGATGCGCTGTTAGGACGGCAGACGCGCGTTCATAGCGATCTGGACATTGCTTTGAATCACCAAGACGTACCCCTCATACGTGCCTTGCTCGAAGAACATGGTTACAAGGATGTACCTCGTGATGATTCGTGGGAATGTAACTTTGTCATGGGGGACGATGAGGGCCATCTGATAGATTTTCACTCCTGCACCTTCGACGCTGACGGCAACAACATTTTTGGCGTACCCTATCCCTACGCCTCACTCCAGGGCATTGGTTCTATCAACGGCTTCCCCGTGCGCTGTGTCCCGGCCGATTGGCTGGTACAATTCCACACGGGCTACAAACTCGACGAAGGGGATTATCAGGATGTGAAAGCCCTTTGCCAGCAGTTTGGCCTGGAGATCCCTGCCGACTATGCGACCTTTGTCCAAAATGACGTATCGAATACGGAGATGACCCCATGAAAAATGCCCTCCCTGCCTGGGCCATGCGACAGGCCACAGCGGATGATTATGAGAAGGTGAAAGAGGCACAGCAACGCGGCCGCGCCCAAATCCATTGGCCTGATTCCAAAAACCTACGCGCCTGGGCCAAACAACACAACTGGCCCACCCCCTGGTTCAGTTTTCAAGACGCCTTTCTCACCCACCTGCTCGCCAACCCGGAAAACTTCGCCCTGGCCGTCAAAGAAACCGGCCTCACCATCCATCTGCCCCAAACCCATTACACCATCACCGCCGAAAGGCTTCAGGAACTTGATGCCCTGTATGCAGAGCGCGGAGAAAGTGGACGACCCTCAAGCTGGGGGATATTGGTCGAAGAACTCCGGGAAATTCGCCGCGCCGTAGAAGCTGACATCGTCATAGACATAGCGGGTGAAACGAAATTCCGTTCTTTTCAGGGTTTCTACACCTGGGCACATGGGCGTTACCATATGCTCGAAGATGGGTATGATAGCTGGATCGGTGACGACAACTCGTAAACCATAATCATTCAGTAGGGTAACTAAACATTTCCCGTGAACCAACTCAACGGTTTGGGGGGATCATATCTTCATTGCGCCATTTTTCTACCGAAGGAAACAACCATGACCATATTCAAAATTGTCTATTGGCTAGGGATCATCATCGAAATGGCAATTCGTGCCCCATTGCAGAAAACCTGGAAAGCGGCCGCGAAAACCGATCAACGTGTCTCATCAACCGAAAAGGTTTTACTTGGCATCCTATCAATGGTCATGTTCTTCATACCCTTGATCTATTCGCTTACCAACTGGCTAGATTTCGCCGATTACACCCTACCCCTCTGGATGGGCTGGTCAGGGGTCTTACTGCTGGCTGGCGCTCTGTTTATCTTCGCCCGCGCCCATAAAGACCTGAAAACCAATTGGTCACCCACCCTCGAAATCCGCCAGGATCATACCCTGATCACGAATGGCATCTATCGCCTTATCCGCCATCCCATGTATGCCAGCCAATGGTTATGGGTCATCGCCCAAATCCTGCTCCTGCAAAACTGGCTGGCAGGGCCGCTGGATTTGCTTTTTTTCACCTTCTTTTATGTCCTGCGTGTACGGGCAGAAGAAAAAATGATGCTGGACACGTTCGGCGACCAGTATCGGGCATACATGAAAAAAACAGGCGGCGTCATTCCTCGGCTCTTTGGCTGACGGTATGGGGCCAATGAATGGAAAATAAGTGCGCCACCAGCCATTCTCAATTTGGTCTGAACATCTAAAAATGCCCCATTGGAATTCCCCCCTTCCCGAGGGAATCGGCAGGGGGGATGGGGTCAATGAATGCGTTACCCGATTAAAAATTTAATGAACAAACACCCCCGATTTTGCCCGCCTAAAAAACTCCCCGCCCCTGGGGTTGGGGGTGGGGGAACGCCACGTAGGCAATCGCCCTAGAGCGTCTACCGCTTCATTAACAGTTCAACAATTCAACAGTTCAACAATTAATTATTGGTTCTTGGGGAATTCAGGGAGTTGACGCCAGATGTAGGGGCTGGCCTTGTGCCTGCCCCGTGTGGGGCAACCACAAGGGTTGCCCGTACCCCACGAAATCCCGAAGACCCTTATTTTTAAGTCTACTGCAAAAAGCCCGGTTTCTGATTAATCTAACCGTCGCTTCCAAAGAGAAAGAAACCGGGCTTTTAACTGCTTTGACCTTTTTTCAGTGGAGTCATTTTTAGACACTCACTTAGTCGTTACCGTACGACATAATTACCTACCAGGAATCTGCCTATGACCGAAATGACGCTGGCCGAATTTACTTTGGCCTGCCCTCTTTGCCACCAACCGTGGCCGCGGCCGCATCAATCCCCCCTCATCTGCCCCAAAGATGGCATCACCTTCACCCAGGGAGAAGGCATCTGGCGTTTTCTGTTACCCGAACGAGCCACCTACCTGGCCCAGTTTATGCAGGAATACGCCCAGGTTCGCCAGGCCGAGGGATGGGGGACCCCGGATCCCGCTTACTACCGTGCCCTGCCCTTTCAAGACATCAGCGGCCGCTATCCTGACATCTGGCACATCCGCGCCCAGAGTTACCGCTCCTTACAACAACATCTACTGCCACCAGGGACGCGGCCGCAACAAATCCTCGACCTGGGTGCAGGCAATGGGTGGCTGGCTTACCGGCTGTCCCAGGCAGGTCATCAGGTGGCCGCCATTGATCTCATGACTAACAATATAGACGGTCTGGGTACCCATCAACACTACGACACCCCCTACCTGCCGCTACAGGCCGAATTTGATCACCTGCCTCTAGCCGACGCCCAGGCCGATCTGGCAATTTTTAATGGATCCTTTCATTACGCCACCCATTACGAACAGACCTTGAGGGAAATATTGCGCATATTACGGCCACGCGGCCGCATCGTTATCATGGACTCACCGGTATACCGGGATGCTCACAGTGGTCAGCAAATGGTGCAAGAACGAGAGCAGGCATTTGCCCGCCAGCATGGCTTTCGGGGCAATGCCTTACCCAATGAAAACTATTTAACCCATCAGCGCCTGGCTGAACTCGCGGCCGCGTTATCCATCCAGTGGCACATTCGCAAACCCTTTTACGGCTGGCGTTGGGCCGTGCGTCCCTGGCTGGCCCGTTTACGCGGCCGCCGAGAACCAGCCAGTTTCTATCTTCTTATCGGCACACGCCAATAATCCCTTTGGGTTCCCTCGCAAATAACTTTTGCGTTTGCTGTGGCCGGTCTCCTGACCGCGCCACCCAGGCTATTATTGGACGATTACTTACCTTTTTCAGTAGACTTAATCATCAATCGTCAATGACTCAAAAAATAACCCATGTTTATCTTTCCTCCCCCCGCCCAAGAATGGCTGGCCCAGGCCATCCGCACAACCCCACCCCAACTCAAAGCAACCCCCTTAAAGGGTTCCACTTCGTCGTCCGTTTATCTGGTACAAACCGCTGACCAGCCCCAGCAGTTCGTTTTGCGCGTGCTAGATAACCCCGACTGGCTGGCGGAAGAACCAGACCTGGCTGAACATGAAGCGGCCGCGCTCCACGAAGCCCAAAAAACGTCCGTCACCGCCCCCACCCTTGTCGCTTATGCTTCCGAGGCGGTTGGTTTTGGTGCGCCAGTGGTACTCATGACTTTCCTGGACGGGCAGATCAACCTGCAACCCACCAATTTTGCCGGTTGGTTAGATTGTCTGGCCCAAGAACTGGCCCTCATCCACCAACACATCACCCCAGACATTCCCTGGCAATTCCGTAGCTGGGCGCAAAAAGAGAAACTGGCCCCGCCTACCTGGACCACCCGGCCCCATGTTTGGACGCAAGCCATAACCCATCTTCAGGGGCCAGAACCCGATAGCCCCACCGTATTTATCCATCGTGACTACCATCCCACCAACGTGTTATGGCAAGGGGACAAAATCAGTGGCGTGGTGGATTGGATCAATGCCTGTCGTGGCCCGGCGGGGGTAGATGTGGCCCACTGCCGCACCAATTTGGTGATGATGTTTGGTCTCGCGGCCGCGGACCAATTCCTCGCTTCCTACTGCCGCTTCAGCCCCACCTTCACCTACAACCCTTACTGGGACATAGATGGCGTCATGGATATGGCCTTCCCCCAACCCACCTTTTACGCCCCCTGGCTCGACTTTGGCCTGAAACGCATCCCGCAAAAAACCTTAAACCAACAGCTAGACAATTACATCAATACCCTGATGCTAAATCTCAAAGAACCCTAACCTGGACAAGCCAGAATCAAAAAGAAGGAACACAGAGAGGCACAGAGAAGACACGGAGATACACAGAGTTTTAATGAATTCTCCGTGAACCTCTGTGCATCCTCTGTGAATCTCTGTGTAACCTTTTTCTGGCTAACTGTACAAGAAGTTAACTCGTAAGGTACTAAGTAATCGTTCGCAATTAACTTAGGATTGAAGATTAAATAACTTGAACATTTGCTGTGGCCGGTCTCCTGACCGTGCCACTTCCAGCGAACAAGTTATTTAGTTCTCATTCCTTAGCGATTTCGAGACTGAAAACTAGAGACTGGTAAACCTTTGGTCTCCAGTCTCCAGTCTCCTGTAACTTGTCGAATTCTCATTCCTAACACCCCTTCCCTCCCGTGATAGCCCCAACAAAACTCACCCCCGTCAATTTTTCCCCTGTGTTATAATTGCCCTGATTGTGCCCACCCATGTGGGTCATTCACCCTGACAATTGCATACGTTTTACACCATCCGCACCCTGTACCCGGAGTTTCCATGTCCCACCCACCCGTTGACCTGAGTTTGCTAAAGCCGTACCTGGAGAATGTGGCGGAGCGCGGCCGCACCATGCTCCTGCCCGCCCTCCATCACGCCCAATCCCTCTACGGCTGGCTCCCCCGCGAAGTCCAAACCGAAATCAGCCACGCCCTGCGCGTCCCCCTGGCCGATGTTCATGGTGTCATCGAGTTCTACACCATGTTCTACAACGAACCGACAGCCAAACGGGTCATCCGCGTCTGTGAAGATTCGGCCTGCGCCCTGGCCGGTTGCCATGAGGTGATGCAGGCCATTGAGGCCAGACTCGGCCTACACCACGGCCAGACCAACCCCGACGGGGATGTCACCTACGAACACGTCACCTGCCTGGGCATGTGTGAACTGGCCCCCGTCGCCCTGAACGGCACACAACCCGTCGCCCACCTCACCCCGGACGATGTACCCGCTTTTCTGGAGGGCACGCTCCCCTCAGCCCAGGGGTTAGCCTATGGCGAACCCCGCCACATTTTGGCTCGCGTTGGCAACGTTGACCCTACCAGCCTGGACGATTACCAGACACACGGCGGCTACACCGGGCTGGCAAAAGCGTTGGCAATGACGCCCGAACAAGTGATCGAACTGGCGGAAAAGACGGGCGTCGTGGGGCGTGGCGGGGCCATGTTCCCCACCGGGCGTAAATGGCGTTTCACGCGCGGCACACCCGTTGCCCCCGCCCAAAAACATATCGTCGTCAACGCCGATGAAAGCGAACCGGGCACGTTCAAAGACCGTTACCTGCTCGAAGATGATCCCTTCAGCCTGATCGAAGCCACCACTCTGGCTGGTTATGCCGTCGGCGCGGAAAATGGCTGGATTTTTGTGCGCGGCGAATACCCCCGCGCCTTTGCCCGGCTCAACGAAGCGGTCGAGAAGGCCCGAGCGGCCGGGTTCCTGGGGCGCAACGTGTTGGGGCATCCCCATTTCCATTTTGACATTGAGGTGCGGCTGGGCGCAGGAGCCTACATCTGTGGCGAAGAAACCGCCCTCTTTGAAGCCATCGAAGGCAAACGGGGCTTCCCGCGCATCAAACCCCCCTTCCCCACCACCCACGGCCTGTTTCAGCAACCCACAGCCATCAACAATGTGGAAACGCTGGTGGCGGTGCTGGTCGCCTTCAACCTGGGGGTGGACGAATGGCTCAAACTAGGCACACCCCAATCCCCCGGCACAAAATTGTTCTGCCTGAGCGGGCACGTCAACAAACCAGGTGTGTACGAAATGCCGTTTGGTCTGACGGTGCGGGAGATGATCGAGATGGCCGGGGGTGTGCCGGGGGGCAAGGCGATTCAGGCGGTGTTGATGGGCGGCGCGGCAGGCGTTTTCATCGGGCCGGAGAAGCTGGACATGCGCCTGACTTACGAAGATGCGCGGCAGGCCGGTGTACCACTCGGCTCCGGCGTCATCATGGTGTTTGATGAAACCGCTGATTTGCGCCAGGCGATGGCTGAACTGGCCCGCTTCTTCGCCCACGAGAGTTGTGGCAAATGTTTCCCCTGCCAGCTCGGAACCCAGCGGCAAATGGAAATATTGGATCACATCGCCCACAACGGCGGGGCCAGACCGTCGGACAAACAAACCCTGCTCGACATCGGCTTCACCATGACCGAAACGTCGCTGTGCGGCCTCGGCCAGACCGCCGCCTCAGCCATTATGAGCGCGATTCACCTGTGGCCTGAGTTGGTCAGTACAGAAGAGTAAACACGGATGGAAGGAACACGGATTCAACAAAACTCGCGCAAAGGCGCAAAGACGCAAAGTTGCCAGAAAAAAATTCGTGCCCATTCGTGCAATTCGTGGCCTTCTTCAATAACGTCATCCGTGTTCATCTCTTGAGTTTAGAGTTCAGAGCCAGAGCTATAGATGTTCAGAAAATCATTTGGGGTTTTGGTTGGTAGTAACGGCTTTAGCCGTCCAGCGTGGGACCGCTAAAGCGGTTACTACAAACCCAAATCTTTTTCTTGAAAGCTATAGAAGGTTTGCCAGAGCAATTTCCTCTCGCTCTCTTCTCTCGCTCTAAACTCCAGTCATCTTATCCGTGTTATAAATTATGCCTATCCGAATTTCCGAACCATCTGATCATCGTGGCGCCGTGCCGGTGCGGTATTTCAGCCTGAATGGGACTACGCCCCAAGATATTGATGGCGAGTTGGTCGAGGAAGGGTTGGCTTGTATTTCCATCAATGGGGAAGAGTTGGCGACGTTTATGTGTTCGCCACGTGATTTGGAGAAGTTGGCGTTGGGGTTTTTGCTCAATGAGGGCATTATCAAAGGGCTGACGGATGTGGCGGATGTGCGGATTGCGGCGAATAATGCCTGTGTGGATGTGTGGCTGACGAAAGGGGAGTGGTCGCGGCCGCAACGCACCATCATCACCGCCGGTTGTGGCGGTGGCATCACCTTCGACGACCTCTCCCAGATGCACCCACCGCTGGAAGCCACCACCCAGGCCACCCCCGCACAACTGGCCGACCTCATGCGCCAGATGCACCTGGGGGCGGAATTGTACCAACGGTCACGCGGCATCCACACCGCCGCCCTCGCCGACAACGATAAAATTTTGCTCCAGGTAGAAGATTTAGGGCGGCACAACTGCCTGGACAAGTTGCGTGGCTGGGCGTTGTTGGATGGCATTGAGACGAAAGGGAAGATAGTGTTGAGTAGCGGCCGCATCTCCAGCGAAATGATCAACAAAGCCCGCCAACTCGGCACACCCATCGTCTGCTCCCGCACCTCCCCCACCAGCCTCTCCGTCGCCCTGGCCGAAGCGTGGAACATGACCATCGTGGCCTACTTGCGGCAAGACCGGATGCGCGTCTACACCCACCCGGAGCGGATTTTGGAGAGTGAGAGACTGAGAGACTGAGAGACGATTATGCCTACAATTTCACAATTTTACGGACTTGTGGTGTTTATGAACTACAAAGAGCATCCACCAGCCCATTTTCATGTTCGTTATCAAGGTCAGGAAGTGTCAGTTGAGATTCAGAGTGGTATGGTAACAGGTAAAATGTCACGGCGTGCGTTACAAATGATCTTTGCCTGGATGGAATTACACCAGGAAGAACTTATGGATAACTGGGAGCGCGCCCAAAATCGTGAACCTTTGCGGCCCATTCCACCACTCATGTAAGGTACATCAGCACGAGACTTAGCCTCCTTTGCGAGAAAAAGCAGGACGATTTGAAAAATCATCCTACTTTTTAAGAGGTATAGAAAATGTTTTTACACATACGAGAAGTTACATATCTGGACAGTTACCGATTGCGGCTCGTTTTTAACGATGATGTTGTCAAAGAGGTGGACTTACAGGATGAGTTATATGGGACTGTTTTTACACCATTGAAAAATTTGCATTTCTTTCGGCAAGTTTTTGTCAATCCTGACACATTAACCATTGAATGGCCCAATGGGGCAGACTTCGCCCCCGAATTTTTGTACGAAATTGGACATGAAATGGTTGACGAACCGGTTATGACATAATACGGGCTTTTGACGTGGCCCGTGGGTGGCAAAACAGATGTGTATTTACACTCTCACCTGGATTTGATACGGTAGCAGGCAAATTCGAAAAAGTTAGCTCAAGCAGAGGTCATCGTTTTCTAAAGTTAGACACACGAACCTTTGTGATTGATGCTCAAACCTGGGAACGAGTTGACAAGAATCAGCCGATGACCCTGATTTATTCATCACATTCAACAAATCATGGGCGAGTGATCGCTATTGCGGAGAAATAGGCAATGGAACAAGTAACGTTGACGATTGATGGGCAGGAAGTGACGGTGGCGAAGGGGACGACGATTTTGGCCGCGGCCGCAACCCTCGGCATCGAAATTCCTGTCATTTGTTACCATCCCCACCTCACGGCCAACGGGCTGTGCCGGGTTTGTTCGGTGGATGTGGGGTGGCGGGTGCAAGCGGCCGCGTGTGTGACGCAGGTGGCCGACGGCATGAAGGTAGAAACAAAGAGCGAGGATGTATGTCGCGGCCGCAAAACCATCCTCGAACTCCTCGCTTCTACCGTCAACCTGGAAGAAGCTCCAGAAATTCTGGGTCTGTTAGAAGAGTACGGAGCCGACACCGAACGGTTTGCCGGGGGCGAAAAACGCACCGCCCCCGTCTACGACGACAATCCGTTCTATCTGCGCGACTACAACCAGTGCATCAACTGCTGGCGCTGTGTGCAGGTGTGCGCCGAAGATGCCCAATACGTCTTTGCCCTCAGCTATGACGGGCGTGGCTTCCACACCCAAATTGGCACCTTCATGGGGGATGGCATGATGGACACCACCTGCGTCTTTTGCGGCCAATGTGTAGGTGCCTGCCCCACCGGGGCACTCAAACCCAAACGGCAAGCATTATTGGAGCAAGGGTACGACCCGGATGCCATTTTTGAACAAACCCGGCGCAAACGGCGGCCGCAGGGGAGTAAAGAGTGAGAAGTTGACAGTAAACAGTGGTCAGTAAACAGTGGTCAGTTGACAGTAAACAGTGGTCAGTGGGCAGTTGACAATTGACAATTGGCGATTAACCATTGACCATTTTCTTCCCCCCTTCCCCCCCCACGCTTTGGCCAGTCTCCTGACCGCACCACCAGGTTATTTTTGGGCGATTACTAAGCGGCCGCATAAATCACTCCACCACCACCCCCGTCAAATCCTCTGCCTGGGGATATTGCGGATTCATCGTCCGCAACGTACCCACGACGATCCGGGCCAGAGCCAGGTCTCGATACCAGTTTTGATCCGCCGGAATGACATACCAGGGAGCATGTCCGGTTGAGCAATGGGTCAACATCTCGCCATAAGCCATCATATAATCGTCCCACTGCTTCCGCTTGACCAAATCTTCCCGCGAAAACTTCCAATTTTTGGCCGGATCATCCAGCCGCTCCTGAAAACGCTGTTTCTGCTCTTTTTTGCTGATATGCAGATAAAACTTGAGCAGGGTTGTGCCCGTGTCATGGAGCAACTTTTCAAACTGGTTAATAAATTCATATCGCGGCCGCCACACCGCTTCCGGCACCATATTATCCACCCGCACAATCAGCACCTCTTCATACTGCGACCGGTTAAACACCCCAATCATCCCCTTACCCGGCACCGCTTTATGAATCCGCCAGAGGAAATCACGGTCTAACTCCTCTTTCGTCGGAGCTTTGAACGATGTCACCTGCACCCCCTGCGGATTCACCCCCCGAAACACCGCCCGAATCGCCCCATCCTTCCCCCCAGCATCCATCGCCTGGAAAAGAATCAACAATTTGCGTTTGCCCTCGCTATACAGCCGGTGCTGGAGTTCTGCCAGTTCATCACGCAAAAGGCTAAATTCCTCTTTCGCGGCCGCTTTCTCCCCCTCATACACAGCCTTCCCACTCGTCGGCCACTGAGCCAAATCCACCACCTGTCCCGGTTCAATTCGATGTTGTGAGTTAATCATAATGCTCCTCAATTGCCTCTCTCAATAAGACGCGGCGACGCGGCGAAAGAGATCGCCGTGTCCCCGCGTCGCCCTATCCCCTCAGCCATCCATCCGCGTAATCAGCCGCGCCCCCCGTTTACGAAACAGATAATCCTGGAACCATTCAAACAGCACCTTCACCTTGTTATCAAACTCAATCAGGTAGGTAATATGAATAAACACCCAGATCAGCCACGCCAGATAACCACTCAGCTTCAGCCAACCCAGATCCGCCACCGCCGCATTCCGGCCAATCACCGCCAGATTCCCTTTGTCCGTGTAATGAAACGCCGGACGTTGACCTGCTGGTTCACTCTTTTTCAGCCGTTGGGCCACATACGCCCCCATTTGCATCGCCACCTGGGCCACCCCCGGCAACGGCTGACCCGTCTGGTGGGCAAAATGGGCCAGGTCCCCAATCACAAAAATGTCCGGGTGATTGGGTAGGGTAAGATCAGCGTTGACGATGACGCGGCCGCTACGATCCAGCTCTGCCCCCGTCTTTTCCGCCAGCACCCGGCCCAATGGGGAAGCCTGCACCCCCGCCGCCCACAAAATCGTCCCGGCGGCTACCTGCTCCACCTTCTCCCCCACCTTCAACGTCACCACATGCTCCCCCACCTGCGTCACCATTGTTTTGAGGCAAATCGTAACACCCAAACGTTCCACCGACGCGGCCGCTTTCGCTGACAGATTCGCCGGATACGTCGGCAAAACCCGTTCACCCCCTTCCACCAACAAAATCCGCGTCTGCGTGGGGTCAATGTTCTTAAAATCATCCCGTAACGTCCGATTTGCCAGTTCACCCAACGCCCCGGCCAACTCCACCCCGGTCGGGCCACCCCCCACCAACACAAACGTCTGCCACATCTGCCGCCGCTCCGGGTCCGACTCCCGTTCCGCCTTTTCAAACGCCGTAAACACCCGCCGCCGTATCTCCAACGCATCGTCAATCGTTTTCAGACCAGGGGCATCATCTGACCATTCCTCATGCCCAAAATAACTGTGCCGCACGCCAGTCGCCAGCACCAGCACATCATACGGCAACGTCCCATCGGCCAAAATAACCTGCCGCGCCACCGGATCAATATCCACCACCTGCGCCTGCACCACCCAGGTATTCTTCTGCGCCCCCACAATCCCGCGCAAAGGCGACGCAATATCCCCCGGTGACAACCCACCTGTCGCCACCTGATACAGCAACGGCTGGAACAGGTGGTAATTATGCCGGTCTATCACCGTCAACCGCACCGGCAACCGCCGCATGGCCTTGGCCGCATACAGCCCCCCAAACCCACCACCCACAATCACAACCTGTTTTTCTTGCATCATATTTACCCCAAAGTTGGCTTCCCATCTCTCCCCTCACCCTAACCCTCTCCCCAGGGAGAGGGAACCCACTCCCCTCTCTCGAAACGGGAGAGGGGCCGGGGGTGAGGGTCAGTAGAGACGCAAAATTTTGCGTCTCTACCTTTGCCATTTTCACCACTCCCGCCCCAAAAACCAGGACAATTGCCTACTCACCAGAATGAACCCATCCCCCTGACCCTTACCGAAATCGGGAAGGGGGACCCACTCGGCGGGGGAAATCCGAGTAGACAATGCCCTACCCCAAAAACAAAAACAGCCTACCTGCATCACACAGATAGGCTGTTTATACCCGATGAAATGCGCTAACGCATTAGTTCGCTGGGAAAATCGGGTTCTTCGCCGCCATCGGCCCCACATACTGGGCATCGCTAAAGGCCAAGACCAACAGCATCACATAGGGGAACAGGATCAACAAAATGGCATAAATCATATCTTTGCCAAAAGAAGCCGCCAGGTCCAACATCAACAGAATCAGAGCGATAAAATTGACGAAGGGGATGAAAAACAACACGATAAACCAGAGCGGCCGCCCTACAATTTCCAGGTAAATGACAAAATTATAGATCGGAATAATCGCCGCCCAACCCGGTTTGCCCGCTTTGGTGAAAATTTTCCATTGCGCCGCAACCATTAAAATGGCAAAGATGAGTCCACAACAACTGGCGAACAGCGGCACGATCAAAGCCCCGGCATCGTCATTCTGAAATAAAACAGAGGCAAACAACAGGTATTTAAACATTGAATATTTCTCCTTGAGGGTAGGTTATAACAAACGGAACCGGCGGAAAATCGTTTGTTATAGGTGGATAGGTAGAATTGGCTGATGAGCGACAAGGCAATTATACTTAGATAGTCTGGAAAACATCAAATCTTGATGTCCTCTCTCCTTCCCAGTTCATTCTACATAACTCATCCTTAACCGCAAAGGAGCATTGACATGGCTGAAAAACAACAAATGGTTGGTGAAGTCTACTACCCAACCCCAGAAGTCGTCGCCCAGGCGCATATCAAGGATTATGATGCCCTCTATGCCGAAGCTCAGTCGGATGTAGCGGCGTTTTGGGGCAAAATCGCGGCCGCGAACTTTGAATGGTTCAAACCGTGGGAAGCCGTCCTCGACGATAGCAACGCCCCCTTCTACAAATGGTTCGTCGGGGCCAAAGTCAACATCGTCCACAACGCCCTCGACCGCCACATGCACACCGCCACCCGCAACAAAGCCGCCCTCATCTTCGAGGGAGAGCCGGGCGACAGCCGCACCTACACCTACCAACAACTTCACCACGAAGTCTCCAAATTCGCCGGTGTTCTCCGCTCCATGGGAGCCAAAAAAGGGGACCGCATCACCATCTACATGGGGCGCATCCCCGAACTGATAATCGCCATGCTCGCCTGCGCCAAAATCGGGGCCATGCACTCCGTCGTGTATGGCGGCTTCTCCACCGAAGCCCTGCACGGCCGCATCGAAGACAGCCAATCCCGCCTGCTCATCACCTGCGACGGGGCCTGGCTTCGCGGCGAAATCGTCCCGCTCAAACAAATCGCCAATGAAGCCGTAGACCGCTCCCCCGTCATCGAAAATGTCATTTGTGTGAAACGAACGGGGCAAGATGTGCATATGGAAAGCGGCCGCGATCATTGGTATCACGACCTCATGGCCCTGGACATCGCCAACCCCAAAACCGCCACCGAGGTCATGGACGCCGAAGACCCCCTCTTCATCCTCTACACCTCTGGCACCACCGGCAAACCCAAAGCCATTCTCCACACCCACGGCGGCTACATGGTCGGCACCGCCACCACCCTCAAATGGGTCTTCGACATCAAACCGGAAGATGTCTGGTGGTGCGCCGCCGACCCCGGCTGGATCACCGGCCACAGCTACATCGTCTACTCCCCCCTGCTCCTGGGGGCCACCAGCTTCATGTACGAAGGCGCACCCACCTTCCCCTATGCCGACCGCTGGTGGCAACTCGTAGACAAATACCGCATCACCATTCTCTACACCGCCCCTACCGCCATCCGCGGCCTCATGCGCTTCGGCGAAACCTGGCCCGAAAAACACGACCTCTCCAGCCTGCGCCTGCTCGGCTCCGTGGGCGAACCCATCAACCCGGAAGCCTGGAAATGGTATTACAAAGTCATTGGCAAAGAGCGTTGCCCCATCATGGATACCTGGTGGCAGACAGAAACGGGGGCGTTCATGATCACCCCCATGCCCTGTGTCCCCCTCAAACCCGGCTCCGGCACCCGTGCCTTCCCCGGCGTCCAGGTGGATGTGGTAGATGAAGACGGCCATTCCGTCAAAGACAACGAAGAAGGATTCCTGGTCATCAAAAACCCCTGGCCCTCCATGCTCCGCACCATATTGGGCGACCCGGATCGCTACGTCCAGCAATATTGGAGCCGCTACAGCGAACAGGGCTGGTACTTACCGGGCGATAGTGCCCGCCGCGATGAAGATGGTTACATCTGGATCATTGGCCGCATTGACGATGTGATCAAAGTGTCGGGCTACCGGCTGGGTACGGCAGAAATCGAGAGTGCGCTGGTAAGCCATCCGGCGGTGGCGGAAGCGGCCGCGATTGGCATCCCCGACGAACTACGCGGCAACATCATCAAATCCTTCGTCATCCTGCGCCAGGGGTACGAACCCAGCGACAAACTCTCCCACGAACTACGCGACCACGTCGGCCACGAGATGGGGCCAATCGCCAAACCCGCCACCGTAGACTTCGTCACCACCCTGCCCAAAACCCGCTCCGGCAAAATCATGCGCCGCGTTCTCCGCGCCCAGGTACTCGGCCAGGATGTCGGCGACACGTCCACACTGGAAGGGTAAATCTTGAGCGATTAAAACTCCCCCTCCGGCAACCACACAACAAGCAACAAAAAAGGGACACCTTTCCGGTGTCCCTTTTTATTTCGGCATGGTTCAGATCAGGTTTACAAATTTGTAGGACGATTTTATAAATCGTCTCGTGGGCAATTTACAAAATCGCCCTACAAACTGTTATGCACCGTTTGCCAACTTTTGAACCATACCTTTATTTCTAACAGGTAAGGAAAACGGGGCCTGAGCTTGCCGAAGGCCGTTGGTTTCGACAAGCTCAACCAACTCCACCACGCACAGGTTCGTCATGGTTTATGGTTATATGCTCTCCAACTGGAATTTAGAGCGGGAGGATAGCGCGAGAGGAAATTACTCTGGAAAACCCTCTAGCTCTGGCTCTGAACTCTAAACTCCAAGAACAATAACCAATACACCATTCCCTACAACCCCTCAGAGAACACATCTCGTTTACTATTCCGTACCGCCCAGGCCAGACCCGCCAGGAGAACCGCTCCCACCACCACAGTCCAGACACTGATTTCCGTTTGGGCTACCACAATCGGGGCAATAATAACCGATACCAGGTTGACAACCTTGATCATCGGATTCAGGGCCGGGCCAGCCGTATCTTTCAACGGATCACCTACCGTATCACCCACAACCGCCGCCTTGTGCCGCTCAGAGTTTTTACCCAAATTTTCCTTTGGTTTCTTGGGTTCATCTTCCACCACTTTTTTGGCATTATCCCAGGCTCCACCGGCATTAGACATAAACACGGCCAGCAATTGCCCGGAGATGATAATCCCCGCCAGGAACCCACCCAGGGCTTCTACCCCCAGGAACAGACCCACAATGATGGGAGGAATCACACCCAAAAGAGCCAGCGAAATCAGTTCATTCTGGGCCGCATTGGTAGAAATTTCCACCGCTTGCCGGTAATCAGGAGCAATCTTACGCTCCAACACCCCAGCTTTGAACTGACGACGGACTTCATTCACGATGAGCCGGGCGGCCCGGTTCACGGCATTAATCGCCAGGGAAGAGAACATCCAGGGCAACGCCCCACCCAGCAACATGCCAATAAACACAATCGGCTCGGAGATACGAATCCCATCCGCCAGGGCCAGAGGATCCACTTTGGACACATCGGTGATATATGAGCCGAAGAGCGATACAGCGGCGATAACCGCAGACCCAATCGCCACCCCTTTGGTGATGGCTTTGGTGGTGTTACCCACAGCATCCAACTCGGTCATAATGCGGCGGGCCTTTTCATCCATTCCCGCCATTTCGCCAATCCCGCTGGCGTTATCCGAAATCGGGCCAAAAGAGTCCATAGCCACATTGTTACCCGTCAGGGTCAACATGCCGATACCGGTCAGGGCTACACCATATAAAATGTAAGCAGTTTGTTGACCTTCTTCGCCCACACCAGAGAAGATAAGGATCGAGGAGAAAATGGTGCCAGCGATAACCAACACAGACCAGACCGCACTTTCATACCCTTGCACCAGACCGGAAAGAATCGTGGTCGCGGGGCCACCACCCATCGAACGGACAATATCTTTGACTGGTTTGCCATGTGTACCGGTGAAATATTCAGTAACCCGGTCAATCAAGATAGCCAGACCCACCCCCACGGCCACAGCCAGGACAGGTCGCCACCAGCCACCGGGAACCGGGTTATCTCCGGCCAGAACACCCATGTAATACCAGCCCGCCAGAGCAAACAGAACCACAGAGATAGCGGCCGAGGAGAGGAAACCCCGGAAGATGGCCCCCATGGCATCGCCCATAGCTTCTTTTTCGGGGGTTTTAACGATGTAAGTACCGATGATAGACGAGAGAACGCCGATCCCGCGCACGATGAGGGGGAAGACGATCCATTCGCTGTGGCCGGTTAGCGCGGTCAGAGCCAGACCGAGGATCAAACCGGAAACGATGGTCACTTCGTAGGATTCAAAGATGTCGGCGGCCATACCGGCACAGTCACCCACGTTGTCGCCGACGAGGTCAGCGATAACAGCGGCGTTGCGGGGGTCATCTTCTTCCAGATTGGATTCGACTTTACCCACCAGGTCCGCGCCTACGTCGGCGGCTTTGGTGAAGATACCACCACCCACCCGCATGAAGAGGGCCAGGAGTGTTCCCCCAAAACCGAACCCTAACAGGGCATCAGGGGCGGCTTTGCCCAGGAAGATAAAGATAATGGTTCCGCCAAAGAGGCCCAACCCGTCGGTGAGCATACCGGTAATCGTACCGGCCCGGTAAGCAATGCGGAGGGCGCCGGAGAAGGATTTGCGGGATTCGGCGGCCACACGCACATTGGCTTCCACAGCCATACGCATACCAATCTGGCCTACGGTAAGGGAGAAACCGGCCCCCATAATAAAAGCAACCGCACGCCAGATACCGATGTAAAGGCGAACCTGGTCTTCGGTGGAACCCTTGAAATGTTCAATGGCTTCGGCGGAAGGGGGAACGATATATACGGAAAAGAAGAGGGCAATTGTGAGTACAGCGATAAGGGGCAAGATGGAGCGGAGTTGTTTGCTGAGGTAGGCGTTGGCTCCGTCTTTGATCCAACCCCAGACCTCTAGCATTTTGGCCGTTCCTTTGTCTTCCCGCAAAATCTGTTGCCGTAGGAAGACGGCATAAGCCAACCCTAATATGGCTATGCCCAAAACGGTGTAGATAGCGATATTCTCAAAACTATTCAGATCAGACATAATATCTCCTCTTTGGGGTAATGTGGGAGCCTCGTTCGCGGCCGCAACGAGCAAAGCAGTATTTTGTCTCTTCTCCCTTAAGAAAAACATCAACCAGGGTACAGACGATTCATTTTACCTACCTTGACACTTGCGGGGCTTCTCGCCAAACAGGGGCTACCGCAAAATTCTACCGGAGGTCAAAAAAGTAGCCAAATTAGAGCCACTTGGTTAGAGGGCGATTGCCTACTCGGAGTCCCTCACCCCAGAAGGCATACTTACCACAGTCATAAAATGACATTTTGTTGGCAGTAACAGATTGAGTAAGCCCCGGCTGAAGACCCATCCCCCAACGATCCCAGAGGGAGGGGAAAAACCCGCAGATGCAATCACCGGAGATAGTAATAGTCGCGGCCGCATCCCTTTTTTTATTTCGTGTTATAATCCACACCTATGACCACGCTCCTCATCAACGCACCCGCTTTAGGCCATACCTTTCCTCATCACCCTGAGCACGCGGGGCGTGTTCAGGCTATCATGCAACACCTGGAACAATGCCACATTTTGCCGGACCTACAGCTCATGGATCCGACAAGAGCCTCCCCTGAGCAGGTGCGTCGGGTGCACACCGAAGAGCTGATTGGATTTATTCGTTATACTTCATTGCAGGGTGGAGGCCGCTTAGATGCCGATACCTATGCCACAATGGAAAGTTATGACCTGGCTTTGGATGCGGTCGGCTCAGCGTGCAAAGGGGTGGATGAAATCATATGCGGCCGCGCACGGAATGGCATGGTTCTCGTGCGGCCACCCGGGCACCATGCAGAAAAAAAGATGTTTGGCGGCTTCTGTCTGTTTAACAACGCCGCGGCCGCGGCACGCCATGCTCAACTCACCCACGGCCTACAACGTGTACTCATCGTAGACTTTGATGTTCACCATGGCAACGGCACTCAGGATATCTTTTACGATGATCCAAGCGTCCTCTTTGTCTCCACTCATATTTATACCGGCTATTTCTATCCCGGAACCGGTAGTGCCCGTGAACTGGGAATTGGTCTGGGCCGTGGTACAACCCTGAATGTTCCCCTGCCACCAGGTGTAGGTGACAACGGCTACAGACGAGTTTTTGACGAATTGATTGGCCCGGCCGCGGCCGCGTTCAAGCCACAATTCATCATTGTCTCAGCCGGTTACGACGCCCACTGGGCGGATCCCCTGGCTTCCGCCGGGTTATCACTCACTGGTTACGCTCACATCGCTCGTTCTCTGGTGCAAATGGCCGAAACCCTTTGCCAGGGCCGTATTCTCTTCATTCTTGAAGGGGGCTATTTTCTCGAAGCCCTGTCTGGTGGCGTACTAAATTCACTCTATGCCCTACGCGGCCGCGACCAAATCATTGACCCTCTCGGTCCCCTTAATAAACCTGAAACCAATGTGACTGATTTGCTATCTGCCCTTAAACAACTCCATCTCTCTGGTAGTTGAAAAATCAGACAAATTTAGTTACCATAACACATGACATAAAGAATGTGGCTACAGACCAGAAATAACAGGGTTACGACAATAACAATCAGTTTTACCCTGCCCCCTCTTACCTGCACCACAAAATCCTTATGGTAACGTTTACGAAAGTCGAGAGTACAGTAATAGAGCCA
Source organism: Chloroflexota bacterium (assembly GCA_018004935.1). Taxonomy (GTDB): domain Bacteria; phylum Chloroflexota; class Anaerolineae; order Promineifilales; family Promineifilaceae; genus Trichofilum. The sequence goes on along the minus strand of JAGNBF010000026.1, from coordinate 30,621 downwards.
GAGAAAATCTACCCGTCTCCTCATGACTCTCTCCCTGGCTCAAAACTCAAGCTGTTATCGGTCATTGGTATTGTTATGCTCGCGTAACGGATCAACTGTCAATCATCCTCCCACCCAACAACTGAATCGTTACCTGAATACCTCAAACACCAATAACCCCTAACACCTCAGGCATGGCGTGACCCAAACTACCTTACAAGCCTATCTCAACGATATAGAAAAACTACTCGATGACAACCGACTTACCGAAGCGGTGGCTCATTGTAAACACATCCTGCGCCAATATCCTCGGTATATCGAAGCCTACCGCTTATTAGGCAAAGCCTTCCTCGAACAACACGAATTCGTCAGTGCCGCCGATATCTTTCAACGTATCCTCAGCACCGATCCCGAAGATTTCGTCGCCCATGTGGGCCTGGCCATCGTTTATAAAGCTGAAGAACTGATGAACGAAGCCATCTGGCACATGGAACGCGCCTACGAAACCCAACCTTACAACACCACCATCCAACATGAACTTCGTGACCTCTACGCCTGGCGCGATGGCGGACTAAAAACGCGAGAACTGCACCTTAACACCAGTGCTCTGGCCCGCATCCATTTCCACGCGGAACTGTACCAGCAAGCCATTGGCGAATTACGCACCGTCCTCAAAGAACAACCTGACCGCATAGATGTTCAGGTGCTTTTAGCCGAAGCCTTATGGCGCGATGACCAACGCGTAGATGCCGTTGAAGTCTGTCTTCAACTATTGGAAACCGTGCCCTACTGTATCAAAGCCAATGCCATCCTTTCAGAAATCTGGCTGATGACCGGCAGAATTGACGAAGCCCAGGAATATTTGCAAAAACTCCGTGCCGTCGTCCTCCCTACCGCCGCCACACTCAACGAAGACACCCCCGTAGGCCACGCCTTTACCACAGATGGGGCCATTGCCGTACCCCAACAAATTCAGTTGGTAAAACTAGATAAGGTAACGGAAGAAGACATTGTTCTAACCGGTGTCTCTGATTGGGTAGATGAATTAGGCTTCGCCGACGATTCATTTGGTGATAACACCCTGGGCAACGACAGTGCCTTTTCCCTGACTTTGCCTTCTGGGGGAAAAGATACCCCCCCCGAATGGCTTCAGGCCTTAACCACTTCAAACACAGAGGATTTAGGCGGCCGCGATCGAGCAGATGTTTTAGATTGGCTCCGCGAAGTCGCAGGCGGCGATCAGCCAGAATCTCTCACCCTGGCCGAAGATTTACCCCCAGTTGACTCATCCCCTCTGGCCGAAGAATCACAATTACCCGGCTGGCTCTCCGAAGTCCTGGATGATAACAGCCTGTTTCCACCATTTACGGCGACAACCGACCTGCCCGCTGTACCAGCACAGGATACACCCGCCCAAAGTCAGGAAGATGAGTGGATATACGATCATAAAACAGATGCTCCCCCAGGCATCCCGGATTGGATGAGTAGTACATTCGAGGAAGAAGCCCTACATGCCCCGGTCCCCGTGGAAACTCGTCCCCAAGAGACCGTTCCCGATTGGCTTAATCATGAACCATCCCCCACTACCCCCGGCAATGAACAGTTATCGGATTGGCTAAACTCTCTCGCCGATACAGAACAGCCCCCATTCGCTTCAAGTGGGCCATTGGGACTGCCAGACTGGTTTGGGGATCTCACTGGTATAAACGTGACCGATAAGACCAATACCGTCCAGGCAGAATCGCCAAATTGGATGGATAATCTGGCTCCTGTCACATCATCCCCTACGCCTGTCCCCAACTCAGCGGATCTACCCGATTGGTTAAACGATCTTGCCGACACACCTAGAGAAACCCAAACGGCCTCGGCACCGGCCAGTCCGGTGGATTTACCGGATTGGTTAAATGATCTGGGAACACCGTCCACAACGGATGCTCCTCCACAGGCGGTTGATCTACCCGATTGGTTAAATGAATCAGCTATCGGTCAGAAACCGGCCGCGGCCGCAGAACCCTCCTGGTTCACCCTACCCGAACCCAGCAACGACGACGCTCCCGCCAGTGAAGATAAACTACCCGACTGGCTCAGTGGCCTCTCCGCCACAGAAGAACCAGCCGAATCGGCCGCGGCCGCAGAACCCTCCTGGTTCACCCTACCCGAACCCAGCAACGACGACGCTCCCGCCAGTGAAGATAAACTACCCGACTGGCTCAGTGGCCTCTCCGCCACAGAAGAACCAGCCGAATCAGCCGCGGCCGCAGAACCCTCCTGGTTCACCCTACCCGAACCCAGCGACGACGACGCTCCCGCCAGTGAAGATACACTACCCGACTGGCTCAGTGGCCTCTCCGCCACAGAAGAACCAGCCGAACCGGCCGCGGCCGCAGAACCCGC
>JAGNBF010000026.1:0-28148 GCA_018004935.1 Chloroflexota bacterium | reverse complement strand
ACACTACCCGACTGGCTCAGTGGCCTCTCCGCCACAGAAGAACCAGCCGAACCGGCCGCGGCCGCAGAACCCGCCTGGTTCACCCTACCCGAACCCAGCGACGACGACGCTCCCGCCAGTGAAGATAAACTACCCGACTGGCTCAGTGGCCTCTCCGTCACAGAAGAACCGGTTGAAACAAACATAGCTGATCCGACTTTGGCCCTCATCACTTACCTGCCCGGTGACGAAGACAACTCGCACCCTGATGACAATACGCTGGCCAGTTGGTTAACCGATTTTGCCGCCGCAGAACAACCAGATAGTGAACAAACCCCAACAGACACCCCTCAAACCTCATCATCGCCCGCAGAACCAATGACAGATATATCTCAATCTGCGGCGAGGGAGATAACGATTATGGCTGATGTGCCCCAGAAAGACCCCAAACGCTCTAAACCCCGCGAACCTGAAAATGAATTAGACTGGCTTGCCGAATTGGCTGGACAACCACTCGATGAACCAGCCACAGTCCCGAGTTCAGAACAAGAAGGTTCATTAGCGGATTGGCTTGCCGACGACGAAGGCGACGCTGATGAAACAGATTCCGCGTGGCTAGATGCCCTCAATCCTGCCGAAACTTCTGTAGACCAGACACTAGACTGGTTAGGGCAGTTAGGTCAACTGGATCAGCCCGAGGTAGAAGAAGCACCCACATTGAGTTGGCTCAGTGACGATGAATTGCGTGGTCAGGCTACCAGCGCTTTCGTCACTTCCGAACCAGAAGAAGGGGAAGATCTAGAAGAGGCTATGGCCTGGTTGGAATCTCTGGTAACGGAACAGGAAGGGCCAATTGCCGCTGAAACCCCTGCCCCCGCCTTCGCCGACACCTCGGCGGAACTCAACTGGTTGGATGAATTGGCCGCGGCCCAAATCGAAGATGAAGAACCCGCTGAGGAATTATTCATCCCCATGGAAGAATCTCCCACTGTTGTAGAAACCATCAGCCTGGCACCGACCGATGATGAGGCGTTAGAAGATCTATTCGCCCTAGACCTGGAAGGGGAATCTGCCGCCGAGGTCGCGGCCGCAATGAATTGGCTCGATGAGTTAGCCAGCGTCACAGAAACAACCCCAGAAACAGCCAGCGAATTGATCAATGCTGGCCTCCCCCCCGATGATCCTGAAGCCGCCATGGCCTGGTTAGAACAACTCGCGGCCGCGCAAGCCGAAGAAGATGAACCAGACCTGGAATGGGCAGACCTGTCAGAGGAAGAAACCGATCAAGAAGACCTGGAAATGGTCCCCGATTGGTTAGACGAAATGACCCCCGCATCCGTCACAGAATCCTCTGTAGAAGAGTCCATGACCGCGGCCGCACCCATCTGGCAAGAGCCACTCGATGAACTCTCCCTCGAAGACGCCTTTAGCCAGGAAACCTTTACCCTGGAAGAACCATTCAGCGCCGCCGAACTCTCTGAAGAAGCCGCCATGGATTGGTTGGACGAACTGGCCGCCTCGGAATTAATAGATGAAACTGAAGACACCTTCAACATAGCAACATTCATCGCCGAACAACCTCTCACCCCCGAACCCGTTGCTCAAGAAGCTCCGTTCAGCAGTGCCGAATTACCCGAAGAAGGGGCCATGGATTGGTTAGATGAACTGGCCGCCACCGGTCTTATGAGCGAAACCACAGACGACTTCAGTGTAGAAGCCTTTATGTCGGATCAACCGCTCAGCCCGGAATCGTTCACACAAGAGACTCAACCCAGTAGTGCGGAATTACCCGAAGAAGCAACGATGGATTGGTTAGAAGAACTGGCGGCCAGCGAACTAACCGCCGAAACTGACGACACCTTCAACGTGGAAACATTTATCACCGAACAAAGCCTGAGCATGGAAACACCAGCCTGGCTGGAACAATTGGGGGACCTGCCCACCGGAGAGACCGACATACCCCCCGCCGAAAATGGGTTGCCTGATTGGTTTGATGAACTGGCCGAGAGTGGCCCTGACGAAATTTTGCCCGGCGAATCTCTGATTGTAGAACCTGGGGAAGCAACCAGTATAGGATGGTTGGATGAGTTAACCCTGGAACAACCAGATGAAACTGAATTACCGACCTGGTTAGATGAACTGGGAGCGGCATCTTCACCTTTTGATGAGGACCTGCCAGAAACAACAGCGGCAGTGGAAGAGATCGCGGCCGCGGAACCCACCCCGGCACCCGTCACAGCCACCTACATTCCCCCCACCAATATCTCAGCAGAAGCCGCCAAAATTTTGGACATGAGTGATCTGTTTGACCTGGGCACTGTGGAAGAAAGCGAAGAAGACATGGCCCAGGCAATGGCGTGGATGAATGAATTACTGGGTGCTAACGCCCTCCCGACTACCCCTACCCCTGGCGCGGCCGCAGAACCGGAACCTTTATCCGAGATAGCCCCCGCCGAAGCGGAAATGGCCTGGCTGGATGAGTTAGTTGTAACCCCTACCAGCGAAGATGAGACCATCACCACCCTCATCACCGAACCTACCCCAACACCAGTTGCGCCTACGCCACCTACCCCACCGGCTGTACCCGATTATCAGCCCCCCACCAACATCTCCGCGGAAGCCGCCAAAATTTTGGACATGAGCGACCTGTTTGACCTGGGTAATGTGGAAGAGAGTGAAGAAGACATGGCTCAGGCAATGGCCTGGATGGCTGAGTTAATGGGTGATCTGAGTCCCACAGCGGCCAAACCAACTGCCGTTGTTCCCACCCCAGAACCCCCGCCAGCGGTTGCCCCCTCCGAGCCAATCAGTGAACCCCTGGCCGCTATGGATTGGTTAGACACCCTGGCCGAAACACCGGCTGAACCCCCGGCCCAGCCCACTGATGATGCCATGGATTGGTTGGAAATAATTGTGGCCGAACTGGATGAAAAACCAGGCGCGGCCGCGGCCGCGCCCACGGCCGTCCATGACGAGGCTATGGATTGGTTAGACCTCATCGTTGAAGACCTGGAAGAAGAAAGTGCGGCCGCGAAACCCACCCTCGTAGTCGAAGAACCGCCCACTCCCCAAGCACCAGAACCTATATTTGAACCAGAACCTATCTACAAGCCTGAACCGGTAGCTACACAACCAACCCTACCCACCCCGCCCGCACAGCCCACCTACGTTCCCCCCACCAACATCTCCGCCGAAGCGGCCAAGATTTTGGACATGAGCGATCTATTCGACCTGGGCAATGTAGAAGAAAGCGACGAGGATATGGCCCAGGCAATGGCCTGGATGCAAGAACTTATGGGTGATCTGGGAGCACCGGCCACACCGCCACAACCCCCAACACCAACACCAGTGGTGGAAGAAATACCCCCCACCGTTATCTCCGCAACCCCAGCACCAGAAGAAGAAGAGGAATCGGCTGTCAGTTGGTTAGACACACTGGCCGTTCCTGACAAACCCATTGCCGCTATCCCTGATCTGGATAAACCATTCACCTTCGAAGCGTGGTCACCTGAACCCACTACCCCTGAGGATGGCGAGGCGGTTATGGATTGGTTAGACAAAATGACTGCCGAACAAGCCGGGTCAATGGATGAATTGAGAGGGACGGCCCCCCCCCCCCCATCCACAGCGGATGCTTTATTTGACGAACTAAGCAATATCCCTGAAGATCCTGACCTGGCCATGGATTGGCTAGAACAAATGGCGGCGCAACAAGTTGAGGAACCGCCTACCACCCCCAGCCCCAAACTACCGGTGGTAGTAGAACCACGGACACCCTCTGTGCCTACAGAAGTAATGGACGCACTGGCTAAAGTAGAAACCCGGCGCGAAAAAGCCAAGACCGGCCCGTTGAAACCCCCACCTCTGCCCCACATCCCGGCCGAGCCAGAAACCCGGCGCGAGAAAATCAAAACTGGGTCCTTAAAACCGGTCACACCCCCGCAACCGCAAGCCGAGTCAGATGTCTCGTTGATCAAAGAGCTTACATCTGGAGATGTGGCGGAATCACTCCCAGACTGGTTATCATTGGATGCCATTGGCAGTGAGGAGACACCATTAAGCTGGCTGACTGGCCGCGACATGGATGCCACTGGCTGGTTACAATCTGAAGAGGCTATGGTAGACATAGAACCAGTGGTAGACCTGCCCTTCCTCGCCTCCACAGAACCAATACGGGATGAAGCACCGCCCCATGAACCCGAGCCGATGTTTACCTCAGGCGCGACGGAAACCATGGAATTTCAGGCCAACCTGGATACAGGCGTTGATGATAACCAGCTCGCGGCCGCACGCCAGTTCCTACAGGCACGTAAATATGATGAAGCCCTGACCCGGTACAGCGGTCTCTTGGAGCAAGGTGGCAGTGCCAGTCCCATTATTACCGAACTGGAAAGCGTTGTAGATTCTCACCCGGCCCAACCGTTACTGCGTCGCCTGCTGGGAGATGCCTACATGCGCAACGGCCAATTGCAAAAAGCCCTGGAAACATATCGCAAAGCCCTGGATCAATTATAGGTTGCCTGTTTGCGAGTTAGGGCGGAGTTACGTACAATCCTGGCTCTCAGGACATGAAAAAACAAAAAAAGGCAGTCACCCCTTTGTGGGCCTGCCTTTTTTCATGTGTGGGCATGGTTTGCGTATCAGCCCCACCTTATGACACACTTTTACGAGGAGTATATTGATAATGGAACAAACTCTCATTCTTGTTAAACCCGATGGCGTCCAACGTGGTCTAATCGGGCAAATTGTTAGCCGTTTTGAGCAACGAGGTTTGAAACTGGTGGCGATGAAATTTATCCAGATGTCCCGTGAATTGGCGGAAACCCATTATGCCGTACACAAAGAACGCCCGTTTTATGCCAGCCTGGTAGATTACATCATCTCTGGCCCGGTGGTGGCGATGGTATGGGAAGGCAAAGGGGCCATCGCGGCCGCACGCGCCACAATGGGCGCTACCAACCCCGTCGCGGCCGCGCCTGGCACAATTCGCGGCGACTTCGGCATGGAAATTGGCCGCAACCTCGTTCATGGCTCCGACTCCCCTGAAAATGCCGTCAACGAAGTCAACCTTTTCTTCGGTGAAGCCGAACGAGTAACCTGGAACCGTATAACCGATAGCTGGATTCGGGAGTAAAGGTAACCGTACAACCCCTCACCCTGGCCCTCTCCCGCCGGGAGGGGGAACTGGCCCCCTAGAGTTTTCGTTTTCACCAGAAAACGAACCGCGTAGTCAAACATGATCAAAAAAGCCCTGGCAAATGATTTGCATTTGCCAGGGCTTTTTTTTAGTAACTACTGAGGGTTCGCCCACAAATAACTTTTGAGCTTGCTGTGACTGGTCTCCTGACCGTGCCACCCATCTTATTCCCGAACGATAGCTAAAGACTCCTCAACTGTTACTCACAGGCTGAATCATGGGACAGCTCATTGTACGCGTAATACCGTATGCCCTTTCGCCCACAACTCTTCTAATTTGTAATAGATACGTTGCTCTTCAGAGAAAATGTGCACAACTAAATCACCAAAATCTACCAACATCCAACCGGATGATGGTTCACCTTCGATACCCCATTTGCGGACATCCGCTTTTTTCTTGGCATCTTCAGCCACCGCATCAGCCAAAGCTTTTAGTTGACGTTCATTATCTGCATCGCAGATCAAAAAGTAATCCGTAAACACTGTTTGTTCACTCACGTCCAAGAGAACAATGTTGGTTCCTTTCTTGTCCAGAATGGTGTCTACGAGAAGATGGGACAATTCTAACGCTTCCAGAGTCTACCTCCCTATCATTGCGAAGTGCATGTTGCGTCCTCAATAGACCCCCATGCACCATACCGCCTACATCTACCAAAGTACGACAGAATAGCGGGGATTGGTAACTACTAAGGGTTCGCTCGCAAATAACTTTTGAGGTTCTTGGGGAATTAAGGGGGTTGACACCAGATGTAGGGGTTGGCCTTGTGCCTGCCCCGTGTAGGGCAACCACAAGGGTTGCCCGTACCCCACGAAACCCCAAAGAACCACTTTTGAGTTTGCTGTGGCTGGTCTCCTGACCGCGCCACCCAACTTAATCTTGAGTGAACCCTTAGTAGTTACGTGGATTGTAACATGTCGCCAGGGGTAATCGCAAGGGTTGCCCGCGGCCGCGAACCTCTTTAGAATAGGGCATCTGTTCTATACTGTGTTTAACATGCCGGGCGCAAGTAAGCGATACCAACCAGTTCATTCTCGCTCTTATCCCCACACTTATTTTATACAGGTACAGAGGATATTCGTATGAGTTTATGGACACCCCGATCAACCGCCGAGTCTGAAACCTGGACGGTAACTGAATTAACTGCTTACATCCGCGAACTATTTGAGGTGGATTACCGGCTGAAGGATGTCACCGTCACGGGTGAACTTTCCAATTTTCGTCCGGCACGGTCAGGGCATCTATATTTCACCCTCAAAGATGAAAAAACGCAGATTCCTTGTGTGATGTGGAAAAGCCAGGCGTTTCGGCTGGCCTTTTCTCCGGGGGATGGGGATGCGGTAGTAGTACGCGGCCGCGTTTCTGTCTATGAAGCCGGGGGCAACTACCAGCTTTATGCCGATTCCATTCAACCAGTAGGGCGAGGCAACCTGGCCCTGGCCTTTGAACGGCTAAAACAAAAATTGGCCGATGAAGGGCTGTTTGATGCGGCCCACAAAAAAGCCATTCCCACCCTACCGCGCAAAATTGGCCTGGTTACGTCGGCGGACGCGGCCGCATTACGGGATATTCTCAACGTCCTGCGCCGTCGCTTTCCTCTGGTACAACTCCTCATCGCTCCCACCCTTGTCCAGGGCGCCGAGGCTCCCCCCCAAATTATTCGCGCCCTACGCTGGCTCGATGAACGGGAAGATATAGATACCATTATCCTGGCACGCGGCGGTGGTTCGATAGAGGATTTATGGGCCTTTAATGATGAAACTCTGGCCCGCACTATTTTTCAAGCACGTCATCCCATCATCTGTGGCGTAGGGCATGAAATTGATTTCACGATTGCCGATTTTGTTGCCGATTTGCGAGCACCGACGCCTTCCGCGGCCGCGGAATTGGCAACGCCCGACATCGAAGAACTTAAAGCAATTGTCCAGGGTTTAAAAACCATCCTTGATAACCAAATTCATGGTCTTATCCGGCAAAAAGAGTGGCAACTACAAAGTCTGAGCCGTTCTCTGGCCCACCTGACCCCCCAGGCACAATTAGATAATCACCAGCAACGATTAGATGGCCTGGCTATTCGGCTCGATCAGGCCATGCAACGACGGCTAGAACGGGTCAAGGGACGACTGGCCGTAGCACAGGCCCATCTCCAGGCCATTAGCCCACTGGCAACTCTGGCCCGTGGATATGCCATTGTGCGGCAACCCGACGGGAAAATTGTGCGCCTGGTAGAAGACGCGGCCGCGGGTGATACCATCCATATTCAACTCAGTGATGGATCATTACAAGTCCGGGTTATTTAGGAATGGGAATAAAAATTTGTTGGTATGCGATATTTGGATGTAGCACAGCCTTTCCAGGCTATGCCTTCTCAGATAAAAACAAAAAATGCCCCTGTAGAGACGCAAAATTTTGCGTCTCTACGTAAGCGTTCAGTTATCCCGCCCGGTCGTCAAACAACCGGACGGGTCTGGCGGATAAATATAAATGACTCAACGCTTGCGTCTCTACTTCATCCATAAGAAGGAAATTTTAGCCGCTGATTTCTCTTCCTTTTGCGTTTTCTGGCATGGTTCAGGTCAGCTTTACAAATTTGTAGGACGATTTGGTAAATCGTCTCGTGGGCGATTTACCAAATCGCCCTACAAACTGTTAAGCACCGTTTGCCGACTTTTGAACCACGCCCGTTTTCTGCATCTTTGCGGCGAAATATTTACAGAGGAGCCGATTCTATGCCTGTCATAACCGAACTCAGTTTTGAAACCGCTTTAAAAGAACTAGAAGCTACCGTAACTCGCATGGAAAGTGGTGACCTGTCCTTAGAAGAGTCATTAACTCTATACGAACGGGGGCAACAATTAGCCACCTATTGCCAGACACAACTAGAGCAAGCCGCCTTACGCGTCGAGCAACTCACCAGTGATGGCGAGATCGTTGAATTGGGTTAAAATTTTGCCCGTGATAACAGGAAAAAACTGTTTCCAGGCTGACTGCTTACCAAAAACCTTCAAGGGCAAGCTGGCCTTGAAGGTTTTTTGACGCATATCCTGGTAGGATCGTTTTAGGATGATTTACTGTATCATCTCAATGTTTCGCGGGAAACGTGGCCTGAGCTTGTCAAAAGCCGTTGGTTTCGACAAGCTCAACCAATCAATGTCACCGCGCTTTATTGAGAAGATACGATTTACCAGATAAACTGTAACTATACATACCCTCGAGGGCTAAGCTCGTCGAAGCCCGGTGTCGCCTATGACAAGTTCAGGCTACACCTGTATAGATACGATAAACTAATCACCACAGTGAGGTTCAGGTTTGTTCAAAAGTATTCGTGATACCTTAAGTCGTACCCGTCAATCTGTTTTTGGACAGATTGTGAATGTGTTTGGCGGGGGCGAAATAACCGATGAGACCTGGGAAGACGTGGAAGCCCTCCTGCTCCAGGCCGATATGGGCGTCCCTACCACACTGGAATTGGTGGAAAAGATGAAGGAGCGGGTCCGTAAAGAAGGATTGTACCGCGCCGAACAACTGACCAAAGCGATGAAACAAGAGCTGAGGGCAATGTTGACCACTCCACCCATTTTTGAAATGGAACAACCCCGGCAAATCACCGTGACCATGATTGTAGGTGTCAATGGGTCTGGCAAAACCACATCAATTGGTAAACTAGCCCATTATTACAAACAACGCGGCCGCGATGTCATCCTGGTAGCCGCTGACACCTTCCGTGCGGCCGCGATTGATCAGCTTAAAATTTGGAGTGAACGGGCCAATGTACCCATTATTGCCGGACAACCAGGAGCCGACCCTGCCGCCCTGGCTTACGATGGCATTCGCGCCGCCCGCGGCCGCGGGCACGATCTCATTCTCATTGATACCGCCGGTCGCCTGCACACCAAATACAATCTGATGAAAGAGTTGGAAAAAGTATATGGCGTCTGTCGTAAAAGCGTTCATCTGGCCCCACACGAGGTCTTACTGGTGCTGGACGCCCCCACGGGCCAAAACGCCATGAACCAGGCCGCCGAATTCAAAAAGTCGGTGCATGTCAGTGGGGTTATCCTGACCAAACTGGATGGCACCTCCAAAGGGGGCATGGTGTTTGCTATTTACCGTGAACTGGGTCTGCCCGTGCGGTTCATTGGCACCGGGGAAAAAGTCGATCAACTAGCCCCGTTTGATGCCGACCAATTTGTGCAAGGCTTGTTTGAAAATTAAGTCGAGGTTCCCCCTTTGAGGTTGGTAGCCCAATAGACTAAATTAACTTGAGGAGATAGATAATCATGGCCGATTTAACCGACAAACTTACCGAACTCCAGGAGACCGTTGGCCTTCTGCGGAGGCGACTTTGACGTAGATAACAAGATTGAACAGATTGAACAGTTAGAACGGCTGGCGGCTACACCCAACTTTTGGGATGATCCCAACAAAGCCCAACTCACTATGCGCGACCTCACTCGCCTGCAATTTCAGATTGGCGAGTGGCAGAGTATCACCAAACGGCTTAGCGATGCCCACGAACTGGCAGAACTGGCAGATGAGGAGTTACAAGAAGAAGTGGCGCTAGAAGTTGAAGCGCTCGCGGCCGCGATCAATCAGCTCGAATTTGAAACCCTGCTCTCTGCCCGCTACGATGACAAACCGGCTCTACTGGCTATCCATGCTGGCGCTGGGGGCACAGAAGCCCAGGATTGGGCGCAAATGCTCCAACGCATGTTCATCCGTTGGGCTGAGGGAAAAGGTTTCGCCGTGGATATTGTTGATCACAGTCCAGGCGATGAGGCTGGACTGAAAAGTGTGCTGATGACCATCAGTGGGGAATATGCGTATGGTTATCTTAAATCGGAGCGTGGCGTACACCGGTTGGTCCGCATCTCCCCTTATGATGCCTCTGCCCGACGGCACACATCCTTCGCCAAAGTTGAAGTCTGGCCCGATGTTGCTGAAGACATCGAAATCGAAATTGATGAGAAAGATTTAGAAATTCAGCGGTTTAAGGCCAGTGGTGCGGGCGGTCAGCATGTGCAGAAAAACGAAACGGCTGTCCGCATTAAACATATACCCAGTGGGCTTGTCGTCTCTTGCCAGAACCAACGCTCTCTCACGCAAAACATTGAGTTTGCGATGAAGGTGCTAAAGTCGCAATTGTTTGACCTGGAACAGCGCAAACAAGAAGCGGAAATAGCCAAACTAAAAGGCGAGGACGTAGATGCGGGCTGGGGTAATCAGATTCGCTCTTATGTGTTACATCCGTACAAAATGGTAAAAGATCACCGTACCAACCACGAGACGGGGCGTACCCAGGCCGTGTTAGATGGTGATTTAGATAGCTTTATGCAGGCTTTTCTCAAGCAGAACATTGACGAACTGCAACCGGCTTAACAACGAGTGAATAATCCATTGTTGATAGTGACCAGGTCAAACGAAGCCCTCGGCTCACGGTTGACAACCTAAAGGAGAGCGTCATGGATAAGGATGATAAAGGTAAAGGATTAGGTGGTTTGAAGAAACCGGCACAACCGGCGCGACCCCCTCAGCCCCCCGCACAACGTAATACGCCGCCGCCAGCCCGTGCCGGACAACCACCGGCCCGACCGAGCCAACCCCCAGCCCGGCCCAGCCAACCCCCGGCAAAACCGGGACAACCCCCGGCTCGATCTGTTCCGCCCCGCCCTGTGGCCAAACAACCGGGAGCTGGTAGTAGTGATGTGGCCCAACGCCTGCGGGAAGCGCTTAATCGCCCGGTTAATCGGCCGGGTGCACCGGCAAACAAACCGGGTGTACCGGCTCGTAAACCGGTGGCCGCACAACGCACCATCCAACAGGAGCGGCAGGCAGGGCGTGTAGGGCGGCTACTACCTAAACCCACAGCCCGACCCTTACCTCGTGCCGCTGGTGTGGCCGCCGGAGCGGCCGCAACGGGAGCCGCGGCCGCGGCCATGGCCCCAGAAATTATTACCCAGATTCAAGGTTTGCAAAGTCGTTATGCCAGCCTGGAATCAGACGCCCAGTTGAGTTCTGTGTATGAGGCTATCGGCGAACTGGACAACCGGCTGGCAGAAATCCCTCTGGAACTAGATGCTCTACGCGCTCGGGGCTATGTGCATTCCGGGCAATTAGAAGACCGGTTGGAAGTACTTGATGAACAATGGGATGGAACGCGGCCGCGTGTCGAAGCCATGTTAGGTGAACAGGTTAACCGGCTGGATAACGATATGGACACGGTTGGCCTGACCATGAATCGCATCAATGGGCAAAATCGGGCCACACTCAGTGCCGCTGAAACTGCACTGAGTGGGCTACAAAGCAAAATCTCGGCCGCCAGAAGTGGGGTTGCCGGGCTGTATGAAGGTTTGCTTACCAGCCTGCATGAGATTGAAGCCCAATTAGACCAGGTCGAGTGGATGATGACCCAATTCGACGAATCGCCGGAAGTAGATCTGCGTGAAGCGGAAGGCCCACTGATGGCTGTTGAAGCCGAATGGCAACAAAATGGAGAAGAAGGGCCAGATGGTGTGCTTTATCTGACGGATCAACGGCTTATGTTTGAACAAAAAGAGGAAGTGACAACCAAAAAATTCTTGGGACTGTTCAAAACCGAATCACAAAAATTACAGGGATTACAACTGGATATTTCAGTACATGATATTGAATCGGTGGAGGATAGTGAAGAGGGTGGTTTCCTGGGCATGGGCAAGAAAGACATCTTGTCGTTCGTTTTGGCGGCCAGTGCGCCAGTATCGCGTGCCCGCTTTCATTTAAAAGGGCAAGAATCACGGGATTGGGCTGTGTTGGTACGCCGGGTCACATCTGGGGATATTGATGAAGATCGGGCGGATGATTATGTGGAAGAGATGGAGAGCGCGGAAGAGATCGCGGCCGCGTTTCCCAGCGAATGCCCTAACTGTTTTGCCCCCCTTGAGGCTCCCCCACGGGGCATCACCACACTCACATGTGAGTTTTGTGGGGCCATTATTTCCCCCATTGCACCAACAGAGTAAGGAAGACCCGCCCGGTCGTAAACGACCGGGCTATGGGTACAAAAGCCGCTGGCCTGGAGTTTTAGCCCGCAGGGCTTCGTAAATGTAGCCCGGTGGTTTGACCACCGGGCGGGTTAACTGAACGCTTACCTGGACGCTTAGTAATCGTCCAAAAATAAGTTCCGCACAGACCTGACAGGTTTTCGGAAACCTGTCAGGTCTAAATCGGGAAGTTATTTTTAGATGTTCACTTAGTGAAAGGGTGTGTTTCAAATGAGTTGAATAACTAATTGTTGAACCGTTGAACTGTTCATGAAGCGGTAGACGCTCTAGGGCGATTGCCTACGTGGCGTTCCCCCAACCCCATCCCCGCCCCGAGGGAAGGGGGGATGGGGTCAATGAAGGCGTTACCCGATTAAAAATTTAATGAACAATCACCCCCGATTTTGCCCGCCGAGTGGGTTCCCCTGGTTAATCATTCAACAATTCACCAATTCACCGATTCATTATTTTCTTCCTCTCAACTGAAATGAAACACACCCTTAGTTAAAACAGGATTATTTAGCTTTTATTCCTCAGAGATTCGTAGCTGGCCTCACCTTCCATCTGCTCTTTAGGCGGTACAGGAAACCAGACGGTAAACATTGACCCCTGGCCCGGAATACCTGAACTGCTTAGCTCCAAACGGCCATGATGTCGCTCCACAATCTGATGCGCCAGAGATAATCCCAGCCCCGTTCCTGAAACCCCTGACTCTTGGGCTACACGCCCCCGGAAGAAACGTTCTAATACGCGGTTTTGTTCGACCAGGGGAATGCCTGGTCCGGTATCTGCGACGCTGAAACCAACCCAGGACAGCCCCTCCCCCTTGTCAGGACGAAGGTGAGTTCTGATCTCAACGCGGCCGCTACGGGGTGTATAGTTCAAAGCATTGGTCAAAATGATGCTAAATACCTGCCCCACCAGCTCTTCATCCCCTAAAATGTGGGGTAAATCCAGGCGTTGGCCTAACGTTAATGTCAGCCCCAGGCTCTCGGCCAGGGGCGAACGGTCGGTGATGTATTGCATGGCGAGAGCGTTCAAATCAAGGAGCACTAAGTTGAGTTCAACGCGGCCGCGATCCAGCCGTGATAGTTGCAATAAATCTTCAATAATCCGGTTCAGTCGTTGCGTTTCTCGCCGCATAACATCCAGATGCTTCTCCTGTTTTTCTGGCACTTTCTCCAACAAAGCCTGCCGCAACATCAAATTCGTAATAGGCGTTCGCAGTTCATGGGACACATTCGCCACAAATTCGTCTTTCACCCGTGCCAATGCTCGCAAATCTTCATTGGCACGCGCCAGCGCCGCTGTTCGTTCGGCCACACGCTGTTCCAGCAAATCAGTATATTCGGCCAATTGCGCATGAAGGCGTGCATTATGCAAGGCTAACGCCACCTGATTGGCAAATGCCTGTAAATGCTCCGCATGTTGGCGGGTGAAACTCCCAGGGTGAAAATTATCCATATGGATAAAACCAATCAACTCCTGTTCCACAAACATGGGCGCACCAATATACGCTTGAATATGCTCCGTATCTTTCACCTGATGCCATAAGTCAGAGATATGCGTATCCGGAATCCAACAATATTGATGTGTATCCCGCATCCAGGATAGTGTGGGCAAAGCATCTATACGAAAACCCTGTCGGTTAATCCATATTTCCTGCTCCACAGGATAACCCCGTGATCGTACCACCCGGCAAATCCCCATCTCAACCAACATAATATTGGCCGAATCATGGGGCACGACCCGCTCCACATGAATCAGCACCCGATCCAACATTTCGCTCAGGTTAAGCGTACTCCCCAACAGATGGGCTGTATCCAGCAAAGCTTCGGCCAGGGTGTGCTGTTCTCTCTCCGCCGAAAACAGGTGTGCGGCATACAACGCCTGGCTGATCACCGGGGCCACATTACTCCCTAATTCAATTTCTTGGGGGCTAAATGGGTAATGCCCCTTCTGGCTTACCCCAATCACCCCCACAATTTCACCCAAAATAAATAATGGCAAAGCTAAGATGGTGTAAGTTTCACATGCTTGGTCTGATTCTTGCCGGGTACCGGTCATGGCATCTGTTTCTGTATCAAAGATGATAACTGATTGAGCGTTTTGTACGATCTGAGAGAAAATAACCGATTCCTGGAGTGAAATTTTTTGGCCCACAAAGGACTGTTTATCCTCAGCCCGATATTCGGCCACAATAGTGACACTGAGGCGATCCGGATCTAGCAGGGCGGCAGTACAACAGGGGGTAGCTAATACCTGAGCCATCTCCTGGCAAGCGACTGTTAAAATTTGGGCCACGTCCAGATTAGAACTGGCCGCCATTAATATCCGATTGATTAGAGAAAACTCCTGATTCCGCTCGGCTAATAACTGTTCAGCTTGTTCACGTACCTGCATCTGTTCGCGCAAGGTTTGATTGGTTTGTTCCAGCGTATGGGTGCGTTCCTCAATCCGTTGCTCTAATTCATTCTGCACTTTTCTCAGGTCATCGCTAATCAGGGCCAGGTATTCACGCTCCTGCTGTAAGTGGGCCAGATCACGTTGGCGTAGATTGGCAAAGAGAAGTAACAGGGGGCTGATTGAACCTATCAGAACGGCAGAAAAAACAGCTACATCAGCGGTTAGGGGAGGCGACCATAAGGGGAAAAGCAGAATGTTGAAGATGATGACACAGGTAAAGCCGATACCAAAACGTAAGGGTAACAATAAATCGGCCAGCAAAATCGGCAACAATAACCAGGAAAAGGTTTCTGGGTATTGCGGCTCGGCTTTTACGGCCATAAAGATCAAGACGGCGATGAGGATGACAAACAAGATGATGGCTTCGCGGTAATACTGGGTACGGCTAAGCCCGTAGGCGATCCAGAAAAGCAAATTGCCCAGCAGAGTTATGAGGAAAACTGGCTCCAGAATCAAACCCTGCCTGGAATCAAAATTAGTCACAATCAATTGGCTGATGAGGACTCCAGGAATGAAAAACACCAACATGCCAGAAAATAAACGTGCCTGCTGTCGTTGTTCAGGAAGTTTGATTTTGGCTGAAGGTTTGGTTAATCGATCCCACACATTCATGACATATACTCTTGAGGGTAACTACTAAGGCCCTCGAGGGCTAAGTTTGTCGAAGCCTCGTGTTGCCTTCGACAAGCTCAGGCAACGGCTTAGTAGTTACGCTTGAGGGGAACTAGATTTGGGTCTTTGGCATTTCGCGGGGTGATGGGTACGGTAGGAACTAACCTTATGGTTGCCTCTACAAGCTAAATCTTTTTCTCAGGGTTCGCTCAAAATTAAGTTGGGTGGCTCAAGCCGTAGAATAGCCTTTCAGGCTGTTCACCCACTTGAGAAAACAAAAAACGGTAACCGCCAGGAGCAAAGCACATGGAGAATTGCTGGCTCTATTATTCAGAAGTTGTCTCGTGGAATGATTTGAGGACGGTCATATAATTTGCTCGTTCAAAAGCGGCGGGATCACTATGATATTGCTGACTCATGCGGCCGCGTATCTGCGTCACTGACGCAATATGATGCTGTTGTAACCAGCCATCTAGCTCCTTCACTAACTGCGTAATATGACCAAACCCGTGCATAAACAAAGCCGATGTCAACATCACCACCTTGGCACCAGCCATTAATCCTTTGATGACATCTGCCGTCGAGTGAATGCCCCCTGTGATAGCCAGGTCTCCCCGAATTGTATGATGCAAAATGGAAGTCCATCGCAACCGTAAACGCAACTCCTGAGAATTGCTCAAATCCAACGTAGGGGTAACGGTCTCCTGTTCAATATCGAAATCTGGTTGATAAAACCGGTTGAATAAGACCAGGGCATTGGCACCAGCCTGGTCCAGCCGCTGGGCCAGATTGGCAAAAGCGGTGAAATAGGGACTTAACTTGACGGCGATAGGAATGCGTAACTGTTGGTGCAAGGTTTGTACGAGTCGCACCATACGGTCTTCGATTTCGCCTGCGGTTATGCTTGGTTGAGGTGAAAGAAAGTAAAGGTTTAGCTCCAACGCATCGGCCCCGGCCGCCTGGATCATTTTGGCGCTAGCCAGCCAATCGCTGTCAAAATCACCATTCAGGCTGGCAATGATCGGTATTCGCACCGTAGTTTTAGCCTGATGCACATAAGCCAGGTATCCCCCCACCCCTTTGTTATAACCTTCCATATCTGGAATGTGTTTGAGGGCTTCAGGGAGAACATCCCGTTGCCCCGCCAGGTAATATTCCATCCCCAGGCTTTGCAGTTTGACCTGCTCAGTGAAGAGTGAGGGGAGTACGATCGCGGCCGCGCCCGCCGCCTCTAATTGCCGAATTTGGGCAATACTGGCCGTCAGAGGGCTGGCCGATACAACAAGGGGGTTCTGCAAGGGGAAACCAAGATAAGTAGTGGCAAGGTCGGGCATGGTGAGACATCCTATACTCTAAAACTTCTGATAATGTTCGTAATGGATTCGGCATTCTTTTGCCGATTGCTGGGGCGCTGACCAGGGAGTAAAACCTCTGGCTCTTTGGGAATTCAGGGGGTTTGACACTGGATGTACGGGCTGGCCTTGTAGCCTGCCCGGTGTGGGGCAACCACAAGGGTTGCCCGTACCCCACGAAATCCCGAAGAGCCAAACCTCTGACCAGGTGGGTTGTTACAAATGTTTTCGTCTAACACCCCATGATTTAGAAATGTTACCTGACAGCCTGATAACTGCCAACCGAACAGGAGTGCGGTAAAATGTGATTGTTTCATATTGATCAGCCTCACTCTGTTGGATTATCCTCAAAATTAGTCTGGCCTGGTCATATTTTTGGGCAGTAGACATAACCAGAACATTAGGATGGTATTATGACCCAGAAAAAAACAACCATTTTGCATATTCAGGCGAAAAAGGCACGTCAGGAACCCCTGGTCATGGTAACGGCTTATGATTACGCGGCCGCGTGCCTGGCCGATGAAGCCGCAATGGATATGGTACTCGTGGGCGATTCACTCGGTATGGTGATGTTGGGCTACGATACGACGATTCCCGTAACAATGGCGATGATGGTCCACCATTGCCAGGCCGTGGCCCGAGGCATTCGTTCCGCCTTCCTGATAGCCGATATGCCCTTTGGTTCTTATGAAGCCGATCCCATCGAAGCCGTGCATCATGCGGTGCAATTGGTGCAGGAAGGGGGCGCTGAGGCCATTAAATTGGAAGGGGGACAGGAAATGTTGCCCGCCATTCAAGCCATTGTGCGGGCCGGTATTCCAGTAATGGGGCATCTGGGGTTAACACCGCAATCAGTTTCTCGTCTCGGGGGCTTTCGGGTGCAAGGTAAAACGGCCGCGGCCGCTTACTCCTTGCTCCAAGATGCCCTGTTATTGCAAGAAGCAGGTTGTTTTGCCATCGTCTTAGAAGCCATACCGGCGGCAGTCGCGGCCGCGATTACCGAACGACTCACGATTCCCACCATTGGCATCGGTGCCGGAGCCGCCTGTGATGGGCAGGTGCTGGTGTACCACGATTTGCTGGGGCTGAATTTCCGCCCCTATGCCCGGTTTGTTCGCCAATACGCCGACTTACGCACCACCATCACGGCGGCGCTCAATAGTTACCGGGCTGAGGTGCAAAACCATCAGTTTCCCACGGCGGAGCACAGTTACTCCATGGCGGAAGAAGAGTTGATCCGCTTTCAGGCGCTGTTGGCCGATAATATACTTACCACGGCCATAAAATGACATTTTGTTGGCGGCAACAGATTGGGTAAGCTCAGGTGAAAAACCCATCCCCCATCACTCCCAGAGGGAAGGGGGGAAACCCAACGGCACGGTTTGGCGGATGGACGCCCGCCAAACCGTGCCAGAAACAGTTCTCCGCCCCTGGGAGCGGGGTTAGGGGTGGGGCACTCTATTGGGTGTTCAAGATTCAATAGAGGGAGCAGGCACAAGGCCAGCCCCTATAGTACCGATTACTCCACGCAATCTCAAACACCCATCATTATTTTGAGGTCTATAGAATCAAGCTGTCTCGCGGCCGCACCACTACCTCATTCTCCCCTGACCTGATCACAACCGGCCCCTCGGTAAAATTGAGCACCACCCAAAAATCGCCGCGTGGTATGGCAACCACACCATCGGGTAATGGCTCCAGATGGGTGATGCCCACCTGCTCTGCCAGCGTTGTGACCAAAGCCAGGGCCTGCTCGGCGGTGGGGTAGAATCCCAGGGTGAACACGCGGCCGCGCCCCACTCCCTGTTCCGTCAACGCCGCCATCCCCGCACCCGGCCATTCCCGATACTTCGCCCACACCTTCACCCCCTCATGTGTTGGCTGGAGCGTTTCTACCCAGGTTGCGGCCGCGTCATTGACCATTGACCATTGACCATTAACCATTGACCATTCGATTCCCACCGACACCCCCTCCGGCAACGCCTGCCACGAACTCACCCTCACCCCCGTCAACTCCCGAAAATCCCCCGGCAACGGCTGATCCGTCACCCGGTTACTCTCCGTTTTGAAGCCGGAGCGGGTTCCCAGCACCAACGTGCCGCCCTGGCTGACAAACCGGGTGAGCCGCTCCGCCAGGGCCGGGGTGCCGATGTGGGCGGTCGGGGCCAGCAGAAGGCGATACCGGCTCCAATCGGCATCAGGCGATACCAGATCAACCGAAATGCCCAGCCGTTGTAGGGACTGGTAGAAGGTGAACAGGTGGCTCAGATAACCGGCTCCCTGCCGGTGGGGTTGCAATTGTAAGGCCCAGAGATCGTCATAGGTGAAGAGAAGAGCGACGGCAGGTTGCAGGGGCGCGGCCGCGATCTGATCCAGGCTCTCCTTCTCCCCCATCAACCGTTGCAATGCCTCATACCCCACATCCGGCGACCGGTCATGGCGCAACAGCCCGGAGTGATACTGCTCCTGGGCCATCAACGCCGCCCGCCAGCGAAAATAGACGATCGTTTCCGCCCCGGAAGCGACGGCGTGCCACGTCCACAGCCGCACCATCTCCGGCCTGACGGCACTGTTCGTCTCCGCCCAGTTGATGTGCCCCCCCTGCTGTTCCATCACCCAAAACGGCCCCTGCTTCAACCCTCGCATCAAATCATGGGCCATGCCAGTGATGATGGGATCGCCTGCGTCCCAGGCGAGGGGAGATTGAGAGAATGGTGAATGGGGAATGGGGAATGGTGAATGGTGAACGGTGAATGGGGAATGGTGAACGGCCAACTGTTGACTGCTGACTGTTGACTGTTCACTGTTCACTACTAACTGTTCCCTGCTCACTGGTTTCAAATGCGGCCGCCACCGGGCTGTGTTCCCCGTCGGGTAATTATCCCAGGTGATGAAATCCAGCGGCCGCGCCAGGTCAAACTGGTTCAGGTCGCGGAACAGCCCCATGAAGTTGTGCGTAATAAACCGATCCGGGCTGAGTGAGCGCAAAATGACGATTTGCTCCTGCTGATAGCTGACCACGCTGTCACTGGAGAAGCGGTAATAGTCGAGGACGTGGCTGGGGTTTGGTTTGTCAATGTGGTCGCTGGGGGGGCGGATTTGGGCCCAATCGTCGTAGGTTTGCGACCAGAACACCGTGCCCCACGCTTCGTTCAGGGCATCAATCGTGCCGTAACGAGCTTTCAGCCAATGACGAAACGCGGCCGCGCACGCCAAACAGTAACAGCGTGATGTGCCCCCCCCACCAAACTCATTGTCCACCTGCCAGCCGATTAGCTCCGGGTGGTGGCCGTACCGTTCGGCCATCGCCTGGGTGATGCGGCCGCTGTGCTGGCGGTAGGTTGGGTTGTTAAGGCAGATGTGGCGACGTGTACCGTGATCGCGGCCGCGGCCGCTACTGTCCACGCGCAGAACCTCCGGGTATTTCCGGGTTAGCCAGGCCGGGGGCGTGGCTGTCGGTGTGCCCAGAATCAGTTTCAGCCCGGCTCCCGTCAGAATGCCTATCGCCTTATCCAGCCAATCCCAATCAAACCACCCTTCGGCTGGTTCCATTTTGTGCCAGGCAAACTCGGCAATACGGACGATCTCCAACCCTGCTGACCGCATCATCTGCGCATCCAATTCCCACTGACTTTCCGGCCACTGCTCCGGGTAATAACAAATGCCAAAATTCATGTTGGTGTTGCTCCTGCGAAAATAGCCACTGATTAAGGAAACACGGATAGGAAGAAACACGGATAAGGGATGAAAACAAGCTGCGTTAATCAGCGAAAATCTGTGGATAAATTTTCATTCCTCTTGGTGCGCCGTAGGCCCATGGGGAACTCCTACGAAAATGTAGGGCGATTTTGTAAATCGCCCAGTGGACGATTTACAAAATCGTCCTACAAATTTTCTCCCCTCATTCCACGCTCTGCGTGGAATGTACATCAGTGGCGCTCTGCGCCGTTGACGCGGAGCGTCCTGCGTATCATGTCTACAGCGACCGTAGACATGAGATTGTTTTTAATGTTTGCTCCATTACAAGCCCATTCTCTGCCCGCCCCCGGGGGCGCGTGTTATATTCGCCGCCTATGGTAGAGAAAGAACTGATCCCTAAACCTCGCCCAAGTCGTTTTCGCCAACTGCTTCGGACGTTCTTGCTGTTGGGTTGCCTCGTTGTCGCTTTCCCTTTTGTCTGGCAACTTTTTGTACACCTGTATGCCGTCCGGTTCACTTATGATGCTGATACCGTACCCACCCATCGGGTGGCCATTGTTTTTGGCGCGGGCATTTATGCCGATGGCCGTTTGACGGCGGTTCTGGAAGACCGCATGATGACGGCCATCGCGTTGTACGAACAGGGTAAGTTGGACAAAATCCTGGTGAGTGGTGACAACCGCACCCTGGAGTATGATGAACCTACGGCGATGCTCAACTTTGCGCTGGACCAAGGCGTCGCGGCCGCGGACGTTCAGCCAGATTATGCCGGTTGGAGCACCTATGACACCTGCTACCGGGCCAGGCATATTTTTCAGGTTGAAGAAGCCATCGTGATTACCCAAGAGTTCCACTTATCCCGTGCCATCTTGACCTGCCGCCAGCTAGGAATTACCGCAGTGGGGGTGGCGGCTGATCGCCAATCCTATGCGCGTGCCCGTTGGTTCGCTGTTCGTGAAATCGGGGCTACCTTCAAAGCCTTACTGGAACTCATCCGCCATCAGCCCGCCCCCATCATGGGCGACCCCATACCGATAGAATGAAGTCGTTTCGTTTCAATTGAGTGTTCATCCAGTGCCTCCTTTGGTAAATAATGCAAATCGAGTCATGTGTCAGAAATTGATACAATAAGGTTGTGCTTAGCATTATTACGCAATGAAAGGTGCAATATGAAGAACGAACAAAATGACTATAGCTACTTTGTTATCTGGTCAGAAGAAGATCAGGAATATGTTGGGTTATGTGCTGAGTTTCCGAGTCTAAGCTACCTGGCTGTAACACCTGAAGAAGCACTAGAGGGTATTCGTCAGATTGTGATTGCAGTAGATGTAGACTTGAAGGGCGATCAAAGACCCATACCCCTCAATGACGAGGAGCAAACCTTCTGGCAAAAAGCCAGTGAGTCCAGTCTGCAAACAATTTGGGATAATGATGAAGACGACATTTATGCCAGACTATTCATGTAATCAAATCTCGCTGATCATGTACATCCACAAGCACCAATTCCAATGCAAATGCAACTATTCAGGTGGCACTTTTGCCAGAGAGACCCTAAAGGTTTTGATTAACATGAGGCCAGAATCACCAGAGATCAAAACCTTTAGGGTCTGAATAGTTACATGCAAATGATTCTATTCCATTTATCCGATGGCTTAACTCTCCTGTCCCCACTGGCGGGCGAGTGTGACGGCTTTTTGCCAGCGGGCGAAGGCGGCATCCCGTTGATCGGTGGTGAGGGAGGGGGAAAATTGGGTGTGTGAGCCGGGTAAGGGTGGCAGATCGGTCTGGGATGACCAGACACCGGCGCCTAAACCAGCCAACAACGCGGCCGCACGCGCACTCATTTCCGTAAAAGTAGGTCGTATCACCGGCAAGCCCAACATATCCGCCTGTACCTGGCAGGCGATGTCACTGGCGGATACCCCACCCCCAACCCGCACCTGTTGCACCTGTACCCCCGTCTCCTGCTGAATCGTCTCCAAAATGGCCCGCAACTGATACCCCACCGCTTCCATAAACGCCCTGGCGATATGCCCCCGTGTACTGCCCAGGCTCAAGCCGAAAATCGTGCCCCGTGCCCAGCGGTCGTTGTAAGGCACATTTAACCCGGTGAAGGCGGGCACAAACACCACACCGCCGCTGTCCGGCTCCGCGGCCGCGAGGTCATCCATCTCCCCGTAAGTCGCAAACAACCCGGCACTCTCCCGCATCCAACGAATCACCGCCCCGGTGACGGTGGTCTGTGCTTCCAGGCAATAGGTCTGCCCGTCGCCGATGTCCCAGGCGCACAACGTATCCATCTTCTCCTGAAACGGCGCGTGTGAGCCAAGAAACACCTTGACGTAAGTACCCGTGCCGTGGGTCGTTTCGGCGTCGCCGGGGTGGCGGCAATCATGCCCGAACAACGCCGCCTGCTGATCGCCGATCATGGCTAAAACAGGAACCGGGG
Source organism: Chloroflexota bacterium (assembly GCA_018004935.1). GTDB lineage: Bacteria > Chloroflexota > Anaerolineae > Promineifilales > Promineifilaceae > Trichofilum. The sequence continues at coordinate 5,378 of JAGNBF010000026.1, read as the reverse complement.
CCGAGCGACCATCCGGGGCGGTAACGGTGATCGTGCCAAATTCGTGGATGGTAGGCACGGCCTGGGGCAATGGTTCGGCGGGAACACCTAACCAATCGAGCCACTCCTGCCAGTAGGCGCGGCCGCGAATGTCATACAGCCCCATCGCCTGCACCAACGAGCTATCCATCTGGTGGCCTGAGGGCTGACCCAGAGCGGTGATGAGCCAGGCGGCGGATTGACCGAGGCGAAGATCGTGGTTCGCGGCCGCGTTGCGAATCACCTCATCGTGTTGGAAACGCCAGGCCAGATGCAGGGCGGTCATGTAGGGGGCCACCGGGTAGCCCAGCCGTTGCAGCGTTTCATCGGCGTGGGGGAATTGGGGCAGGGCGTTGACCAGCGGCAGGGTTCGCATATCTTGCCAGGTGATAGCGTTAGCCAGCGGTTTACCGGTACGAGCCGACCAGGCAAAATCGCTGTTGCGCTGGCTGGAGATACCACAGGCAACGATCTCATCCGGGGAACAACCGGCCTGACCAATCGCTTCGGTGATTGCGGCCGCGACTCCTTGCGCCACAGCCAATGGGTCTTGCTCCACCCAATCGGGGCGGGGGTAGAGTCGTTCGAGGGGGTGATGGGCATAACCGCACACCTGCCCCTCATCATCCAGGATGAGGGCGCGACTGCCGCTGGTGCCTTGATCAATGCCGAGGAGAAAAGACATGGGGCGTAGTGCGTGTTGCGTCGTTAGCTATAACACGGATAAGAAGAAACACGGATGAAAAACATAAAAATATCGGCATGGTTCAGGTCAGCTTTACAAATTTGTAGGACGATTTGGTAAATCGTCTCGTGGGCGATTTACCAAATCGCCCTACAAAGTGTTAAGCACCGTTTGCCGACTTTTGAACCACGCCAAAATATCGGTGTTTTCATCCTCATCCGTGTTCTTTCCTATCGGTGTTTCCATGATTAGTGGCTACACCTTCTCCAAGACTTCGCTTGGAAAAAAAAAGGTGTATACACGGATAGGAAGAACACGGATAAAAAAGCCATCACTGTTTTTCCTATGCGTGTCTATAAGATTGCCAAAGCCTTCCATTTTTCAAGAACATCGGCAATTTTTTGTCGATGTTGGTGCGTAAGCGCATATTTTCGTAGGAGTTCCCCATGGGCCTGCGGCGCACCAAGAGGAATGAAAATTTAGCCACAGATTTTCGCCGATTAACGCAGATTGTTTTCATCCCTTATCCGTGTTTCTTCCTATCCGTGTTTCCTTAATCAGTGGCTATTTTCGCAGGAGTTCCCCATGAGGGGGTGCTTACCAGATGGAATGAAAATAACACCACCATTTTCATCCTCATCCGTGTTTCTTCCTTAGCCTGCGGCGCGGCGAAGCCTACCGTGTTTCCTTCATCTGTGGCTATTTTCAGAGGAGTAACAAATCGCCCAATTGGTGGAGTACATAGGTTGGTTGGATGGAACTGGCTGATAACATGGCCGCCGAGGTTGCGCCGGTGAGGGTGAGCGCGGCCGCCATACCTGCTTCTAATCCCATTTGCACGTCCGTTTCCAGGCGGTCGCCGGTCATCAGGCAACGCTCCGGGGGCAGACCCAACAGGTGCAAGACGGCTGAGGCCATGTGGTGGGATGGTTTGCCCACAATGGCTTCTACCTCGTGACCAGTACAGGCGGAGATGGCGGCAATCATCGCGGCCGCGTCCGGTTCGCCGCCCCCCGGAACCGGGCAATATTTGTCCCCATTGGTGGCAAAAAACCGCGCCCCGCCCCGAATGGCATCAAAAGCCACCTGGAGCTTCCAGTAAGCAAACGTCCGATCAAAGCTGGCAATGACCGCGTCCACCTGAGCATCATTTCTTAAGGTAAAACCAGCCTGTCGTAGCTCCTGCCGTAATGATTCTTCACCCACCACAAAGAGCCGCGCCCCTGGCATCTGCCGGGTGAGGAAGTCTACCATAACCAGCGAAGAATTCATCACATCGGCAACCGGAGTGGGCAGGCCCAACCGGTTCAGTTTGGCGGCATACGCGGCGCGAGAATGGGTGGGATTGTTGGAGAGGAAAACGGTGCGCTTGCCTAGCTGGCGTAACTGCTGGATCGTCTCTCCCGCCGTCGGCAAAAGCGCATCCCCCAGATAAACCGTGCCATCAAGGTCGAAGATGTAGGCGTCGTAAAGATGGGTGGGTGTAGGCATGGAATTTATGATTGACGATTGAGCCTAATCGTAAATCTAAAATCGTAAATCGTAAATCGTAAATGAGTTATCCTTTCACCGCACTGCTCGTCGCACTCTCCACAAAGAACCTTTGCCCCAGGATGAAAACGATGAGCGGGGGCAGGATGGAGATGGCGGCTCCGGCCAGGATGAGGTTGGGAGCATCAGAAGCGCGGCCGCGGAGTACATTCAGCGCCAGCGTCAGCACATGGTTCTTCTCGTTCCCCGTGTTAATGATAACCAGCGGCCAGAAAAAGCTGTTCCAGGCGTACAAAAAGGTGAAGGTGGCCTGCGTGGCCAGAGCGGGCACACTGGCCGGGATGAAAATGCGCGTCAAAATTTGCAGGCGCGTCGCCCCGTCAATCAGCGCCGCCTCTTCCACCTCTTTGGGCACGGTGATGAAAAATTGGCGCATCAGGAATGTGCCGTAAGCGGTGAAAATCCAGGGGATGATCAACGACGCCAGCCGGTCTACCCAACCCACCAGCACCATAATCTGGTAGAGCGGGATGATCAACATCACGAATGGGATCATAATCGTGCCCAGGTAAAAGACAAAAATGGAATCTCGCCCCGGAAATTTGAGCCGGGCGAAGGCGTACCCACCCACGACCGAGGTTGTCAGTTGCCCGATGACCACCAGAATTGTGACCAATGCCGTGTTGGTGAGGGCGCGTCCCATGTTATTGAGTTCGATCACCCGCTCGTAATTTTCGGGGTGGGCGGTCAACGCCTCAACCGGCTGGCTCAGGCGCACATTGGCCAAGGTTTCCTGGCTGGGATCATCCGGGTCTACAAAACGGCCCAGGGCGGTCTGTTCCAGGAGTACCATCTCGACCATCTGGCCGTCGAGTTCCAGGGTGAACAGGTCTAACTCTTCCCCATTGATGGTGATGGTTTGTTCGGTGGGGGTGGCAAGGGTTTGCGGCCGCGTCACCACCGCTTCCAGATCATCCACCGGGGCATACCGTCCCACCCGGATGCCGCTCTCCACCAGGGCATATTCCTTCTGTTCCCCGTCAATTTCCACATAATAAAGCGGCAACTCCCCTTCATACCCGGCGATCGTCGTTGTTACCGGGGCACGGGGCAACAGCCGTGGCGGATAGCGGAACGTGTCGGCTGGTTCCTTAAGCGACGTGGCGATCATGTACGCAAACGGAAACAGCATCAACAACGCAAACAGCGTCAACACCACATACACAGCGGCATTCTGGAGGTTTTGGATGAGGCGGTAGCTTTTCATGGGAGTTATTGGTCTATTGGTGTATTGGTGTATTGGTCTATTGGTGTATTGGTGTATTGGTCTATTGGTGTGTTGGTTATTGGCGCAATGTCCAATACACTAATGCACCAATATACTAATACACTAATACACTAATACACTAATACACTAAACATCATAAACCCCACTCACCGTCTGCCTCTGGCGGCGGAATTGCCAGAGGGTGGCCCCGAAAATGACGATGAACAGCACCCAGGCGATAGCTGAGGCGTACCCCTGTTTGAAATATTGGAAGCCGTTCTGGTACAGGTAAACAACCAGGGTCAGGGTGGAGTTGTCGGGGCCGCCGACGGGGTTGGTGAGGATAAAAATTTCTTCAAACACCTGCAACGATTTGATCAGGGTGGTGGTGACGACGAAAAAGGTGGTGGGAGCCAGCATGGGGATGGTGACGTTGCGGAATTGTGCCCATTTGCCCGCCCCATCTACAGTCGCCGCCTCATACAAATCACCAGGGATATTTTGTAACCCGGCCAGAAACAATACCGTGTTGAAGCCCACAGTCTGCCAGACAGCCATGATGATAATTGCCAGCAGAGCTGTCCGGCTTTCGGAGAGCCAGCGGATGGCTGGGTCGGCTAACTCCCAGCCGAAAATATTGTTGACAAACGTGACCAGGGAGAGGATGCCGTAGTTAATGAAGCCGATGGTTGAGTTGTAGAGCCATTGCCAGACAAGGGAAATGCCCACGACGGCGGCAATGCTGGGTAAAAAATAGACGGCCCGGAAAAATTTGATGCCGGGAAGTTTGGTGTTGAGCAGGTTGGATAACAACAGGGCAATGCCAACACTGAGCGGGACGGCCAAAATGGCAAAAACGAAGGTGTTGCGTAGCGAGAGCCAGAACAGGCGATCTTCGGCCCCGATGATGAAGGTGCGGCCGCCAACCGTCAACCGTGTCAGTTCGCTGTAGGTGGTGATGTCCAGCACCTCATCGGCCCGTTGGTCGGGGCTGTCGAGGGTGTCTACGGTGAGGTTGAGGATTTCGGCGTAGTTGTCCAGGCCCACCCAGTTGCGCGTACCAAAGGCGTCCCAATCGGTGAAACTGACATAGAGGGATAGAAGCAGTGGCCCGGCAAAAAAGATGAGAAAACCGAGCAGGTTGGGGGAGAGGAACAGGTAGCCATTGAGCATGGCCTCGTGGTGGGTTTGGGCGTGGAGAGCTGTCGCCGCCTTTTCCCGCCACATCAGCCAGAGCATCAGCCCGGTGATGATGGCCCCCGCCACCAGGGCCAGGGCGATGGGGTTGGCGAGTTGTTTGAGCAGGTACAAGGTTCCGGGCAAAAGTCCGACGGCGAGCGCGGCCGCAAGCCCCGCCACCACCATAATCCCCTGGCTTACCCGGTTGATCTGCTGTTGCCGGACATAATTGCCCTCAAACCGGTCGGCCACCGTGCCCACCAGGTAGCCAACGAACACAATGAGCAGGAAGGGCAGACCCCGGCCAATAGTGTCGGCCAGGTTGTCAATGCCGAGAAAGACGCCCGTTGCCTGGCACACCCCCAGGAAGAAGGTGACGAAGGCCAGGTAGTTGAAGAACAGGGAGAGGGTGCGGCCGCGATGGTTACGTTGTGTGATGTAATACGCGGCCGCGCCACTCGCCCCACTTCCCACCAGCAACAAAATTCCCCCCACAATCCGCACCCAGAGAGCCAGGTCGGCGGCTGGGCCGAGTCCGGTCAGGAGCAGAAGGGATGTGATGAAGGCGGTCGCGGCCGCGAGGCCATGCCAGCCGATCACCACCTGGAGCCACCGTTCGGGAGAGGGGGGTTGTTTGCTCATAGGACAGTCGGGGTTATTGGTGTATTGGTGTATCAGTATATTGGTGTATTCAACAACCAATAACTAATAACCAATACACCAATACACTAATAACTA
>JAGNBF010000210.1 GCA_018004935.1 Chloroflexota bacterium | reverse complement strand
AGCCTGGTACACTGTATCACGAAATTGTTGGAGAGGATTTGTGTTCACACCCCTAATCTTCTCTCAACAATTTCTTTTTTGTTAATGTCCAATGAAGTTCAGTCCCAACTGAACTCTAAACTCAAGATTCAGGTGTCACAACTTATTCCCACGCTCGGCGTGGAATGAGAAGGCGAAACGCTGACCCTCGCCCCCTGCCCCTCTCCCGAAGCGAGAGAAGGGTGTTAATTCCCTCTCCCCTGGGGAGAGGGTTAGGGTGAGGGGCTGTACAAACGGAAAGGGAAGAAACCCCATTCGTGTCATTTTTCGCACAAATCGCCAGTTCCCGGTAGATCAGACAGGAACGCGGAAAGGGAGAAACCCCATTCGTGTCATTTTTCGCGGGCGTCTGCCCGCGAAAAATGACACGAGAAAAAGTTCCCCGCCCCTGGGGGCGGGGTTAGGGGTGGGGGAAACTCTATAACCATTGGTTAAATTGAAAATTACTGTTAGCAATCATCCAGAAATAGGACAATTGCCTGCCAGACACACCGGTATAGCGATAACCTCTTTGTCCTGGGTATAATCATAAGACCTGCGGGGTTGCCTGAAACCCGGCACGTCTGACCAACCCCTAAACTCGCACCTTTCGACTTTATTATCTATGAATCAAGCAAAAAAAATATTCTGGCTTAGTTTGTGCTTTCTCCTGGTTGCCTGTACCCAACCAGCAACCGAGCAAACCCCTACGACGATTGCGGCGGTGAGTGTAACAGACATCGCGGCCGCAACACCTACCCCTCTCCCCACATCCCCAGCCACACTCCCTTCTGCCACCTTGCCCGCTACCCCCAGCCCGCGCCCCCTGCCCCCAGCCCAGGCAACCGCCACCCCAGACCCTGCCCGGTCTGATTGGACGTTGCTCTTCTACCAAACGGCCGATTACAACTTCGCGCCCGATCCGCTGGCCGTATTAACCGCCCTGAGTAAGGCTTTACCCGGCAACCAGGTACAAATCCTGGCCCAGCTTGACCGCCACCCCAGCAACGCCACGGATGGGTTAGCGGATGCCCGGCGCTACCGTCTGCAACCAGGCAACCCGGAACTCCTCGCCAGCCTGGGCGAAATCAACATGGTAGATGGGGAGCAATTTGCGGACTTTCTCACCTGGGGCCTACAAACGGCCCCGGCCAACCAGTACGCGCTTATTTTATCCGGGCCTGGTAGTGGGTGGGCCGGATTCGGACTTGATGAGACGGCCCCAGATGATCACCTGAGTCTGGTGGAATTGGGGGCGGCTTTAACCGAGTCCCGCCAAACAACCGGTTTGGACTTGTTTGACCTGGTTCTGTTTGATGGTTCGTTGATGGCTCAGGTAGAGGTACTGCAAACGCTTCAACCCCATGCCGGGTACATGGTGGCCTCTGCCGGACTGACTCAACCGTTGGCGTATGATCCGTTTTTAACTTTATTTGCCACTGAGAGCGCCCAGGACGCGGCCGCAATCGCGGCCGCAACCGTCAGCCAAATGGTAGTCAGCCATGATCCTGGCGCATCCTGGGTAGCCATAGACATGGCCCGCGTTCCCGATCTCACCCACGCCGTCGAACTGTTGGCCTCTAGCCTGCTAACCGACCCAGCCCGCCATGCCACGACCGCCAGCATCGCCCGACGTAATAGCGAAACCTATACCTGGCTCTCACCGCAAGAAGCAGACCCCATTGCGGCTCTAGATGCCTGGAACTTTGCCAACTTGCTCAGTCAGTTAAGCGAGGATGCTGGCCTGGTCGCGGCCGCGACCAACCTCATGGCCGCTGTCCGCACCGCACTCCTGGCCGAGCAACATGGCCCTGCTTACCTCTGGGCACGAGGGATTGCCCTTACCTTCCCCCCGAATAGCACCACCTTTAATCCGGCTTATGTCACCCAGACACCCATCCCTGCCTGGGCTGACTGGCTCCGCGCCTATCATCAGGTGTGGCAAAAGACCGCCCTACCCCCCGCCATTAATCTGGAGCAACCCACCGACGACCCATTGATCAACTGGCAAAACCCACTCTTTTTGGGGGTAGAAATCGCGGGTATAGACCTGGAGCAGGTTGATTTGATCAGTGGCCGTTATGACCGTACCGGCCGTCGCCAACTCCTGGAATTCACCCCCTACGTCCCCAAACCGCAAAGCCTTGGTGATGGGCGGGCCATTTACAGTTGGCGCGATGGCCTCAACGAAACGCTCCTGGTCTGGCCTGCCGAACTGCCCTACCTGGCCGATTCGCGCCGGGGCGATTGGGTTCTGACCTGGCCGGTGGGGTTCACCGCCGTCAAAGCCATTACCGGGCAGGTGTACCCTATCGGGCAAGAAGAGGGTACGGCCGCGCAACTACTCTGGGACCAGACCAGTGGCACCATCCTGGGTCTTTGGCTTGTCCAATCAGGCATGCCTTATCCCCTCATCCTCACCGAGGGATTAGCCTTCCGCCCCGATAATTGGTATCTGGAGTTTCAGGGACAGATGACAAGCCAGCCAGGGCGAGAACTGGTACTGGCAGAACTGACGGTACAGAAAAACGCCTTAGCAGATGGCGAATATTTTGTGGGCCTCGCGGCCGCGAACTCCCCTGGGGAGCGGCACCAAATGACCAGCGATGTGCATGTTGCCAGTAGCGAACTGTTTGCGGGTTATCAGGTTTATATTGATCCCGGCTTCGGTTTCCAATTTCTTTACCCCACCGGCTGGCAACGCCCGGTTTTAGATGGAGATGTCTGCCAGACAGAAGCGCTAACCCTTTGCACCTTCTCCCCAGATCTACAAACAGCCCTGCACGTCATCTTCTACCCGGATGCAGGGCCACGCAACGCCACCATGCTTCGGGATGAAGCAGTCGCCGCTTTCAATGGGGTAGATGTGCTGTACCAGGTAGAGCAAACAATGGCCGGTCAGCAAGCACAATATACCATTTATGGTTATGCGGCTCCCGATGGGGATCATGTAGGCGTTTTGCTCACCTTTGTTCATGAGGGCATTGGCTACGTCATTGACCTGGATGGCCCGGCCGCCCAACAGGTCATTACCCTAGACATAGCGGACAAACTCATCCGTAGCTGGCAATTTCAACCCCTGCTGATTCATTCGTTTCCTGGTGGCTGGCTAGAATTAACCACAGACTCATTTCAGGTCAATTACCCGGCTACCTTTGTTTACAGTAGCCAGGAAAATGGCTGGCACCAGTGGGATGTAGGAGTGGGGACTTTTATGGCTGTGCGCGTAGACGCGGCCGCGGGTCGTTCTGCCGATTCCATTCTCCGTTCCTGGTTAGCCGCCACAAGCAACAAAACAGAGTTCCAGGCCATTGCTCCTTATCGCCAACTGCTCGGAAAATATAGTTGGCAACGCACTGACTTTACCTGGATCACGGATGATGGTAGTCAAGTCACCGGGTTTATCATGGTAACAGTGGTAAACGATCAGGCTATCATTGCCTGGGCAGAAGCCCCAACCATCTATTATTCCCATATCGAACGGGCTACTTTTCGCATTATTCTGGCCGACCTCACATTAGCTGATTGATCACCGCAGGTGTCGCAGACTGGCTCCGCCTGCGGCAAGCTCAGGCATCGCCTTTGCTGGGGCCAGTCTGCTGACCGTTAAAGCTCTCTCGCTCTCACGACTCATTACACCATCGCCACTGCCCCACCGCGCCGTGAATCCCCCGCGGCCGCAAGCCGACCATCTGCCCCTCTTGCCACACTATGTGCCCCCCCAAAGTAGATATTACGCGTGGCCCAACGATTGACCGGGTACCCCATTTTTTCTAGCTGATCCATCGCGGCCGCGTCCACCCCCAGTTCACATTGCAACACCCCATTCTCCAGATGAACCCGCGCCCGATTCACCGCCTCATCCAGCGGCAAATCATAATCCAACACATTGATCAACACCTGCAAAATAGCACTACGAATGCGAATACTGCCCCCACTGCCCAACACCAGACGCACCTGTCCCTCTTGTAATACCAACGTCGGGGTCATCATCGTAGGAATACGCTCCCCGGCGGGGCGTCTATGAAACCCTTGTGGATGCAAATCCTCTTCGCCCAACATGTTGTTAGGGATGTAACCCGTATTGGGCAGGACATACCCGGCACTCTCGCCCGCCGTTGTCGTCAGACTGACCACCCATCCCTCGGCATCCATCACACTCAGGTGACTGGTATGGTTACGGCTTTCCTCTTCTCGTGCCGGATGGATGCGGTGTGGGTGGCTAAGGGCATCACGAACTTCCCGGCGATATGATTCAATGAAATCATCGGCCAGAAACGCGGCCGCAGACGCCTCTACCGTCATCGTTTCCCGCCATGTTTCCCACTGCGGCCGCGCCCGCGCCGCCGCCGCCATCACCTCATACAACAGACGCAGGTGCATCACTGAGCCATGCGGCCATTGCCCCACCGGAAAATCACGCAGGAGCGTCAGGGCAAACGCCGTTAACACGCCCCCCGCCGAACAGGCCAGCGGCAACCGCACCGTAAAATCGCGATAGGTCAGGGCGATGGGTTCCGCTTTATTGACGTTATAACTTTGCAAATCAGTCGTCGTCAACAGGCCCCCGTTTTCCGCCTGATCCTGCAACAAAGCCTGTGCCAGCCAGCCCGTACGGGCCATTTCCGCCCCTGTTTCGGCCAACTGGATCAACGTTTCAGCCAGGTGGGGAATGAACAGGGTATCTTCCGGGCAGATCATGCGCTCCCCACGCTGAAAAATGGCGGCCATCTCTGGCGTGTGGGTGTACAGCGGCCGCAACAATTCACACACACCCACCTGCAACGGACTCAGATTGACCCCTTCCCGCGCATAACGAATAGCCGGGCCAAGAATCTGGCGCAAAGACAGACGGCCATAATCGGCGGCCATCTGGCATAACCCGGCGATATTACCCGGCACGGCCACCGATCCCCGCCCCAGATAAAAATCCTGCGTGGTGGCACCAAAATCTATCGTTGTTTTCTGAAAATCTAAGAATGGTAATAAACGTTCAGTTCCCCGAGAAAATGAATCTTCCGAAGGTTTCTGTGTAGATGCTGACCAGTGGGACAAATCTTCGGAAGGCTGAACGGTTACGAAGGGTGCCTGCATCCCCAGGTTTTTTAGCCCCGGCATGTTGCTGAAAAAATCGTACACCGCCCCGCCCTGTTGCGGGTGATATACCTGAGCAATGCCACTTCCCCCCAAATGCACTACCCCACTCTCAGCAATGAAGGAAGCGAACGCGGCCGCAACCGCCGCATCTACGGCATTTCCCCCTAAACGTAACATCTCTGCCCCCGCGGCCGCGGTCAACCGATCCCCCGCCGAGATAACCCCGTGTGTTGGCCCTACAGAACTCATACCTTCCCCTCATGGTGCGTGGTGTATGCGCCATCGTCCACCCTTCACACTGCACAATTCACTTTTCCCTGACCCTACTCCACCACCTGAAATTTGAAACCTGGAACCTGAAACTCGCCCCAAAGTTTACCCGAAACCCTCCAAACGGCTATAATCGGCAGATGTAGCCAGTAGGGCGATTGCATACTCACCAGAATGAACCCATCCCCCTACCCCCCTTCCCGAAATCGGGAAGGGGGAACCCACTCGTCGGGTAAAATCGGGGCTTCGCCCCGATTTTACCCGCCTTAAAAAACT
>JAGNBF010000209.1 GCA_018004935.1 Chloroflexota bacterium | reverse complement strand
TAAATAACCTGCCATCGAAAGTGGCTCGGTCAGGAAACCGGCCACAGCAGTTCCGTAGATGATTTAAGCCGCGTTCCTCAATAAAGGCTCTGGTCATTTGTGGCTTTATTGGCAAATTCCGTTGTTATATAAACCTTCTGGCGTCTTTTATCCCTTCGCGGGTATCTTCTCAATATTCCGGGGCAAACCTTCCGAAGGTTTCATCTATAGCCTGGCTCGTGGTTCAAACCTTCCGAAGGTTCCGCACTTTATCAAGATATTACCTTCGCGGCCTGGTAATCCCCCGAAAACCACGTTTTCACCCTGGAAAATACGTGATTACCTTCCCCACAAAGATTACCACACAAAACTGGCGTGGTAATACCTAGTACAGCTTAACGGAAGTCTTTAATAGGTTTGTAGTAACGACTTTAGTCGTCTCACGCTGGACTGCTAAAGCAGTTACTACGAACCAAAAACATGCGACGAACTTCCGGGAACTTTTACTAATTAGGCGGCAAAAAAAACCAGGACTGTCTATGCCAAGAAGTTTTTCAATCGTCTTGATCTCATCATCTAATGATTTACGAGGCCGTATCATCATTGCTTGACCCACATGCAAGCTACCTTGAACTCTTCGAACCATACTGTGTTCCCTGTGTAAGTTGTGTTAATAGTAGTGAGGATGGCATTGAAGCCGCCAATAAGCAAGTTGGTGATTTCCATCGCCTTTGGCACTCCTTTCAAAAAATCCCAGAGGGACAGCGATATGAATGGAAAGACTACATAGCACCATGGGAAGAAACCGCAATCGCTTCGGCATTTACCAGTCCCCACTATCACCCCCATGACCCCACTGCGCATTATGCAATGGAATTGGTATTGCAACCGTCCAACATCCCGTAAGCGGTATTCGATATGAGGCACGCGCAATGAATGAGAATGAATGGGTCAGCCGTGGTCCTGTAGAGGAGCTTAAGGAGATGTCTGGAGATTTTCAAATTGTCTTCACGCCGGATGGTCAAGCCTATCACAGGTGGGACGGCCCGTGGTCGAGTACAGAGAAATGGCAGAGACTAACTCAAGAGTTACTTGATCAGAATCAGGATTGCGTTGCCATCAAAATTGTGATCAATATTTAGCAAACCTACGGCCTAACACAACGTGCATTTGGCGGGTGGGACTCTCCGCGTTTTCAGGCAGGTTTCTGTCTCCAGGCTGGTTCCTGCAAAACGACGTCCCCTTCTCCCGCCCACCCGCGGGTAACGCTCACCGTCAGGCATTTCGCCCAGTTTGAAAAAGCGGTTTTCTCGTCTTGACAGAACAGAACGCATGTTCCATAATCAATCATCTTTCAGTTCGATGTTCTTGCAGAAAGGAATGGTAAGGAGACTGTCATGCAAAAATTACATTTTTCAATATTGATCAACGCGCCAAAAGAGAAAGTCTGGCATGCAATGCTAGATGATCAGCCCTATCGAGAGTGGACGAAGGCGTTTAATGAAGGGTCGTATTACAAGGGGAGCCTGGAGAAAGGGTCCAAAATACTCTTTCTTGGCCCTGACCCAAACACGGGTGTGGAAGGCGGCATGGTCAGTCGGATCGCTGAGAACGAGCTGTATGAGTTTATTTCCATAGAACATCTGGGTATCGTGCAAAACGGGGTTGAGGATACCACGAGTGAAGTGGCGAGAAAGTGGGCACCGGCCTTTGAAAATTACACGTTTCATGACAAGGACGGAGCCACCGAACTGCTCGTGGATATGGACGTAGAAGCTGAGTATGCCCAAATGTTCAACGAAATGTGGCCGAAAGGTTTGGAGAAACTCAAGGAACTGATCGAGAAATAGTAAGCATGGTTCTTTGGGAATTCAGAGGGAGACACCAGGTGTACGGGCTGGCCCAGGGTGGGGCAACCACAAGGGTTGCCCGTACCCACGGAATCCTGAAGACCCAAAAGCATTTGTCGGCAGGGAGACATCATGACGGTCAAGCGCATGGACAACGTCGGCATCACGGCAACGGCAACAAACCAGCAGATGCGGCCCACCCGGTTGGCAGAGGAAGTTTCCAGGCAGATGACCCTGTAGAATTCTATATGAACGTGGACGAACAAATCAAAGAATATATTGCCACTCAACCAGAGTCAAAACGCAGTGACATGCAAGAACTGCACGGCATCATTCTGGGGTTGATGCCAGAATGTAAACTGTGGTTCCTGGATGGCAAAGACGAGGCTGGTCGAACGGTTTCTAACCCTAACATCGGCTATGGCTTCCGGACTATTAAATACGCCGATGGAAAAACCAAAACGTTCTATCAAATTGGTATCAGTGCCAACACAACCGGAATCTCTGTCTATATCCTTGGAATAGAAGATAAGAAATACCTGGCTGAGACATATGGCAAAGAACTCGGCAAGGCAAACGTAACGGGGTATTGCATCAAGTTCAAGAGGCTGAAAGATGTAAACAGGGATATTCTTCAAGCCGCAATAAGACATGGGCTTGAGCAGACAAGTATTTAACATCCATCATGCGAAAACCTCTTAATGCCAAAGCCTACGGCAGTATCCCCCATCTCCCGCACAGCCGCCTGGGGTCGGGCGACCATTCGATTGATCCGGGGCAGGCAACGATTTGCACCAGCAAAACCCGCGACTGGCATGATGTCATTGTGGTGCAGGAGAAGCTGGATGGTTCGTGCTGTGCGGTGGCAAAGTTAGAGGATGGCCGGGTAGTGGCCCTTTCGCGCGCTGGTTATCTGGCCGAAACATCGCCTTACCACCAGCATCATCTGTTTTCTCGCTGGGTGTACCGCAACTTGAGCCGGTTTGAGGGCCTGTTGCAACCGGGCGAACGGGTGGTGGGGGAGTGGCTGGCGCAGGCACATGGCACACTTTACGACTTGCCCCATGAGCCTTTTGTCCTTTTTGATCTGATGCGTGGCGACGAACGGACGCCTTATCTGCCTCTGCTCCATCGGGTCATCCCTTATGGCTTTGTCACCCCCCGGCTCATCAGCTATGGCTTGCCCATTGGTGTGCTGGATGTGGTGAAGCGGCTGAAAGAGTCGGGGCATGGGGCGGTGGATACGGTGGAAGGGGCGGTCTGGCGGGTGGAGCGGTATGGCAAGGTGGAGTTTTTAGCCAAGTGGGTGCGGCAGGATAAGGTGGATGGGAGCTATTTGCCGGAAGTCAGCGGCCGCGACACGGTCTGGAATCGCCATTTGGAATTGTACGGGGTGGTTCCTGAAGCATGATACTCAGTACGAGTTATGTCTTACGCATCATGTCCATGGTGATGATGTAAGTCCGGGGTATGCGGGTGTTCATGTTGCCCGGCCGAATGTTCATGGGGGTGGGCATGGTCGAGGAGAACTGATGGCTCTGGGTGGTCGTGGCGGTGGTGGTTATCATCGTGGCGGTGGCGATGTTCATGAGCCAGATAGCTGTGGTGGTGGGCATGGCCATGATCTTCGCCCACCAACAAGGACGCTCCCAACCCCATTACCAACAACCCCACCACAAAGCGTCCATCCAACGGGTCGCGCAAAATGAGGAAAGAGAGTAACGCGCCGATGAAGGGGGCGGTGCTGAACAGGGCACTGCTCCGGGCGGCCCCCAATTCGCGCATGGACAGGATGAAGAGCATGATGCTCAGGCCGTAGCTCAAACTGCCCAACACCATCGCCCCCAAAAGAGTGGGCCACCCCGGTAATGGGTTCCCCAAAATCAAACCGAGCACCAGCGAAAAACTGCCTGCCACCAGGCCTTTAACGGTGACGATGGTCAACGGGTTTTTGGCGGAAATGCGGCGGGTGAAGTTATTGTCCATCCCCCAAAGGATGCAGGCCAACAAGATGCCTAACGCTCCCAATGAAAAGCCCCATTCTCCCTGGCTGTCCCAGGAGAGGATGATACTCGCGGCCGCAATCAACCCAATCGCTCCGACAATTTTGCGGCTGATGGCTTCCTGGAAGAACAACACGGCGATGAGGGTGGTCGCCAGCCCTTCAAAGTTGAGAAGTAATGAGGCGGTCGCGGCCGCAGTGCCGCGCAAACTAAACAGCAATACAATCGGGGCCACCACACCCCCCGCCAGAACCGCTCCCGCCAACCAGGGCCATTCCTTCCACACCAGTCCGGCCTCGACCGTCACCCCTTTGGCCTGTGCCCGTTGCCCCAGCCACAACAAGGCCGCACTCAGCCCACTGCCCAGGTAGAGCAACCCGGCCAGCAGAACCGGCTCGACCTGCCCCAGTAGTAGTTTGGCAAATGGCGCACTAGCTCCAAAGAGCGCGGCCGCGAACAAAGCTTGAAGGATCGGGCGTGTCAAACGATTCATCCCCCAATTGTGCCACGAATGGGTGATGGGTACACGGATTTTTACGGATGGTAGTCAGTGAACAGTGAACAGTAACTCGAAACTCTACCCCTGGTACTGCCGATCTTTCACACCGAGATAAACGGATTGCGGCCGCATAAGACGACCCGTTTGTTGTTGTTCCAGGCAATGGGCCACCCAACCCGCCGCCCGGCTGATGGCAAAGGTGGGGGTAAATAGTTCGGTGGGCAAACCCAGACCATGCAGAAGCAGGGCGGTGTAAAACTCGACGTTGGTTTGCAGGTGGCGGCCAGGTTTGTGTTCTTCCAGTAAACGCAGGGCCACTTGTTCTACCTGGATCGCCAGGTCGTAAAAAGCTCGGTCGCCATCGGCTGAGTAGAGTGTCGCGGCCGCGGCCGCCAACACATCCGCCCGTGGGTCCCGCACCTTGTACACGCGATGCCCAAACCCCATCAGCCGCTCCCCACGCCCCAACAACTCGCGCAAATACGGTTCGGCCCGGTCTGCCGTGCCGATGGCAAAAACGGTATCCAGGGCTGGCCCCGGTGCGCCGCCGTGTAATGGCCCCTTTAACGCCCCCAACGCCCCCGTGATGGCCGAAATCAAGTCCGATTGAGTAGCAATGATGACGCGGGCGGCAAACGTCGAGGCGTTGAGACCATGATCGACAACGGTGTTGAGGTAGGTTTCCAGAGCGCGGTCCTGAGCCGGGCTGGGTTTTTCGCCGGTGAGCAGATACAGGTAGTTGGCCGCCTGTCCCAGGGACGGGTCGGGTGGGAGTGGTTCTAACCCTTGCCGGAGACGCCAATACGCGGCCGCGATCAACGGTAGTTGGGCCACAATTTGCACTGCCTGGGCATTGTAGCGGTCGGAACGGCTGGGGTGAGCCGAAAGGTCGAGGCTGGCCGCCCCCATGCGTAAGGCGTCCATGGTGGGGATATGGTGTGCGGCCGCGGAGCGTAACAAGGCAATCGTCCCTTCAGATAAACAGCGTTGTTCGGCCAATTGCGTTTTCAGGTCGGCTAACTCCGTAGCGGTGGGCAGGCGATCAAACCAGAGTAAGAAGATGACCTCTTCGTGGCTGGCCTGGGGAGCCAATTCTTCGACGGGAAAACCGGCGATAATCAGCTCTCCTTTTTGCCCGTCCACACTGCTGAGACGGGTTTCGGCGGCGACGACCCCTTCGAGGCCGGGGATGTAGGTGGGGTTAGACATGGGTGGGTCCTTTGGTGTATTGGTGTATTGGTGTATTGGTGTATTGGTGTATTGGTGTATTGGTGTATTGGTGTATTGGTGTATTGGTGTATTGGTGTATTGGTGTATTGGTGTATTGGTGTATTGGTGTATTGGTGT
>JAGNBF010000119.1 GCA_018004935.1 Chloroflexota bacterium | reverse complement strand
GTAGTTACATTAAACGCCAGGAGCAAACCTAATTGAGAATTGCTGGTTTCCCCTTGAAACCAGGCATTTGCTACAATGCGGCCGCAATAGACCAGTATTGCGCTTCTTAACCAGGCCATGTAACTATACAAAGTGGGCAACAGTAACTAACCTTTGATAGACGTGGCCGCCGTGGCCTAATCCGGTGCGGAGCACAAGTTCATACGTCCATTGTGGGCAGTTCTTGGGGGCGGCGGGCGTAAATACCAATATTTTGCCCTTTGAAATTCAAGCGAAACGGTTGGACATGTAGCCCTTTGTGTGTGGCATAATCCACCACCGCTTGAATCCAAAGCACGCCAGGGGGTGGGATGAGGGGTTCCTGGATGAGGCAACAGGGGAGAAGGATAACGGCGCAGGCCGAGGTCGCGGCCGCGTCCAGCAACTGTACATTACAGCCATGGGCATGCAAAGCCACCAGTAAATCAAACTCTTGGGCCATTGCCGCAACAAATTCTTGATTGCGATGGGGTACAGATTGGTCGGCTTTAAGGTGAACCTGTCGGTTACTACGCAAATCCTTGTACTTTTCCGGTAAAGCCTGATACACCGGATCCACTACCGTGGCAGTCCAACCGCTTTCTTGCAACAGATAAGCCAACAGCCCTTTGCCCCCACCTACATCCGCCACCCGCCCTGGTTCTACATGAGTTTGAATCCATTGATGGAGCAGTTGGAAGCGGAACTTTTTCATTTTGACCAGTTCGGGCCGTTGGCCGGAGGCAGTCGCTGTTAGCCCGGCCAACTCTTTGGAGCCAGCCAGAAGCGCCTCGGGCCAGACCGCGGCCGCGTGCCCCATTTCTTCCGGTTCTGCCCCGCCCAGAGGCGGCTTCTCTGAAGATGCCTGGCCTACGCTCTCTTTTATCCGCGCATACAGTTGCGCGGCGGCCTTTTTATCTTTGCGTTTTCCCATGCGGCAAGCCTACCAACAAAAGCGAGGGCAGGCAATGATGCCCACTCCTCCCCAACCGCCCCTGAGTATCGTTACGGTAAAGCCATTCATTTTTGCCCCAACGTCAGAACGTTCCTTTCGGTAAAAGTTTCCATTGCCTTTTGCCCTATTCCTGCGTATCCTTCATCTTTGGTAAATGTGCTGGAACCACTGACTATAAATCCCACTTATTGACACCATAAATCCTATTATGCGTTTCCTAAAAATTAGCCTTATTACAATTTTGTTCTCGTTGTTGGCCCATCAAATGAGCGGGCGGTCTGCGGCCGCGACGCCTACAGTCAACCACGATCACTTTCTCCCCTGGCTCAAAAGCAGTGCCGCGCCCGCGCCACCCGTGCCAACCATCAACGCCCCTTACTTCGCTGACCTGATGAACGGCGACGGCACTATTAACCGGTTTGGGGAAATGGCCCTCACCTGGTTTGGTGAGATAAGCCCCAGTGAAAACTACCTGGATATTCGTGCCGCCTACGATGCCGATGAGCTGGTGATCTATGCCGCTGTTATTGATCGCCTGATCTGGTATGACACATCTCCCGCGGCCGCGGATTTAACCCAATGGGATTCCCTGGTGCTTTATCTCGACCGCACCGCCAACGGCACCGCCCAGCCCACTACCACCGCTTACCGCTTTGAGGTGCAATACAGTGGTGGTTCTTCCCCCAATTATCAGGCCGCCTATCGGGGTAATGGTACCGGCTGGCAAGCGACCAACCTCTCCTTCTCTCACTTTACCGCCAGCCGTTGGGAACAGCCAGGAGGCCCCAATAGTGGTGGCGACTCCAGAGGTTGGGTGGCAACTATCCGCATTCCATTTGCCAGTTTGGGCGTGGCCCAGCCTGCCAGCGGAACCACATGGCAAATTGCCGTCACCAACCAAGACCGTGACAATGCGGCCGGGACAGGGCGCATCAGCAAAAGCTGGCCCACGAATGCCACGAACACCGCCTCAAACAGTTGGGGGCATTGGCATTTTGGGTTGCCCACCTACACCCCCCCCGGTTCTACCCCTGGCGGCACAGCCATTATTCGCCATAACCTCAACGGTGCCACCGTTCGCGATGCCAATGTAGGGGGGTATACCGTTTGTGGGGGCGGTTTTGACTATTGGAGTGAATGGGGTAACGCCACCTGGGGCGATTACAACAGCGAGCTCTCCAATTTTAATATTCAAAATCAGTCTGATATCGCCGATTGGCCCTGTTTTGCCCGCTATTACATCACCTTTCCCATCACCGCCGTGCCGACCAATAAGGTCATCCGTTCGGCGACGCTCACTCTGCACCAGATAGGCAACTCGGAGCCAGCGGCCGCAGAGCCGTCGCTTATTCAGGTGTTGACCATTGGCGAAGATTGGCAACAGGCCACGGCAACCTGGAACAATACCCCCCAGCCAATGGCGAACCATCGGGGCACATGGATTGATCCATTGCCGGGGTTCCCTGGTTGGCCCGGGGTTCTACGTACGCTGGATGTGAGTCTGGCGGTAGCTGAGGCGTATGCCGCTGGGGAGCCGGTACGCCTGGCTCTTTATGAAGCTGATGATGCGTATCACAGTGGCAAATATTTTGTTGGCTCGGGCACGGGGGAGTGGAATGCCGTAGGGCGGCCCACATTGACGATTGTCTGGGGGAATCCTTGAAAGACCCATCCCCCTGCGATCCCATCCCCAGCGGGTAGGATGAAACCCCATTCGTGTCATTTTTCGCGGGCAGACGCCCGCGAAAAATGACACGAGAAAAAGTTCCCCGCCCCCAGGGGCGGGGTTAGGGGTGGGGGAAACTCTATACCGGTATTCATTTGTTAAATTTCCATAACCGTTGGTTAAATTGAGAATTGCTGTAATAAGGATTTGTATGATGAAACCAAACGTTCACTGGCGGAAGTTTGTTGTCCTGTTGATCGGCGTTATGGTATTGGTTTTGCGGGGATCAGTGTTGGTACAGGGAGAAATAGCTCCTCTGGGGGGATTGAGTAGCCGGGCTTTTCTGCCGCTTGTTACCGGTGATGGGGGGGCGGAGTCGGAGTGGAGCCAGGAAGCGGGGAATGCACAACGCACGGGTTACACAAGCACGGAGCCGAATGAACCCTGGTCTTTGCTCTGGACGTGGAATGGCCCTGATAACAATGGGGGAACCGGAGATCATTTTTATACGGCCCCGCGTGAGGCACGCACAGTAACGGGTGGTTGTTGTGTGTTTGTGCCCGCCGGTTCTCAGGGGTTGTATGCGCTGGCTAAAGAGGATGGGGCGGTGGTATGGCACTCAACGGCAACGACGTTTAATGCCACGCCAGCTTATAGTTCGGGGTGGGTGTTTGCCGGGGGTACGGATGGCAAGTTGTATAAGTTTAATGCCAATACGGGCAGTAATTTGGGCACGTATACGGCGGGGAATGCGCTAAACCGGGGGGTATTGGTTGTGGGGTCATCGGTGTATGCGCTGGCAGATAATGGCAACTTGCACAAGGTCGCGGCCGCGTCCATGACTTCTTCCTGGAGTTATAGTGCCGGTTCATCAGCCAGTACCGGGCTGGCTTACTCCGCCTCGCGGGATGTTATTATCTTTGGTACAGCTGATTTGTATGTTCATGCCGTACATAACAACAATGGGGCACGCTCCTGGCGGGTCAAACCATCTGCCAATACGGCAGGATTCCCTAATGAATATCGCTACTACTGGCCTGTCGTAGCTGATCAGACCGGGATTGTTTTTTTGCGGATGCGGCTGGATCACAACACGGGGCTGTGGGGGTATCCCGGCACCGGGCATATCTGGCCGAATAGCAACGCGGCCGCACGCTCCTTCCTGGAGGCGAACCCCAGCCAACAAAACCTGTTCGCCCTTGACCTGGACAATGGAGCTAAGCAGTTTATTCCCGCTGTGGGTTATGGTGGCACCGAAGATTTTGTTGGTGGTGAACCCTATCTTACCACTGGCCCGGTTCCGGTGGTCAAAACCCTGGATAATGGCACCGAAGTGGCCTATATCCACTTCCGCAACGGCCAGTCTAACCCGGCTGATGGCCGTTGGGACTCGCATATGGGGGAGATGGTGTTGAATAACAGTACCATCTCTGGACTGGTGGCTGGGGATTTGCGTTTTGTGAAGATGAATAAACTGGGGGGCAATGGGGCGTACTCTTTTGTCTATCTGACTGATGAGCAGAACGCCATTACTATGGCCGGGAACACCCTCTTCCATGCCCACTGGGGGGCCAGCGAAAGTGTACGAATTACCAACCGGGCCAGTAATCTGGGGTTAAGCTTTAGTAACCCCATTCAGACAAGTAATCATCCGCCTATTGTGCGGCGTATGGCGGCTTGTGGTGGGCAGAATGCTACGACCCATTGGACAACTTGTGGCATGACGCTATACGGGGATCAGCGATATTGGCCGAATCCTGGCTGGTGGGTGTATTGGAATACGTATGATCCGCCCACCCCCTCTGGGACAACGGCGTATAGTGATGGTATGCGGCCGCGGTATACCTATGTAAGTGCTGGTTTGGTGATTGTAGAGGGTAATGGGGGGGAGTTAATGGTGTTTACACACCAGTAGGTGTACATAAAAAGCCAGGGTCGCCTTCCGTTTTTGCCGGAGTTCCCCATGGGCGAGGACGCGCACCAAGATGGATGAAAATCTGTAGGACAATTTGGTAAATTGTCCACCAGGCGATTTATCAAAGGGTATGTTTCATTTCGGTTGAGAGGAAGAAAATAATGAATCGGTGAATTTGTGAATTGTTGAATGATTAAGTAAGCGTTCAGTTACCCCGCCCGGTGGTCAAACCGCCGGGCTAAACAGACGGAGCTTTGCGGGCTAAAAGCCCAGGCCAGCGGCCTTTGTCACCATAGGCCGGTCGTTTTGTTCATTAAATTTTTAATCGGGTAACGCCTTCATTGACCCCATCCCCCCTGCCGATTCCCGAGGGAAGGGGGGAATTCCCAGGGGGCATTTTTCGGGGCATTCGCCCCGAAAAATGCCCCATAGAAAAGTAGGGGTGGGGGAGATTCCATTACCTGATTAATTTTTTAAACGACAATACGACCGGGCGGGTCTGGTGGATGAATATATATGACTGAACACTTGCGATTAAGGGCGTAACTATTAAGTAATCGTCCAAAAATAACCTGGGTGGCACGGTTTCCTGACCGTGCCACAGCAAATTGCTACGTTAAAAACGAACGATTACTAAGGGTTCGCTCACAAATAACATTTGAATGTGCGGGTTTATTAAAGGGTAAGGGAAATACGCCACTCTGGGTAGCGGGCATCAAATTCTTCTACGGTCATTCCCAGCAGGATTTCATCATGAAAGGTACTGTTGGTAAAGACGGCACGCCGGATGCGCCCTTCGTCTACAAACCCCAGGTGGCGATACAGGCCAGTCGCTCGCTCGTTGAAGGCAAACACGCCGATGTTACATTTTTGATAACGGCGTTCGTGGAACATAAAACGCAAAATCAACAGCATCGCCTCTTTGGCGTAACCCTTACCCCAGGCAGATCGTTCGGGTAAACCGATGCCAATGGAGAAAGTACCATTGCGGGGGTCGGTTAGTTGGACATTGATCTCTCCGACCATCTCATTATCCAGGGTTTCGATGACGAGGAATTTATCATCGGGATAGCGGGGTTCGCGGGGGTTTTCCAGGCGTCGGCGGATGTCTGCCAGGGATCGGGGGAATCCGATATTGGAATCCAGGCGGGCGATTTCTGTATCCTGGAGATGGTGGAATTGGGTTTCGGCGTCTTCTGGTTCCAGGGCACGGAGCCGTACCAGCCGACCGGCAAATAAGTTGTTCATAGATAAATTGCTCCTGCGAAAATAGCCACGGATAGTGAAAACACGGATAGGAAGAAACACGGATGGGGATGAAAAATGGTGGCGTTATTTTCATTCATCTTGGTGTGCGTTCCGTCCATGGGGAACTCCTACGAAAATGTAGGGCGATTTGGCAAATCGCCCGGTGGACGATTTACAAAATCGTCCTACAGATTTTCATCCCTCTTGGTGCGCCGTAGGCCCATGGGGAACTCCTACGAAAATAATCACTGATTAAAAAACACGGATGGGAAGGAACACGGATAGGAATGAAAAATGGTGGCGTTATTTTCCTTCCTCTGGGTGAGCACCCTCGCCTATGGGGAACTATTGTATAGTGTTCCATGGGGCGTTGGGGCGTTGAAGGTGGCTGAGTTGTACGAGTCTGTTACTCAAACCGTGGCGTTCGCAGTGGAGTAAGAGTTCACGGGCTTTGTCAGATTTAGATGTGCCCGCCAGGTTTTCGTAATCAATGCCCAATTCCAGGCATAGTTCCTGGAGTTCGCCCAGGTTGAAGTATTGTTTAAGGATGTTTAAGAAGGCTACCCGGCTGGAAGGGCGATATTGTAAGGCGGGTTCAGGTGATGTGGATGGGGTGGCTATTTGGATGTTGATGTTGCCGCTTCCGGTGTGAACTTGACCTGTGACGTTGTGGATAATGGTGTTGTGTTCTGTGGTAGCTGGTGTAGAAGTGGCCGGGGTCGGGGGACTAAAAAGGCGGCCGCAATCTGGTTGTTTTTGTAAAAGTTGCAGGATTGCGGCCGCGCCCCAAAAGGCCAGTTGTTTGGGTAAGGGGGCCAACGGTGGGGCGTCCAGGTCGTCATAACGGAGTGCTCCCAACAGATACACATACAACCCGTAATAATATTCTTGCCATTTGTGGCTTTTGTGTAGAAGCGGCCGCGTTGCTTGCCGAATCAATAACAATACGGCAAACATTTTTTCCAGGTGGGGATGTGGGGGAATTGGCTCTGCCTGTTGCCAGGCACAATGGAGCCGTTGATAAAAAGGAACGATTTCGGCCGCCGACAGTCCGGCCTGGGTCAGTTGTTCCGGGATGATTTTGGTGATAATAGCCATCTCCAGGTGTAATAGATCTCGCAGGAGATGATCCTGGCGGGATTGGGCAAAGTCAATGAGATAGGGTGTCTGAGAATCAGTTTCGACCAGGATATTTTGCAGGTTCAGGTCGCCATGAATAGTGCCTAGAAACACATCCATGACGTTATTGAGCAGGCCAGGTAAGGCAGTGAGGGGGTTAGGCAGGTGCAGCTGGGGGGATAGGGGGAGCGTCGCGGCCGCGAGATCCCACGTCGTTCCCAACACCTTTTGCGCTTGCTGTTGCAATAAGGTGGTACGGCTGGCCCGAACAATGCCTGTGAGTGGTGTGCTGAGTATCTGTCCCACATGGTATGCCTCTATGTCAGAAATGTTGGTCATTTGCAGACGATACGCTGAAAAACGGTGGGACGATGGGGGGATATCCAGGGAGAGTTTATGGCCCTGGCGGTTGACTTTAACAATTTGGAAACCTATGACCTGGACAAAATCGCCATTTTGGGCTAACTGCGGCCGCGCTGTATCCGGCTCTAAAATGATGGGGGTGATTGATTCAGGCACAGGAGCCGCTTCAATAATCAAGTTCATGGGCAAAAAGGAATCATAATAATCTTCCAGGCAAAAATCAGGATACCCTTTTTGTGCTTGCCGCCACAAGGTTTCCAAAGCTGGGAACAGTTGTTTTTCTAATAACTTTTGGATTTCTTCTAAAGAGGCTTCTTGCAAATAGGCTTGCAAACTGCGAATCGTGAATTCGCCGGAGCCAACAAAGGGGTAACACAGTCCCCCGAATGGGGCATCGGGGGTAAAGACGGGTTCACCCCGTATTTCGGCCATACGGGGCAGACGGTTACGGGTGAAGCGGCGAAAGGCTTCATGTTCCCTGGTAATACGATCGGCATAATCTATTTTAATGACGACGGGCAACTCGGCCCCTTCTTGAGGAATAGGGCGCACCAGAAAGACGCGGCCGCTACTCAGCCCACTGGTAAACTCGGAGCGGATGGTGACGCGAGCATAACCGGCAAACATGCGGCTCAAAATTTGGTGAACAAAAGGCTCTACCTTTTTACCGGTGCGATTCTCAATAGATAGCTCGTTTTGTATCATAAAATAGACCTCGGGTTTTAAAAGAGTTGTCTGGCCGTTTGAATTAAGGTTTGGGTTAATTGGCTGAATGTCAGTAACATAGCTTTGTGGGCAATAACTGTGGAAGCTGAGTCTGTGGCTTGAGATAAAATGGATTGGATCTTTTCTAATCGGCTAATGATACGTTCCCCTTTGGCGGCAGGTTTATGAGCTTCGTATGCGGCCGCGTTTAATTCCACCAGCATATCATCCACCATATCTTCTGTTAAAAAGAGCAAACCGGTTGTTCTTATCTCCTGTTCCAAAGCTTGCAAAGTTGTCAGAAAGGTTTCTTGGCTTTGTATTTCTTGCCCCTGAGCCAGGAATTGATCCACGTTAATATGGCCTGATCCGGTGTGTACCTGCCCGGTCACTTCCCCGATTGTCGTGTTGTGGGTGGTTGACGAATCGTTTTGGTTATGGGAGGCATCATAGATTTGTTGGCTATTGGCCCCAACCGTAACCGCATTGGCTGTAAATGAACCTCCGGTGACAATGATGCCTTCATTTTTTCTGGGCATAGTTTCTCTCCATCTTGTAGCTTTATCCGACTGTCAAATGCTTCCCCGGCGGGGATGAGGTAACTGAAACCCCGGTAGGTCTCACGGACAGCTTATTGGCCAGGTACAACACGATTAATGACCGAGTGAACGAGTTGTTGGGTACGCCCTCTTTGTTTTTCAGGGGTGGTATTCATAATGGAGGCACTCCCTTGTCCGGCGGTGACTTGAGTGGCGGTGAATTGCCCACCATTTACCATCACGCCGTTATTCATCACGATATTGGCATTAGTTTCAAACTGTGTGGTGTCAACCCCATTTTCTTTTAGCAGAGTGACAATCCCATCAAAAATGGCTTCCTCGATCGTTTTCTTGTACATAATGAGGTCTTGAATGCCATAATAATTTTGAAAGATAGGGGCGGCAATGGTTTCGCGGAAAGTTTTGCTGAGGCCGTAGTTGTACTCCTCGCCCCAGCGAGCGGCTCGCCCTTGTCGCACGTCCAGGAGCCACCAAGAAACAAGACGATAAACGAAGAGAAATAGGCGCCATAAGGCTACAGCGGCATAAAGACCTGATATAGACAGTATGAGGGCTAGACCTATCGTCTTGAGGATGCGGGAAAAAGTGTTGTCTTTTAACGCGGCCGCGAGGCTAAACCGGTGCCGATCTATACTGTTCAGGATACAAGGTGTCCCTTCTACAAAAGTGATCATGCCCAGATTATAAAAGCGGATGAAATAAGAAAAGACCATTCCTCGTGTTTCATCCGTATAACGATAAATACGATAAGTACGTTGATCTTTCTCTAAATTGCCATGACCAATAGCCCAAATCTCGGCTTCAGACAAGGTAGCCACTGGTCGCATTTTCTGTTGGGGCAAAATATGGCTATCACTTTGTAGCTCATAGCCATTTACTAAAAGATGTGAGAATTGTTGCAGGTGTGGTAATCCACGATCCCCAATACTTTTATCTATCGTGTCATAGAAGTTTTGTAGGGGGATGTCAATGATTTTTCGTGGTTGAGTTGTATTTTGCCTTTCAATGCACAATGTCCAACCCCCATTAATCGTTTCTCCCGCTCCCAAAAAAGGTTCAAAGCCCCCAAAGGTAATAATATTTTGTTTGGGTTCTGGCTCCATTATCCGTTGTTTAAGAAAATTGGTGAGGGGAGCCAGAAATTTCAAATGGAATTGGGGATTATAGAAGCGTTTGAGGAAGCGACGCCCATTCGTCCAGCGCCAATAGATAAGTTCATAAGCTATTATCCCGCCCCCGGTCAGGGTAAACACAATTTGGGCAAAACCTAAAAAACCAATCAAAAATTGCCAGAAATCTCGACTGGCTTCAGAAGTTGCCCCCCAATAACGGGTTGTCGCGACCCCCACCAGCCCCAGTAAAGCCAGTTGTAAGATGCCAATAGCAACGGCCAGGATCGCGGCCGCTAACGAAATTGCCACTGCCTGTGCCGCATGAGTCGCTACCTCATCTAGATCTAGACCGGTTTCAGGACTTTTAGCCTTGTATTGATCACGCCGCAAATAACCCAATATGCTTAATCCACGCCAGAAGCCGCCTAAATAGATACTGCCACACAATAACCGAATAGATTCAAGCTTATTAGTTTGAGTCATTGTTTTTCTCCTAAAATTAACCTGGACGTCCCTCAGGAAAAAACTGGTAGCCGCCACCACTATAACCGCGCCAGTTAATTAAATAGCGAGGTCTGGTGGAGTCGGGTTCAATCGCTTTGCGAATCCCCCGAACAACCTGGTATAGCGCCTCTGTTGAAACGCCATCTTTGTTCACCTCTTCCGGCCAGACCGCTTCGATCAAATCGGTGTGGGTGTGGCGTTCCCGCGGCCGCGCTAACAAAAATCGCAACAAAGCCCAAGGCAATGGCTGTAACCCTTCCACCACCGTCCGCCCCTGATGAATCTCGCCCGTACGCTCATTTACCCAAACGCGGCCGCGGCCTGGACTTTCCTCTTGTTTAACATACAAATCAAGCAACTCTCCCGTTATATACCATCGGCCTGTTTGTTGAAAGCAGGCCCCCTTTTCCCAAAGCGCATTCAATACATCCGAATCGGTAGATGTACTGAATGTGTTGCTCCGCTTTTCTCCTGACTGTATCTGGTGTAACTCCGACAAAACAAATTGCTCCGCCTGAGTAAAACCCTGGTAAATATCCCGCAACCGGTGTTGCACATTGCGTTTGCCTAGCAAAATCTTGGCCCAGGCATCCGGTTGAACCTTCTGCCCTTCTGTCAGCCACCAATGACACAGCACGCGCAACAAAGAGGGATATCCTCCCGAAATCTGAAGCAAACGGGCTATCACCGCTTCCGCCACAGGTTCATGGTGGTATTGCATCTGCCGCTCAATCATAAAACGGGCGTCAGGCTCCGGCAATGGGCCAACCCAACAAATATGGGTGTCTAGAATACCCCGCAAAGGACGAATGCTATCCAGATCAGATAAATAAACCACTTCTTGCGCCATGCCCATTACATAAGAAAGCGTTTCTTTAAAACTATCGCGCAAACCACGCAAGGTGGTAGTCATTTGCGGCGTGGCTGTTTCACAAAAATGGTCAAACCGATTCATAACCAAAACAATTCGCCGCCCCTGGATTTCCCACAAGGTCAATAGCTCTCGCAAGGCACTCTGCGAAAGAAAGGGGTCTTGCGTTGCCTCAACCTTACGATAGAGCGTTTCGATTATCGAACGCATGGGATCTTCCTGCCGTTCATATCGTTCATAAAAAGAACGAAGTAAAACCCGATAGAACGTAGATAACTGCTCATCAGGCAAATTATTCAGATCAACTGGCATTAATATGACCTGGTCTGAATAAGGTGTGAGGTACTGGCGTAGGGCATCGGGGCGATGACAAAGAAACCCCAGGAAGGTAGCCCGGCCTGTTCCTGGCAAACCAATGACAGAGCCACTCTCCCCGGCGCTCAGCCATCGGGCAACAGTTTTCATTTCTTGGGCACGATATGATGCCGGGAGCTGATCCCAGGCAGGATTTACGCTCATTTTTTCATCCCCTTTCGTTCTTCCTCAACAGCCGCTCAGTTCCGGCTCAGAACTGTCATCCTCTCATTTGTTATTGTGTTATCCATAAGGTTTGGCCAGACCTCTTACAAATTCCAACCGAAGCTCTCTGAAGTGCCTAAGTAATCGTTCGTTTTTGACTTAGCGATTTGCTGTGGCCGGTCTCCTGACCGCGCTCTCCACGTTATTTCTGAACGATGACTAAGCAGACCTTTGTTTCTCTGGGCGCTGGCACTACGGGTCTTCACCTGATCACACGGAGGTCTTTCATGTTACTCAATGCACGTCAACAATTTGTTCGTGTTGTTTTGGTTATCGCCTTTGTGGCTATCCTGGCGTTTTCCCTTCAGGGTGCGGTGTTTTTTAATCAGACCGCGGCCGCATCAACTCACCCATTCACCTATACCTGGGTGATGCCCGACACCGATGATGCTTCTGGCACAGCCATCGCCTGTGTGCTCCCTCCAGGTAGTGGTAGCCAGGGCGGTGCGGGTGGTTGTTAATTTATAACGTAACAACGGCCGGGCTAAGCATACGAAGCTCTGCGAGCTAAAAGCCCAGGCCAGCGGTCTTTGTAACCATAGCCCGGTCGTTTACGGTCGGGCGGGTCTTTCTCGTGTCATTTTTCGCGGGCGTGCGCCCGCGAAAAATGACACGAATGGGGTTTCGCTCAGGTTGTGGATGGGGGCGGTGAAATGTTTTCCCCTTCCCGCTGGGATTGAGGGGGATGAGTCTTTCTTTGTGTTTGGGCCTGTTTTTTTAGGGTTGACCGATACAACAAAAACTACTCCAATGATTTACGTGTTCCCCCTGTTGCCAGGCCGCCCGTTGGGCCAGCGCCAAAGCCACAGCGAGGGGTTTCCCCTGAGTGATAAACCTATAAAAGTTTAACATCAGCTCGGGGGTGGTTTTATCTGTTATTGGCCAGAGGCTACTGATAACGGTTTGTGCCCCGGCAACGAGACACGTGACCGTCAGTCCTACCTGTTCGTCGCCTTCGTGAACGCGGCCGCGGTTCCCACTGCACACTGATAATGTTACCAGAGGGGGGAAGGGCGCACATTGCCACAACTCATCTATCCAGATGTCTTGATCATACAACGCCACTCCACTTAACCGCCCCGTATAGCTATCATAAAACGCATGGCTGGCGATATGGAGCCAGGAATACGGTTTCAACCCCCCGTCCTGAGCGAGTTGTAATAGATTAGACCACGTCGCGGCCGCGTCGCGCCTCTCCTCAATCTGTCCCTCCAACAATCCCTGTAAAGCCTGAGCCTCCTCATGTACGGCCGCCAATGGCATATGGCGATCCTGAAATTCAGAAACCGCTATCAATATGCCCTCGCCTAATTGGAAAGGTTCGGGTTGTGCCCGTTGCCAGAGAATGATCAGGCTATTCAGTGAGGGCACAATCACGGGAATACAGGTAGTTACCAGTGGAGCATGAACCGTGTCCAACCATAACGCCGCCCAGGGAATACGGTGCAAAGCCCGGTGCGGTACAATCAACAAGGTTGTGTCGGGGCGCAACCGCTGTTGTACCTGAGGGGGCAACAACAAATCAGCCAATATTTTAAAATCGCTTTCGGCAAAACCGATATGATCCGGGTTCGCTTTGGTAACCATCTTTAGGGCCAGCGCCTCATCACCAAAAATGGTTTTTTGCCACGCTTCACAGATCGTACTGGTGATGATCACCCCATATATGCGCTCTTTGTCCAGATAATAATCAATTGCCACCCAGTTGTCGCCCAATTTTTTCTGGGCCACTTGTTGGAAATGGGGCAAATAAAACCGATGAGTAGACAGCCCTACTGGTTCACCCGCCAACATCATTCGTTCTACTTCATTGATGAGGTTGTCGTAGTCCAGGGCCTTTTGCTTCAGAATGTCCTGCAAATGGCGTAAGTTGCCCCGCAGAATGGGGGAGGGGTTGATACTTTGCTGGCGTACCTGTTCCTGAAGTGCCCGGATTTCTCCGGCCAGGGTAGCCAAAGGGTTGGCCTGGGTTGCACGCTGATGCACCAGAGGTAAGGCGGGGCTGTGTAGACGCTGGGCCAGGGTAATTGCTTTGCTGGCCTCTATGAATTTGAGTGACTGCTCATGCCGCTCCTGAGTGATAGCCAGATGAATGGCCCGGCTAACGCTTTGCCCCGGCCGCCCGGAGAAGGTTCCGCTGAGTGTGGCCTGGTGCAAAGATTCGCGGAGTTGGGCCAACAGGTGGATCATCGCCTCATATTGGGTCAACGCGGTTTCGTATTGGCCATTTTGTTCGGCCAGAGAGGCTAACCCGGCGTGGGCCTGCCAGGTTACATCGGGGCTGGCATTTTGGCATAGAGCAATGGCATGTTCCCAGGCCAGACGTGCGGCCGCGAACTGGCCTGTCTTTTGATAATATTGTCCCCAACGTAGATGGCAGACCCCTTCTTCCAAAGGCATCCCTATCTGGATAAAACGCTCTTCGGCCAGACGGAAATAAGGAGCGGCCTCGTCTAATTGTTGATTTTTGCATAACGCCTCACCTAAAGCTCGATGAAGTAAGGCCTGGACAATTCCATTGTCATGCTGGTTTGCCAGTTCCAGGTTATCTCTTAACAGGGCAATGGCTGTTTCTATCTGGCCGGTATGAATGAAGAGATTGGCCCGGGCTATGTTCAATGAAAAGGCCAACTCGACCTGATGCGCGTGTTGGCTGTTAAGTACTGCCTGATCAAGGTAGCTGTGGGCGGATTCCGGTTGGTTGAGCAAACGCAGGGCCTCGGCCAGAGCCAATTCACAACTGGCTAACCGCCCCGGAATGTTGAATTCCTGGAAGCGGCGATGCGCTTCTTCTAGTTGGGTTAAACCCTGGTGGTAACGACCTAACTGGATGGCGACAATCCCTTGAGTCATGAGAACGGTGGTTTGTCCCATTGAGGCGTTGGCGCGTTCGTAAAACTGTTTTGCCTGTCGTAATTCTGCTTCTGTCCTGTGATATTCCCCTTTTTGTATATACCCGTTAGCTCCATCCAGATAAGAATCACCCAATAGCCCGGGAAGATCATAAATTAACAGGATAGTTCGTGCCTGGTGTAAGGCAATTTCTGCCTCAGCCAGATGGCCATTATTGTTATAAAGTTGGGCTAAGAAGTTAAGAGCCTGGGCTGTCCACAAGGGCAAATCCAGAGCGGCAAAATGAGCCAGCGCTTTTTTTAATACCTGTTCCGCGGCCGCATAATCCCCCTCACCTAACCAGTAAACAAGCATCATCTGGCATTGCGTGCGTGCCAGGTCGGCGGTGGCCTGCATTTCGGTAAAACAATCTAATGCCTGCTCTACCAAAAGACGTGCCTGAACAAAATCGTTTTGGCGTCGCCGACAGGCCGCCTCAACAAACCAGCATCGAGCCAGGTTCAGGGGGTCCTGGTGGGTCTCAAAATATGCCATACTTTGACGAATAAGGGAGATGGCGTCTTCATAAGCATTGATGAGTAAATAGGCATAGGCCAGCGATAAACGACAATGGGGCACAAACTCACTGAGATCTGGGTGTTTTTCCATTTCAGTGAGGGCAAGTGCTAAGGCGGTCGCGGCCGCAAAAAAATCAGGGCGGGTCCAGGGCAGAGCATTCTGTTGCCACTGGCAAGCCGCGACCCAACCGGTGGCCTGCTGTTTCTCGAAGATGGGTTGTGCCTGATCCAACGCGGCCGCGACTCGCTGTGGCTGTACCCACTCATTGGCGGAGCGGGCCAGATACCAGGCGGCTTTAGCCTGCAAGAAAGGAGCGACTGTTTGGGCCTGCGCGGCCGCGGTGGCGACTGCCAGCAAAGCCCAGCCCCGGCGTGGTTGCGCCAGAGCCAGGTGATCCGCGTGGGCGACCAGTTGGCGTAAAAGAGCATCGGTGAAAGGGGGGAGGGTTACGGCTTCCGCCAACCAGGTCGTTTCGTGGGCCAGATCAGCAAATAACCTTTCCGCCAGGGCAAGGTATGGTTTCATCTTTTCGCGCATAGGATTATGAGGGCAGAGAACCGGCCAGTTAATCTGGTGGTTCTCTCCAGATGTGCACCCATAAGAAAGCGACTCACAGAATGGCCAGGATCAGAGGGATTCCACCAGAGTGCTGGCCTATGCCGCCAAAAGAACTCATTTCCTTATGGCGATGGCCTACTCGGATTTTCCCCACCCCCAGCGGCGGGGAACTTTTTGGGGGGCTGTTTTTCGTGTGGGCATCTGCCCACACGAAAAACGGACCCAATTAATTTTTCTCCCTTCCCAGGGGAATCGTTAGTGGGATAGGTTCATTTTAGGGAGTAGGCAATTCCCTATATTATTACCACAAATTGGTTTATATTTGCCAGATTTCCCTAAAATTGCCTACCCTTCTCAATTTAACCACCGGTTATTGAGATTTAATAAATTAATACCGGTATCGAGCTTCCCCCACCCCTAACCCCGCCCCTGGGGTTGGGGTGCGGGAAACCCTATTACCTGACTGTTTTTTTAACGACAACAAAGAAGCCTCCCTAACGCACTACTAATACCGGGCAGTCTAGTTCATCTAGAAGTGTTTGCAGGGTGTGGGCCTGGAGTGAGGGGCTAAAGCCGCTCAGAACCAGGGTTCCACCCCCCGCCCGGCGCACCGCTTCGGCAAGTTGGTAGGCATTGGGGTGGAGCAGGGGCATATATTTGATGGTGTCGGGGTGGGGTTGATGTTCTGTGAGCCAGGTGGCCGCCCTCGCGGCCGCATGCTGGGTTTCTTCTGGGGTATTACCTAAAACGAAAATGGTAATGGGTAACTGGTTGGCCTGAGCCAAATGAACGGCTACAAGTAAAGTCTGTTCGGCCTGGGGGGTACCATCATAAGTTACCAGAATGGGGCGGTTTTCTTCCGAGGAGGGTTGAGCTAATAAGATGGAACGGGGCGTTTGTTCTACCAGAGCACGGGCCGTAGACCCCAGGCGGGAATGACGACTGAGGGGGCGGCTGGATTTGCCCACGGTGAGCAGATCCGCTTCTAACGCGGCCGCAAGCACTTCTGGTGTTACCCGACCCCTTACCACGCGGAAGGTCCAGTGTACAGACCAGCGATCAGCCACTCGCGATAAGGCCCGCCGGGCCTGTGAAGCCTGTAGGCGTAACGCCTTTTCCATCTGTTCATGGGTGACATCGCCCAGCCGGGGAAAACGGTGTTCACGAGTAAACGGCAACCCGGCCATGTATAACAAATTGACATCTTCCACAAACAGCCCCACTAACTCAGCATTGAGGCGGGCCGCCAGCTTCGCGGCCGCGTCCAGGGCCGCCAGGCTATCTGTAGACGCATCGAGCGCTACCAAAATGCGCTGAATGGTTCGTACTTCTTGTAACTCGCTCATAACCTACTGCCTTGGGTGCGCCTACAGCTTTTAAGAAGAAGAGTTTGGCTGTAGGCGCAACCCTCATGGTTGCCCACACTGGGCAGGCACAAGGCCCGCCCGTACATCTGGTATCAACCCCCTGAATTCCCCAAGAGCCTTTTTTAAACTACAATCGCCTCCGATTTTGCCCGCCGAGTGGGTTCCCCCTTCCCAATTTCGGGAAGGGGGGAAACCAACCGTCTTCGACAAGCTCAGGCTACGTTTCTCCCGAAATATTGAGAAGATGCTAAACCCTCCTCACGTTTTGCGTCCTTGTCCCTGTGTGGCTGACGGTTGGTTAAACGCTTTGGCTTTTCTGGCCATCTTCTCCAGGCGAGTTTCAATGCGCTCATTGATACTACCTTTCGCATATTTACCATTTTTGCCCCGTTCACCGGCCGCAACTCCTGTCAACAGTTCAATCCCTTCGTCAATTGTCCTGACCGGATAAATGTGAAATTGTCCCTGGGCTACAGCCCTCACGATGTCTTGGCGGAGCATTAGATTGGTAACATTGGCGGTGGGGATGAGCACCCCTTGTTCACCGGTCAGGCCACGCGCCCGGCAAATATCGAAGAACCCTTCTATTTTTTCGTTTACGCCGCCAATGGCCTGCACTTCTCCATGTTGGTTGACAGAGCCGGTGACGGCAAAGGCTTGTTTAATGGGCGCATCCGCCAGGGCGGAGAGTAGGGCGTATAACTCGGCTGAAGAGGCGCTATCCCCATCTATGCCACCGTAGGATTGTTCAAAGACCAGGCTGGCGGAAAGAGCCAGGGGTCGTTCACTGGCGTAGCGGCTACTCAAAAAGCTAGAGAGAATAAGGACGCCTTTGCTATGCAGTGGGCCACCTAGTTCAACCTGTCGTTCAATATCTACGACATCTCCTTTGCCCAGGCGCACCCGGGCGGTAATGCGGCTGGGTTTGCCAAAGGCGAGGTTGCCCAGGGTGAGAACGGAGAGGCCGTTGATTTGACCCACACGTTCGCCTTGGGTGTCAATGAGGATAACTTCGCGTAGGATGTTCTCCTGGATGCGTTCGCGCAGGCGGCCTGCCCGGTAAAGTTGGGCATTGATTGCTTGCTGAATCGCGGCCGCGTCCACGACTGCTTTCCCTGTTTCCCCAGCCCAATGGTCCGCTTCCCGGAGCAGGTCTACCATGCTTTGCATGTGCAAAGAAAGTCGTTCGGCATCATCGGCCAGGCGGCCACTTTGTTCAATGGCACGGGCAACCGCCGAACGGTCAAAGGGGCGTAGATTTTCTTTGTGTACCAGGGTGGCAATGAGTCGGGCGTAAAGGTGATCGTTCTCTGGTGTGCGCTTCATTTCCTCTTCAAAATCTACGGCCACTTTAAACAGTTCCATAAAATCGGGATCATACTGGCAGAGCAGGTAGTAAAGTAGACGTTCCCCTATTAATACGACTTTTACATCTAGAGGAATGGGATCTGGTTCGAGGGAAACGGTGCTGATTAGCCCCAACATTTGTCCTAAGGATTCAATGTTGATTTGCCGGGCGCGTAAGGCCCGTTTTAATCCTTCCCAGCTATAAGGCTGAGTGAGAACATGGCGGGCATCCAGGAGTAGATAACCCCCATTGGCCCGGTGTAAAGCTCCGGGGCGCACCAGGGTAAAATCAGTAACGAGTGATCCCATGTGGGATTTATATTCTACGCGCCCTACTAGATTGGGGTAGGTGGGATAATCTTCGTAAATGACGGGGGCACCCTGGGTTTGATGGTGGTTTATCAGGACATTGACTTCGTAACGGGTGAGGAGTTGTTGGCGTGCGGCCGCGTTTTCGCCCCCACCACCTAAAAGAGCGGACAGCGGCATGCCCTCCCCATCTATAAAAGCACCGGCCTTGTCAATCACATCTTCCTGCACATTTTCCAGATAAATCAGCACTTCAGACACATGGCCGAATTTTTGCCGCAACTCCTCAAACAGGGGTTTGACGGTAAACTCGGCCAGCCCCCGGTTTAAGGCATCTAATTTGGTCTGGATCTCCCGTTTCCATTGAGGCATCTGCCGAACTACCTTTTGTAGGGCCTCTTGCTGTTGCGTCACTTCATCCTCAATCTTCTTCTGCTCATCCGGGGGCAGTTTCATAAACTGTTCCGGGCTGATAACCTCATTGTCTTGGAGTGGGGCAAAGGCCAGGCCATTGGGTGTGGGCAAGAGGGCGATATTGTGTTCGCGGGCATGTTGGCGGATTTCGTCAATGGCCTGCTCTTGCCGATCATGGTATTCCTCTTCAATGCTCCGTTTTTGCCGGTGATAATCTTCTCCCTCAAAAGCGGTGGGCAGAACGGTAAACAGATCACTCACCAGCTTTTGCATTGCCTCTGCCAGAAGCGATCCCTGACCAGGGGGCAATTGCAACGCTTTGGGGCGGTGATCCTGGGCAAAGTCATACACATAACACCAGTCGGATGGTACGGGTTCAGCGGTCGCCTGAGCGGTAATCAGTTGGGAGATAGCCGTGAATTTACCCGTGCCGTTTGGCCCTAAGGCGAAGAGATTGTAACCGGCGCGGTGTATATCCACACCAAAACGCACGGCGGAGAGTGCACGACTCTGGCCGATGATCTCTTGTAGGTTTTCCAGGTCGGCAGTGGTATCAAAGCTGAATTGAGCCGGATCACAGATTCGATAAAGGGCGGAAGGGGGGAGTGGGGCGATCATGGCACCTCCGGTTGATGGGTGGGTGGAAGCACGAAAACAAATGTATCGTAGCGAGTTGTCTATCTGGCACTCTAGTGACAGATTTCCCTATCCCCCCTGACAAACGTCACAGGTGGGGTATGGCGATGGAGATTTTGCTGGTTACTGGCTACTGTTTATGGCTAGGCACTCCCCTCTCCTCTGGGAAGGGGAGAAACCTACTGGCGCGGTTTGGGGGCCTCTGCCCTAAACCGCGCCGAGAAAAGAGGCCGCCCGGCCGTAAAACGGGCCGGGTTTATGGTTACGCAGGCCGTTGACCTGCTGGTGCCTGGTACTGATAACCCGGCGGTTTGACCGCCGGGCGGATTAACGGAACGTTTATCGTTCAAGCTGGGAATTGTTGGCGAAAAAATGTTCAAGTTATTTAATTGTTAATCCTTTGTCGCCACGGAAGATGGCCAGCGCCACCACCCCGGCTAATATGACTACGGATCCACTCAGTAGAAATACGTTGCGTGTGCCTACCCAGGCGGCCAGAATACCGGCCACGGCCATGGAAATGAGGTTAGCGGTGCTGACGGCGGCATTGAGCGCGGCCGCGACCCGCCCCATTACCTCATCGGTTGCATTGGTTTGCAAAATAGTGGTGGTGGCCGCTGTAACCGGGGTGACGATCAGGCCAATGGTAAATAAGATGGGGAACATTTGCCAGAGGGCGTTGACGGGAGCCATCAAGCCTAAGATCAATCCCAGGGCCATTAGCCCGAAGCTGACGATGGTTGTGGCTCTGAGGCGGCGGGCGAGAAAAGCGACTAATGTGCCCCCGATGATCATGGCACTGCTTTGGGCTAATTCCAGCGCCCCAAACCAGGTTTCCGGGAGCTTTAGCTCATTGACCAGCAGGGGTGCTAATAATACATTGACGGCCCCTAACCCTAACATGGTTACAGCCAGGGCGACTAAAGTGCCTATTAGTTCACGTTGATGCAAGATGATGTTTAGCCCCAGACGCATTTCGTGGAGAATGAGGTGTATTGTGGCTTGCCCACTCGCGGCCGCGTGGTCCCGTTTTTCCAGTTTTAACCCTGTGAGTAACCAGGCCGATGCCAGAAAGGTGAGGCTGTCAATGACAAAGGGAAGGGTGAAGTTGTCCAGACTGCCTACAAGGAACCCTGCGGCCGCGGTTCCCAGTACCCGAAAAAATACGGCACTGATCTGGCTCAGTGAATTGGCCGGGAGTAATCCTTCCGGCGGGATGATGCGGGGGATGGTGGCGCCCCGTGCCGGGGCAAAGAAGGAGCCTACAGTGGAGTGGAGAAAGGCTACAGGATAAATAAGCCAGATTTGGTCGGTTGCGGCCGCGAGGAGAAAACCACCTACCAATATCATCCGTAACAAATCGGAAATAATCATCACCCGTTTGCGATCCCAACGGTCTACAAACACCCCAGCCACCAGCCCCAGAGTCGCCATCGGTAGGGCCAGGGCAATGAGGAGTAATGCTAACGCCTGGGTATCTCCCCCTGTCACCCGGTTGATGTACAACAACAAGGTCAGTTGGGTGATGGCATCACCAAAATCGGAGATGATTTGCCCCAGGAACAGGGTACGAAAGTTGGGGATGTGGAGCAATGCCCCAGGTGTAAGAGCGGAAGGGGAAGTAGGGTCAGACATGGAGTACCTTAGTGGTGAATGGTGAGTGGTGAGTGGTGAATGGTGAGTGGTGAATGGTGAGTGGTGAATGGTGAGTGGTGAGTGGTGAATGGTAAGTGGTGAATGGTGAGTGGTGAATGGTGAATGGTGAGTGGTGAATGGTGAGTGGTGAATGGTGAATGGTGAGTGGTGAGTGGTGAGTGGTGAGTGGTGAAGGGTGAATGGTGAGTGGTGAGGGGTGACGGGTGAGTGGTGGTGACTGCGCTCTGAGGGGCGGGGGTAGGGGTGGGGTGGCTGACTCTTATACACAGCGCGG
>JAGNBF010000208.1 GCA_018004935.1 Chloroflexota bacterium | reverse complement strand
AGGTCTAAACCGGGAAGTTATTTTTAGATGTTCACTAAGTGAGCGTCTAGAAATAACTTGGGTGGCGCGGTCAGGAGACCGGCCACAGCAAATGTTCTCGTTATTTAATCGTCAATCCTAATGGTTCGCTCGCACGTGCCACCCCTTGTTTATCCGACAAATCTCGCCCACCAGACTACCAGGGGCGGATGAGCTATCACCAGCGGCGCTGGGATTGCCTTTCTCCACAATACCAGTGTTAATGGGTCAAAACACAATTAGCGCTGGTTTAGCGTCAGGAATGTTATAGTAATGTCTGTCAAATCCAGATAGTAATAGAGGCACCTGGGGCATGGTTTAGGGTCGCTTTGGCAATCTCTAGTACAGCTTAACACAAGTCTTTCGCCAGTTTACTAATTGTCTAAAAATAACGTAACTATACATGCCTTCAAGGGCTGAGCTTACCAAAGCCCGGCTCTGCCTTCGACAAGCTCAGGCATCGCTGTGCCCCACCTGTATAGATACAAAATAACTACCCTTTTTTGCTGTGGCCGGTCTCCTGACCGCGCCACCTAAATTATTTTGAGTCTTTGGGAATTCAGAAGGTTGACAGCAGATGTACGGGTTGGTCTTGTGCCTGCCCCGTGTGGGGCAACCACAAGGGTTGCCCGTACCCTGTGAAATCTCCAAGAACCGTTATTTTCAGACACTTACTTAGCCTGAAGATCCCTCTTCCCTGACCAAGGGGAAGGGGAAGCCGGACTGATGCCACCCTGCGAAATCCTAAGTGAACATCTAAAAATAACTTCCCGGTTTAGACCTGACAGATTTTCGGAAACCTGTCAGGTCTGCGCGGAACTTATTCTTGGACGATTACTAAGTAATCGTTCGGAAATAAGTCAGGTGGCGCGGTCAGGAGACCGGCCATAGCAAATCGCTAAGTTAAATACGAACGATGACTAAAGCCCTATTCTTTTTCAGCTACAGATTTGATGCATACCCGAGCATGAGGAGGTGATGCGAAATTTATCAATCTGCCCAGGCGCTTTTGACCATAAGGAGATTCCATGCTTATAAGCACACCCCGGTCGGCTGATTATTATATTTTGATGCTCAAAATTTGGCTCGAGCATCAGCATCAGGATGACAAAATCGTGGGTTGGCGTTTTAGTCTTGAAGACCCTGTTACTGGTGCCCGTAAGAGTTTTGTTCAGGTGGAAGATTTTCTGGCGTATTTACAGGTGCAGTTGCAGACAATTATGAATCAGGAAGGGAACGCGGCCGCGGGCGAACTCTCCTAACATCCCTCTCTACATTATCTGGTAAGCCCCAGGGCAAAGCATCTCTCAACGAATAAGTTATTTTAGTTCGTATTCCTAAGGAGTCGGCCATGTTTATCCACATCCAATGTTGGTCTGTCCGTTCTACCTGGAAGCAATTGTCATTAGCAACCCGGATAACCTACTTTAATCACATCAAACAAATCGTGCAGGACCTCCATCTGGCCGGTATCCATCTAATTAATTATCCACTTGAGGTTCGCAATATTTATTTTCTGCATCAACATTATTTATTGATCTGGCGAATGCCCCATCGAGATGATTTGGCCCACCTGTATGAAACGCTTCAGAAAGGTGGATGGAATCATTATTTTGAGGAAATCGCCTTACAAGATCAGATGATTATGCCTCATCTGCACTTGCAGATAGGTTTATAGGTTTTATCGTAACGATTGAGAGACGATACCCCGTCATGCTTTATGAAGAATCTACGCTGGTTCTTGGGGAATTCGTGGAGTGGGGCCGTATTCTTTCGTATCGGTGTTTCTTCACAGCAGTTTCTTCACAACCGTGGCTATTTTCAGAGGAGTTCCCCATGGATGGAACACACACCAAGATGAATGAAAATAACGCCACCATTTTCATCCCCATCCGTGTTTTTTCTTATCCGTGTCTCCCTTATCCGTGGCTATTTTCGTAGGAGTTCCCCCTGAGCGGGGCACACACCAAGAGGAATGAAAATTTGTTTCGCAGGAGTTCCCCATGGGCCTACGGCGCACCAAGATGAATGAAAATAACGCCACCATTTTCATTCCCATCCGTGTTTTTTCCTATCCGTGTTTCCAGTATCAGTGGCTATTTTCCTAGGAGTTCCCCATGTGCCTTTGGCACACCAAGAGGAATGAAAATCTGTAGGACGATTTGGTAAATCGTCCGGGCGATTTGCCACATCGCCCTACATTTTCTCAGGAGTGTTCAGCCATGTGTCTTTTAACCCTACAGGAAGTGACTCATTTACCAGTGGCTACTCTATTTCAATATTGCCAGGAAGAAACAACTCGTTTTTTGCACCAGCAACCGCATGATCCCCGGTTCGGGTTGGAATTGTTTCGTCGCGCTTCTCTGGGAGACAATGTGGCCTGGGAATGTCTCTACCTACAGTATGCGCCGATGGTGTCACGCTGGATTGAGCGTAACCCGGCCATGGTGTACAGTGGGGAAGAGGTGCAATATTTGGTGAATCGTACCTTTGAGCGGATGTGGCGACGGCTTAGCCCACAAACCTTTGCCGGGTTTGAGGAGTTACGGCAGATTTTGCGCTATTTGGAGTTATGTGCCAACAGTTGTTTGTTGGATTTTAACCGCAAATATAAGGGCAAAACGGAGACATCGCTAACCCTGTTAGACCAGGGGCATCCGGCGATGCATGTGGAAGGGGAGATGGAAAAATTGGCGGAAGGTCAACGTACTGAATTATGGCAGACGCTGTTACACCTGGTAACGGATGAGATGGAACGGGTGGTTCTGGTCGCTTCTTTTCTCCTTAATCTGAAGCCTCAGCAGATTCAGGCTCGTTATGCTCAGTATTTTCATACGGTGGTAGATGTGTATCGGGTGAAGCAGAATC
Source organism: Chloroflexota bacterium (assembly GCA_018004935.1). Lineage (GTDB taxonomy): Bacteria > Chloroflexota > Anaerolineae > Promineifilales > Promineifilaceae > Trichofilum. The sequence continues at coordinate 2,865 of JAGNBF010000208.1, read as the reverse complement.
TACTGCAACGGTTGCGCCGCTCTCCACAGTTACAGGAGTTTGCTAATTGAGTCTGGCTGGTCGCTTTTGGGTACGGTGGTATTTTGGTCCTTTGGGGTTTCGTGGGGTACGGGCAACCCTTGTGGTTGCCCCACACGGGGCAGGCACAAGGCCATTCCCTACATCTGGTGTCTACCTCTGAATTCCCACAGAACCGGTATTTTCTCACTATTTTGGGGAAATTGTGGCCTGAGGTAACTGCCGGGCGTGTGGCCTGAGCTTGTCGAAGGCCTTTTGTTTCCCGCCATGATGGTTAAGAGGCTGGAGAGTATGGGGGTTACGGTGCTATTTTTGTAACTATTCAAGTGTCACAACCTATTCCCACACTCAGCGTGGGAATTCCCTCTGGGACGCTCGGCGTCCTACACGACGCCGAGTGTGGAATGAGAAGGTGAAACCGCTGACCCATACCCCCGACCCCTCTCCCGCTTCGGGAGAGGGGAGTCAGTTCCCTCCCCCCAGGGGAGAGGGTTAGGGTGAGGGGCTGTATAGTCACCTATTTTTTATAAAGTTGGGCGAAGTACTGTTGAATGAGGGGGACCTGGAAGCGGTAGCCGGTGCTGTTTTGTTCAATGAGTTCCCGTTGGCGCAATGGTTCCAGGGTCTCTGATAAGGTGTGGGTATCAGAGGCTTTTTCTTTTTGCCACCATTGGTCAATAAGAACCGCGGCCGCACCCGTACCCTCACCGTATTGTGCCAGCCAACGTAAAAAGCGCAACCCGGCCTCATTTACCTGGTTGCGTTCAATATCGGCAAAGAAAAAGCTACCATGAGCTAATGCCTGGGGCGCGGCCGCGTTGACATCCTCTACTCGGGCCAGGCGGCGTAGCATGGGGGCTTGTTCATTTTTTAAGGTCACTACTTCTGCACAGAGTAGTTGCACCAAAAACGGATGTCCTTTGGTAAGGGTGAGAACGCGTTGGGACGCGGCCGCGTCATAACGTAAAGCATAATCCTGCACTGGTCGCTCAATCAATTGCAACGTTTCTGCTTCTTGCAAATAGCCTATCCGCACCACCTGCACATTGATCAGATAACTGGCCCATTCATGAAATGCCTCTAGCGTATGCGACCCGGCCAATAGCACCTTAAAACGGGGGCGGTGCTGAATGAGGTGACGGAACATGCCCAATATTGTCTCATGGGCAAAACGCCCTTTGCGGAAGGCTTCATGCAGGGCCTCAAACTCATCCAAGGCCAGAAGCGCCATGCGCTGGCCCAGGGCTTCCTCTACCCCATCCAGCCACTCATCAAACCGGGTAAACGGATCATCGGCCAGGGCCTCCCGCGTCAGGGGGGCTAGAACCAGCCCCCGTTGCCGGTTGGCCGAATCGGTGATACCACGTGCCATGTTGTATAAAAAGCCAGTGTGATCACTGGCCCGTGTGGCAGGTCCCTGTAAATCTACAAATAAGGGAACAATAGTGCTGGGTAGTAGCCGTCCCAGGTTATTAAGCAGGCTGGTTTTACCCATACGCCGTTGACCATAGAGAAGCAGGGGTGGGCGACGACGGTCAAGGAGAAGTTGCTCAATGTGGCTACTAATGTCTGTTCGGCCCACAAAAATTTCCTGCTGATCGGTAAGAGGCACACCAATGACATAGGGGTTATCAATCTCCTGGCGCAGTTCGGCGGTTTGGGTCAGTGTCAGGATGTAGTCAGCCAGAATTTGCCGCCAGTGGGCGCTGATGGTGCGGAATCGGTCAGCATAAGGTTCACTACTCCGAGTCAGTTCACGCACGTGGCCGTCTAGCCGGTCTTCGACGGCACTGAGGGCCAGCCGTTGGTTGTAACTACTTTCTTGCTGGAGCGCGGCCGCGACATCCCGACTCAAACGATTCATACTGCGTAGATGTGTACTGGCTGGCCCGGCCAGATCGCCCACACCCAGACGGCGGTGTGCCTGGGCAATCGCTTGCGCCGTGGTACACCGCTCCAATTGTCGGGCTTCTAGCTCCACTTCCACTGCCTGAGCCGCCCACCGTTGGTGCCCCGCCAAAAGATATTCCAGAGCTTTTTGCCCTTCGTCGGGGTTACGGGTAATTACCAGGAGTAGATGTTCGTCCAGGTTGGTGAGGGGCAGACGTTGGAACTCATCCCAGAAGGCAGAGTGCCAACGGAAAAAATGGGGTGAACGCGGCCGCAACTGATCCAACTGCCACAACAACCGATGCCATACGGCCAACACCGGATACAACACAATGGGTCGCCACCAGGCCAGGGTTAGCCCCAGAAACAACCCCACCAGGGTCAACAGCAAGGCAGGCCAAAAACGCCCCACCCCAGTAACAAAAAAGAAAAAGCCAGCCCCACTACCCAATGATCCCGCCAGAGCACCCGCCCAGGGACCAGACAGGCGTTCGGCAAGCACATAAGGAAGCGCAAAAAGGGATGCGGCTAATGTCACCAATACTAACCCCCCACCCACACCAAAGGGCATGAGCAACGCCAATAAACCTCCCAGTCCGGCGACAACCGCCAGAATCAACCCGGCAAAAAGGCCCTTCTTCCAGCTTTCGGTGCGCCAGCCCACGGCCAGGCCAAAGGGCAGGCCAATGATCACCCCCACAAAGATACTGCCACTGAGACGGCTGGTGAGCCAGCCGGAAGCCAACCCTACAAATGTTCCTACAATCACCCCACTGACCTGGCGAATGAGAGAATAAGTGAGATTGCGGCCGCGATCTGGCATCTCCACCGCTACCCCCGTTGCCACCGCAAACGACAACCCACCCGCCACCCCACCCGCCAACCCCAATACCATCCCCAACGCATCATCCGATGGCAACGCCAACGGCAACAAAATCACATTACTCAGAACAAAAC